>NZ_JAIAZY010000029.1 GCF_019459225.1 Bacillus sp. IITD106
TAAAGACATCCATTTAGTGGGTGTTTTTTTATATGTATTTTTTAATAGATACCGAAGGTACAGAAGAAAAGAAATAAACACAAGGTAAGCGAGGATCAGGAGGACCAAGAAGATCGAGGAATCAAGGGAGAGAGACTCGGAATGGGCTATGCCCATGAGAATCGAGCGAGCGCAGATGACGAAGAGATTCGCCGGTCATCCTGATCCGCAGCCCGAACACGGAAGTTAAGCTCGCGCGCCGATGGTAGTAAGGGGCCTCCCCTTGCAAGAGCAGGACGTTGCCAGGCAACCAAGGACATCCAATCAGTGGGTGTCTTTTTTTGAGTTTAAAAAGTGCCGAAAGGCGTTAAAACCATGATTGGTACCCTTCAGTACATATATTCACCAAGTAAAGGTCACCAATACCGCGATAGGTTCCCTTCAATAAACATTTTCACCAAGTAAAGGTCATCAATATTGAGATTGGTTCCCTTCAGTACATATATTCACCAAGTAAAGGTCACCAATACTGCGATTGATACCCTTCATTACAAATTAAGAGATAAACGTATCAAACTGAGGGAGTAAAAGAAGGTATTTGTATTTTAAAGCCGGAAAAATATACTTTAAAACTAAGGTGATTCGAAATGGATAAAAAGTGTTATTTTTGACTTTGAAATCAATTTTACAAATGGCGGTGGAATAAAAGGGCAATTTCGCTAAGCCTAAATCTCGGACCGTAGTGATACCGTATTTTTTAGCAATCGGACATGCAGCTAATTGATTATTGGTAAATTATTAAATTTACCACGATAAAACTACAGAAAAAAAGACCAACAAAAGCTTAAGTTGACGTATATGAGAAGATGACTCCTGTTGAATACAGAAATCATCTTCGATGCGGCATGAGCTTTTTAAAATGTCCTTTACAACGGGTACAGTTAAAATCTGGCTAACCTTATATTATGAACGGGCGCTTTTGTTTAATGTTCAAACTTTTAAAAAAACTGAAAATATGCAAGTTTCTATTCTTTTCTTGCAAATTTCCGGCTTTTTTCTATTCAAAAAACATACTGCCATAAACAGGATTTTTAAATTGCCAAATACATCATTATACAGGGATGTTCGTTCTACTTCTAATTCTTCTCTTAAATGTTGAAACACCCGTTTTTGATAATCTATTGAAATTTCCTTAACCGTTATAAATCCACATTTTCCTGACGCTATCCCTATATAAAAGTGAGATATACAATGGTCTAAATGAATGAAAGGCAAAATTTACTCATCATACCGATCGTGATGACGCCACCATTTATATGGAGATGATTGAGCGACCCAGGGTGGGGAATCTTCCCATAATTCTTGTCGTCCAAGTGGTGTAATATCTAGGTAGCTCCAATTGGTACCCAAGGATTCAACCCCGCGTCTCCAAGTGGAATAAGTATGATATATCTTATTGTCTTTTAATAGAAAAACACTATAGCCGTGTGTTTCCCCTGCCTTAGTTGTTGCGCCAAAATCATAATTAAAATCGCTTGAGAATGACGAATACCATGGGAGTGTCCAACCCATTCGGGCTCTAAATGGCTCAATTTTATCAAGTGGTGCTCTAGATATCAAGACAAGCGTCGTGTCACGGGCATTTAAATGAGAGGGGTGCCCCATATTATCAACCATCATTGAACAGCCATCGCATCCTTCTTCCCAACTTGGATCAAACATAAAGTGGTAAACAATGAGCTGACGTCGGCCATCAAATAAATCATGTAATCCTAAGGTTCCATTTGTTCCATTAAAAATGTAATTTTTCGAAACCTCTACCATCGGCAATTGACGTCTTTTGGCGTTCAGCTCATCACGGGCACGTGTAAGTTCCTTTTCCTTCTCTAAAAACGCCTGCTGAGCCTCCTGCCACTCTTTCCTTGAGACGATTCTGGGGTTATTCATTTCACTGTTTTTAGAAGATATTCCCGTACCTTTTTCAATAGAATGACAGCACTCACGTGATTGGTCCATTATCTCATCCCTTTTCGTTAAGTTAACTATTGATAAAATTTGAATACCTTATGAAAGGTGCATTTTTTGGAAAACTTGTAATAATCTGTTATTGTTGAATTTGATTATTGTAATTATTTTCCGTTGTCTAACTAAATTAACAGTTTACTACTCCATAGAAAATTGTCATAGTTATAAAATATACGGTCACTGTTACATTTAAGTCAAGCTTTTTTCTGCAATAACGCACCCCACACGTGCAGTTGCAAGATCTTCCATCAAGATTTTCTTAACCGTAAAGCCGTTGCTCTGCAATATTTCAGGTAAAGATCCTGGCGATGGCTGTGTTTGAAGGTTTATTGACTGAAAGAAGAGGTATAGCTCACCGTATGGTGCAATACAGCTTTTAATTAATTCAAACTCTAGGGCAGATTGCTGACGCCAGAACACTCCTACGTTGAATGCAAAGATCTTGTCGAACCAACCTTCGACAAGATCAGCCTCATGTAAGGAGACTGTTTGAAACGATGCAGTACCGATATCGATGTGATCGGCGTTCCGTTTTCTGGCCATCTCGATCATTTTCAGTGATCGGTCAATTGCCACTATTTTACCTGTTTCTAATTTCTCACAGACCAAGGAGACCGCAACACCGTGACCACATCCGATTTCAAGCACACGGTGATCGGGCTGAATATTCATGGTATCCACAGCCCACACAAGCCGTTCCGCTGGTCTATGCCTATTCATCCTGCACTCCATTCGGTTGGTCTTCAACCGTGATGTCGCTAAAACCATACTCCTTAGCGAGGTCAGCAACTGTAATTGTTCGCCCCGCGTGGCGCTTGACGTCGGGATCTTCAAGCAGAGCTTTCACTGCACGGCCAGGGAACTCGACGGAATCGCTTCCAGGAGGATGTTCACCAAGTGCCGCAATAATCGCCTCAGTACGTGTAAAACCAGGAGAAACCGCTAACGCTGTTACGCCATGCGGACTTAGATCATGAGCAAGAGAGTGCGCGAGACGACTTACGCTGTTCATGGCCAAGTCATAAAAAAGATTTCCCATAACCTTTGTATTGGGGTCCGTATAGCCTGTTAGCACTGCAAGACCTCCCCGCTCAATCAGAAGTGGTGCTGCATACCACGCAGCCACTAGATGGCTTCGAACGCCGATGTCGATCATGTTCCGCCAGTTCTCCAGCGAAAGTGTCCAAAATGGACCTTTCTGGAAGGGAAGAGCATTTCCATTACATGCGTTCGCAACAAGTAGATCAAGACCTCCGTGTTCGCTACGAATTTGCTCAAAAAGTTCCGCCACTGCTCGGTCGTCGGTATGGTCAAGGGGAATTGCGATTCCTTGTCCCCCCCTCTCGATTACCTGTTCAGCAGTATCCTCCACAGTTCCAGGCAATTCTGATATTTTATTATTTCGGGTTTCGCGGTCAGTAACATAGACAGTCATACCAGCTTCGCCGAGCACTAAAGCGATGCCCCGCCCGATACCACGCGCAGCACCGGTAACGACAGCTACTGGGGATTTTTGGTTCAAAGTAACTCCTCCTTAACCATTCCTCTTTTTTAACCTAGTAACATCTATTTTATACTTGATTGAATCAAGATGCTTCTTCTAGATTGCTATCTTTTAAATCCTATAAAGTAGCAAGTATGCAGGGCTTATTCAAAAAAATTGTATCCCGAGATGATCAAGCTAATTAAAATAATTAATCGCAATAATATAAGCCATTTTAATCTAGCCCTTTTCAAAATGGCTTATATTATTTGTTGTAAAAGTAAATTAACATTTGGCTTCCAAAATACACTCATACTTTCATAGCAACATGGGTACAATTATGAGCTCCGATTCATTCCTGTATGTATCCGATTCGAAGCTGGGCAGAGTAAATACCACAGTTTCCTTATTAAAATAAAATAAAACACTTAACCTTTATGTAACTATTTTTAACCAATAAGAAACCAATGCTTTCTTTAAATTGTTTATGATGTCATTAGAAAGAAAAAAACAATAAAAAAGAAAGAGGGATTTGTAATGGAAATGGGGATCTCAGTAAAAAAATCATCATGGGTGATCGCAGTGGTAACCGCACTAGCACTACTATTTTCATCTTTGTTTAGCTTGAATGCGGATGCTGCAGCACAAACAAATGGGGATAAGGTTGCGGCATATGCGCAGACGTTGAAAGGGAAGCCGTATAAGTGGGGTGGAACGACAGAAAAAGGATTTGATGCTTCTGGTTTTACACAATATGTGTATACCAAAAGTGTAAAAGTCAATTTACCACGTACGAGCGCTGATCAATTTAAAAAAGGAAAAAGCGTTAATTTGAAAGATTTAAAGCCAGGGGATTTAGTGTTCTACAAAACTAATGGAAAATCTGTTTCATTTGTCGGTATTTATGTAGGAAAGCAACAATTCATCGGGGCTACATCCAGTGGAGTTAGAGTCCAATCGATGAACCTTGATTACTGGAAGACTAAGTATGTAGGAGCAAAAAGAATCGTAAACTAAAACCACTTTTACAGGAGAGTCTAGCATGAAAAGGGCAAAAATTAAGGAGTTTCTTCACTATCTCATCTATATAATTATGACAGTGTCCCTTTTCGGGATAATCACTCTCCTGGTAGTATTTATGTTTATCCATTCCTGATCCTTGTAGAGAAATTCTACGGGGATTTTTATTTTTGCAATAAACTTTAACGTCGATTTAATTTTATGCGCAGATAAACCTTGATTTTTCGTATTGAACCTAGTATAATTAGTTTTGTTGCACAATTGATTGGTCGAATACATTCAGAGAATTCTTCTTCGGAGCTAGATCAAGATTATACTTTTTATCGTCGCGGGGTGGAGCAGTCCGGTAGCTCGTCGGGCTCATAACCCGAAGGTCGCAGGTTCAAATCCTGCCCCCGCAATCTTATTTTATCGGCAAGGAATAGGTCCCGTGGTGTAGCGGTTAACATGCCTGCCTGTCACGCAGGAGATCGCGGGTTCGATTCCCGTCGGGACCGCCATATTTAATGTAAAATGAAAACGAAACTTAGTTTCGTTTTTTTTCATATTATCACCTAAAAGGGAGAGCTCGTATGGGAACCTTTGAGCTGAAATCGAATAGTCCCGAAGAGACGTATGCTATTGCAAAGAGCTTGGGAAAATTACTCAAAAAAAACGATATTTTGTTGCTAGAAGGAGACTTAGGAGCAGGAAAGACTACTTTTACAAAAGGTCTTGCTTCTGGTTTGGACATTCATAAAAATGTAAATAGTCCTACTTTTACCATTATAAAAGAATATAATGGCAGGCTCCCACTTTATCATATGGACGTGTATCGAGTAGAGGATGCTTTTGAAGATTTAGGACTTGATGAATATTTTTATAATGATGGGGTAACAGTGATTGAATGGGCTCATATTATAGAAGAACAACTGCCACCCGAACATCTCTCCGTTTATATTTATCGCAATGGTGACGATGAACGATTGTTAAAATTTGTACCCGTTGGGGCAAGATATGAAGCCTTATGTAAGGAGTTATTCAATGAAAATTTTAGCGATTGATACTTCCAATGATGTTCTCGGAATTGCACTTTTAAGTGAAGAGAAAATAATTGGGGAATACATCACAAATATGAAAAAAAATCATAGTGTCCGTGTCATGCCAGCTATTGAGCGATTGCTTGCGGATTGTGAAACGGACACGGAAGATTTAAATAAGATTGTTGTCGCACAAGGTCCAGGCTCATATACAGGTGTACGAATTGGTGTAACGATTGCCAAAACAATGGCTTGGAGCTTAGGAATTCCATTAGTTGGAGTATCAAGTCTTGCAGTACTAGCGGCAGCTCCCCGGTATTTTTTAGGGCTTATTTGCCCTTTATTTGATGCGAGAAGAGGGTTAATTTATACGGGATTATATAAGTATGAGAATGGTGTTTTAGTTAATGTCTTGGAAGATAGAAATATCTTGGCGAGTGAATGGACTGAAACGTTAAAATCATATGGAGAACCGATTTTATTTATAGGAAATGATATTCCAATTCATAAAGATACCTTCAAAAGAGAATTGGAAGATAAGGCTTTTTTTGCTCAAATCTCTGAACAGAATCCAAGACCGGGTGAGCTAGGATTGTTGGGTATAAATCTTCCAGCCGTAGATATACATTCTTTTACTCCTAATTATCTGCGCCTAGTCGAGGCTGAAGCGAAATGGCTGGAAAAACAGGAGCGGAAAAATGATTAAAAATGGGCAAGATACTTGTGAAGTTACGTTTCGGCTTGCGACGGAAGAAGATATAGAAAGTCTCGTCGACATTGAACAAAAATCTTTTACTGTTCCGTGGCCAAAAGAAGCTTTTTATCAAGATATCATCAGTAATCGATTCGCTGTTTACTTAATAATGGAATGCGATGGGGAAGTATGTGGATATTGCGGTGTTTGGCTTGTTATGGATGAGGCGCATATTACGAACATTGCTGTTTTGCCAAAATATCGTGGGCGCAAGCTTGGAGAAGCGTTGTTAAGAAGAATGATTTCTTTAGCACAGGAAGCAGGAACAAAAACAATGACCCTGGAAGTCCGAGTTAGTAATACTCCAGCTAGATCTCTGTATAAAAAATTGGGTTTTCAAGAAGGCGGCATCAGAAAGAACTATTACACAGACAACCATGAAGATGCCATTGTGATGTGGGTGAAGATATGAAAAATGATTTATTTGTATTAGGGATTGAAACTAGCTGCGACGAAACAGCAGCATCGATTGTAAAAAATGGGACAGAAATCATTTCCAATGTTGTTGCTTCACAAATTGAGAGTCATAAACGATTTGGTGGAGTCGTTCCAGAACTTGCATCAAGGCACCATGTTGAACAAATGACTATTGTAATAGAAGAAGCGTTGAAACAAGCAAATGTTTCTATAAAGGATATTGATGCCATAGCTGTTACAGAAGGTCCAGGTTTAGTCGGAGCTTTACTTGTCGGCGTTAATGCAGCAAAGGCACTTGCCTTTTCACATAAAATACCAATCGTTCCGGTTCATCATATTGCAGGACATATTTATGCGAACCGTCTTATTACAGAATTAACATTTCCATTAATATCGCTTGTTGTTTCTGGTGGCCATACAGAGCTGGTTTATATGGAGAAGAACGGATCCTTCAGAGTGATAGGGGAAACCCTTGATGATGCAGCAGGAGAAGCATATGATAAAGTAGCTCGAACCTTGCAGCTTCCGTATCCTGGAGGGCCACATATTGACAGACTTGCACATGAAGGAACCCCCAATATTGATTTACCAAGAGCATGGCTTGAGGAAGGATCGTATGATTTTAGCTTTAGCGGTCTGAAATCAGCTGTAATCAACACTCTTCACAATGCTGAACAAAGAGGCGATACCGTTAGCCCTGAAGATTTAGCGGCAAGTTTTCAAGCGAGTGTGGTAGAAGTCTTAACGGAAAAAACGGTTCGTGCTGCAAAAGAATACAATGTTCGCCAAGTTCTTTTAGCTGGTGGAGTGGCTGCTAATAAAGGGCTGCGGCACTCTTTAACGGCCGTATTTAAAAAAGAACCGGAGATCGAGCTTGTCATTCCGCCACTTTTTCTATGTACAGATAACGCTGCCATGATTGCAGCGGCTGGCAGCATATTATTTGAAATGGGAAAAAGAGGGACGATGGAAATGAATGCTCATCCCGGTTTGGATATTGAGCAAGTTTTTTAAAATCAAAAAACACTACTCTAATGGCTTGGAATTTTTCCGAGCCATTTTTAAATATTGTAAATAAGTACGTAATTTAATGTGGATAAGTTGTGGATATTCTTCTCGAAGAAACGAGTAATCCCAACTATACAGCTTTAATTGTGGATAAAACCATCTTTCTTTGTGGATACTGTGGAAAAGTCTTGTGATAACTTTATTTGCGTTATTATTTCTGTGAATAAGGTTGTGGAAAAGAGAACAGCACCCATTACAGGTGCTATTTCTGGAGAAGTTCAGACACTTCCTCCCATTCTTCTAAAAGCTGATCCATTTCCACTTTTATTCCTTCAATCTGTTCGTTTATTTCCATAACTTTTTCGTGATCTTCAAATATATCGGGACGGCAGAGGAGCTCCTCCAATTCGCTCATATTCTCCTCCAAAATTCCGAGGCGCTCCTCTATTTCCTCGACTCTACGTTTTCTCTGTCTTTCTAGTCTCTTTGTTTCCTTATCTTGCTGGAAGGATTTTTTTGTTGTAGGGCTTTCGGTCCGCATTTTTGACTGTAGTTTTTCCGCGTCAAGCCTAGCTATTTCTAGCATCTCTGCTTTTTTCTCCACGTAGTAATCATAATCCCCAAGATATTCTATCGTACCGTCTGGAGAAAGCTCGACGACTTTTGAAGCTAATCTATTTATAAAATAACGATCGTGTGATACAAAAAGAATGGTTCCTGGATAATCAATAAGTGCATTTTCAAGTACTTCTTTACTATCTAAATCCAGGTGGTTTGTCGGTTCGTCCAAGATTAGAAAATTAGCTTGTTCAAGCATTAAAATCGCGAGCGCAAGCCGAGCTTTTTCTCCGCCGCTTAAGGTAGACACTGTCTTTTGCACATCATCCCCACTGAATAAGAAGTTACCTAGCATCGTACGGATTTCTTTTTCTTCCTTCATCGGATAATGGTCCCAAAGCTCTTGTAAAACGGTTTTATTGGAAGATAACTCGGCTTGTTCCTGATCGTAATAGCCAATCGTGACATTTGTGCCATAATCGATTTGACCAGAGAGCAACGCTATTTTTTTAATGATTGTTTTTAATAATGTAGACTTTCCAACACCATTTGGGCCAACTAATGCGATACTATCTCCGCGATAAATTGAAAAACGAATATTTTTTGATAATGGCGCCCCAGCATAGCCGATCGCAGCATCATTTACTTTCAAAACATCATTGCCGCTTTGCCTTTCAATACCAAACGAAATCGATGCTGATTTATCCCCGCTTGTAGGTCGATCCATCAACTGCATTTTTTCAAGCTGCTTTCGTCTACTTTGGGCTCTTTTAGTAGTAGAGGCACGAGCAAGATTACGCTGGATAAAGTCTTGCAATTTCGCTACTTCATCCTGTTGCTTTTCATACAATTTCATTTCACGTTCATACATTTCTGCCTTCTGTACCAGGTATTTACTGTAGTTACCATGAAATTTCTTTAATTCATGCATCGAAAGCTCATATACTTGTGTTACGATTTTATCGAGAAAATAGCGATCGTGCGAAACAATTAAAATAGCACCTGGGTAGCCAACTAGATATTGTTCCAGCCATGAAAGAGTTTCAATATCTAGATGATTGGTAGGTTCGTCCAGAATTAATATATCTGGTTTTGTTAACAATAACTTAGCGAGCGCAAGACGTGTCTTTTGTCCCCCGCTCAATGTCGCGATACGTGTGGAATAGTCTTCTTCATAAAAGCGAAGCCCATGTAAAACCGAGCGAATATCGGATTCATATTGATAGCCTCCAACTTCTTCAAACTTTACTTGGAGCTGATCATACTCTCTTAATAACTTTGCCGTCTGCTCATCATGTGAACTATTTGCAAGCTCAAGCTCAATATGACGAAGATTTTCTTCCATTTTTTTTATATAATCAAATACAGAAAGCATTTCATCCCAGATGGACAACGATGATTCTAATCCAGTATTTTGCGCCAAATATCCGATTGAAACATCTTTCGGTTTTACAATTTGGCCAGAATCATAGGATAAATGACCCGCAATCATCTTCAATAATGTTGATTTCCCTGCACCATTCCGTCCAACAAGGGCAATTCTATCTTTTGTTTGTATTTCTAGTTTTATATTCGATAATATTAATTCAGCGCCGAAGTATTTTGTCAGTTGCTGAACTTGTAACAGCATCATTGTTTTTCACCTCTTGTTTCATAGTCAGTTTACCGTATAATCAATACTCTCGGCAATATCCCAACCTAAGTCCCTAAGAAAAAAGACAGCTTGGATGAAATAGTGTATGATAATAGAGAGGTGTTGGCAGTGGATAATTTAACTCATTTTAATGAGCAGGGACGCGCTAAAATGGTTGATGTGAGTGCGAAACCTGAAACGGTGCGAACTGCAATCGCCCAATCAAGTATCGAAGTAAATGAAATGATCTATGAACATATAACGGAAAACAAAATAAAAAAAGGTGATGTTCTTGCTGTGGCACAGGTTGCTGGTATTATGGCGGCAAAAAAAACATGGGAAATCATACCTATGTGCCACCCTATCTCTTTAAAAGGAATTGATATTTCATTTGAATGGAAAAAAAAGACAAAAACTTGGCAACTAAATATACAAGCTTTAGTGAAAACAATTGGAAATACTGGTGTAGAGATGGAAGCTTTAACCGCAGTATCTGCTGCAGCATTAACGGTTTATGATATGTGTAAAGCAGTAGACAAAAGTATGATCATAGGACCGACTTTTCTGATTGAAAAAACAGGTGGAACGACCGGAAAAGATTATAAACGACAATCTCACGATTAGTGAAGGTGTGGAGGTTTTAGTATGAATGAAGAATCAATGAAAATACCGCATGCAACGGCGAAGAGGCTGCCTCTTTATTATCGTTTTATAAAAAATTTACATGCATCAGGAAAACAGCGCGTATCATCTGCACAGCTAAGCGAAGCAGTGAAGGTGGATTCGGCAACGATACGCCGCGACTTCTCTTATTTTGGTGCTTTAGGAAAAAAAGGATATGGGTATAATGTAAACTATCTATTATCTTTTTTTAGTAAAACATTGGACCAGGATGAATTGACGAAAGTGGCGCTTATTGGCGTAGGTAATCTTGGAACGGCATTTTTAAATTATAATTTCTTAAAAAATAATAATACGAAAATAGCGATGGCTTTCGAAGTAGATCCAAAAAAGATAGGAACAATGATAAGCGATGTACCCATTTACGATATGTCTGAGCTTGAACAAAGGTTGAATGAAGAAGAAATATCAGCCGTCATTTTAACCGTTCCAGCCGCTGCAGCACAGCAAATTACAGATCGACTAGAACATACAGGTGTGAAAGGAATATTAAATTTTACACCAGCAAGACTTGCGGTTCCACCATCTGTAAGAGTTCATCACATTGACCTTGCTGTAGAACTCCAGTCACTCATTTATTTCTTAAAAAATTATCCGAACGAAGACACGGAAAGTTCACAAGAATAACGGTTTGGGAATAGCCAAACGGAATTTCATCATTTACAATAAATGAATAAGGAGGTGGGCGCAAATGGTATTAGGTGCAATTGGACCAGGTAGTGCAATCCTAATTGGGATTGTTGCTGTGTTAATATTTGGCCCCAAAAAATTGCCTGAACTAGGGAAGGCAGCTGGAAAAACCTTGCGTGAATTTAAAAACGCTACAGCAGGTTTGGCGGACGATGAAGATAAGGATAAAGAGAAGGATCAGAAAAAAGACTCAGGCCTTTGATAGGATGAACGTGTTATGAATCAAAATCAAATGACGATTTTAGAACATATAGACGAATTAAGAAAACGGCTGATGATTATAGTCGTTTTCTTCGTATTTGCCGTAATCATTAGCTTTTTTATTGTACAACCGTTAATTAATATTCTTCAAAATGCAGCAGCGGCAAAAGACCTGACGATGAATGCTTTTCGTGTAACGGATCCTTTTAAAGTATATATGAATATGGTGTTTATTTTGGCTTTAATCATGACCTCTCCGGTAATTTTATACCAAATATGGTCTTTCGTCAGTCCGGGTCTTCTAGAAAAAGAACGGAGAGTAACATTAGGATACATTCCAGCTTCGGTATTATTATTTTTGGCGGGATTAACATTTTCCTATTTCATTCTCTTTCCTTTTGTCATGAAGTTCATGCTCGGCTTATCAAGCGATATGGGAATCCAATCGACAATTGGAATCAACGAGTATTTTCAATTTTTATTTCAAATCACTCTACCATTTGGTTTTTTATTCCAGCTTCCAGTTGTTCTATTATTTTTAACGAGGCTTGGAATCATCACACCAATGTTTTTAAAGAAGATAAGAAAATATGCGTATTTTGTCCTATTTGTTATTGCTGCACTTATCACACCACCTGATATTGTCTCGCATTTAATGGTGACCGTGCCACTTTTACTGCTCTATGAAATTAGTGTGTGGATCGCAACGATTGGATATAAAAAAGCCCAGGCTGCTGAAGCGGAACGAAGAGAAGAAACGATATGATAGTGAAGACTACTCTGTAGGATCAAGGATAAGTAAATGTACCTTGTATGCAGTGTAGATGTTTGACTTTAATATTATACATTAAAAAAACGTAGTACATCACTCAAATAGTGGTGTACTTTTTCATTTATTCACAAGAAAGAAAAATAAATAAGGTTCAGCTTTTTAGAGTGGAACGAATAAAGAAAATGCACGTCTAATTAAAATAGGGAGTGTTAAGAGTGAAGAAAATCACTCTATCTATTCTTTCAATCGTTCTTCTGATAGGATTAAATGCTTGTTCAAACCGATATGAAAGCAATAAAAGCGCTGCTAATAGTGACGAGCAAGGCGATAAGGTTGTCAAAGAAAAGGATGTAAGAGAAATGGTTTGGATGCAATTGTCTTTAGAACAAAATGAATGGATTGATGGGACTTGAAAGATGGAAAAGTTTCTAAAATTACTCTGAATGAAAATATGATGTCTCAAGTTGAGGATAAATCATATGAAGGAAAAGAAGTGTATTTGATTGATTTTCCTACTAAAAGCAAATCCATTTTACTTAGCTTATGTTGGGACAAAGCCTGCTAATGCTATAAAGTTTAGTAAAATGGATATCATGAACAGTTCAGTGTTAAATCGTACGGTATATAAATCATTTCCAGCAAAAACTTATAATTTTGGCGTAGTATCTAATGCTTAAGCGATTATATGCTATAGTAATAATATCGAGATGTTCTCTAGAGCATCTTTCATTTCTTTTTTTAATTTGGTGATTACGTGGATCATGATGAGTACAAAGCATATTTGAAGCAGCAATATTCCCATGAGATTCGACCGTTACAATCAGTTAATGACGTTATCTCCGCATTTCAAAAAAAATTAGATATTGCCGAAACAGAATTATCAGAATCCGAAGCTATTTTCTTAAAAATGACAATTCTTAACTATATTAATGTACACAAAAACGACCCTATAAAATCTAACTTGGATAACTTTAATTTCATTTCGTATGAAGTAGTAAGAAATGAAAAAAGTGATCATTACTACAATCATATGGGGATTACATCTGATAATGAAAGAATACTTGTCATTATTGAATCCCAGTTAAATGCAATAACCTCCAATTGCGAAGAACTAAAAGTTGATATGATTATCGAACGTGGAATCGACACATCTCATGTTAATCAAGAAACATCTGAGTTTTTTGCATATCTAATGCTTTTTGATTCTCATAATGAAAATCATTGACTACGACAGGGGATAAAAAGATAACATTTTACAGAAAAGTGAAAGAGTTACAGGAAAATTAATTCTGGATTTTAAGAGCCAAATAATATGGTTGTTTATGCCGATAAAGATACCTTTGATTACATCGGTAATGGTCTAGTAGATTAAAGTACCAAGCATTGAACTTCCCCAATTTGTGCATTAGCACAACAACTGTAGAAAGCAAGATTATTTTTAGTACAGAAAAGGATAGATAGAGCATATTTTATCTGTTCACCTATCCTTTTTATTCATTCTTATAAAGTCCAACATTAAAATGATTTCAAGCACTAACTTGACGTTTAATAAAAGCTTTTACTTCCTCTTTTGACTTTTTATTCGAAAATGCAGTCCAATCAACCTGAACCCCGCACCGAAATCAAAAGTGGCTAATATAAGCAGTACATACACGAAAAAATTCCAATCATTCATTGTTACTTGTTGGATTGCGAAGAATGTAAAGATGCATCCAAGAAATAAATATATGACTCCTGAAAAAAACGGAGATCTCATCCGAAAAACCCTCCAATCCAACCGTGAACCATTTCATAAATTCCAGCTTGTTTATTCATATAATTAAATTGCACGACAGTCACAATCGTATTCATCATCATATGAGAAATAATTGGGACGATAATTCTTTTTGTTTTTACGTATAAAAAAGCGAAAGTAAATCCCATGGCAGAGTATAAAATGATATGCATAGGGTCAAAATGGGCAAGTGCAAATATTAAAGAACTTAATAATGCCGCTACCCAGAAAGGAAAACGATTGTAGAAAAAACCAAAAATGACTTTTCGAAAAACGATTTCTTCTAATATTGGTCCTAAAATGGAACTTGCTAGAACGACTAATGGAACGGATTTAATTAAGTTCATAATATTTTCGGTGTTTTCCGAACCAGGTTTTATCCCAATGGCCGTTTCAATTAAAACGCCGATCATTTGAGCAACAAACGCAATGAAAATTCCGCCAACCGCCCAAATGATGGAACTTTTTATCGGCATTGGCTCTTCCTTTTCCACTCTCGTTTGTGGTTCAGCTTTTCTTAATATAAGCAGGACAATGATTAATCCAACCACAAAACTAAAGACAACCCATATGCCCGTTGCTAAAATTTTCATTTTATATGGATCTACATGGAACAACAATACCCCAGCGAATTCTACCAAAGGCATCCCGATAAATACAGAGAGCTGCATTGCAATATAAGTAATCAATATATATAGATATTTTTTATTCATGAACCCAATTTCCCTTCATCAATATAAAAGCGACAACCTTCATTTTACTAATAAAAATCAAACCCTTCAAATAGGAAAGCTTTTTAAAAATTTTGTAGACCTTTGGAGAAAAAAATTTTTGAATAAATGAAGCTTGAGACTTGCAAATCAAAAATGAATTTATTATGATAATAACTGTGTTAGCACTCAACGAGTTAGAGTGCTAATAATAAAAAAATACATATTCAATTAAGGAGGTTGTTTCACTTGTTAAAACCATTGGGTGATCGCGTAATTATTGAGCTAGTAGAATCGGAAGAAAAAACAGCTAGTGGTATCGTACTTCCGGATTCAGCAAAGGAAAAACCGCAGGAAGGTAAAGTAGTGGCTGTTGGTACAGGCCGTGTTCTTGACAGCGGTGAGCGTGTGGCTCTAGAAGTATCTGAAGGAGATACTATCATCTTCTCAAAATACGCTGGAACAGAAGTGAAATACCAAGGTACTGAATATTTGATTCTACGCGAAACAGACATTTTAGCAGTTGTCGGTAAGTAAGTCTGATTCTTATTTTATCATTATAAAACGTATGAGGAGGTCATTTTTCAATGGCAAAAGATATTAAATTCTCAGAAGATGCTCGTCGCGCGTTACTACGCGGTGTAGATCAATTAGCAGATGCCGTTAAAGTTACATTGGGACCAAAAGGACGCAACGTTGTTCTTGAGAAAAAATTCGGTTCTCCACTGATCACAAATGACGGTGTAACCATTGCGAAAGAAATTGAATTTGAAGATGCATTCGAAAATATGGGTGCGAAGCTTGTTTCTGAAGTTGCAAGCAAAACAAATGACGTAGCAGGTGACGGTACAACAACTGCAACAGTTCTTGCACAAGCAATGATTCGTGAAGGCTTGAAAAACGTGACATCTGGTGCAAACCCTGTTGGTGTTAAAAAAGGTATCGAAAAAGCTGTTGCAACAGCAGTGGAAGAGCTTAAAGCCATTTCTAAGCAAATTGAAGATAAAGAATCTATCGCTCAAGTTGCTGCGATTTCTTCCGGTGACGAAGAAGTAGGTCAGCTAATCGCAGAAGCAATGGAGCGCGTTGGAAACGATGGCGTTATCACGATCGAAGAATCAAAAGGCTTCACTACCGAGCTTGATGTAGTAGAAGGTATGCAATTCGATCGTGGATATGCTTCTCCATACATGGTGACAGATTCTGATAAAATGGAAGCAGTTCTAGATAATCCATATATTTTAATTACAGATAAAAAAATCACAAATATTCAAGAAGTTTTACCTGTTCTTGAACAAGTTGTTCAACAAGGCAAGCCATTATTGTTGATTGCTGAGGACGTTGAAGGGGAAGCATTAGCAACACTTGTATTGAATAAACTTCGCGGTACATTCAATGCAGTAGCTGTTAAAGCACCTGGATTTGGTGATCGTCGTAAAGCTATGCTTGAAGACATCGCTATTTTGACAGGAGGTCAAGTCATCACTGAAGAGCTTGGTCTTGAGTTGAAAGCTGCTTCCATTGAACAGCTTGGACGCGCAGCGAAAGTCGTTGTTTCCAAAGAAAACACAACAATCGTTGAAGGTGCTGGAGATTCCGCAAACATCGGTGCACGTGTTAACCAAATCCGTGTACAAATGGAAGAAACTACTTCCGAATTCGACAAAGAAAAACTACAAGAGCGCTTAGCTAAACTTGCTGGCGGCGTAGCTGTCATCAAAGTTGGTGCTGCAACTGAAACAGAATTGAAAGAGCGCAAACTTCGCATCGAAGACGCATTGAACGCAACTCGTGCGGCTGTTGAAGAAGGAATCGTTTCTGGTGGTGGAACAGCCCTTGTAAATGTATACAACAAAGTAGCTGCTCTAGAAGCAGAAGGCGACGTAGCAACTGGAATCCGGATCGTCCTTCGTTCACTAGAAGAGCCTGTACGCCAAATTGCACACAACGCTGGCCTTGAAGGATCTGTTGTTGTGGAGCGTCTGAAAAAAGAAGAAATCGGCATTGGTTTCAATGCTGCTACAAACGAGTGGGTTAACATGATCGACGCTGGTATCGTAGACCCAACAAAAGTAACTCGTTCAGCTCTACAAAACGCTGCATCTGTAGCTTCTATGCTATTAACAACAGAAGCTGTAGTAGCTGACAAGCCAGAACCAGCTGCACCTGCAATGCCTGATATGGGCGGAATGGGTGGAATGGGCGGCATGATGTAACTTACTACATCAGAACGTTGATATACCAATGTTTCATCCGATAAAAAAGTGATATATCTGCAAAAATATCACAGAAATATCACAATATATTTTGAAAAGCATTTTTATAGGATTGCTTTTCGTAAGATGTCTCCATAAAGTCCCTCGACTTTGTTGGAGGCATCTTTTTTCATTTTGTTCGTAACATGTGTATAAATGCCAACTGTGGTTTCCATATCTTCATGACCAACTCGCTGCATGATGGTAGGAAGATCTACACCAGCTTCTGTTAACATAGAAATATGCGTGTGTCTAAAGATATGCGGAGTAGCATGTTTTTTAATCGATGTTTTATCCAATATACGATTCATTCTTTGAAGGATTGTCTTAGTCACGAACGGATAACCGTTGGCACGAGCAAAAATAAAATCTTTATCATGATAATCTTCAATCAACGTTCGATATTGTAGCTTAAATTTGTCATTTCCCACGATTACAGCTTTGAGCATATCCATTATTGGCTGCTCCATTTCGATTTTACGAACAGAGCCCTCTGTCTTTGGTGGTGTGAGTTCATATTCCTTCATATTGTTTTTTTCGTTATAAAGCGTTTTGGTAATCCATATTTCATTCGTATCAAACAATATATCTTGTTTCTGTAATGCACACAGTTCACCAGAGCGCATCCCTGAAAAGGCAAGAGTATAAAAACGTTCTTTATCATATTTAAGGCCGTACTCTAATGTAGCAAGTAGAAATTCTTCCCATTCCGCGCGTTCCAGGTATTTTTCCTCGATATTGGTTTCCTTGATTTCTTCAATGGTTTTACGTTTTTGAGGGATAACAACATCTATACAAGGATTATCCTTCATCCAATGATTCCTAATGGCAAATTTAAAAATCATGTTAGCAGTCGTGTTTATTCCCTGTACAGTCGTTCTAGCTAGTCCTGGGGATATCTTGTTGATAACTTGTTGATACGTAAAATGAGTAACATCCTCAATCGGTACCTTTGCGATATGTTCATTCAGTGTTTTCATTTCTCTGCGACGAATACGAATAGTGTTTTTCTTTACTCCTGTTAAACTGTATACTTCGAACCACAATTTAGCCACAACATCAAATGTCTTTTTTTTGGTAATCTTTTTATTAATCCCATCATTATTAAGTGCTTCGATCACATCTTCCACTTTTCTTTTTGCTTCTCTTTTCGTTTTGCCACGACGTCTAATTTGATTCCGTTTCCCCGTCACCGGATCAGGCGGGCCATCTGCCACACATTCCCATCGCTTTTTACCGGACTTTAATACAACTTCTTCACATTGCATTTTTTCATCCTCCTTACTCACCCTAGAATTTTGTTTAATTATCGAATGTATGTTCTTTCTTTGTTTAAAATAAAAGCCATAATTAAATGGCTGTCCTATCCTAAAAGTTCTTGCTTTTTCTTTTCAAATTCTTCTTGTGTAATGATTCCTTCATCTAATAGGCCTTTAAATTTTCGTAATTCATCTGCTGCTGATGGGGTTGGTTCTATAGTTGTATTTGAGTTCTTTTGTCTATCACAAATTAACTGGAATGTTGATAAACATTCTTGCGCTTGCTGTACCATCGTTTTATAAACAAAACCATCTTTTTTGGTATTAGTTTCAAGGAAGTTTATGTACACAGCCGGATTATTCATGTCATTTACAGTTATTTTGAGTCGTAGACTACTGCATACACCTTTAGTTTTCTTTTTACCCGTTACTGCACCTACAACTGCACCCGCACCACCAAAAAGAGCTCCGCCAACTAATGCCCTGCCTAAACCACCACTTGCTATTGATTCGCCATCTTCCAGTAATTCAAAATCAATAATATCGCTGTAATTATAAACAGTAGATTTATTTCTTTTTCCTAGAAAAGAAGAGAGAATCAACCATTGTTTTTTATCGTCGTCAAATTCTACAAATGACCCAATTTTTTTAGTAGGATTAAAGTTAGCAAGTTCGTTAGCATTGTCTTTCTTAGCTTGGATTGCTGAATGTACATTCTCAACTGTCATTTTTTTGGTGTTCGTACTTAAGTTAAACCCAGCTTCTTTAAAACAACTTGGACATATCCATTTTTTATCTGCAATCCGATAGCGATTCAATCCAGTCTCTTTATCACAAACTGCACACATTGCTTTTAAATCAAAAAAACCCATGTTTTAAACACACCTTCCTATCCTCTTTTTCTCAATAACTCTTTCGTTTTTTCAATTCTTTGGTCGATTCGATCATAAGCGTCATCATGATATATTCCAGTGGATTGTTGAAGTATTTTTTTCCCATACTCTAGAATGTTAATCTCATCTTGATATCTTTTTTGTTTTCTATATAGGATTGCTAAACGTCTATACAATGCTGGTGCTTCATTATTCTTTTTTACTGAGGCTTTCAAATACTTTTCTGACTCGCTATATTGCCCTTGTTTATATAACTCTTCCCCAATTTTATAAAGTTCAAAGGCATCATAGTAATTGATATCTTTATATTCTTTGTTTCTTACAATATTTGTTAGCTTTCTTTTTTGACCATCTGGGTCACTATGTTCTTCAATGATAGCTTTGTATTTATCTATTATTTTTCTGCCTTTATTGGTAATGTTTTTATCTTGATCTATTAGTTTTAAATCAATTAAATAAAATACCTCTTCATTGAAATTAATACCGTATTTATACTCGAAATATAGTGGTATCTCTTTGTTGATGTATTTACTTAACCAATAAAGCATATACACATGTCCTGGAAGTATTCCATCTTCGTTTCTTATCATCATTTCTCTTTTTACAAATGATTGATCGGGAAACGTCTCAGCTTGTTCTAGCCACACCTTAATATCTCTATCAGATGATATATAAGGTTGTTCAGGATAATCTTTGTATTGAGGGATTAGCGTTTGTTTCTTCTTAAAGAAATTGAAAAACTTCATATAACCACCTTTTATAAAAATTCAAATTTTTTAAGTCGCAAAATTTCTTCAGGTATCTGAAACATTTTCGATAACTCGCTGATAGATAAATTAGTGTTAGCGTGTTCATAAATAACTTCATCAGGAAGAAGAAGTTCGACCGCAAATCGATTGGCTTCATTTTCAATTTTATCCACAGACAAAAGCGTCTTTCTTTTTAGAAAAGGGGTACTCAACTTTGGATGCAATTCAGAATGGGCCAACTCGTGCGCAACGGTAAAAAGTTTCAGTCCGTTATTTAAGTCAGAGTTGATAACAATAAATTTATTTCTTCTTATATATTTGTAATACCCCATGATTTCTTCGTGTAATGGATGAAAATAAACAGTTATGTTTTTGTAGTCGGCAATTTCGAAGGGATCATTAGTTAAATACTCTTCAATTAAAGTTTTTACCTTGTCTTTAATCCACAATTATATCCACCCCTTGCAGATAAGTGTTATTGATTATTTCTGTGTTTTTTAGGAATGAATTTTTTGTTAATTAAGGTTGTTTGCCTTTCTAAAAGTTCCAGGGATTCTAATAATGAATCTATCGCTTCTTTGCTCATGGGTTCTCCTTTATAACTCAAACCTTCTCCATCTGCACTTCCTTCCATTAAATCTTTTCGCATAAGTTCCATTCTCTTTGCAATGTCAATTTCATCTTTTTCGGTTAATTCAATATGTTTAGGCTCTTGTCCGTATTCTCTTTTATCTGTTCTTCCTAATAAATACTCGCTTGATACACCAAAAATATTACAAAAAATATTAATTTCTTGATCTGTGATAGGTCTTTTTCCTGATTCTATTCTACTTATTACACTGTAGTTGATACCAGTTCTACTTTCTAGCTCCCTAAGAGACCAACGTCTTTCGTCCCTTAATTTCCTTATTCTTTCTCCTACATCAATCATAAAAGACCACCATACTTCATTAAAATTTTCTATATCAGCAAATATATTCTATCATGTTTCTAATTTAGAAAAATAATTTTTGCTAAATTAACAACAAAAGTGTTGACTTTGCTAAAATAACAAACTATAATGTGGTTAAGTTGCTAAATTAACAACAAATAAAGAGGTGATAAACATGAATTTCAACTTATCTTTTATTAAAAAGAGGCGTACCGAATTGGATATTCCAATGCAACAAATGGCGATTTATCTAGGATTCAAGAACGCATCAACTTACTTGAAGTACGAAAGAGGCGATTATTCTTTCAAAGCTGAACAATTACCAACTCTAGCAAAAGTTTTAAAATGCGATGTTTCAGATTTTTTTAACCTATCTGTTGCATAAATAGCAACAAAAACAAAAAAGGAAGTGAGTTAATGAACGAATTGCAAAAAGTTTTCGATTACAAAGGTCACGATGTAAGAACTATTTTCCAAAATAACGAACCTTGGTTTGTTGCAAGTGATGTATGTAAAATTCTCGACTTAACTAATCCTTCCATGGTCATGCAAAGACTGGAAGAAAATGAACGGTCTAAGTTCAACTTAGGGCGTCAAGGTGAAGTAAATATCGTAAATGAATCCGGGTTATACGAACTAATCTTCGCTAGTCGAAAATTAGAAGCCAAAACATTTAAAAAGTGGGTTAAGCAAGAAGTTCTACCATCTATCAGGAAACATGGGGCATACATGACTCCTGAAAAAATAGAAGAAGTCTTGCTTAATCCGGACACCATCATAAAAATCGCTACTCAATTAAAAGAAGAACAGCAAAAACGCATAGAGGCAGAGCAGATCATCAAGAAACAACAACCATTAGTAAGTTTCGCTGAAGCTTGCATGACATCTGATAAGAGCCTTCTGGTGAGAGAGGTCGCAAAACTTTGTTCCAAGAACGGGATTGTCACTGGTGAACGCAGGCTTTGGCAAAAACTAAGGGAGTGGAAATTAGTCTTTGCTAATAAAAACGAACCTTACCAACAATTCATTGACCGTGGTTACTTCGAAATTTCCCAGGGTGTAAAGGAAAGTTCGAAAGGTGCAATCACATGGTTAACAACGAGGGTTACTCCAAAAGGCCAAGCCTACATCATTAACAGGCTTAAAAAAGAACTAAATGAAAAGGCGGTGATCTAAATGTCTACCAATCTAGTAGTAATCGAACAGGACAAGCTTCTTGAAATGATTAACACAGCCGTACAGCAAGCTACGGCGCATATACGTCACCAAAACGAATTACCTCCACTGCTCACGAGAAAACAGTTTATGGAGGTAGCAGGAATCGGAGAGAGCAAATGCGCCGAGCTTTTCAACAGGAGAGACTTTCCGGTCATGAGAGAGTTCGGCCATCCAAGAGTACCAACTGAATTACTTTTCGAATGGATCAACAGGAACACGGATTGGGTCAAAGAGTTTGCGCCTGAATTCGGGCAGAAATTCAAAGTTATATAGCAATCTCTTAACTCTAGTTTACTAGCTTACAAGACATAAATCTGTTCAAATCACGAACATGTTCTAAATCAGAACATCAGAAAGGAGGGAAGCACATGAACCTAGGGGCGGTGTTGAAGAAAGCACGAATCACCGCCGGATTGAGTCAAGAGGAATTGGCACTTAGGATATTTTTACCAAGAAGCACAGTCTCGAAATTAGAAAACAACAAAATGGTATTAAAAGCAGAAGATTTAATTCGGTGGTGTCAGATTACGCAGGCGCAGGAATTAATGGTCGCTCTACTAATCGGAGTAGACCCAGCAACAATCATTCAAAACATCTCAATGTTAATAGGAGGTTTCATCACATGGATTTAACCAAAAACTTTTTACAACAAGACCTACATAACGTAATCGCGGAAACATTTTGCATAAGCACATTAAACAGAATCATGAAAGAAGAATTGACGGCTGGTAATCTTACAGGGGCAAGAATGGCAGCCGAGGATATAGTCAAATCCCTAAAGGAACTGGAAAGGTTACAAGACAAGAGGAACAAGCATTTTAATGGAATGTTGCGACTGGCTAAGGATTTAGGATTTGAAGTAAAGGAGTGGTATTAGTGGACATTTTCGGGATATGGCTCATCGCGATGATGGCTTTTATAGCTGGATGTATGGTAACAGCTTTTGCAGAAAAGAAAAAGCAGTAATGAGGTGCGAACTCAAAACTGCCAATGAAACATTTTATAAGATAGGTCAATTATAACATTGATTGACCTTAAAAACAAGACAGGCTTGGTCCTGTCGAAGTGATTATAAGCTATCCCCCTCACTGGCTTGTAGTCGCTTCGATGGTACTAATCCATCATGGTAGTGGCGGAATAGGTAGACGCTAAAGCACGCCCTTAATGAGGCCAGCGTATAGGCAGTGGAAATAGGCTTGGGCTGGACGATCGCTGTCATGCAGGGTGCAAATCCTTGCCTGCCATTTATTACATACGAAAGTAGGTGAAAACATTGCTAGAAGTCGAAAATCCAATGGTCATAGATAGCCTCTGGAACGATGATGAAAAACGTTGGGGCGTTGATGCCACGGGTGAAGAGATTTTCGAAGGTGAATCCATTGTAGAAATTAATGGTGAGGTGGTTCTTGAAAGCAATTTGGAAGATTACTTGGTTAAACAACTAGGAGCAAAATTCACCATTGCATCATGAAAAAAGACTTCCTTTAGCGGAGGAAGTCAGGTTTTAACAAATATTAATTACCGTCATTGTACAACGATTAACAGTGACGGTCAAGGAGGAAATACATTGGCTATTAATCAAAATGCCATCCCTACACTCGAAATGAGTCGTTTTGATTGGCTACAAGAGCGTACTAAGGGGATTGGCGGCAGTGATGCAGGAGTCATTCTAGGACTCAACAAATACCGTACAGCGTTTGAATTATGGTTAGAAAAAACTGGACAAGTTGACCCAATCGAAGTTGATAACGAAGCCATCTATTGGGGAAATCAGATGGAGGATGTAGTCGCTAAAGAGTTTGAAAAGCGTACTGGAAAAAAAGTAAGACGTTCAAACTTCATGTACAGCCACCCTAAGCACCAATTCATAAAAGCAAATGTTGATAGATTCGTAGTTGGTGAGTCAGCCATTTTGGAATGTAAAACTACTTCTGCTTATCTCGGGAAAGAGTGGGAGGGGGAAGAAATTCCAGCTACTTATCTAGTACAGGTTCAGCATTATCTAGCTGTAACAGGTAAAGAAAAAGGATATATCGCAGTGTTAATCGGCGGAAATCGATTTATCTGGAAAGAGATTGAACGGGATGAAGAACTGATCAAGATGATTATCGATGCTGAAAAGCACTTTTGGGAATACCACGTGCAACAAGGACATGCTCCTGAATTGGATGGTTCCAGTGCTGCTGAACAATACCTCAAAGAAAGGTATGAACAAGCAGAAAAGGATAAGGAAGTCGTTCTTCCTGGGGAGTACAAAGAACTTCTTATCCAATATGAAAAAGTGAAATCAGATGAAAAACTCATTAAGACAGCCAAAACCGAAATTGAAAACAAAATCAAGGCTGAATTGCAGGATGCGGAAATCGGGATTACAGATACATTCCTAGTCACCTGGAAAGGACAAACTCAAAACAGAGTGGACTCAAAGGCTCTTAAAGAGAAGTTTCCAGACATTTATAAGCAAGTGATTAAAGAAACGTCATTCAGAAAATTTGCGGTAAAGGAGATTGGATAATATGGCTACTAACGAAGCGTTGAAAAATCAATTAGCAAATAAGCAGGATACTACTAAACAAGTATCTGCTCAGGCATTAGGACTTAAAAACCTTCTAAATACACCAACCATGCAAAAACGTTTTGAAGAAGTATTGGACAAGAAAGCACCACAATTTATGTCATCGTTACTCAATCTTTACAACGGAGATCCAAACATAAGAGCAGCAGAACCAATGAGCATTGTCTCATCCGCCATGGTAGCTGCAACATTGGATTTACCGATTGATAAAAACTTAGGTTATGCGTGGATTGTACCTTTTTACGATAGCAAGAAAGGACATAAGGCGGCTCAATTCCAACTCGGATACAAAGGCTATATCCAGTTAGCACTTAGAACAGGGCAGTACAAAGCAATTAACGTTATAGAAGTTCGTGAAGGTGAATTAAAAAGTTGGAATCGACTAACGGAGGAAATTGAACTGGATTTAGAAGGAGCCACAAGCGAAAAGGTCATTGGGTATTGCGGCTATTTCAAATTGATTAATGGATTCGAAAAGACGGTCTATTGGACACGAGATGAAATAGAGGAACACCGTATCAAACACAACAAGATGAAGGATAAAAAAGCTTTGAACAACGTTTGGAAATCCGACTATGACGCAATGGCCATGAAAACAGTTTTACGCAACATGCTAGGCAAGTGGGGAATCCTCTCCATCGATATGCAGAAGGCCATTACAGAAGACGAAAACGAAGAACGAGAAGTTAAAGATATTACAGATGAAGTCGATGATCCAGACATCATCGACTATGAACCTGAAAAGCCGTCTGCACATGATATTAATTTTGATGACATAGATGTTGACGCAGCGCAAGGGGAAATCCCTTTTGATTAACCACACAAAGGTCCTACTGCCTTCTTGGATATTCGAGAAGGCAGAGGATAAAGAACATTTGAAACAGCTTGTACTTCAATATATGGCTAGGTATCCAGATTATGTTGTGAAATCTGTTAAAGGTAGATTTGCGGTGTGTGAAAGAAGATGAAGGAGCGATCGGGGCAATGGGAAATTTGTTAGATGCATCGGGGTTTGTGATCCAGCCCCGATTGAAATTCCAGAACATAAAAGATAAGATGCTCTATCAATTTTTACTAGATGATGTCAATTATATTCCTTCCGAAAGATGTCAGGTAGGTCAAACCATTATCGTTTTATCAGAATTTGCTAAAGAAATTGGATGGACGAGAGAAATAATCAGAAATAGTTTAACTAGGTTAGAAAACTTGAAATATATCACGGTCAAAACACTTCCCCAAAAACGAGGGATGCTCATAACAGTCAATCATTACAAGGATTTTCAGTCTCTTGAAACCTATAAAGAGAAGGATAAAAAAGAGGTAAAAACGACACATGAGGATACACATGAGGATACACATGAGGATACACATGAGAATAAATCTTGTAACCCTTGCGAGAGTAGGAGTGAAGGTATGTCAAAAAATCTTAATACACAAGAGGATACACAAGAGAAAACACATGAGATTACACATACTATAACAGCATTTATTAACAGCATTATAAACATCAATAAAACATTTAAAGAGTATATCGTCGGAGCTCCAGTGAAAAACAAAAATTTGAGCTCGATTGAAGATATTCAGACCTTTGTTGATTTCGCTTCGCGAACCAACGCTTTGCCAAATGGCGTGAATGGTAAATTGCTTGTCTCTTACTTTGATTGTATTCGCCTCACAAGGCAAACATGCACGATTTCAGCAAATATCCTTGTTCAGTTTATCGAAAAAATCCAGAAATTTTCTGCTAACCAAATCAATTACTCGATCTGGAAACACATTGAGGATCATGACGATAAAAGAGAGTCTTACACACTAGGAATCTTACGGAACGTCAAAGAACCAGAAGCGAGACGCGGGCTTATCAAACTTAAAAACAAGAAGGGTGGCGAAAAGATTGCAGCACCTGTCGGGAGTAATGAAGAACTTCAAAAATATGATTTCGGTTTCTGATAAACGTTGTGGAAATATCGATATTGTCACGAATCAAATATGTAACAGGCAGCTGATGATTGAAAACGGTCGTGAGTTTTGTTTCCGGTGTGAAGAGATCGCTAAAGAGGACTTGATTGTTAAAGAACAAAGCGAAGAACTCATTCGAAACAGAGAAGTAAATGAAATGCTGCTTACCTTCAAAACAGATAGTTTAATTAACGAGGATCTGCAAGAAGCCACTTTCGAGAATTACATACCAGAAACACCATCGCAGAAAGAAGCGTTAAAAATAGCAAAGGATTTTGTTCAAAACTTCGATGGAAAGACAGGTCTAGTACTTGCAGGAAGAACTGGAGTCGGAAAGAGTCATTTGAGTGTGTCTATCTCGAAAGAAATCATCAAAAAGAAACACACATGCCTGTTTATCTCCATTCCGAGGTTAATGACATTAATCAAAAGCACGTACAGAAAAGACAGCGAACGCTCGGAAATGGATGTTTTAAGAGCCATACAAAAAGTGGACTTGCTTATATTCGATGATTTAGGGGCAGAACGTGAAGATTCGGATGACAAAGGAACCGCATGGGCGAAACAAAAGATATTTGAAATCACGGACGGAAGAGCAGGAAAATCCACTATCTATACATCGAATTACAGTGGGGCAGAGTTGATTCAGATGTACGGAGAACGGGATTTTGGTCGAATGGTTAAGGATTGCAAAGCTGTTACTGTCTCAGGTGAAAATTATAGACTTAAGCATTTTAAGAAAGGAGTCAGCTAATGATCCAGCACATCATTAACCAACTAATCATCACCATCGGTCAATATGCAAGATTCGGCGGAGAGCAATATGTACAACAGTTTGACATGTTGCTTTCTCAACTAGAAAAAGCCACAGGATTAGACAGGCAGGGTGCTATAAAGTTTCTCGAAAAAGAGGTTGAGGGGGAGAGTGCAGCATGATGAACCGAGTCGTCCTAGTAGGACGTTTAACGAAAGATGTAGAACTCAAATACACTCCAAACGGTGTTCCGGTAGCAACGTTCACATTAGCTGTGAACCGTACTTTTACAAACCAACAGGGAGAACGTGAAGCTGATTTTGTAAATATCGTCGTCTGGAGAAAACCTGCTGAGAATGCGGCTAATTATCTTCGGAAAGGCTCTCTATGCGGAGTAGACGGAAGAATTCAAACTCGTAACTTTGAAGGGCGGGACGGGAAGCGAGTTTATGTAACCGAAGTTGTCGCTGAATCCATTCAATTTTTAGAACCAAAGAGAGACGGACAGGCTCAATCAAACCAACAATCTAGCAATCAAGGTGATCCATTCAACGGGGAGCCATTGGATATTAATGATGATGATCTGCCGTTTTGACAGAAAATGTGACATAAGGAGGCTTTTAAAATGAAAAGGATTTACCGGACATATGCAGACACAGAAGTATCTGTATTAGCAACACAAATAAAATGTCCTTATTGCGGTGAAGAATGGCTAGAAGATGATATGGATGAATGCGGAAAGACGTACACATTGACTTGCGGTGATGAATTCGATGACGGATGTGGCGAAACATTTGAAATGCACTTTGATGCGTCATAGTTCGATACGGGAGTGATTCTATGATACTCGAATCCTACGAAATGTCTTTAAAACGCAGGTTTTTCACTAAGCGATTAAATGATGCGGGAGTCCAGTACTCCCGTTGCGGTAAAAAGCTTCAGGAGCTTGAATATGAGCAGTTAAAGCAAGAGTGGATACATTTACAGTACAACCAAATAGACGTGGAGAATAGCGAAAATGTGTGGTTTTAGGAGGGATGGAAGAATGAGCGAAAAAATAAAGCGATGTGAAGCTTGCAGTGATCCTTTTCGATGGAATGATGAAATCATCATTGTTGATGATACTCTTTACCACAAAGATTGTGTATCGCTTTATCCATCTGGATATATCGCAATGTTGGATGGTGAGTTTTTAGGAGAAACGGAGAATGAAGATGGAAACGGTGCTTATGACATTCTAAATGACGGTGAATATTTGGAGGCTACGGAATGATAGCCAGAAATAAATACGCTTCAACTTACATTTGTTGCGAAAATTACGATTTCCTTTGGAGCGAAGAAGAAGTTTTCGACTTTGAATGTCAGTGGAATGAAGGGAAAACCTTAGAGGAAATGGCTGAATATTTTAATAGACCTCAAATTGAAGTGCTTTTCCTCGCTCTCGATCGAGCAGAGCTTGGAAAAATAAATCCGCGGAAAGGGTGGATACAGTGAAATGTCCACTTTGCAAAGGTAATACAAAGGTTGCTGATTGCCGAATGGTCGGGAAGTCATTTATGCGTAGACGTTGGTGCTTAGATTGCGATGCAAGGTTTGTCACCTACGAGGAATTAATTTATGTGTATCAGGAAGGGAAGGTGCTTCAAAGGTGAATTTAGGAAAACTATTTGAATTGCAACGGGAATTGGATGACCACATCCTAGAGGAACATCCCGAACTCAAAGGTCAGAATAATCTCGATTGGAAAATCTTAGCCTTGCAGGTTGAACTTGGTGAATGCGCGAATGAATGGCGTGGATTTAAGAAGTGGAGTAATGACCAGGAGCCTAGAACTGGAACTATTTATAAATATGACGATGAAGGTCGCGGCACATTAGAGGCTCATACTAACCCACTCCTTGAAGAATACGTTGATTCTCTCCATTTTATCTTGTCGATTGGGTTGGAGTTGGATTCAGAGATAAGAACATGTGTTGTAGAACCATTTATTTATGACGAAAATTCGATAACTAATCAGTTTATTGAAATAAATTATCAATCACATTTAGTAATTAGCGCCTACGAATACAAGAAAAGTGATGCAGTTGATTCATGGTTCACACTATTTAACTTGTTTGCCGGATTAGGTGAAATGCTTGGCTTCAAGTGGGAAGAAGTGGAACAAGCCTATATTCAAAAGAATGAAGTAAATCATGCACGTCAGGAGTCAGGATATTAATGACAAGAATGTCACTCGCAGAATATCGAAAAATCAGGAAACCAAAACGCAGGTCAAAGTACGGAAATAAAAAGGTCGAACTGGATGGAATCGTTTTTGATAGTGTGGCAGAGTCAAAATACTATCAGCAATTAAAATGGTTACATGCAAATAAGCAGATATTATTCTTCCGTCTCCAACCAAGATACAGACTCCAAGACGGATTCGAGAAAGATGGTAAAAAGCATAGAGCCATCGATTACATAGCAGACTTTGAAATACATCATAAAGATGGCTCTATTGAGGTAGTGGACGTAAAAGGGGCATTGACGGATGTTTTTAGGCTTAAGCAAAAGCTTTTTGAGAAGAAATACCCGCATAAATTAACACTTATGAAATATGAGAATGGGAGATTTGAAGAATTGTAGGTGAGGAAATGCCGAAATTCAATAAAAATTCTTTTAATAAACACGCACACATCACTATAAAGAAATTGTTGTCATCACATATTAACGAATTAGACGGGAAGGAAGTTTTCTTCGAAGAGGGTTCTAATTTCGGTGAAATACAATACGAGGTCAATGGAGAATGCTTTATTCTATATCCAGTATTAAAAGAATGGTGCACGAAAGAAGAACAGTTGATGTTGTTTTGAAATAAAAAGCGACATAGGAGGTTTTTATGATAACTTCAAAAAGTGAACGCTTGTTTCATCTTATGGATAAACTCCACGAGTGCAAAGAAAACATGGAATATCAAGTGATTCACATACGCTCTAATCGATTAAACCACGTTGAGAAAAATGCAAAGGAAATAGAAAAAATAGCGATTGAACTTCAAGAGTTAGTTAAAGAAATGCGTAGAAAGTAATGTCGCTTTCCGAATAAAAAGCAAAGGAGTGAAAAAGAATGTCAAAAGTTAAAGAACTAATCAAGTATTTTAAGGGTTACGGAAGTCCTTATGATGGATTGATTATAGCGTTGGCAGAAATGCAAATACCACAAAAAGTAACGGGGGCAAAAACAAAAGTAAAAGCGTTAGACGTTGAAGCACAAGAGGTGAGAACGTTCCAGTGCTCACCTTGTCCAGCATGCGAAAAATGGATAACCAAGATTTATAACTTTTGCCCACATTGTGGTCAGAGAGTAGAGGAGGAATAAATATGACTGAAAAACTATGGGAGTTATATCGTGAAGAAGCTAGAAAGCAATTAACACTAAGAAAAATGCACGAAGAAGGAAAGTCACATCCATATGATGTGATTGAAAGGGTCACGCAAGACGGAATTGTGAAAGGCGTTTTAGATAGTTTAGAAGTTATTGAAGGAAAAGACGTATTTATGAAAGCCTATGAAATCAATTGCGAACTTAATGGAATCAATTTAGAAACTGGTTTTGGCTTTTGGGAAACAGTGAATAAACCACCTAAAAAAGATGGTTGGTATCTAGTCACTTTGAATGGAGAAATAGCTGGAGAGGAAAAAGACTTCGTAGGAATGTGCGGTTTTGAAAACGGTAAGTGGGATGAAGATGATTGTGTGATTGCTTGGATGCCTTTGCCAGAGCCAGCTAGGAGGGAAGAATGTTAAAAATGAATAAAAGAGAATGCAAAGAGTGCGGTGGTAAAATCATCGAATCCAGCGAATGCAAGGTGTTAGCGGATGGCTACGAGGTTCCTGTTTATATATGCAAGGATTGTCGAAAAGAATGGAGTTGGAGGACGGAACACTTAATTTGTCCAGAGGGGGTAGAATAATGAATCTCATAGAGCTTACCGTTAAAAATACAGATGGAAAAGTTTTAGTGAATTTCGATCATGTGGAATGTATTACTCAAAATCAAGATACCACAACCATTGATTTTGGTGGCGAAAACTATTTTGAAGTTAAAGAATATTATGAAGACATAAAAAGAACACTAAAATTTAAATTTGCATTGAAGGATTCACAGGAAAGTTTGAGGAGGTAGAGATCGATGGATAAGGAACGGTTTGAGGAAATAAAGCAAGATTTTCAATGGGGAATAAAAGTGGCTGGAAAAGGTCAAGGTTACACGAATTTACATGATGATGATGTTTCTTGGCTCATCTCTACTGTGGAGGAACAAGCCCGACGATTAGATAATATGGCCCATGTCATAAAACTTAAAAACAAAGAAATGAGAGAGTTAAGCAACTTCTTAAAGGAAAAGAATATACCACTTAAAGAATTGAGTCCGCTTATTACTGTGATGGCGCATGTTGAAAGATTGGAAAAAGAAAATAAATGGCTTGATGGTGGATGGGGTGCGGCAATCAAAATGCGTGAAGAAAGAGATAAGCGAATTGAAGGATTGTTAGAAGAAAACCAACGCTATCGTGAAGTAATTGAGCGATTATATAAATTTGACGGCAATATACAAGAACATTCTGCGCTTGCGGATATGCTATGTGGCGAAATATTGGAGGGTGAGGAATGAAAAGCTACGAATACAAAGATAACGGCGGCAGAAATTTATGTAAACAACATCATATGTTGAGATGTAGTGAATGTTTTTATGTAGATGTTCTAGAGCGAGAAAACAAGCGTTATCGTGAAGCAATTGAGCAAATGCTAAAGCTATCTCGTAAACAGGATCACTATTTACCAGTTTCATATTTAGTAAGGTTATATGAAATCGGCAACGAAGCATTAGGAGTTGAATCCAAATGCCCATCCAAGAACTAAAGGACATCATTTCTAATCAAAAGACGGTCTCGACATCTCGCTTAAACGCACTAGCAAGCCGAATAGAGACACTTTATATCAACCAAGGTAAAACCATTAGAAACCAACGTAACGCCTTAAATAAACTAAATACGCAACTACAGAGGGCACTGGAAAAGGCGGACAGGCGTAAACAGGCCATGCAGGATTATGAAAATTTGAAAATACATCACAGGAACCTTGAAAGGGAGTTTAATATTTTGAAGGAGAAGCAGGAGGGGCAGGCATGACGGATGAAAAGACGAAGGCGGTTATTGATTTACTAGAGGATGCAGTTTACATCGTAAAGAACGGGCAGAAAACAAAAGTCTCTCCAAAAGATTTTGGGCAGGACATTATCTTCTGGAAGAATGGACAAGTACTAGACATTGACCGGAACGAGAGAATAAGAGTTGAAGGGCAGGAGGTTATTTGAGTGGAATTCGAGGTAGTGTACGAGATACCGCCATTAAGGGCTCTTTATCGTACAGTGATAAAAGCAGATGATGAAAAGAATTTGACGGAAAAAATTCGATCGAGTATGTCAAGGTATAAAATAAAGGAAATTAATTTAATATCACGTTAGTCCTTACGGAAGAACCGACGGACACCGAATACACGCTAGGGCGGCGTGGTTTGGTGTCTTTTTCATTTTAAGGAGGGAACAAAGTGGAATTTAAAGACGATGTTTTTTATGTAACACCGGACGGACAAGCGATTCAAAGGAATACGATTAGAATACTTGTTGTGAAGGCAAGGGATTTATGGGAGTCCATTATGAAAATAATTCAGGATGCAGCGACAATTTTAAGCGAAAAAGTCAAAGAATTATTCGGACTGCTGGATACAGAGAAAAAGTTGCAGCGTCAGGCATGGAATACACCAAAAAACATTATTAGAAAAAGTCAAGTCATGAACAGGAAACCATTATTTATACATGCAAGGAGCAGGCTATGAACAAACCACTTAAGGAACAACTAGCAAACATATACGGAAAAGCACAGCCAGAAAAGCCACAGGAACGCCGTAGAGAGCGTTTAAGTGAATCTGAATGGAAAGACATTATGGGCATAAACAGACCGATATACGCAAGGGCAAAGGGCGGAGCGTTACGACAAAGGTAAAACTAGGAGGGTTACTATGTGGGCAGACAAACTAATCATCCAATATGAAGAGGGTCGCAAGGAACTAGGGCGGATGAAAAAGAGGTTAGGGCATACTGAAGAGGATCGGATGGACAAACGACAAATTAACGGAATGATTAACGACATGTCTTTTGCAATCGACTGGATGAAGACAGGAAGAAGGCCAGGGAATAGACGAGGAGTAGACAAAAGGTCAGTTTATCAGCGTACTGTATTAGTGGATATGGACCTTATGCCTAGCTTGGATATTCAACCAGAGCCGAGAGAGTTAGAACGAGAGGAAAAACAGGCTTTGGTTAATATGCTAATCGACTTATCGCATAGAGAGAGACAATGTTATCTACTTCATATGGCGCAAGGTTGGAGCATGCAGGAAATCGCTGACGAGTTAGGAATTAAGAAGCCTTCCGTACAGAAATTTATCGAAAGAGCGAAAAATAAATTAAAAAGAAAAATTTCTTGTCATACGAATGTCATATGAATGCCAACTTATGAATGAGAGGGTATATATTTACTAATAAAGGTTAGTAAGTAATCTTTTAAAGACCTTACGGTCTTATATAACTCATATCTTTATATGTAAGATATACAATCTTACGGAAATTCAACTTATGTTATATTCGTTTGGCATCTCTACTCTGGAAAAGTGGAGGTGCGTTTTTTATATTGTCTTTTACTTAAAAGTAAAAATCCCCCACTCATAAAGAGTAGAGGATTCTTGCCACGACTACTAGTAGAACTAGAGTGCGTGGGGAGATACTTACCGTAATCTCCATACGGATCACCCTTTCTGGTGGGAGATTTCCCAACCTCAATAAGGGTAAACCCATAATCAAGGTAAAAGGTGATAAATAAAGTATATCAAGAACAACATTAAAAAGGTAGAGCAAGTTATTCTTTAGCAATTAGCATAGGGAGATGGTGATATGTAGTGGCTAAACTAAGACCAAAACAACAAGCGTTTGCCGACTATTACATTGAATTGGGAAACGCTTATCAAGCAGCTATTAAGGCAGGATACAGTGAGAATTATGCCAAAGGTAATGTAGTGAAATTGTTGGAAAATGTGAGTGTAAATGCATATATAGAACAGCGTATGGAAGAATTGAAATCCAAACGTATAGCAGACCAACAAGAAATAATGGAATTCTTAACATCTGTAATGCGTGGTGAAATCGATGAACCGATGCCACTACTTGCTGGGGATGGCTATCAAGAAGTGGTGCATGTAAAGCCTAATGCACAAGCTAGAAAAGCAGCAGCTGAACTCTTAGGTAAACGCTACGCCATGTGGACTGACAAACAACAAGTTGAAAATATCACTCCTGTATTCGTTGAGGATGTGCCACTAGATGACGACTAAGGAACAACCCAGAATTTCACCATCTAAAGCTATCGGTAAAGGTTATAACCGATTTTGGCACAACAGACAGTTCTATCGTGTTGTGAAGGGTTCCCGTGGTAGCAAGAAATCTAAGAATACAGCTATTAATTTCATTTACCGAATTATGAAGTATGAATGGTCAAACTTGCTTGTCATTAGACGTTATTCTAACACCAACAAGCAATCCACATACACAGATTTAAAATGGGCAGCCAATAAACTAAAAGTTGCTCATCTTTTCAAATTCAATGAATCAATGCCAGAAATCACTTATTTACCTACTGGACAGAAGATATTATTCAGAGGTCTTGATGACCCACTTAAAATTACGTCAATCACGGTAGAGGTAGGGATATTATGTTGGTTATGGGTAGAGGAAGCATATCAATTAGAATCAGAGGATGACTTTAGAACAGTTGTTGAATCCATTCGTGGTTCACATGATGATCCAGAGTTCTTCAAGCAAATTACACTCACGTTTAACCCTTGGTCAGAACGACATTGGTTGAAACGTGTTTTTTTTGACCCTGAAACAAGAGAAAAGGACACATTTGCTATTACAACGACATTCAGAGTCAATGAGTGGCTGGACGAAGTGGACAAAGCAAGATATGAAGATTTATACCGTACCAATCCACGAAGGGCCCGTATTGTTTGTGATGGTGATTGGGGCGTTGCAGAAGGTCTTGTATTTGAAAACTTTGAGGTCAGAGACTTTGACCCAATCGAGAAAATCAAACAGATTCAAGAAACTACTCATGGGATGGACTACGGATTCACTAATGACCCTACAACTCTAGCAGGCTCAATTGTTGATTTACCAAATAAAGAAATATGGATATATGACGAGCATTACGAAAAAGGCATGACAACGGATGACATTTACAAGATGTTAGCCGAAAAAGAACTGTTAAAGGCTTCAATCACTGGTGATAGCGCAGAGCCAAGACTGATTAAGGAATTGGTCAGTAAAGGCGTTAGAAGGCTTCATTCTTCTGTAAAAGGGAAGGGGAGCGTTATGCATGGCATTAACTTCTTGCAAGGTTTCAAGATATATATTCATCCTTCTTGTGTTCATACGATTGAAGAATTTAACACTTACACCTTCAAGCAGGATAAAGAAGGTAAGTGGCTGAACGAGCCGATTGATGACAATAACCATCTGATCGATGCCCTACGCTACTCAATGGAGCGTTATCACTTAGGTAAGAAAAAAGACAAGCAAGATAAATATAAGGCAATTCAGACTCTTGGCTTGTAAAAGAGGTGAGAAAATGGACAAAGTAAACGAATTCGAAACAGCTAGATATGAGTATTCAGCAGGAGCACATCAGCGTTTTTCCGATGAAGCTAACATTCATTACACGTATTCGAGCGCAGATGACTTGTTAAATAAGCTAGAGGACCTATCAGAGTTTATTCAGCACCATATCGAACACCAGCAACCGAGATTATTAACGCTGAGGAATTACTACACAGGCAATAACGAAACCATTCTCCAGAAGAACCGGAGAAAAGAGGAACATCTAGCCGATCATCGAGCTACTCATAACTTTGCTAAGTATGTGAGTCAGTTTATACAGGGCTATATGATGGGTGTTCCGTTAAAGACGACTTACCCAACGGAAGAGGTTAACGAAAAAATAAGGGATATCAACCGAACCAATGATGCAGATGAACATAACTCAGACTTAGTATTGGACCAATCGATATATGGCCGAGCTTACGAACTGTTATATCGCAACAAGAGGGATGAAACGAGGTTCACTGCATTAAATGTGCTGGAAACATTCGTTATTTATGATGATACCGTTGAAAGAAATCCTATCGCAGCTGTCAGATACATCAGCAACCGATTTAAGGATGATTCAAAGGTTTATTTGTATACAGAAAGTAAACGCATTGAGTATTCGATGGGTGATGACTTCAAGCTTACATTCGTTGACGAGGAGCCACACTTTTTCAAAGGAGTTCCCATCATCGAATATGAAAACAATAAATATAGGCAAGGTGATTTCGAGGACGTTCTTGCATTAATAGACTTATATGACAGCGCACAGTCTGACACGGCAAATTACATCCAAGACCTGAACGACGCCCTCCTTGTCATCATAGGGAATCTTGACTTGGAAGTAGGCGAAGCGAAAACAATGAAAGAGCACAACTTATTGCTTTTGCAGACTGAGCCGGATGTCGACGGAAAAGCGGGTAATGTTGATGCAAAGTATATTTATAAGCAATATGATGTAGCGGGAACGGAAGCGTATAAAGACAGGATTTTTAACAATATCTTGTTATTCACTTCAATTCCTAATTTGTTAGATGATAAAAAAGGAACTAATCCGCAATCTGGTGAAGCAATCAAAATGAAATTGTTTGCTCTGGAGCAGAAAAGGGCGACAAAGGAGCGTTTATTTAAGAAATCATTACGTGATCGCTACCGCTTAATCAATAACATCATGAGCATTGCTGCTGAAGGTGCTTTTAATGTTAACGATATTACAATCACATTTACCGAGAACCTACCGAGTGCCATTGACCAAGAATTGAAATGGTTCGCTAGTTTGGGTGGGGAATTGTCTCAAGAAACAATGCTCTCGTTGTTGTCGTTTGTGGAGAATCCTAAAGAGGAACTCGAGAAGATTAAGAAGGAAAGGGAAGAAAGAAACTCCTTCTTAGATACTTACGGATTCGCTGATACATCGGAGGAATCAGACGATGGCACGAACGAATAAAAATAGTCGGGATTACTGGCGGGATCGTGAAATAGAGCATGCGAAAACCATGTTAAAAGATGAAAATAAAATAAAAAAGAAGATAGCCTATCTTTATAGCGATACAGCACGAGAGATTGAAAAAGAAATAAATACAATGCTAAGTAACTATGCAAGCAAGAACGGCTTATCTATGACCGATGTGAAACGATTGGTAAATGCTACTGACATAAGAGATTACGAAGCAAAGGCAGCTCGATATGTTAAAGAAAAAAATCTTTCTGATATTGCGAATAAAGAAATGGCTATTTATAACTTAAAAATGAAATTAAGTCGCTTAGAACTCATTATGGCTCATGTTAACCTGGAACTTATAGCTTTAACAGATGGTGTAGAAAAGTTAATTTACGAACGAGTATTGACAGTTGGTTTGGATGAAGTCAAACGACAATCAGGAATACTTGGCGAGTCTATCAACGTAAATAAAAAAGATATTGAATATATCGCCAGAAGGCAATTTCAAGGTGATGATTTTAGTAATCGCTTGTGGAAAAATAAGCGCGTTTTGCATGTTGAGCTTGAAAAACGTTTGTCTGAAATGATAACAAAAGGACAGAATCCTAAAGTCGCTGCGCGTAAATTAAGACAAGTAATCGAACAATCAAAATATAACGCTGAACGAATTATGGTTACGGAAGGCGCGAGAGTACAAATAGAATCGCAGATGGAGTCATTTAAAAGCATCGGGTACGAACAATACGAATTTATCGCAACAGAAAGCGCCTGTGACGTTTGCGGACCTTTAGACGGCAAGATATTTAAAGTAAGTGAGGCTATGCCAGGAGAAAATGCGGCACCAATGCATCCCTGGTGTCGCTGTAGTGCTAGTGCATATATGTCTCGTGAAGAATGGGATAGGAAACTGAAAGAGAGGGGGTTGTGAATTGATTGAACTTTTAATGTTTTGGTCAATTGTAATTCCGGTTTTAATAATCGCACTTGGTCCTCTATCGGTGGCTTTGTGGTTAGTTATTAATTGGGAGGGTTAAAAGAAAGGGGGTTGTAAAATGAACGGATTGCTATTGCAACAAGCTATAGAATTGCTCAAAGGAATCGCCACTGACGAATTGGAAACCGTGCAGATTAATAACACGAAATATGATGATGGTTCCATCGGTTTTTCAGTGGAGCTTACTTATCCAGCTAAAGGCGATTTGCCGGAAAGGTATGGTGGACTATTAATCTCCGAGCTATCGGTTAAATAGTATTTGTCCGAAACGACGTTAAACTACACTAAATCAATCGTACAGGGGCTTTGCAAACAATCGAATAGAAACATATACAAAGAGCGTCAAAGGGCTTATACAAGCGTTTTGGGGCTTATTTGTCGTGTCTCTATAGATTGGGAAGAAAGTGTCTGTGGGATAGGAGGAAAAATGATGACTGAGGAAAATAAAAACACTGAAACAAACGAAACAGAAAATACAGAAGTTGAAAAAGTGGAACTCACAGCAGAAGAATTGCAGAAGAAGATTGAGGCTGAATCAGACCGCAAATTGGCAAAGGCTCTCGAAAAAAAGCAAAAGGAATGGGAATCCAAACAACAGGAAGCCATCCAGAAAGCTTTAGAGGAAAAAGAACGTCTTTCTAAGCTATCTGAAAAGGAACGCAAGGAAGAGGAACTTTCTCAACGCGAAAAAGACCTTCAAAAGCGTTTGGCTGACATCGAACGCAAGGAACTAAAGGCAGATGCGATTGCGGACTTATCCGATAAAGGTTTACCAGCTAATTTTGCAGACTTCCTACTTGCAGAAGATGCCGAAAAAACACTTGAAAACATTAACAATTTTAAGACAGCCTTTGATGAAGCTGTTAATGCGGCAGTGAAAGAAAAGTTAAGGCAAGATACGCCGCCAGCTGGTGGGGGAAGCATCAAAAACGGTAAAGCGCCATCCGTTGCGGAATTGGCGAAAGAGTCAAGACTTATTAAATAATTAGGAGGAATTATAGAATGGCAAAATTTAATCCAGATAACGTACTATTGCAAGATTATAAAACGGGGAAAATCCCAGAAGAACAAGGAACGCTCATCTTAAAAGAAACAATGTCCAATTCAGTCATGATGCAGCTAGCAAAGTACGAGGAAATGACGAAACAAAAGAAAACTTTCCAATACCTAGCAGAAGGCGTTGGCGCTTATTGGGTGGGTGAGGGTGAAGTCATCCAGACATCCAAACCACAATGGTTAACTGCCACGATGGAAGCGAAAAAGCTAGGTGTCATCATCCCGGTTTCGCGTGAATTCTTACAGTATTCGGTAACAAACTTCTTTAATGAAGTCCGTCCATTAATCGCAGAGGCTTTTTACAAGAAGTTTGACGAAGCGACTATTCTGAATGCGGATAATCCATTTACTCAATCGCTACAGGAGTCAGTAACGGATGCAGAACACATCATCACTGGTGACATCAACGGAGATAATTTCTTTGATTTAACAGACCTAGTGAATGATGCAGGGTTTGACGTAAATGCTTTCATTTCTAAGAAGCAAAACCGTTCACTATTACGCCGTGTGGTTGATGGATTTACGCAAGAAGATGGAACGATTACAGATCCAGTGCGCTTGTACAATCGTGGGGCGAATACACTTGATGGCTCACCGGTTGCGGATTTGGAATCTACTAAAATGAAAAAAGGTGAATTGTTTGCAGGGAACTTTAACTATGTTCGTTACGGTATCCCTTATAACTTGAATTACAGCATTTCAGAAGAAGCGCAGCTGTCTTCAATCGTGGATGAAGCTGGAAAACCTATCAATCTATGGGAGCGTGAATTGATGGCAATTCGTGCAACGATGGATGTAGGGTTCATGGTGCTTAAAGACGATGCATTCGCTAAGATTGAGCCAAATGGAAGTGGCGGCGGAGGTGTAGAAGGGTAATGACATCTTTCCAAGCGCAAGTCATACAGAATATTCCAGCTAACCGATTAGTGGCTCTGGCTGGAATGGGTTCTGTTGATAATCGTGAGTATGACAAAATATATTTAAAAAAGTCCGAATTGGGATGGCTACCCGATTTTGTGACAAGCGTTGACTTGGAAGAAGGTCAAGAAGTGGGTGTTGTAATCCGCAATAACCCTATTTGGGATGTAGAAGCGGCTCAACGTCTACCTGCTGGAACTTTAGTTATGTGTGATGAAGAGGGACGTGTTAAGTCATATAATCCATCTCAAGGAAATCATATAGGCTATACAACGCATGAAGTAGAAGCCGGTGAAGTTGTTTCTATCGTCCGTAAATACGGGAACATGCCACAAAATCAAATTGAGGCTGCAGCATTTAGTGCAGAGGATTATCAAAGCGAACCGGAGTTTAATGACCTTGGAGATTTAACGAATGCTGAATTAAAGGAGCTTTTAGATAAAAAGGGTATTGAATATAAGGCAAACGCAACAAAAGCTGAATTAATCGCTTTATTGGGCGGTGAATAATCATGCTAGAGCGTATTAAGACGTTACTAGGTATTGAGGACACGTTACAGGACGATGTCCTCAATATCATCATTGAAAATGTATCTGCTCATCTAAAGGCATTGTTAGGCAAAGATGTTCCTAGTGAGTTAGAGTTCATTGTCACAGAAATATCTATCCGACGATACAACAGAATCGGCACCGAAGGGATGAAATCCGAGTCAGTCGAAGGTCACAACATCACCTTTTATGATTTGAAAGATGAATTCGTACCTTATGAATCGATTATTGCCGCACATAAAGACCCACCTGAAAAGCCAGGTAGAGGGCGAGTGATGTTCATTTGAGATTTTCTGATAGAATCACCTTTGTCACTGAAAAAGAGGGCGGATACAATCCAATCACAGGCGAACATGAAGAAGCCAAGCTAGAGATGGTCACAAAGCCTTGTAATTTGTCCACAATGGGCGTAGACCGCACGAATGAACTATTTGGCCAGATTGATAAGAAAATCACGGTAGCGAGGTTACAGAGCCCTTATACAAAGCCATTCGATTACGTTCGTATCAAAGGACAAAAATACAATGTGAAACGCCAATCTGATTACCGGAAAGGCGTTTTTTATTTAGAAGGTGTTTCCGGTGGGTAGAGCGAGTTTATCTGTAAAAGGTACAGCGGATTTAATCGGTAAATTAAAGCGCAACGCTAATTTGGATGACGTGAAGCACACTGTAATGATGAATGGTGCAGAAATGCACGCAAATATGATGCGTGACAGTCCGGTGGATACAGGGTTTCTCAAAAGGAGCATCAAGATTAAGTCACTTGATAACGGATTTACAGTTCGTGTCACACCGACAGCGGATTATGCGCCTTATTTGATCTACGGCACCCGTTTTATGTATGCGCGAGATTTCTTTAGACCTAATTATTATGAGCAACGCAAAAAATTTTTATCAGATTTAAATAGATTAATGAAATAGGTGATTACATGGCAGTCGATTTAAAATCACCACAGCAACAAGTCTTTGACGCTGTCTTTCTAGCGTCTTTTTTACTTGGTTATAAAACTTTCGACTATCTCCCTGCAAAAGAAACAACTTATCCATTTGTATACATCGGGGAACAGACAGATCAAGACAGGCGCACCAAATCTCTCATTTACGGGAGAGTTCAGCAAACCATTCACATCTACCACGACTATAAAAAGCGTAGAGAACTCACAACGATGATGGACAAGTTAAAAGTCGAATGTCGCAAATTAAAACAAACAGAGAATTTTTATCTCACATTTAAAAATATCACTTCTCGAACGTTGATTGATACATCAACAGGAGAGCCGTTACTACATGGAGTTATCGAGGTAGAATTTCAATTTAATTAGGAGGTATAAGCATGGCAGAAGAAAAAGCGCAAATGATGCAAGGGAAAAATAAAATTTTGTTATTCCGTCGTTTAGCTGATCAAAATACAGAAGCTGCAAAGCTAGTATTTCAAACGGAGCATACATTCTCTTATTCTCGTTCTTTGGACCGTATTGTTACAAAGGACGGAACGATTATTAAGGTTGGGGAACTTGAAGCAGAAGTAAGCATCGAAGCGATACAAGCGAAAAAAGACCCAGTTGGTCAAATGTTGAGGGATGCAGCGATTAAAGGTGAAAAATTAGAATTGTGGGAAGTTACAGTCGATGAAGATTTAAAACAAGGTGAAAAGTACCCTGCCGTTTATGCACAAGGGTATCTCGACTCATGGGAGAACGGAGCAGGGGCAGAAGATGAGTCTACCATTTCTTCAAACTTCATTGTAGAGCTAGAACCGCAATTCGGAATGGCTACATTGACAGACGAACAGGAGTCCGCTGTTCAGTATGCATTCCGAGATGTAACTCCTGTAGCAAGTGGAGAATAAGAGGGGATTTTATCCTCTCTTTTTTATTTTGTCTAATTATTGAAAGGTGGAATTATAGATGGATTTATTGATTGGTGGAAAAGAATACACACTCGAATTTGGATTGAAATTTATTAATGAACTGGATAAGGCCTATACACAAAGATTAAACGGTGTTGAATTTGGAATGGGTGTTGAATCAGCTATTACCTATTTAGCAATGGAAAATCCAACAGTTTTATATCAAATCATCAAGGCAGGAACATCGCATTTAAAAAGTGAGCCATCGAATGACGATATAGAGAAATTCTTAGTAGAACACGCTGAAAAAGGCACGCTCGAAAAACTATTTAAGGATATTCAGGAGGCGATGGAGAAGGCGCCTTTTTTGAAACAAAAGATTCAAAACTTCAAGAAACAAGCAGCAGTGGCAAGCGAGTAAAGAAACAAAGAAAAACATCGAATGAAACTTATGAAGAAATCATCCTAAATTGTTTCCGTTATTTAGGTTTTACGAGTCTTTATGACATCGAAACTCTATCTCTTTATGAATATTCAATGAGAATGAAAGCTTATCAACTCCAACAAGTGGACAAGCAATTGGACATGCATCTTCAAGCGTGGCTAAACCATCAAGTCACAGCTACCAAGGAAGTAGGAGCAGGAAAGAACGTAAAACAAGTACCTGTTTATAAAACTTTCAATGAGTTTTTTGATTATCAAAAAGCGTTGAAAGAGGTTGAAAAACCTAAAAGTAAAATCACTCCACAAATGCGGAATATGGCTAGGATTGCATTTCTAGTCAATTCTGGAAAGGAGGTAAATATTGGAAACGTACAGTGTTGAGGCATATCTCAAAGCAACCGGTGCTGACAAATTCGCCAACGCCTTCAAAAATGCTACTAAAAATGTCGAAGGATTGGAAAGGTCAACTGATAAAGCAGGACTGACCATCGGGAAGTTAGTAGCTGCCGCCGGAGTCACAGCGTTAGTCGCTAAAGGGTTCGGGATGGTCAAAGATTCCATCGGTAAAGCGTTTGGTCGTATTGACACAATGGAGCAATTTGAGCGTGTTATGACCACTTTAACAGGCTCATCTGATAAAGCAGCAGAGACGTTAGATAATGTCAGGGAAAAGGTAACAGGTACAGCTTATGGACTTGATGTAGCAGCTCAATCCGTACAAGGCTTTGTTACTTCGAATATGAAAGTAGAAACAGCTACTAAGACATTTGGAGCATGGGCGGATGCTGTAGCGTTCTATGGTGATGGTACAAATGCAACTCTCGCAAGCGTAACGGATGCTTTAGCCAAAGCCACTGCAAAAGGTAAAATCCAAATGGACACGATGAACAGGCTTGCCGAAGCAGGAATCCCTGCCATGCAGATCTATGCAGATGCCACAGGGAAATCCGTCGAAGAAGTAGCGAAAATGATGGAAAAAGGGCAAATAAAGGCAGACGAATTCCACAAAATCATGAATGATGCTTTGCTAAACGGCACAAAGAGTTTCAAGGGCATCGAGGGCGCCGCGAAAGAGGCAGGGGCATCATGGACAGGCTCTTTTGACAATATGAAAGCAGCTGTTACTCGTGGTGTTGTTTCGATAATCCAAAATATTGACAAAATGTTAAAGGATAACGGACTCCCTGATATGAGGGAAATGGTTGCTACGTTTGGGAAGAAGTTTGAAGAAGTGTTGAATAAGGCAGCGAACGCCATTCCTCCAATGGTTGAGAAGATCAAGGAAGTATATCGAACGTTAGAGCCGTGGCTCCCTTTAATCAAGAACATCGTAATGGTAATCGGTTCGTTTATTGGAACGTTAGCAGTCATGAACACCTTACGAAACGCCTTCTTTGCTATAAGAACGGCTATCTTATCTATGAATGCAGCGTTACTTGCAAATCCAATTGGATTGATTGTAGCCGCCATAACAGCAGCGGCATTGCTTGTTTATCTTTACTGGGAACCCATCTCTAAGTTTTTCATAGATTTATGGGAGAAAATCAAAATTTCTGGGATAGCAGCTTGGGAGTGGCTTAAACAAACTTGGGCCAATACAGTAACATTTTTTATCAACGTTTGGTCCTCAACGATAGGATTCTTCTCAGATTTATGGTCAAAAATTGTTAATTTCGCAGTTTCGACTTGGGATGCAGTAAAAAATGCATGGTCATCAACAGTAGAGTTTTTTAAAAACGTTTGGAATCAAGCTGTAACGTTCTTTATTGACGTCGCGACATCTATTATCAACAAAGCGCTTGAAATATGGGACAACATAAGGAATGTCGTTTATTTCATCGCTGGGGCAATCGCCGGTCTATACATTCCAACTCTTGTTCGAATGGCTACATCAACCATTCTTAATGCAGCACAAGTAGTAGCTTCTTGGATAAGTATGGCAACTACCGCAACGGTAAACGGCGCGAAAATCGCCGCACAATGGGTAGCGATGGCAGCAAGAGCTACTTGGTCAGCAACCGTTCAGACTGTTCAGGCTATCCCTGGTATCGTAGCTGGTTTTGTTAGATTAGTTATATCTGCTACAACAACTGCCGCGAGAGTTGCAGCACAATGGACGATTATGACAGCAAGAGCAACGTGGTCCGCGACGGTACAAGCAGCACAAGCGATACCAAAAATTATCGCCGGATTCGCACGAATGGCAGTACAAGCAGCGGTTAATGGTGCAAAAGTGGTTAATCAATGGGCGCTTATGGCTTCAATGGCAATTAAAAATGCAGCTATTCAAGTTGCTCAGATCGGTGCGATGGTCGCTAAATGGGCTGTATTGGGAGTTCAATCTTTGTTACATGCGGCGAAAGTAGCGGCAGCTTGGTTGATTGCTATGGGTCCGGTTGCGATTGTAACTGCACTGGTAGTCGGATTAGTCGCACTAATCATTGCAAATTGGAGTAAAGTGAAAACCGCCACGGTCAATGCTTGGAATTCGGTTAAAGATGCCATTTCTAACGGGTTAAACGCAGCTTATAAATTTGTTGTTGGTTTCGCAGTGAAATTCGTGAGTGCTGGAAGAAACATCGTATTGAGCATCGCAAAAGGGATAACGTCTGCAATTGGAGCAGTGACAAGCGCTATTGGGAATGTGACTAAAAGGATACGTAATTTCCTTCCGTTCTCCCCTGCTAAAGAGGGTGCTTTACGGGACATTATGAAAATCCAAATAGGAGAGTCAATTGCGAAATCTATCGATAAGGGGAAAAACGTTGCTGTTCGATCGATGGCTAATTTATCTAATGCCATTAATGGAGAAATGCCAGTAGTTGACATCGCCGGGAACGTTGCCAGTATCAACTCTTTAGCTAGCAGACAATTCGAAAATCATTTAACAAGCGAGTTGACTGTTAATAAACAGCCTGCATATATCAACCTTACTTTAGGTGGAACGAACTTCAAGGCGTTTGTACAAGATATTACCAGAGAACAAGATTTCGAGTTAGAAAGAAATAGAAGTTTTTAATGGAGGTGCTTTTATGTACGGTTTTGTAGATGCAGTTGCAGGAAGTGGTACAGGAAGCACTTCCATGTCTATTCAAACGATTTTTAATGGGATTAACCTCGATGAATCTTTAACAGATTCCAATGGGAGTTTTATTACACTGACTGTCAGCGGTAGGAGTGTCATTAAACATAGAATAAACACAATCCCAGTACCAGGTCGAGATGGTTTGATTGAAGATGGGTACACAATGGATGCACGGGAGATTACAGTTAAATATAAAATTGCTGATAAAACGAATGAAGGGTTCAGAAAACGTTATGATCGATTGAACGCTTTATTAGTAGGACAAAGAAAGATTCTTGAATTTACAGATGAAGATGCAATTTTTTATGCGACCATGTTAGAAAACGACGTTCCTGAAGAAGATTCAAACGAGTTAGTGGGGAGGATTACTTTTCTTTGTTCCGACCCCTACAAATACGGTCCCGAACGCACCGCAAACTGGCCATCGCAACAAACTTCCATCGCGAATTTCGTGGGGAAAGTATCGGGTAGTACGGTGGAGAATCCGCATCTCATGAAATACATTTTTAATACAAATGGGGATCTTTCCGTTTTACAACCACCACCATATTTTACTCAAGAGAGCCAAGTTTACTACAATGTTGTAGACAAACTCGATGGGAAATTATTTGATGCTATACAAAGAACACAAAATGGACATAGGGCACAAGTGCCTTTTTCTTTTAACCTAATCGCTCACGTCGAGCGTAAATATAATATAACCCTCACGGGAACGACGGCGGAAAAGGTGGCATGGTTAAAAGCGAATGTAAAAAAATTGACGTGTAATTGGTTTGGGCGAGGTAGTGGTCCGAGTGGGAATAGAGCTACACTTGCTGTTTGGAGAACAGATACAAGCGCGTGGTTAGATGGGAGAAGTACAACTAATAGCTCAATCACTAGAGTCGCATATTCTTCCAGTGATTTTTCTGCAAATCCTATTACATCCATGAACGCACTAGTTGATTCCAACGGCTTCGTCCACTTTCTAGCCCACGCTGAAGCATCAAACGGCACGATAGCAAGCCGAATCGAAACAGACTATGTTGATTTGGAAGTCGAAGCCTTATTACCACAACTGCCATTAGTCATCAACAACGAGGGCACAGCACCAACCTTCCCAACCATCGAAGTAAAACTTAAAAAAGATACTCCTTTCGTCTCGGTTGGAAATGGTGAAGACGACATCAACATGATTGGACAAATTCCCGATGCGGATGAACCTGTGTATGAGAAATTTCAAAATATCTTAACTGATACTTTACAATCAACTGTCGGCTGGACAAAGGTTAACTTTACACCTTTTACAGGTGCAATCACAGATGGAACGATTATCGGGGATACCCAAGGCTTTGTACCATCGAACTATGGCTATGTATCTGGCATGGAATGGCATGGGCCGGCACTAACAAAAAGCCTAGGACAGACTTTGCAAGACTTTTATTTACACTTAACAGCTTTCCAACGTGCAACAGATCCAGCAAGTGTAGGACGTGTTGAGGCGTACGCTTTGGATAATACGAACAAGCCTGTGTGCTCTGTTCATTTTGTTAAGGATTTTTACGGTAAGATAACTCGACCTGAAATCATTCTGTATGATGCAAATGGTGTACCTAAAAAAATATTATCTTTTAAAGGGAATCAAGTTCAGGATTGGACAGATTTATATGGCTATATCTCCATTATAAGGGAAGGTCAAAGGTTTATTGCACAAGCTGAACGTTCAAGAGGTCTGTTTGGTGGTGTGATTGATCGCCGAGTAGAGTTATTCCATGATGTTCAAAACAAATATCAGCGTCCGATTGTATCTGTCTCGATTGCGTTTCAAGCTTATCGAACCAATCCAACATTAAACCGTAACCGAGCTGCTAGACTATCAGTAGATAAAATCAACCAACAGCAAGGCGTGCCATATATCGGTAAGGCAGGAGACATTATCACCTTTAATCATGTGGATGATATTATCTTGAAAAATGGGATTGATGTTAAGGGCGAAAAAGCGTTTATTGGGGATTATTTTGAATTAAAAAGTGGTCAAAATGTGCTTATAGCCGAACCATCAGATGCGATCGAGAGCATGAATGTGAGGTGGCCTGAAAAGTTTAGGTAGAAGGGAGTCGAATGTGGGGTTCGACTCCTAGAAAACTACTAAAAATGACGCATGCGATCTTCGTTAAATTTTTGAAGTTCGGTGATATTTTCAGTTAAATATTTTATGACCGAAGAATCACTTAAAATGTTTACAAAACTAGCAGCAAGAGCTTCTTCTAATTCCGGATTGTTCACTTTGTGATCTTGAAAAGCTTTATTAATGGCTTTTTTTATGTTTCCTTCTGCATAGTACATTTGTTACCCTCCTTTCTCTATAAAAATCTTATCATAAAGAGGTGGAAAAATATGTTTGTTACTAGAAAAAGATTCAATAAAACCGTTAGTGATTTGCTAGAATCTATGGATTACGAAAGGCGAAGAGCCATCGATGAAGCCGAAGCGCGTATCAAATTTGAATATCTATCAGAAATCTACGGAAAGTTAAACAGACTAAACGAACGCATTAAGCAGCTAGAAGAAAGAAAGTGATAGCATGGCGATAATCCACGTACTAGATAAGCAGACCGATGACATCATCGAAACCTTAAATAATGAAAAAGGCGAATATACAGATGCTGAAAAAATAGATTCCCTTGAAAATAAAAATACTTTTGATTTTACAGCCCTTAAAAAATTTGATGTTTTACAGAAAAGAAACCGACTACTCGTAGATGATGTGGACGGTTTTTTTAGTGAGTATATTATTTTTTACGCAGAACAATACAAACGCCATGAAAAGCTAGTAAAAGGGAATGCCAGTTTTATTGATTTGCAAAAAGCCAAAGTCATCGAACCGCAAAAGCTAGAAGGGCAGACTCCACAGACATCCGCACAGTTCGCCTTGAATGGTACAGAGTGGCAAGTGGGTGATATTGATTTTGTAAATATACGTTCCATCACGATTGAAAACTACACAGATCCTTACAATCTACTAAAGCTGATCGCTTCCACATTTGAATTGGAAATACGATTCCGCGTAGAGGTTAAAGGCGGTAAAATTATTGGTCGTTATGTTGACATGAAAAAACAGATTGCAGGATTTGAGGGTAAGGAGATTGTATTCGGCAAGGATTTAATCGGTATCCGTCGTATTGAGGATGCGACAAATATTGTTACAGCGTTGCTTGGTGTAGGGCCTGAACGTGAAGATGGTACTCGTTTAACTGTTTTGGTTGAAAACGAAGAAGCTCGTCAACGATGGGGGAGACGTGGACAACATCTAATCCAAGTATATGAGCCAGAATCATCCGACCAAAACATGACGGAATCTCGTTTACGAACCCTTACAGAAAACGAATTAGAAAAACGCATCGATGCAGCTGTTTCGTACGAGTGCGAAGCTGTCTCGTTAGAACATATTTTTGGACACTCCCACGAACGCATCAGGCTTGGACAGACAGTGCGCATCAAAGATGATGGGTATAATCCTCCTTTGTACCTCGAAGCACGTATACGAGAGACGAAGGAAGACCCTGCCACTCGAAAAATACTAAACTTTAATATTGGTAATTTTATTGAGTATAAAAAAGAGGACCTTGAAAAACAGGTTGCTTTGCTTAGAAAAGTCATTGCGCAAAAGGTATCAGATTCAAAGTTAGCACAAGCCATAGAACTTGCGGAACAACAAGCGACTGAAAAAGCACAATTGGCTGAACAAAATGCAAAAGATTATGCGGATTATCAAGATGTAACGGTATATCAAGATTCCACTATTTACGCTGAACAAGTAGCTAAAAATAAGGCAGACGAGGCAAAAACAGAAGCCATCGATACTGCTAGACAAGATGCCACTGAAAAAGCTAGTAACGCCGAACAAAACGCAAAAGATTTTGCAGAATTAGTAAGCGAACAAGCTTACCATGATGCATTGGAAGACGCCGAATCATATGTAGACGATAACGCGCTTATAAAAAATAAGTTGTACAACGGCTTAAAATGGAGTGAGTCAGAAGGTTTAATAGTCGAACGTTTAGATGGATTGGTAAGGTCAGTCATGAGTGGTACCGATGGGTTTAAAGTGCAAGTCAAAGATGGCACGAATTGGAAAGATATGTTTTACGTGGATTCAAACGGTGATGTAAAATTCGCGGGACATTTAGAAGGGGCGACTGGAAGTTTTGGTGGAAGGCTCACTTCCCCTATGTTAATCATAGGTCCTGATACTCCCGACTTAACAGCCCATCTAGATGGGCTTACAGGTGCCCGTTTCAAGATGATTGAGCGAGTAACGGATAATGTGTATAGATTCATAGACGATTTCATCATAGAGGTAGGACAAGGTAACGTAAAATTCAAGGCTGATTCAAACACAAGAAAATATGGTTTTTCTTTTCAAAGCCTAGTTTCCGATAGCTTTTATACAGAAGACTTTAGCCAAATGGGGACAATAAACCGTATTGTAATGGAAGTGTCAGCAAATAGCGGGAACGGCGTTGTTAACTATATAACAGGTAGTTCTTTCGTGGAAGAGATTCGTTCTGCTGCAGAAGGTTTTACCATATTCTTAAGGAATGTTCCTGACGGGGCCAAAATTTCCATGAGCCAAGAGCTGAGTAGTTCGAATGGCTTGGTTGTAGGTGGTACAAGTATAAATCCTTATATATATGCACGGACCATGTCTCAATATCAGATGGTCGTAGGTCTTCGATCAGGCGTATCATCTGGTCATATCCCTTGGAATACAGTATCTGCAGGTACATTACTTGTGATTATAAGCTGGTAGGTGATTAAATGCGAAAAGTAACATTTGACGAAGAAGGAAATATCGTAGCATCTTATCCAGAGGATGAAGATGATGTTAAAGGATATGAATGGATTGCAGTCGATGAAAACATCGTTGAGAAAATCATGCAGAATCCACGTGGGTTTAAGGTTGTCGATGGGGAAGTCGTGGAGACTGGATATGAGGTAGAGATTATTGATCAACCTGATGAGATTGAGAGATTGAAAGAAAAAATTGCAATGCAAGATACAGTGATTGAAGAGTTAATATTTACGATTATTCCCGAATTAACAGGAGGAGGAATGTAATGATGGCTATGTATATCGCTACAAAAATTATGGATGGTAACCAAGACTACAAATATGTTTTTAGTGTTTCTTTGTATAAACGTTATCAAGATGATGTGGATGCTATCTTAATTGGTGAGGGTAAGCAGGATTTGATTAAACGGTAATTTAAATAAAGGAAATTATCCTTTCTTGTCGAATGGAGTAGACGAGAGAGGAGGGATACTATTGAAGCTAAGGTACAATTTTAAAGATGGAAGAATCTTGGAAGAAGATTCACCCAATGATGAGGTAGGAGTTGCAGAATTATTTAAAATTATAGTCAGAGGGAAAAATAATAATGCAAAAATAACTGCGGCTAATGCCACTTTAAGGTATGAAGATGTGCAATCTGTTGAATTAGTTTTTGATTGATTCGAAAGGCTGACCAAATAATTGGTCGGCTTTTTTATTGGGGGTGAGACCATGATAAAAATAGGTAATCTTTACATCGATGAAAAAGGAAATGTAAAGTTTAAGGGCAATCTGAAAAAGGGTTGATATTTAGTCATTTTTTGAATAAGAAGGATTTCCTCTCTTTATGCCGAATATGGGACTAAAGGAGGGGGAAATGTTGGAATCAAAATTGAAAAAGTTGTTTGAAGATGACCCATCTTTTGGAACGGATTCAATTGGCTTTGACAATGGCTTCATGGTAAATGAGCAAGGAGATTTAGTAGACTACATGATATTAGAGTATGCTGATAGATTCGACGTCTACCTTAACCTTTATGATGAAGAGGAACCACCTTACAGAAATATCCTAGTAAAAGGGTCATCGAGAAAAAAGGAAATCGCACAAAGAATTGCGGTAAGAAAGTTAAATAAGGAAGCGTATAAGCATCTCAATTGAGGTGCTTTTTATATTTGTAGAGATATGGGGAGGGGGTCAAGAATGGAGGCTACAGAAATGGATATCTGGAAAGATACCGTCCAGAAGGATATTGACAACGTTAAACTGCAGCAAGAACTCATGAAAAAGGACATTTCCGATTTACAGAAAAAAGAAGCCTTGCAAGACCAGCAGATTGATAGTATTAAAGAATCCTTGAAAGATATTAAAGAGGATACCAAATGGTTACGGAGAGCCATCACAAACGCATTAATTGTTGCGATTATTGGTGGAGCTGTAGCCATTTTTTATGCAGCTATTAAAAATTTTTAGGAGATGATTACATTGAAAATCAACTGGAAAGTACGTTTTAAAAATCCAATTTTCATCGCACAAATTATATTAGCGGCATTAACCCCACTACTAGCTTACGTAGGACTATCCTTTGCAGATTTAACCACATGGTGGACATTGTGGGATTTATTTGTCCAAGCATATAGCAATCCATATTTGCTCGCATTAATCGTTATCAGCGTGTTTAATACGGTCACGGACCCAACGGTAAAAGGTGTGGGAGATAGCAGACAGGCATTAAGGTACGAATATCCAAGGGATGATAGCAATTTTATCGAGTGACGCAAAAAAAGCGTTGCTCTTTTTTTATTTTAAAAATTTGAGGAGGAATATTGAATGGTTAAAATTTTTATTGACCCAGGGCATGGCGGTACAGATCCCGGAGCAGTCGGAAACGGATTAAAAGAAAAAGATTTAACATTAGCAATTTCTAAACGCATTGAAACAATCCTGAAAAATGAATATGAAGATGCTCAAGTTAAGCTAAGCCGTACTGGTGACCAAACGCTATCACTTAAACAACGTACAGATATGGCAAATGCATGGAAAGCTGATTATATACTCTCTGTCCATATCAATGCTGGTGGCGGTGTAGGATTTGAGTCGTTTATTTATAACGGTACTTACAAATCAAAGCCAGCCACGAATAATAAGCGCAATGTCATTCACGATGAGATTATCAAAGCGACTGGATTTACAAATCGTGGTAAAAAAGAAGCCAACTATCACATGGTTCGTGAATCTAATATGCAAGGGTGTCTAACGGAATCAGGATTCATCGATAACGCAAAAGATGCAGCGCTATTAAAGCAATCTTCGTTCTTGGACAAAATAGCACGCGGCCACGCTTTAGGACTAGAAAAGGCATTAGGGTTAAAGAAAAAGGCAGCATCTAAACCACCTACCAAGCCTTCTACACCTCCTACAGTTACGACTACTGGAACTTTCCTAATCAGAGTTAAGGCAAAAGAATTGTGGTATTATAACAAACCGGACTGGAACGCAAAAAAAGCGACGGTTAAAAAAGGTGAAGTGTTTACAGTGGTGGACACGCTGACTGTAAATGGGTCGAAAATGTATAAGTTGAAATCAGGCAACTATATGACTGCAAATCCGCAGTATGTAGAAAAAATATGATATAATTAAAAAGAGAAGGTTTATAGCATCTTTCCTTCTCCCTTCACAGCCCTCTTTCACGAGGGCTTTATTTTTTGTTCATAAAAACTTTATTAAACGCATATGATGGTTTTAAGTTCCTATATGGCTTTACTCCTTTGGATAGAGGTAAAGAGAGAAAGCCACCTCTGTAGGGGAGGGTGGCTTTTTCCTGTTTAAAATTCAATTGTGTAGTTGCTAACTTCGTCTTTTTCTTCATCATAATCGTAACTGACTTCGTAGCTGATGGTTTCAGGATTGCCGGACTTTGTGGCACTTGGTCCTAATTCATAAGGTCCTTCTCCACTTGCGATTAAATCCTTTAAACACTCTTCAAAATCGATATAATCAGCCTTCATGTTGGATTCGATGAAGTTGTAGAAGAATCTTAAATCAATTAGCTTTGTGCCATTGTAGTCAAATGGTGCGCCACTTTCGATTGCTATTCCCATGTACTTTTCAACGATTGGATCTACACTTAATAAGATTTGTTTTTTCATTTTTTATCCATCCTTTTCATTTTTTAGTGCGGGAGGGCGAACCCTCCCTAGTTTTTAATACACTAGCTTAAATTCGTTATAATCGATGTCGTCCCAGCCTTGTTCGTTTAAAAACTCTTCTTCGTTAAATCCGATTGCTTCTAGTGCTTCATCAACTGTCATGCTCCTGTTTGTTAAAACCTCACCGACTAAGACATCTTCGTACATTACTTTCATTTTCCATTCCTCCTAAATTTTATTTTTGCGTATCTCTGGTTGTTATTTTTATTGTATATCATATGATATACAAAGTCAATAACTATTTTTAATTATTTTTCATTTTCTTCAATATATTTTCTAATCCATTGTCGCAATAATTCTGCGCGATTTACAGCGTTCTTTTCAACGGCTGCATTAAACTTTTCTAAATCTTCTTTTGAAATTCTAACGATAAAAGAACTATCATTTGCCATTATTCATCATCCTCCAAATATGGTTTGTGGTATTTTTCTTCAGCTGCTTTTCTTGCGGCGATCGCATCCTCTTTATCATCAAAATACCCTAATGAAATTTGCTTGCCTTTAAAGCCGACATAGGCTCGCCATTTTTTTCGTGACTCTAACCAAATCACGCCTTTATGGCCACTTTTATTTGCGACGTGCAATTTTGCTTTTAATGCTGTTTTTCGAGTGCCATCTACACAATCAGTTTTTTCGTGCTGTCTTGCACCTTTGTCGCGCTTTTTAATTCGTTTGCACCCACAACTTTTATAATAACCTGCCCTCAAACTTGGTCCTGGAACATAGGCAGGATTACCGCAAGAGCATTTGCATTCCCATAAAAGGTTGTTATATTTATCCCGTTTATAGCTTAATTTGATGACGGTTAAATCTCCAAATTGTTGCCCAGTTAAATCTATTCGTTTTGGCATTACGCAACTTCCTTTGTCCCCAAGAATTTCTTCTCACCATTTTCGACAACGTAGAAATCCATAATTTTAAATCCGCGCTCCACAAAATTGCAATAGATTGAAGTGTAGTCCTCTTTATTTAAGCCTTTATCTTCGCCAGTAACTTTTGCTCCGTTCATTCTAACAACTTCATAAGTGCCGTTGTCTTTATTTCCCACGATTACCATTTTTAACTGAGTGTTTCTTGTTCTTTTTACTTCAAACCAAGCTAATTTCATTGATTCTGATAAATATTCACTTGCTTTTCCGCCAAATCTTGAAGCGCCGTTCTTTGCAATTTCCCAAGCTTTTTTCATAACTAATTTCTTCATCATTTTTATTTCCTCCCCGTTTTCTTATTAATTAAAGTATATCAAATGATATACAATACGTCAATACCTTTTTATAAACTTTTTTAAATTTCTTTTCGACAAAATTTTACCATTGCATAACAAACAAATGTTCGTATATAATAATCACAAAAAAGGAATGGTTACATGGACATCAAAAATATTAAAGATCGCGGAATGAAAAAATGGCGTGGCTTCATGTTGCCGGAACATATTGAGCATTTACAAGAAATGTACGAGGACTACGAAAAGGAAAAGAAGCCTATCCTTGATGAATACCAACTTCGAGAAATTGATGAAAAGTTAGCAGCCGCACAAGAATTTAATTTGCCCGTCATTTTTGAATTGTGGATAGATGGATTTTTCGAAGATGCTGAAGGCAGGGTACATAATGTAGATAGTTTAAATAAAGTAGTCTGGATCACCGAATGGAATGGAGATTTGAAGAAGGTTAAGATGGATGATGTTGTGGGTGTGGAATTGAAGGATTAATGCCTTTATAATATTCTTATGATGTGTTTGAACACCAACTGATTAGTGTATTTGAACAAATTCTTGTGATATTTTTTAAAGTCATCAAAATATCACACAAATATCACAGCGATTCAAAAATGCACAAAGTGCGGATAAGTATATTTGTGTTTTGTTCAAGAATAACCTTGTTACTAATGGTTAAAAAAGTAGGAAAAAGTTGCAATAAGTTGGATAAATTATGGGCGGCATGATGTAATTAGTTCCTCCAACCCTTGGTACGATTGGGTTTGTCGATAGCGGACTTTTATCATCAACAACATTTTAACAACATTCTTAAAAAAACATCCCTCATACAACCAATTGTATGGAGGATGTTTTTCTTTAGTTTTTATGATCTTAATTGTTGGTAGTTCACAGCCGACTTGATTTTTATCGGGTCCTATTAGAATTTTATCATTTATATCTAAGGGTCGCCCGAATGGAAATGTAAATGATAATCCCTTCGGAAGTAGGCCCGTTTTTGTCCAAAGCCGAATGCACCATAAGTTTCATCAAAGCCTACGATTTTTGTTTTCGGTCTAGATTTAAGAATATGAACAAAGCCCTCAGCGGAACTAAATGTTGAATTGTTTATCCATATAAATAACCTTCCGCTATATTGAACTTTGTTAGGTTCAATTGTTACTACAAGCTCTTGTGCACTATCAAACTTGTTTGTTTTTTCGGCATATACATAGAAACAGTTGGAGAAGGAGAAAATTTTACATAAAGGACGGGTCTTTTGGCGGTTCCATTTTTTAATTATGGTAAAATATAGATAGTTCTTGCTTTTAACTAGTTAGTAAAATGGTTAGGTTTTAACGGTGTAACCTAAGAAGAAGGCAATCCGCTTTATTAATAGTATTCTAATTCTATTGATAGGTAGTTTATGAAATGTCAGGAAGATATATGATTTTTAAATTTATGTAAGCATGGCTGCTCGTTTATTTTCTGGTGGTAGCAATTTTGGATTTAAACATATAGTACTTTTTAAAAATATATACTTTTGGAAGGATAGAAAAGAGGAGGTTTCTATATCTTGAACACAAAATCCAAAACGGTAGGGTATTTACTTGCATTCTTTTTGGGTGGACTCGGAATCCATGCATTTTACTACAAAAGGTATGTGAGAGGGATCTTGTATCTAGTCTTCTGTTGGACTTATATCCCGATTTTTTTAGGGTGGATTGATATGTT
>NZ_JAIAZY010000003.1 GCF_019459225.1 Bacillus sp. IITD106
TAAATTAAAAAGTAGAAAATCCAGTGCCTAGTTGAACGGGTATTGGTCCACGGGTCCTAATCGGAATCCCCTTCCACAAAAACCATTAGGATTTTAGGTGGGGGTCAGTTCAATTTCAAATTGTATCGAAGCTGCGGCTGAGCTCGGATTAGCAGATGAATGGATAGAAAATGTGAAGCAGGCAAGAGATCGTTTATATCCTATGCAAATTGGAAAATATGGTCAGTTGCAAGAATGGTCGATTGACTATGAAGATGTAGAACCCCACCATCGCCACGTATCTCATTTATATGGAGTTTATCCCGGAAATCAAATTACAGATGGTCCATTATTAGATGCTGCTAAGCAGACACTTAACCGCAGAGGTGATGAAGGAACGGGGTGGAGCCTCGGATGGAAATCTGTCTCTGGGCAAGATTGAAAGATGGGGAGCGAGTGAATACACTGCTTCAACAATTATTTAACATTGTGGACGCGAATAATGAGGTTTTCGTTGGAGGGGGGATATACCCGAATTTATTCGGTGCGCACCCGCCGTTTCAAATTGATGGAAATTTCAGCTATACGGCTGGAGTAGTAGAAATGCTCATTCAATCTCATAAAGGTTATGTGGAACTTTTACCTGCCCTCCCGTCAACTTGGGTTAAAGGATCCATAAAGGGGATTCGGGTTCAAGGCGGTTTCGAGTTAAATGTGTCATGGAATAAGTTATTGGTGAGTGAAGTAGAGGTAACTTGTAATGCAGAAAATTCATTTATTCTAAAAGCAAATGAAGCAATTACCATTCGTGAAGAAGGCATAGCGGATAGACGAATTGAGCCAATTGATGGATTAATAGAAATTGAGATGGCTAAAAATCATAAGTATCAATTATTATTTTTAAATTAATGACAAAAAAGGCGATGGAGAGTTCTGTCGCCTTTTTACTTAGTACACTAAATTTCACGACAAAGTCATGATAAAATTGTAATTCTTCACGCTTATATAATATTATGACTATACATTCTCTTATTTAGAAAGGAGATTTTTGGTTGAAATACAAAGAAATAAAGCCGACAAAACTTTATGAACAGGTAGCAGAAGCGATCCACGAGATGATTCGGTCTGGTCAATTAAAGCCAGGTGATAAATTAGATTCTGTCGAGCAGCTTGCGGAAAATTTTCAAGTTGGCCGTTCAGCCATCAGGGAAGCATTGTCTGCATTGAGGGCAATGGGGCTTCTAGAAATGAAGCAGGGAGAAGGAACATATATTAAAGAGTTCAGCCCCGATCAAATATTCTTCCCATTATCGACGGCAATTTTAATGAATCAAAATGATGTGGAGAACTTATTAGAAGTAAGGAAAATAATCGAGACAGGAGCAGTTGCTTCTGCAAGTAAAAAAAGAACGAGTGAGAATTTAACAACAATGGAATTAGCATTAGAGGAAATGAAAAAAGCTAATGGCAATGAAGAATTGGGTGAAAAAGCTGATCTAGCATTTCATCTTGCAATTGCAGATGCTTCTCAAAATCAGCTTCTATCCAGTTTGTTAAAAAATGTTGCAGGGCTAATGCAAGCAACGATGAAGGAGACACGCAGACTTTGGCTTTATTCAGGGCAAACAACAACTGAAAAGCTATACGAGGAGCATAAAAATATTTATGAGGCGATTTTTCGTGGAGATGAAAATGCAGCTAGAGAAGCAATGGTCCAGCATCTTGAAAATGTCGATGAAGTTTTAAGTGAATATTTTGAAAAAACTTCGAAAAATCAATGATTAATAGCTTTTATAAAAATTATCTTTCCCTAAGTCATCAGATGACCTGTTGACTAATAAACTTGATAAGAATAAAGTAGATTTATATGGAAATGTAATAAACGGAAGAGGGTGAACAAAAATGAAAGTCAGTCTATTTGCTACATGCTTAGTTGATATGTTTCATAGCCATGTTGGTAAAGCAACTGTTGAGTTGCTTGAAAGGCTTGGCTGTGAAGTAGATTTTCCTGAGTCGCAAGTTTGCTGTGGCCAACCAGCATATAATAGTGGATATGTAAAAAGTTCGAAAGAAGCTATGAAAAGAATGATGAAAGCCTTTGAAGAGGCTGAATATGTTGTTGGACTTTCGGGATCTTGTGCTTATATGTTTCATGAATACGAGAATATTTTTAAAGGGGATCCAGTTTGGGAGCCTAAAGCAAAAGCTCTTAAACAAAAAACATATGAATTAACCGAATTTATTGTGGACGTTTTAAAAGTTGAAGATGTTGGGGCTACGTTTAAAGGGCATGTAACGTATCACACTTCATGCCATATGACAAGGCTACTAGGAGTCACAGATGCGCCTATGAAACTTTTAAAAAACGTTAAAGGGCTTGAATTTACAGAACTCCCAGGGAAACATCAATGCTGCGGATTTGGTGGGACATTTTCGGTGAAAATGTCGCAAATTTCCGAACAAATGGTAGACGAAAAAGTACACCATATAGAGGAAACTGAAGCCGAATACTTAATTGGAGCAGACTGCGGTTGTTTAATGAATATCGGAGGAAGAATCGACCGAGTTGGAAAACCGATAAAAGTGCTGCATATTGCTGAAGTTTTAAACTCGCGTTAATTTTTAAAAAGTGGGGTGATCAAAATGACGATGAAAATCAATACAGGTGATTTTAAAGAACGTGTTGATACTGGTATCCAAAACACTTTTATGAGAGGTGCCGTTTCAAGTGCTCAAGAAAGGCTGCAAACTAGACGATTAGACGCAGCTAAAGAACTTGGAAACTGGGAGGAATGGCGCTCTCTTGGAGAAGAAATTCGCCAACATGTTCTAGAAAATCTAGATTATTATTTATATCAATTGAGTGAGAATGTCTCGAAAAGAGGGGGTCATGTTTTCTTTGCGGAAACGCCCGAGGAAGCGAATGATTATATCCGCAGTGTGATTGAAAAGAAAAATGCCAAAAAAGTCGTTAAATCAAAGTCCATGGTAACGGAAGAAATCAATTTGAATCAATGCCTTGAAGAAGCTGGCTGTGAAGTTATTGAGACGGATCTCGGCGAATACATCCTTCAAATCGATGATCATGATCCACCTTCTCACATCGTTGCACCTGCATTACATAAAAATAAAGAACAAATCAGAGATGTTTTTACAGAAAAATTGAACTATCAACAGACAGAAAAACCGGAAGAATTGGCTTGGCATGCGAGGCAAATGCTGAGAGAAGAATATTTAACAGCTGATGTTGGGATTACTGGGTGTAACTTTGCCGTAGCTGAAACGGGATCCATCTGTTTAGTTACAAATGAAGGGAATGCCGATCTTGTCACTGCGTTGCCGAAGACGCAAATTACGGTAATGGGAATGGAAAGGCTTGTTCCCACATTTGAAGAATTGGAAGTCCTCGTAGGATTGCTCACAAGGAGTGCAGTTGGGCAAAAATTGACAAGCTATATTACCGTACTAACCGGAGCAAAAGATGAAGGGGATGTCGACGGACCTGAGGATTTTCACCTAGTCATTGTCGATAATGGCAGATCCAATATTTTAGGCGGAGAATTTCAATCAATTCTTCAATGTATTCGTTGTGCCGCATGTGTGAATGTATGTCCTGTTTATCGTCATGTAGGTGGACATTCGTACGGTTCGATTTATTCGGGTCCAGTAGGTGCTGTTCTTTCTCCATTGTTAGGCGGCTATGATGATTATAAAGAACTACCATACGCCTCGACATTGTGTGGAGCTTGCACGGAGGCATGCCCTGTAAAAATCCCTCTCCACGATTTATTGCATAAGCATCGCCAAGTGATTGTTGAGAAGGAAGGTAGAGCTCCGATCTCCGAGAAACTAGCTATGAAGGCATTTGGTTTAGGTGCTGCTTCACCATCTCTTTATAAAATAGGATCAAAAATAGCTCCTACTGCTATGAATCCTTTTACAGATGGAAATAAAATCTCTAAAGGGGTTGGACCGTTAAAAGCTTGGACAGAAATTCGTGAATTTCCCGCTCCGAATAAAGAAAGATTCCGAGATTGGTTTAAAGAGCATAAAAAAGGTGGGGAGTAGTATTGACTGGAACAATTCAGAATAGAGATGCATTTCTAAGCAAAATTGCAGGTCGATCAGGAAGAGATGAAATCCTATCGAAAGTTGAAAGGCCTGAGTGGAGCTATCATCCGCAAGATGCAGTGCTGAAAGATACGGATGCAGACGAACTTCTAGAAGTTTTAAAAACTCAATGTACAACAATTCACACGGATTTAATCGAAACGAATCGGGCAGGTTTACTTGAATCTTTGCGAACTATTGTTTCCGAATATGGTGGCGGTCCAGTTGTAACTTGGAAGGATCCACGTTTTGATGAATATGGACTATCGCCACTATTTAAGGAAATATGGCCGGAGGAAAATATAAAAATTCATCAATGGGAGCCTGAAGTAGGAGAGGATAATATTCAACTCGCAGAAAAGGCGAATATAGGAATCACCATAAGTGATATTACACTTGCGGAATCTGGAACCGCTGTTCTGTTTAGCAACAAGTATAAAGGAAGAACCGTCAGCTTTTTACCTCTTAAGTCAGTTATCATTATGCCGAAAAGTTCAATCGTTCCAAGAATGACTCAAGCAGCAAGAATGATTAGGGAAAAAGTAAAAAACGGGGAATATCTTGCTTCTTGCATCAATTTTATTACGGGACCGAGTAATTCTGCCGACATCGAAATGAACCTCGTAGTAGGAGTGCATGGTCCAATAAAAGCAGCTTACATCGTAATAGAAGATTTATAGTTTTTCAGAACTCATGATTTTGAAAGGCATCTAGATGATAGAGTGAAAGTTAACGTACAAGTTAAGATGAGCATTCAAAAAAATTTCTGTTTTATTAAGGGATTCGATTGAAAAGAATAGCATAATTATGCTATTCTTTAACTTAATTAGTGCATTGGAAAAAGAAACTAATAAAGCGGTTTCACGGAAGGAGATTATGTTGAAAAGGACAGGTGACCTACAGCTTATTAAGGAACTTAATAAGTCAATCATTTTAGATGTTATTCGTAAAAATGGCCCCATATCTCGGGCTGAGATTGCTAAAAAAATTAATATAAGCCCAACGACTGTTACATCTGCAGTAAGTGATCTTATTAGCGATTCCCTAGTAATAGAAGGTGGGACGGGGGAATCTAGTGGTGGAAGAAAACCAATTTTAGTGCAATTGAATCCCGATGTTTGTTTCCTAATTGGAGTTGCCATTGATGCTTCCAAAATTACAATAGCGGAATTTAATTTAAATGCTAAAGTATTAAGGAAAGAAGTACATGTTTTAACAGAGAATGTAGATTTAGATTTAAGTAATGAACTGATTAAAATGATTGATGTTTTTTTCAAGAAGTGTAAAAACCTTAATGATTGCCTTGGCATCTCCATTACGATTCAAGGCATTGTTGATTCTGAAAAAGGAATTGTTGCCTATAATCCAAAACTAAAAATCAATAATCTTCCTTTAAAAAGTGCTGTAGAAAAGGCATTTAATATACCAACATACATAGATAATGATACAAATGGGAGTTTACTTGCGGAAAAGGGGTTTGGAAAATATCAACAATCCAAAAACTTAATATATGTGACAGTCGGAAATGGCGTTGGAGCGAGTATACTTGTAAATGATTCAATTTTTCGTGGGTTTCATGGAGGAGCTGGTGAGTTTGGGCACACTACAATTGATTATAAAGGAGCCCCGTGTAATTGCGGCAACGTTGGCTGTCTTGAAAATTATGTAAGTTGGCGTGCTGTCTATTCTCGAATTGTTTTGGAAATCAATGCAGGAAAGGAATCCCTCTTAGTAGAAGAAGTAAAAGGAGACTTATCAAAAATAACTCCAGAGTTATTTAGAAAGACGGCTTATATGGGTGATCCTTTAGCAAATTCCATTTTAGAAGATGTTTCTTTTTATCTCGGGATAGGTTTAGTGAACCTCATTCATTTATTTAACCCAGAAAGAATTATTCTAGGTGGGGAGCTGGCCTTTGAAAATCAGCTATTAATTCAGAAGGTGAATGAGCATATTTCTCACTATGCACTAAAAACACATACAAGAAATGTTGAAGTATTTCCAAGTTCTTTCGGAAATGATTCAGAGGTGGTCGGCTCAGCTTCACTATTGCTTCATGAATTATTTCATTTCACATTTAAGTGACTAACCATATTAGGAGGGATACCTTTGCTAAAGGGAATTAATCAATGGTGTTATCCAGATGGAACACCGATCGAAAAGGTCTTTGAGTATAGTAGAAATGCTGGTTTTGACGCTGTCGAACTTAATCTTAATGAAGCCGGCGGCGTAGGATTAACAGTTGAAACAACAAAAGAAGAAGCAGAAAAAATTCTTGCATTGGCTAATGAATATCAATTACAGCTAAGAAGCTTATCTACATCCTTGCTTTGGAAAACTCCTTTAAGCTCACCTGATGAAAAAGTGAGAAAAGAAGGAATACGTGTAGTCGAGAAAATGTTGGAGATAGCTAGTTTCATAGGAATTGACACAATTTTACTAGTTCCAGGAGCAGTTTCTAAAGAAGTTACTTACGATGAATGCTACGAACGTAGTCAAGAAGCGATTAAACAAATTATTCCTGCCGCAGAAAAATATAATGTCAAAATCGGTATTGAAAATGTTTGGAATAAATTCTTACTTTCTCCGCTCGAGATGGCCAGATATATTGACGAGCTGGATTCCGAATACATCGGGGCATATTTTGATGTCGGGAATGTATTGCAATTTGGTTTCCCAGAACAATGGATCAACATTTTAGGAAAAAGAATTTTTAAAGTACATGTGAAAGACTTTAGTACAAGTGTTGGAAATATAACAGGATTTGTACCATTGCTTGCAGGTGATGTTGATTGGAAAGCGGTAAAAAGTGCACTTGAAGAGATTGGTTATGAAGATACACTTACTGCTGAACTTTCACCGTATGCCTTGTGCCCAAGCACTTTAGCAGATGATACTGCACGTCATTTAGAGGTAATTTTAAAATCGTAGGAGGCTAGATATATGACAAAAGTTAAAGTTGGTTTTGTAGGTGTTGGCGGGATTGCTTCAGTTCATTTAAAGAATGTCTCAGAAAATGAACATGCTGAAATAATTGCCGTTTGTGATATCAATGAAGAAAATGCTAAAAAACAAGGTGAAGCGTATAATGCTTCCATTTATACTGATATTGATTTGATGCTGGAAAATGAACAATTAGATGCACTATTTTTGAGTATACCTCCATTTGCACATGGTGAAATTGAGGAAAAAGCAGTCCAGAAAGGGATTCATATACTTGTTGAAAAACCAGTTGAGCTTGACCTGGTAGTGGCTAAGAAAAAAGCAAAAGTGATTCGTGAATCAGGAGTCATTAATGCTTCAGGGTATTGCCTCCGTTATTTAGATACGATTCAAAAAGCGAAAGAATATTTAGCAGATAAAAAGATTGCGATGGTAAGAGGTAAATATATTTCGAGCTTTGTTCCAACTCCATGGTACCGCATTATGAGTAAGTCAGGTGGACAATTAGTTGAACAAGCTACCCATGTCATGGACTTGATGGCTTACCTTGGGGGAGAAATTGAGAAAGTAAGTGCCAATATGTCACTACAAGTAATGGGTAATATCGAAAATATTGATATTCCAGATGTTACGTCTGTTAATGTCGCCTTCTCATCTGGTGCAGTTGGACATTTAGATTGTTCTTTCACTCAACCAGATCATCGTATGGGAGTTGAAATATTAGGACGTGACTTCCGTGTTGAGTTAGTAGGAACTAATCTTAAAATTGTTGAAAAAGATAAAACGGAAACGCATGAATCAAAGGTTGATTTTTACGAGGTTCAGGATCGTGCATTCATCGAAGCCGTGAGAACGAATAATCAGGATTTAATTTTAGCATCCTATGAAGATGGTTTGAAAACATTAGCTGTGACTCTTGCTGCTAATCAATCAAATCAAGAAGATAAAGTAATTAGATTGGAAGACTTTTAAAGGTGAGGTGGGATTATAAATGAAGGTAGCAGTAGTTGGTTCAGGGAAACTTGGCCAAAGGCATTTAGCTTCGTGGACTAAAATTGAAGGAATAGAAATAGTCGGAGTCATTGCCCGTAACCAAGAAAGACTTAATAAAGTAGCTAGTGAATACGCAACAAAAGCTTTTAATAGCATTGAAGAGCTTGTAGCGAATACAGATGTAGATGTCATTGATATTTGCACACCTACCCATACGCATGCCTCCCTAGTTATGGAAGCAGCAAATCATAAGAAACATGTCATTTGTGAAAAACCATTGGCGTTATCAAGTGAAGAAGCGGATGATATTATAAAAGTTTGTGCCGAAAATAATGTTCAATTACTTGTTGGTCAAACGCTTCGATTCTTTCCAGAATACGTAAATGCAAGAGTACAAGTGAAAAATGGAGCAATCGGAAATCCAGGTGTGATGAGGCTATCTAGAGGAGTGCCACATCCAGCGGAAGAGTCTTGGTATACCGATGGGTCAAAAAGCGGCGGTTTATTTATGGATCTCGGTGTTCATGATTTGGATTGGGTCCTATGGACATTTGGCGATGTAGAAAGAGTCATGGCCAAACGCGTAAAACGAAGCGGGTTAGAGTATGGTTTTATTAATCTCAAGATGACTGATGGAACGATTGCACATGTTGAGCTCTCATGGGCCGAAACGAAATTTAAAGCTTCCTTTGAATTGACAGGCGATAAAGGAATGATTACATACAATCACGATGACAGCAATCCATTGACTGTTCAATTCCGCTCAGAGGATCATGTCCAACTACCGAGAAATATGATGGAGAAAGATCCATTCCAACGTCAATTGGAGCATTTCGTGGAATGTATTTCCGGAGAGACACAACCAATCGTAACAGCGGCAGATGCATTAAAGGTCATAAAGGTTGTGGAAGCAGCTATAAAATCCGCTGATAAAGGACAGCCAGTCACTCTAGGAAAAGGAGGAAATTAACATGAAAGTCGGTATCATAAGTTTTGCTCATATGCATGCGGATAGTTACGCAACTCATTTAGTTAATCATCCAGATACTGAATTGGCTTATATTTGGGACGAAGATGCAGAGCGCGGAAAAGAAATGGCAAATAAATTTAACTGCCAATTCCAATCGAGCTTAGATGAATTTCTTAGTACTGATATCGAAGCAGTCGTTATTTGCTCCGAAAACGCAAACCATAAAGAGCATGTCGTCAAATCCGCAAGGGCTAAAAAGCATATTTTATGTGAAAAACCAATCGCCACAGAAATTGAAGATGCAAAAGAAATGATCAAGGTATGTGAAGAAGAAGGCGTTAACCTACAGATTGCTTACCCAGTCCGCTTCGCCCCAGGATTCCAAAAAGCGAAAGAATTAATAAATTCCGGAGCACTTGGAGAAATTGTTGCCATCAATGGAACGAACCACGGGAAAATGCCAGGTGGTTGGTTTATTGAAAAAGAATTATCAGGAGGCGGTGCTGCGACCGACCATATTGTGCATCTTATGGATATCATTCGTTGGGTTCTAGATGATGAAGTAAAAAGTGTATATGCCGAACTCGATACAAGATTTTACGATATCGACGTAGAAGATTGCGGAATGGTTGCACTTGAGCTTGAATCTGGAGTCATTGTTTCGATTGATCCAAGCTGGTCAAGACCGCAAACTTTCCCAACTTGGGGAGACGCGATCATTAACTTTATCGGAACAAAAGGAAACTTACAGGTTGATGCCTTTAAACAGCATTCCGTTTATTATAACGATGCCTCTAAAGAAATTTCTCAACTTCCGTTTGCAGAAGATATGGATGAGGCACTCATTCGTGATTTCATCGCAAGCATAAAAGAAGGAAAAGCCCCATCCATTACGGGTACAGACGGCTTACGAACACTTGAAGTCGTAAAGGCTGCCTATGAATCAAGCGAAAAAGGCCAAGCAGTGTTGGTTAAAAGATAGTCATTGTTAAGAATCAGTGATGAAATGTTAAGCAGAAAATAAAGAGAGAGTCTGGGCAAAATCAACATGTTTCTACACAAAATTATATTCTCATCCATTCGAGGTGGACAAAATGAAAATTGGTTTAAGTTCATATAGTTTATACCAAGCAATCAACTCTGGAGAAATGACGATTTTAGATGCTATTCAGTGGGTAGCAGATAACGGTGGGGAGCATATTGAGATTGTCCCACTTGGCTTTAGTCTTGAAGACAACGAAGAACTCATTGAACAAATTAAAGAAAAAGCACAAAGTGTTGGTATCGATGTTTCCAATTATTTAATCGGGGCTAACTTTTTAACTGAAACAAAAGAAGAATTTGATGCTGAAATTGAAAGAGTTAAAAAACAAGTCGATATCGCTAATGCTCTTGGGGTCAAATTTATGAGACATGATGTTGCTTGGCGGGCACCTGGAGATACATCTATTGTGCAATTTGAAAAGGACCTTCCCGCAATCGTTGACGCTTGCCAGCAAATTGCTGATTATGCGGCCGGGTATGGCATTAAGACCAGCATAGAAAATCATGGTTTCCATGTACAAGCTAGCGACCGCGTCCTCCGTGTATTAAATGAAGTCAACCGCAGCAATTTTAAAACGACGCTCGATGTCGGCAACTTTTTATGTGCAGACGAAGATCCTGTATCTGCAGTAAAGAAAAATATTGGGCATGCATCCGTTGTCCATTTTAAAGATTTTTATGTTAGACCATCATACCAAAACCCTGGAGAAGGATTTTTCCAATCCATTGCTGGAAATTATTTAAGAGGTGCGATTGTCGGACAAGGCGATATTGATACGAGGGAGATTGTAAGAATCGTAAAAAATTCCGGTTTTGATGGCTATGTTTCGATTGAATTCGAAGGTATGGAAGAATGCAAGCAAGCGTCGAAAATAGCTTTGGATAATGTACGTAGACTATTTGGAGAAGAGTAAGGAGGAAATTCTAATGGGAAAATTAAAAATTGGTGTCATTGGAGCAGGTTCTATTTCAGAGGCCCACTTGGGAGCATATGTTAATAACGAAAAGGTTGAGCTTTATGCCATTTGTGATTTAAATGAACAAAGAGCAAAAGATAAAGCCGAAAAATATGGCGCGAAAAAAGTGTATGTTGATTACAATGATTTGATGAATGATCCCGAAGTCGATGCTGTAAGTATTTGTACATGGAATAACACACATGCTGAAATTGCTACCGCAGCTGTTAATAGTGGGAAACATGTTTTAGTTGAAAAACCTATGACAACAAGCGTTGAAAAAGCTTTAAAGCTTGAAGAAGCTGTGAAAAATAGTGGAAAGCAATTACAAGTAGGATTCGTAAGAAGATATGCCTCCAACACACAAGTATTGAAAAAATTCATCGAAAACGATGACTTAGGTGAGATCTATTTTACAAAAGCAACATGTATTCGCCGACTTGGAAATCCAGGCGGTTGGTTTTCCGATGTTGAAAGATCTGGAGGAGGCCCGTTAATTGATATCGGGGTTCACGTCATCGATATTCTTTGGTATTTAATGGGTCGTCCGAAAGTAAAATCTATTTCTGGAAATACGTATAACAAACTAGGAAACCGCAAAAATATTAAGAATCTATCGTTCTATCAAGCGGCAGATTATGATCCGGAAAAAAATACAGTAGAAGATATGGCAAACGCGTTGATCCGATTTGAAAATGGAGCATCTATGCTTGTGGACGTTAGCTTTACCCTCCACGCTAAAAAGGATGAAATTTCTGTAAAGCTTTATGGTACAAAAGGCGGAGCAGAAGTAGAGCCAGAGCTTGCCATTATATCAGAAAAACACGATACCATTTTAAATATGACTCCTCAAGTGGATAGCTTAACTTTTGATTTTATCGATGGTTTCCAAAATGAAATCAATCATTTTGTTGACGTCTGCTTAGGTGAGAAAGAAACATTCAGCCCAGTACAAGACGGTGTCGAAATGACGAAGATTTTATGTGGTATTTATGAATCAGCTTCCAAAGGGAAAGAGATTTATTTTGAATAATTAAATTGAAAGTCTTCCAACAAACGGGTATTTATTTTTATTGAAAAACATGAATACCCGTTTGTATTTAAATCAAAAAATGCTGATTTTTGTCGAAAAATCTGATTGTTTTAAAAAAACTAAAAAAATCATTGATTCTTTGCCTTCTTTTATGTTATTGTAAACTTACTAAAGGCACTGGAGAAAGATAGTAATAGAGTATTGAGAAGGAGGATAAATACTACTGTCATAAATGACAGCGTTTGCATTATTGGGATGAAAGCTTCACAGATTCTTACAATCATATAGTGAAGGAGTGAAGGGATGGAAACCAAAACCGGACTTTCCATGAAAAAAAGTGTGCAAATAAAACCTCGTAAAAAGAAAAAATTAACATCGACAGATTGGGCCGGGTATATATTTTCCGCACCATTGGTTATCGGAGTGCTCGTATTTGCCATTTATCCGATGATTGGAGCACTCGTTTTGAGTTTTCAAAAGTCCGCTTCCTCGTTTGGCGGCGAATGGATAGGTTTTTCTAACTATAAGCATGTACTTAGTGATTCGATATTTTGGAAGTCGCTTTACAATACAGTGTATATGGGAGTGTTGGCGGTAGTTTTAGGGGTTGCTGCTTCTTTTATTCTAGCGACCTTTATTCATAATATCCCTTGGCTAAAGTGGAGGAATTTTTTCAAGGGTGTTTATTTTCTTCCGAACGTTGTATCTTTGGTTGCCACTAGTATTCTCTTCCAACTTCTATTTAATCCAGGAAAAGAGGGACTTCTAAACTTTACTTTAAGCTGGATCGGAATGGATCCTATTGGCTGGTTCACAAATCCTAGCTTCTCAAGATTTAGTATCGTTTTAATGACGTTATGGGGGATGCTCGGCTATAATACGATTATTTTTATTGCTGCATTGACAAGTGTACCTAGGGATTTATATGAAGCGGCGGAAGTAGATGGAGCAAATTGGTTTAAAAAGTGGCTTTATATAACAGTTCCTTATTTGAAACCAATTATCCTATTTATGGTCATTATTAGTACCATAAGTGCAATGAAACGTTTTACGGATGTTTGGCTTATTGGAGGAACGGCTGGAAACCCTGCTGGATCTTTGATGACAGTCGTTTTATATATTTATAGAAATGCTTTCCTTGCAAGTCAAATGGGTATTGCAACAGCAGCTTCGTATATCTTATTTATGATTATTCTTATACTGACAGTTGCGATGTTGCTATCTAATAGGAAGAGTAATCTTGATTAGGAGGGAATGGATGATATGAGCAATCCAATGAGCATTTCTAACTTGAAAATGGATGATTCAAAATCCTTTCAGGGTAAATCAATGAAAAGATCCAAGCTATTAGGCAGCTTAACGCTTTTAGTTATTCTATTAGTAGGATCCTTAATTATGATTATCCCCTTTGTTTGGATGTTACTTACAAGTTTTGATTGGGCAGCAAGGCTAAATATTCCTTTTCCGCCTAGATTCTGGCCGAAGGATTTTTCAACGAGAACTTATGAACTCGCTTTCAAAAACATCCCAATGTTTAAATATATGATTAACTCTATGGTTATTTCAATCGGGGTTATATTTGTCAGCATGATGTCGGCTCTTCTTTCCGGTTATGCCATCTCTAAATTAAAATTTAAAGGGTCGATGATCGTGCTCGTCCTAGCGCTAAGCACAATGATGATTCCCTTTGAAATGACAATGATTCCCCAATACTTGCTTTTTGCAAAAATAAATTTACTAGATACATATTGGGCGTTTTACTTACCAGCCTTAAACTATGCATTCGGAACATTTTTAGCGAAGTCTTTTATCGACCAGCTGCCTTCTTCATTAAGAGAAGCTGCCATTATTGATGGTGCTGGGGAGTTTAAAGTGTTTTTCAAAGTTTATTTTCCTTTATGTATTCCCATCATAGCAACAATGACCATTCTACAATTTTTAGGTGTTTGGAATGATTTATTATGGCCATTATTAGCATTGAAAACACCTGATAAGTATACGATACAGCTTGGCTTGGCAATGTTTACCTATAATAAGAACCAAGCACTTCCTTCTATCATCATGGCAGCAACTACAGTTAGTTTAATTCCAGTTATAGCATTATATTTATTTTTGCAAAGATATATCGTTGAAAGTATCGCGTTATCAGGAATAAAACAATAAGAAAACTTATCGGTCTTGCCTTTTTAAGTATCAACTCTATTAGAGGGGGTGATAGCTTTAAAAGAATGCTAAGCAGTTACCGATTTAAAAATTGATACGAGGGGGCTAGTAATGAAAAAACTATTTACGATTTTTAGCGTAATGTTAATGGCTTTAGGATTGGTGGCATGTTCTTCTTCGTCCGGTGGGGGTGGAAGCAAAGGCGGGGATAAGAAGAAAAGCGATATTGAAGTTGTTTCAGATATAGAGGGAACTGTTCGCGTTTCTTTAGCTGGTTGGCAGCTTGAAGATGGGATTGATCCCATTACTGGGATTGACAACGTTGGGTTTGATACTTTTGTAAAAGAAGAATTCGAGCCTAGGTTCCCGAATATTAAACTAGAAGTATATCAAGTTCCTTGGGAAAATGCCCAAGCGAAACAAACCGCGATGTTGCAATCAGGTGATGTAGACCTCATCTATTCAGGAGGAGCGTTTGCCTCTCAATGGATGCAACAGGGCTTGTTACGAAGTATTGATGATCTACTAGCAAACGACTCAAGCTTTAGCGGCGACATATATTTAAAAGGAATTTGGGAGAATTCATATAGTACCGTTGCATTTGATGGCAACACTCGTTTCGGACTTCCTGCTATCTTAGGAAAACGTGTGACGATCTATGATAAAAAGATATTTGAAGACTGGGGAGTGGAACCATTATCAGAAAATCCAACTCCTGAAGAGATTTTAGATAAAGCTAAACAAATGACAGGTAAAAACCCTGTTACAGGTGAAGACAACTATGGTCTATGGTGGAGTGGGAATGCTCTAAATGCCTCTACCTTTGTTGCATTGACCCACGCTTTTGGTGCTGAAGGCGCTGTTGGTTCCTTGGATGATCTTAAAAATATCGAATGGAAACTAAACACACCTGAAATGGTTAAAGTATTGGAATGGTTAAAGGCAGCAGCAAAATATCCTCCAGCTGATTTCGTGAATGGTCAAGGCCAAGAAAACTTTGGAATTGAGACGAATAATATCGCTATTGCACTGGACCACTCAGGTGGTGCGACAATGGGTGAATATCGTGCAAACAAGGATAAAGAGTTGCTGGACCGTTTCGTGCCAGTCTTAAACCTTGGGCCAAAAGGTGAAGGATGGGTAGCGATGGACCCATTTGTAATGGCAAAAGACGCCAAAAATGTAGAGGCTTCATGGGAAGTCATGAAGTTCTTGGCAGGCTATGAAACTCAAAAATGGAATTACGAGAACTTCCAAGCTACACCAACTCTAGCAGAAGCTGATTTTGTACTTCCCGAAGATAAATTTGTTCAAAAAGCGATGGAAGTGGCAGCTGTTTCTCCTTCTGTTATGATGGACGAAGCAAATCCATTCTTTAGCAGTGAAATTGCCCCGGCCATCAACGGATTTATTAGTGAGGCAGCGAATGATAAAGCACCGGATATTCAAAAGTATCTAGATGATTTACAAAAACGGGCAGAGGATTGGTCTGCAAGACAATAAGATGTAAAGAAAAGGAAGTCATTCGTGACTTTCTTTTCTTTTTGTCTTACAATTTTATTGGCTTAATAGACATAACCATCTGAAAAGACATATAATAAACACATATGTACATATTAACTAGATTTATGTAAAAAAGAGGGGGGAATACGATGTCAGTTGCCCGTATTTTGACTGGACTATGGAAAAATAGTACGGAAACTAGTGACCGAGCGAAAGATCCACAATTGAAAACACGTTATTACAAAGTGAGTAAACGTGCATTACTTGAAAAGATTACTTTCGTTGTGAATAATAAACTTTCTGGTTGGAAAATTACTCATTTAGACGAAGACCGCGGTGAAATGTTAATTGAGAAGAAAGTGATGAGACAAAATCAAATTGTCGTTACCGTTCTTCAAGTAGAACCATTGCGTTGTAGTGTCGATATTGTCTCGGCATATGAGGGAGTTGGAGACTTAGGCTTAAGCTATTTTACAGTCCTAAAATTCTTTGATGCTTTAAACAAAGAAGTTCCGCCAGAAAGGAAGTAGTAATAAGACCAGTTCCTGCTTGATAGGTACTGGTTTTATTATTTAGGGACACGCTTTTCTTCTTACTTTCTTTAAAAACATAGGATATGATACTATTAAAAAGATGATGTATAGACTAAATGCTTATTGAATCAATTCACCAAAAAGGGGAAGAGATATCGTGAATATTGCATATGATGTAGATGCATTAAAAGATTTTTTAATTGAAAATCGACCGGAATTTGAAAAGAAATTATTATGTGAAGCAGTAAATGTAAGGGATAAAATTAATGATATTCACTCGATTGGAAATATAAATTTACTGGAAAATGCTCATCGTCTTATACTTTATGTAATAGAAGAAAAAGAAGAAGAAGTCATTGAGTTTGCGAAACAAGAAGGGAAAATTTGGGCGAAATTTCAGTTAACATTAGCATTCAAATTAGAATGGCTTCATGCCATTAGAAGAACCCTTTGGATGTTTCTACATAAGTTTGAAACCAAATTCAATTATCAAACAAGTAAGGATGGCTTCTATATTCTTGAAAGTAGAATTAACAACCAAGTAGATCAATTTTTAAATTGTTTCTTTATTAGCTATTCAGATTATAAAGACAGATTAATAGAGGAACAAAATAGAATGGTTGAACATCTTTCAGTTCCGATTATCCCTGTTACTGCAAAAACATGTGTCCTACCTTTAATTGGCCCTATTGATGAAAATCGGGTTAGAATTATCATGGAAAAAGTATTAACGGAAATTTCCGTCTTAAAAATTCAAACCTTAATCATTGATTTATCTGGTGTAGCTGAAATGGAGCCTGATATCATTGATCGCCTGAAAAAAGTAATGGATGGTACAATCATGATGGGCTGTAAAGTAATTATTTCTGGACTTCGACCTGAGGTTGTAAAAAATATGATTCAGTTAGGAGTAACATTTGATCATCAAGCGGATGTCTTTGCTTCGATGGAACAAGCATTAAAAGATTATATTTTTGAATAAATGAGGAACCCCTTCTCGGAAGGGGTCTTTTAACATTAAGAAAGTAGTTTATTAAAGTTAATTCTCTTATTGAGTGCCATGATAAGCGGTGCACCGATAGCCATCACAACAAATTCACTAATAGCTGTTGTAAACCAAGTAATCCAAAATGGAAATTTGAGAGCTAAATTAAGCTCAATGGCGATAAAAAACATCGTAAAGGAAAAAATGAGAGTATTAAAAATCATTCTCTTCCAAATGCTTTTAATAAATTTGCTTGAAAAAATGGTAACAGATAGCGCGATCATTGATTGACCAACCCCGAAAATAAGATCATATAATCCTAATTCCGAAAATAACAAGTTTGCTATAAATACACCGACAACAATTCCAAAGAAATATTTCTTATTAAACACCACTAGATGGTTAAACATCTCAGATAATCGAAACTGGATGCTGGAAAAGCCGAATGGTTTAATCAAAAGAGTTACCACAATGTACAGGGCAGCTAAAATACCATTGATCACCAATGTTTTTGTTTTCATATTCAATTCTCTCCTTAGTTTTTTTACGTGGGATGGTTTCGAACCACGTCTTGCTATTGTTGAAAAAAGTTCAACATGCTCTATTATAGCGAATGTAACGAAAAAGGGAAGAACAATTTTTGAATAACTGTTCTTATTAGGATAGGCAACATTACTCCATCCAAAAACAATTGTCGATTGACAACAAATTTTTTTCCAATACAATTAATGTTAACGTTAAAAATTTCATAAACATTACTCTTATAAAGAGAGGTGGAGGGACTGGCCCGATGATACCTCGGCAACCATTGAATATTGTATTCAAACGGTGCCAATTCCAGCAGATTATTTTGTCTGAAAGATAAGAGATGGTGCTTGATATATAAAAAGCGGGGCCTCTTATCTTTTAGGTAAGGGGTCTTTTTGTGTATATCACTTACTAATGATTTAGGGGGATGTAGGAATGGCGGAAAATGTAAAGGTAGAAAGTGATCAATTACAAGTAATTGTGGATTCGTTAAACAAAATGCATTCAGGTGAATTGCAAATTACTGTACAAGATGGGAAAATCGTTAAAATCATTCGGATTGAAAATTGGTCATAATATTTCATATTAAATAAGCAAAAAACGTTTGGTTTCATCAAACATTTTTTGCTTTTGTTTTTTCTCGATGAAACCGAATGGGATTTAGATTTGGTCGATAATTCGGTGCTAATTCTCGATGAAATAGAGTGGGATATAGATTTGATCGAGAATCTCGTGCTTATTCTCGATGAAAATAAAATAGTATTTGCCTCTAAACGTGAATTCATTTCTGATTTACGATGAACCTCTATAATAAAGAAATTTTGACTTGAATCCAAAACTAGTTTATTAAAAATTTTATGGGATGAAACAATTTGCTCTTTCCCCACGTGTAAGGTTCAGAAAGGTGTTAGAGGGGGAAAAGATGTTGACAGTAAAAATAGAAGGATTACAAAAATCATATCGTTCATTTCAGGCATTAAAAAATATAGATTTACAAATCGGAACGGGGCTATTTGGGCTTCTTGGACCGAATGGGGCAGGGAAGTCGACTTTGATGAAGATTTTAAGTACGATTCTCCCTTTTCAAGAAGGAAAAGTATCTATATACGGTAATGATTTAGTAAAGGAAGGGGATAAGGTGCGACAGCTGCTCGGTTATTTACCACAGCATTTTAACGTACCTTCACAATTTACGGGTAGGGAGTTTCTTCATTATGTTGCTTCCATGAAAGGCGTGACAAATCAGCAGGATAGAAACCAACAGGTAGATAAACTACTTGAAGAAGTAAATCTCATCCAGCAAGCAAATAAAAAAATTAAAGGCTATTCTGGGGGAATGAAGAGGAGGCTTGGAATCGCCCAGGCTCTCATTGGTAATCCGAGGTTAATCATTCTTGATGAACCAACAGCTGGGCTTGATCCTTCTGAAAGAATTCGTTTTCGTAATTTGATAGAAAAATTGAGTAAAGATCACTCAATTATTTTATCAACCCATATCATTAGTGATATCGAATCAAGTTGTGAAAAAGTTGCAGTAATCAATCACGGTGAGGTCCTTTTTCAAGGAACGACTGATGAACTAGCAATGAAAGCAATAAATGTAATATGGGAGTTATCTGTGCCAATTTTTGAATATGATCAAGTCGAAAAGAACTATGTCATTATTTCTAGTCGAAAAGAAAAGGATCAGGTTGTTTTTCGAATTCTTTCAAAAGAAAAACTACAAGATGAAGTAAGCCCCGTACAACCAACAATAGAGGACGGTTATATGGCTGTGATTAACGGGGTGATGTCATGAACAAATTGAAATACGTTTTTCAAAATGAAGGATTACTTTTACTTCGAAATAAATTTTTAGCCATTCCTTTGCTTGTCAATATTTTGTATTGGGGATATGTCATTATCTCTTATGAAATCCAGCCAATTCACTTTGAAGAACGCGCTGCTGCTTTTTATCAAAGCTTCATTTGGATACTGTTCCTGGATATTCTCATTGTCGGGCTTTTTGCTGTTTATATGGCAAGTAAAGACAGGGATAGTGATTTCGAACAATTAGTTGTAACGTATGAAGTAAAAAACGTGGAATGGTTATTGGGAAAGTGGCTAGTCACTCAATTATATGGACTTTGTATTACAATCATAACAATTGTCGTGCAAGCCATTTGGTTAATAAGTGCATCCATGACGTTAGGAGATTGGTTTAAAAATATCTTTTATGTATTCATTCAAATGGAAGGAGCGTTTTTTCTTCTAATCTCCATTGGTTTTTTATTTGGAATCTTGATTAAATCAATGCTAGCTTATGTTAGCATTCCAGCTATTTTAGTATTAAGTTTACTTTTACCCTTTGACTATACTGGACAAGCCTACATATGGGATAATCCAAAGTTCCATTTATTAACTCCATTTGATTATATGTTTATTGGATCGCCATATGAGGGAATATGGGGAATTCAACATGTGTTTAAAGGTACACTTTTTCACCAAGGTGCTATTGTATTATTAGGGTTTGTAGTAATTATTTTAGCACTTCTCTTGTTTCGACGTCATCGTAAAAGCTATAAAGAAAAAAAGTTGATTCCTATTATTGCTACAATCATTATCATTCCTACAATTGTGTTAAGTGGAATGCGTTTCATGCAATATGATCAAGCACTTAAACAATACATTTCAACTGGGCAACAATATGCAAAGTCGTTTGATGGAGAGGGGAATTATGACGAATGGATGAATTCCTACTACGAAGTGTATAAAGATGATCAGCCGTATGATTTTGCAATGGAAAAAACAAATTTAAGTGTGGAACTTCAAACGAACGATCATATTAGCGTCAAAAGCGGATTAACAATAAAAAATAATGGCAGCGATGCAGTAAAGGATGTTTTTCTAACTTTATATTACGGGTTAAAAATAAAGGAATGTACGAGCGAAAAGTCCGTTTCCTGTTCAAAGGATGGAGATTTTATCACACTTCACTTCGAACAACCGATTCAGCCAGATGAAACATTTGACCTAAACCTTCATTATGAAGGAAAGATTTTGCAATATCGTGATTATGGTTATGTGGAACATGCTTTTATAAAAAATGAGCGAATGTATCTTCCTAAAGAAGCGGGGTGGTATCCTTTAATTGGAAAGAGGAAGCTAGTCGTTGCTCGAGAGCATAATAATATGTATGCACAATTTGAATTAAGAAATGCTCGGCTTGTGGAAGATTTTCCAACTGAATTCTCGGTTACTATTACGAGAAAAAATCAAAAACTTCCTCTCGCCTTGACGATTCCGGAGGTTAGTAAAGATACGTTTCAAGGAATTTCTCAATACGGTCTATCATTAGTGGGCGGGAATTTCAAAGAAGAGAACGTTGGCGACATTCGAGTTGTTGCACATCCTGAAGTTTTTAATGGAGCTAAAGAAGTAATTGAAAGATATCAAAAAGCATGGAGGTTTACGGAAGATTGGTTAGGGATTCCGTTGAGTCCTTCTGTTATTTATATATTGAGTGATAGGTATTGGTATCTAGCAAGTGATGGCGCTAACCACGATTTTTTTGTGATGGGAAGTGCGTCTGTTGATGATTGGGATATTGCGTATGAACTAATAAATGAAATAACACCCGAAAATTTTGTCGATAATAATGAAGATTTTCGAATAATTAATGATGCTATGGTATGGACCATCATGAATCATTTACACGAACAGGTCAGTTTTGCAGATTGGTATAAATCGACATGGTGGGTTGGGGATGAGGATCTTACACTTGTTAATTTACTGGGAAACTATGAAAACAAAGGTTTAGAACCATTTAAAGAGGTTGTAAAATATCTTTTCGAGTCTTGGAAAGGACTTGAAAACAAGCAGGACTTTGATATGGAAGCCGCTTTAAAGCATTATGAAGGAGATTCAAAACGATGAAGGGATGCTTGATTCGACTTCGACTATTTTTAAAGCTATGGTTTACATCGCTCTATTCATTCATGTCCATATTGCTTATTCCGATTATCGGGATCATCATTTATAACTCTGGGATGTACACTTTAGATGATTTATCGAGCCTTATTTATGAAAAAACAGCAACAATCTGGTTTGTATTTATTATCCAATGGTGTTTTTCGATTGATTTGGATTCAAAATTTTATAACCAACTTATTACGTATCCGGTCGTTAAATGGAAATTTTTATTGGAGAGGGCGCTATTTTCCGTTATTATTTTTCTTGGATTAACGAGTATCGTCACAATTCCACTAGGATTTATATATGGTACATTTTTATGGCAAAGCTTCGTTTTTACAATTCCAGTATATTTAGCCATAGGAGGTTTCGTCATTTTAGGAACGATAATAGGAAAGCATTCACTTGGTGGAATCGTAACAGGAATTTTCTTTTGGATGATGATCCTATTCGGTGGAGCGTTATTGCGAGAGTTAAATGCAATTTTGCTCATTTATGGAAGTGTGGAACGTTTTGTGAGCGGAGATACGGGATTTTTCTTAGCGGAAAATCATTGGATTCTCGTTAACCGATTGTTTTATATCGGACTAGGGGTAATATGTATGATAGGAGCTATATTAAAAATCAGTCGGGGGTATGGGAATGCAAGATGAAGAATATATGCGGCAATTGACTCTCGGGATAGACACGGCTTTCGATACACTTGTTTTCCGATACCATAAACCTCTTTTTGGATATGTATACCGATTATTGAACGATGAAAAATTAGCGGAAGACATTGTTCAAGAAACATTTTTGAAAATTTATCAGCAAGGGCTAAAGGGGTTTATTCCTGATCAATTTAAGCCGTGGATGTATAAAATAGCGACTAATACTTGCAAGGATTATTGGCGAAAACCGTTAGCTCGGCTTGAATATGTAACGGGTCAAGATATTGAAGAAAAAGTCCATATTCATCACATCATTGATCATCAGCTTGAACGTCAATGGATGGTAGAATCATTGAATCAACTCTCCCTTGATTATCGAACAGTACTTTATTTGCGATTTTATCAGGATTTAAAATATTCGGAGATCGCGCTTGTCTTAGATATTTCGATAAACACTGTAAAAACACGAATCGCACGTGGTTTAAAACAGCTTGAAAACATAATAGTTGAAGATGAACGGAAAGGGGCCGGTGCACATGAATGACAATCAAGAACTGGCGAAATTAGAAAAAGAATGGAAAACTCATTTTGATCGATTTACCGCCCCAGAGCCTACGAGAGAAAAGACACTCGACTTAATACAAAAAATCAAAAATATCGAGCAGGAGCAAAGTTCGATTGATATGCGCCTAGAGCTGGAAACAACACAGCACTCTCTTTCGACAAGATCGAAAATCGTAAATATGTTTTTATCACAATGGAACTTTTATGGAACGACAAGCTGGATATTAACTGGGCTTCTTATGATTGCAATCACTTTTACGATTAGTGAAAATTATGGTGATGCCGTAACTGGATTCGCGAGTTGGATAAAGTGGATTACGCTTCTTGTCATTGCTGTTATTGGTTATTCGTTCCGCCCGAAAAACGAAGGAAATGAAATGATTGAAACGTTAAGCTATTACCCAATCATCCAGCAAATATTTATCCGATTTATTATTGTTATGGGATTTCAATTGGTGCTGACGCTGCCCTTAAGTTTTATTATCGTGGGGACAGAGAGTACGATAAAGTATTTAGTTAGTTCCTTTATTCCCGTTTTCTTTTTTGGTGTAATCGGTTTTGTTGCGATTTTCTGGCTAGGGCAAAAAATAGGGCTATCGCTAACACTGTTTATTTGGTTTAGCCAAGTATTATGGAAGAAAAAGCTTTTGTTTCAAGCCCCAGGTGATGATTATTCTCTAGTCATGAATGGGATTATTTTGGGAATTTCCATCCTTTTATTAAGTAGTCTTCTATTAAAGAGACGTTTTTCGGTGAACGTGAAATGAGAATAGCAGTAAACAACGTAGATTATTCAATTGAAAATACGAAGATATTAGATGGTATTACATGTTCATTTTCAAAAGGAATTACGTATGTCGTTGGAAATAATGGAGCGGGGAAAACGACGCTTTTGAAGCTTCTTACGACCGCGATACAACCGGAACAAGGTGAAATCAATTATTCATTAATAGTCCGGGATGAGCAGATTGGGACGTACAGAAGAAAAATAAATAATGAAGAAATTAGAAAAATCATTGGATTTCTCCCGCAGCATTTTACTGGACATTTAGACATGACGGTAGAAAGATACGTAAAATATATTGCATATCACAAGGGGATTCCACGAAAACTTGTAAAAAAGACTGTTGAGCATTGGTTAAAAGAGTGCGATTTAATTCAAGCAAAACGAAAAAAAATCGGCCAACTTTCAGGGGGACAACGCCAAAAAGTTGGTTTAATCCAAGCGTTAATTAATACTCCGCGAATTTGTATTTTGGATGAGCCGTTTGAAGGCTTGGATATTGAGGAGCGGAGCTATTTTAGGCGCATACTCGAGCGGCTGTCTTATCATAGTATTGTGATCGTTAGTACCCATTTGATTGATGAGATTCAGCAATCGAGTGAAGATAAGTTGCTATATTTGGAAGGTGGAAAAATCGCTTATTTTGGAGGAATGGAAGGGCTTGAGGCTGTAGCTCGTGAATTAAAAGAAGCATGAAGGATAGGAGTAATTTTATCCATTCATGCTTTTTTTGCATATCACTTTATATTTTTACCTCTCGTCAGCTTCTCAAAATCTTTCATGTCATCGTTTGGCAGTTCGGAAACATGAAAAGAGTTTTGTTTCCCTGTGACATTTATATTTAAACCCATTTGTGGACTTTGCATCCCTGGATCATTAATATTATCCTCATATACCCCGTCAAAGTGGGGAGTCGCTTGTGAACCCGTATCCCGTGTTTTTCTTGGCATTTTGTTGATCACTCCTTTAAATATAAGGATGGTATTATATAATAAGAATTATTCGTGTTTTTTCAGGGGTGAAGAAAATGTATTTAACAATAGAAGAAACGGCGGAGTATTTATCCGTTTCAGTTCCTTATGTAGAAAGTTTAATTTTACAAGGCAAAATTCGTTTTTTAAAAGATAGTGATGGCATTGTTTTAATTTATAAAAACCAATTCAATACTCATTTTGATCAGCTTGAAAAATATAAAAGGTTAGTAGAAGACTTGGCGAATGAGCCTATTCCAGAAGATATCGATATAAAGGATGAGGATTGAAAACGATAATCGCTATGGTACACTAAAGGGTAGAAGCGATAAATGTACACAAGGGGATAGTTTTATGATTAAGACGGTTTTGTTTGATGTTGATGGGGTTCTATTAAGTGAAGAGCGCTATTTCGATGCCTCTGCTTTAACTGTTTGGGAAATGTTATATAGCCCAAATTATTTAGGGCTGGACTCGGAAAAATTTAAGGTTGATTACTCTGATTCCGAAATAGATGAAATTCGCAATATAGTTTTTGAACACGATCTCGTTTTGAAATTTCAAAAGTCGTGTGGATTAAATGCGAATTGGGACATGATTTATTTAACTGTAGCTTATCATCTAGTTCGACTTTTAGAACAAGTGAACAATTCAGAACAGGTTGCACAGTGGGTTTCTAATGAAATTAATCGAGAAGTATTAATGGAAATTGGTAAGTCCTTGTCAGGTAAAGAGATAAAACTTGATTTTGCTGCATTTTTAGATGACTTTAAAAAATCAGAACGTACAAAAGAAGGCTTATTTTCTCATCTCGATTATTTAGCGAAAGAAAAGCTAAGGGTGGAAAAAACAGTTTTCGCAGGAATAGGTGAACTCTGGTCGACGTGTGAACATGTTTCCCAAGAGTGGTATGTGGGGGATCATCACGTATTAGCTTCAACGGGGCGCCCTTCCGTTCAGACAGGAAAAAAAGGATTTTTATCCGCCGAAAAAGTTTTAGCACCAGCAGAAGAAATTGCATCGTTATTTGAATCACTAAAAACAGCAAGAATTACAATCGGCATTGGAACAGGTCGCCCTGAACTCGAGACGATTGAACCATTTCAATATTTAGACTGGCTAAAACATTTCGATGTAAACTATATTGTTACGGCTGACGATGTTTTAGCGGCCGAACGGGCTTTTCCAGAAGAAACACCGCTTTCAAAACCCAATCCTTTTACGTATGTGAAAGCATTATCTGGGAAAATGAAGACTGATCAAGAGTGCATAGTGGAAAAAATGCCAATCCCTAATGGAAAGGAAACATTGATTGTAGGAGATTCATTTGCCGATTTACTCGCCGCACGAAAAATGGGATGTACTTTTGCAGCAGTATTAACAGGATTATCAGGTAAAGACGCAAGAGCAGAATTTGAAAAACATCAAGCAGAATATATCCTTGATAGTGTATTAGACATAAAAGAATTAGTTATGTCTTTAGTAAAATAAAAAAATCCGGAGGAAGTCCTGCTTCCTTCGGATTTTTTAGTGGTGGTTGAACGTTCATTTTCTGAAGACGATTTAATAAATTGGACAGAACTCATCTCAATTTTTATTATCAGTCCAATAAAGCAAGAATATTGGACAAACCGTCCCACTTCACTTGGAGATCTGTCCAATAAATAAATTATATTGGACAAACAACAGGCTCATTCTGATATTGTGTCCAATAAAGCAAGGATATTGGACAAACCATCCCACTTCACATGGAGATATGTTCAATAAACTAATTATATTGGATGTATAAAATGTTCATGCTGAAGAACAGTCCAATAAAGTCATGATATTTAATAGTATCCTTGTATTATGCTTTAAAATATCTTCAACCAGATAGCCTTTCGGTTTCCCATCAGATTAAGAACTCATTACTGGAACCCCGCCATTAGGCAGTTCAAGGAATTGTGCATATTCAAGTCCATTTATAGCTGTTAGTGCGTGAATAACGTCATCTTCGGCAATTTTATCTAGAGTTAGTATCATGATCGCTTCGCCGCCAATTTCAGAACGTCCCACTTGCATCGTTCCAATGTTAATATCAAAATTACCAAGAGTTGAACCGACGCGGCCAATCATTCCCGGGATATCGTGGTGTTTAATATATAAGAGATATTGTTCTGGACGAACGTCAACACGATAATCGTTCATTTTAACAATACGTGCACCATAACCGTTCAAAACAGTTGCTCCGATATTGGACTTAACGCCTTCTCGATAAAGTGTAAGCTCAACGTAGCTTGCAAAGCCTTTACTTTTAGGATGTTTAGAAACGTTAGAAGATACGCCTTGATCTTTTAGCAAGTGATGAGCATTGATAAGATTTACAGTATCTCCTAAATGATGGGAAAGGATGCCTTTCACCATTGTTCGAGTTAGTAAATCTGTATTTTCTTTTGCTAGTTCACCGTAATAATTAATTTCCACATTATCTGGGGCTTCTTTTAATAATTGAATAGCAAGCATCCCCATTTGTTCACCAAGTGTAATATATGGCTGAAGCTTTTTATGGGTCTCTCCAGAAATTTGCGGCATATTGACAGCATGGCTAATGGATTGTGTTTCAAAAATTTCGATGATTTCTTCACTGACTTCATGTGCCACTTTTTCTTGTGCTTCAACCGTCGAAGCTCCAAGATGCGGGGTCACAATGACATTTGGATGACTTAAAAGCTCCAAGTTAGTTGATGGTTCCGTTTCGAACACGTCGAGTGCCGCGCCAGCCACTTTTCCTGAATTTAAGGCTCTTACAAGTGCTGCTTCATCAATAATTCCTCCGCGAGCACAATTAATAATGCGGACGCCTTGTTTTGTTTTAGCTAAATAGTCGTCATTAATAAGTCCGCGTGTTTCTTTTATAAGTGGTGTATGAATCGTAATGAAATCCGCTTTTTCTGCAATATCGTCTAATGATGCCTTTTTAATTCCAAGCGAATCTGCTCTATCCTCGGTTAAATAAGGGTCATAGCCAAGAATCTTCATACCAAAGCTTTTTGCTCTCATTGCGACCTCTGTTCCAATTTTACCCATCCCCACAACACCAAGTGTCTTTTCATATAATTCGACACCTTTAAAAGAATTCCGTTCCCATTTTCCAACTGAAGTGGATGCATGAGCTTGTGGAATGCTTCTCGCTAACGAAAGCATCATCGCCATCGTTAGTTCAGCAGCAGAGATTGTGTTGGCGCCAGGTGCATTGATGACAATGATTCCTTTTTTTGTAGCTGCTTTAACATCGATATTATCTACACCGACACCGGCGCGTGCAATCACTTGTAATTTATCGGCATTTTCTAAAATTTCAGCCGTTACTTGTGTTTGGCTGCGGACAATTAATGCGTCGTAATCTTGAATAATCTTCTTTAATTCTTCAGCTGGAAGGCCAGGTCTTTTATCGACTGTATAATTTGGATGATCATACAATGCCTTTAAACCACTATCACTAATTGCATCTGATACGAGAATTTTATACATGATTAATCCATATCTCCTCTGCTTTTTCTATTTTTTTATAGCTTCAGCCGCCTATCGATTGGCAAACTTTTGGACTGCTTCTTTTAGAACACTTTTTGTCTGGCTGTAGGCGTCTTCCGCTTTTCTGTTAAAAATGAAAACGCCCCCATAACATGCGCATGCGCCAAGTTATGAGGGACGTGAAATCGTGGTGCCACCCTCGTTCACTGATTTGTACATCAAAACAGCCTCGAGTAGATAACGGCGTGGGCCGGGCAAATGCCAGTTCAGAAGTGCTAGGCAACAATAGACGATACATCGGTTTCCACCAACCACCGACTCTCTTTGCAATCATCTAAATGCCGTCTTCATCATTACATATTATTATTTGAATTGAATATACAAAATATTCTACCACAAGAAGTTTATGATGCAAGAGGTTGGAGAAATATTTTCGAATAAAGTTGTGGATTACGGTTTTTCACATATCAAAAAATTCCCTACTTGTTTAAAATTTATATTTTCATTAAAATAGGTAATCAAGTTAAGTACATATTTAAGTTATTTGTAAACGCTTATAAAGTTTGGGTAACTTTAGTCGTAAGATGACTTCACGTTATTCGATCTGCCTTATTCAAAGGAAGAGGAATGGAGGAGAAGAAATGATTCATGAAAAGATAAACAAAATCGCTTATGGTGGGGATTATTTTCCAGAGCAATGGCCGAAAGACATTTGGAAGGAAGATATGAGGATAACAAAATTAGCGGATATTGATATTATGTCCGTAAATATTTTTTCTTGGGCGATGCTTCAACCTGACGAAAATACATACGATTTTTCTGAGCTGGATGAAATCATGGACATGCTTTATGAAAATAATATCCATGCATCGCTTGCAACGAGCACTGCCGCACACCCAGCTTGGATGGCTAAAAGATATCCTGATATTTTACGAGTTGATTTCGATGGAAGAAAGCGAAAATTCGGATGTCGTCATAACTCTTGTCCTAACAGTCCGACCTATCGAAAATTTGCTGCAAGATTAGTCGAAAAAATTGCCGACCGCTACAAGGATCATCCTGCCCTTGTCGTTTGGCATGTTTCCAATGAATTCGGCGAAGAATGTTATTGTGATAATTGTGAAAGAGCATTCCGATTATGGCTGAAAGACAAGTATAAAACATTAGATGAGTTAAACAGGGCATGGAATACAAAGTTTTGGGGGCATGTTTTTTATGATTGGGATGAGATTGTTGTTCCTAATAATCTAAGTGAACACTTAGGTACGGATACATTTACAGCCTTTCAAGGAATTTCACTCGATTATAAACGATTCAACTCTGATAGTTTACTAGAATGTTATAAAATGGAATACGATATTATTAAAAAATATACGCCAAACATTAAAATAACGACAAATATGATGGGAGCCTATAAACCTCTTGATTATCAAAAATGGGGAAAATATGTAGATATTGTTTCGTGGGATAACTACCCTACACTCGATGCGCCCATGAGTAAAGTCGCAATGAATCATGATTTAATGCGCGGTCTGAAAAATGGCGATCCATTTATGTTAATGGAACAAACTCCAAGTGTGACAAATTGGCATCCATACAACGCTCTTAAACGACCTGGCGTTATGCGTTTATGGAGTTATCAAGCTGTTGCTCATGGTGCCGATACGATCCAATTTTTCCAAATTAGACGTTCCATCGGCGCTTGTGAAAAATATCACGGCGCGGTTATTGATCATGTTGGTCACGAGCATACAAGGGTGTTTCGTGAGGTCGCTCAATTAGGGAAGGAGCTCACACGGCTCGAAAATCGCATTATAGACGCTAGAACAAATGCGAAAGTTGCCATCGTTTTTGATTGGGAAAATTGGTGGGCAACAGAGCTTTCTAGTGGGCCGAGCCGTGATTTGAAATATTATGATGAGGTATGGAAATACTATCATGCATTTTACGAGAATAATATAAGTGTAGATATGATTGGTGTAGAAGACGATATTAGCCAATATTCCATCGTCGTTGCGCCGGTACTTTATATGACAAAATCAGGGCATGCAGAACGAATAGATGCGTTTGTAAAAGCGGGTGGAACTTTTGTAACAACCTTCTTTAGCGGAATTGTAGACGAGCATGATCTTGTCATTACAGGCGGATATCCTGGTGAGCTGCGAAAAATTTTAGGGATATGGGTGGAAGAAATTGATGCTCTGCCTAGCGGCCAAACAAATAAAATTATAGTAGAAAACAAAATGGATGGATTTAACGATGTTTATTCATGCTCACTTTTATGTGATATTTTACATCTTGAAGGAGCCGAAGCCATCGCCGTATACGGGGAAGATTTTTATAAAGGAACATCGGCAGTGACAAAAAATTCATATGGAAAAGGCACTGCCTGGTATGTAGCGACAAGTATGGACGAAGAATTCATGGCAGATTTTATTTCAAAATTATGTTTAGAAAATAAAATAAAACCTATACTCGGCAAGAAAGCCCCTAAAGGGGTTGAAATATCTATTAGAGAAAAAGATCAACAACGATATATTTTTGTGTTAAATCATAATGAAGAAAGCCGAATTGTTGAAATTGACAAGCCATATAAAGATTTATTAAGTGGGAAAAGCTTAGAAGCCGAAGTTGAAATGGCCGGAAGGGATGTAATGATATTAAGTGAACTTTAATTGCAGACGATAATCGTTCAAATGGTTTTTAGCAGTTTTCCAGAACGTGTAAATCAATGGACATATAGACATATAATTGAATTATTAGTGAAAGCTAGAGTAAAACTTTGGGAAGGAAAATAATAAAATAATAAGGGATGTCTCATAAGAAATCTCTTCTTATGGGACACCTTTTTATATGGGGTGAACAAAATGAAATTTGCAGATGGAATGTGGATGACTCAACCTGGTTTGGAGTTAGTGCCAGCAACACAAATTTTTAAAACAATCGTTAAGAACAATGGAGTGGAGGTACAAGTCGCGCCACGAGATGTAGGACCAAGATGGGCACAGCTGGATGTACCTTTATTGACCATTCGATATTCGTCTCCAATGAAAGATGTAATTTCGGTTGAAGTTATTCATTTTGATGGCTTGAAAAAGCGGGAACCAGAATTTGAAATTTTTACACAAGAAGTTGAAATAGAAATTCAAGAGACAGAGGAATTTGTGATTATGACGAGCGGCAAAGCAAGTGTAAAAGTTCCTAAAGGAAGTAACTGGTATTCCGAATTCTATTATGGCGAAAAAATGTTGACACAAAGTGAATTCAAAGCACCCGCATATGTAATCTCTGACGATGGCAATACATATGTAAAAGACGAACTGAGTTTATCGGTTAATGAATTAATTTACGGACTTGGTGAGAGGTTTACCGAATTTGTGAAAAACGGACAGTCCGTCGATATTTGGAATCGCGACGGAGGAACAGGTACGGAGCAGGCATATAAAAATATTCCGTTTTATTTATCCAATCGCGGATATGGAGTCTTTGTAAACCACCCGGAAAATGTTTCTTTTGAAGTTGGCTCTGAAAAAGTAACGAAAGTACAATTTAGCGTTAAAGGTGAAAAGTTACATTATTACATCTTTGGCGGAGATTCGTTGAAAGAGGTACTGATTAATTATACTTCGTTGACAGGGAAACCGGCATTGCCGCCAGCATGGTCGTATGGGTTATGGCTAACTACTTCTTTTACAACGAATTATGATGAAGCGACAGTGAATGAATTTGTAGACGGGATGATTGATAGGGGAATTCCATTAAGCGTATTCCATTTTGATTGTTTTTGGATGAAAGGGTTGCACTGGACTGATTTCGAATGGGATTCAGCTACATTCCCAGACCCAGAAGGCATGCTGAAAAGATTAAAAGAAAAGGGGTTAAAAATTTCCGTTTGGATTAATCCTTATATTTCACAGCAATCTTCTTTATTCCGTGAAGCATGTGAAAAAGGCTATTTCATTCATCGACCAAATGGGGATGTATGGCAATGGGATAAATGGCAGCCAGGAATGGGGATTGTTGATTTTACGAATCCAGCAGCATGTGAATGGTTTTCGGATCATTTACGGCGACTCGTCGATATGGGGGTTGATAGCTTTAAAACGGACTTTGGCGAACGAATTCCAACAGATGTTGTCTATCATGATGGTGCCAACCCTGAGAAGATGCATAATTACTATGCGTTCCTATACAATAAGGTCGTATTTAATGTATTAGAAGAAAAATTAGGTAAAAATGAAGCTGTGTTATTTGCTCGCTCTGCCACAGCTGGGGGTCAGCAATTCCCTGTTCATTGGGGTGGAGATTGCCAAGCAACATATGAGTCTATGGCTGAAAGTTTAAGAGGAGGTTTGTCGCTAGGACTTTCCGGATTTGGATTTTGGAGCCATGATATGGGTGGATTTGAACGGGTAGCAACACCAGATTTATATAAACGCTGGACGGCATTTGGTTTATTATCGTCTCATAGTAGATTGCATGGTAATCAATCGTATCGTGTTCCTTGGCTGTTTGATGAGGAAGCTGTTGATGTGACAAGATTTTTCTCAGAACTGAAAAATTCGCTTATGCCTTATATATACGGGTCATCCATTCAATCATCAACAGCAGGGCTTCCAATGATGAGAGCAATGGTCCTTGAATATCCGAACGATCCAGCTGTAGGATATTTGGATAAACAATATATGTTTGGCGATTCATTGTTAGTTGCACCAATTTTTAACGACCAAGGGGAAGCTTCCTATTATTTGCCTGAAGGAACATGGACACATCTGCTTTCAAACGAGCAAGTTGAAGGTGGAAGGTGGCAAAGCAGGCGATATGGATACTATGATTTACCACTATTTGTTAAACCTAACTCCATCATTGCGATTGGTAATGAAAACAAAAAGCCCGATTATGATTATGCAGACAATGTTGAATTGCATCTTTTTGCATTGGAAGAAGGAAAAGAAGCAAATACGACAATTTACAATGTGAATGGTGAAGAAGAATTATTTGTAAGTGTCGCAAAAGAAGGTGGGGTTTTTACAGTAAAAGCCGACGCAAAAACAAATAAAAAATGGAAATTGATCTTAAGAAACATGAGTGAAGCGACATGTGAAGGAGCAGACATTGAGAAAGTTGAACAAGGTGTCGAAGTAAGTCCGTATAAATTTACTGGCACTTTCACAATTAAATTGTAGTTTCCGCATGATAAGAGAATATGATGATATGCTTAAAGCATATTATAAATTATAAAAAGACAAGCAGGCATGTTATTCTGCTTGTTTTTTTCATGAATATTGAAGTTTCGATAAAATACTAGCTTTTACATGCAAGATTTTCTCAAATGCAATATAGTTAGAATAAACGTATATAGTTTTTCATTATAATAGGAGGGATAGGGATGATTCGTTTTGGAATTATTGGAACGAATTGGATTACAGATGAGCTTATTCGTTCGGCTCAACATATAACGGATTTTCAATTAACGGCTGTATATTCTCGCAGTAAAGAAAAAGGGCGGGAATTTGCAGATAAATATGGAGTGGATGCTATTTTTACTAATATAGAGGACATGGCTGCAAGTGATAAAGTGGATGCCGTTTATATCGCCAGCCCGAATTCATTTCATGCAGAGCAATCTATTACATTCCTTCGCAATGGGAAGCATGTTTTATGTGAAAAACCTATTGCATCCAATCCGGCAGAACTAGAAAAGATGATTCAGACTGCAAAAAACCATAATGTTTTATTAATGGAAGCATTAAAAACGACATTACTTCCGAATTTTAAAGCGATTCAGGAAAATATACATAAAATCGGAAAGGTAAGAAGGTTTTTTGCCAATTTCTCAAAATACTCATCACGTTATGATGCTTATAGAGAGGGAACTATATTAAATGCATTTAATCCAACTTTTTCGAATGGATCGTTAATGGATTTGGGTATATATTGTGTATATCCTCTTGTTGTGTTGTTCGGAGAACCGAAAAAGATTCAGGCTAATGCAGTGATGCTGGAGTCAGGTGTAGATGGAAGTGGCAGTCTTATTTTGCAATATGATGACTTTGAAGCCGTCTTGACCCATTCAAAAATCGTCAATTCCTATATTTCATCAGAAATCCAAGGAGAAGATGGTAGTATAATTATTGACGAAATTTCAACCCCAGAAAATGTTGAAATCAAGTATCGAAATGGGGAATTGGAAAAAATAGGTCAACCATACACGGTTCCTTCCATGTATTATGAAGTAGAAGAGTTTATAAACTTAATAAAATCTGGAACGCTGGAATCTAAGGTCAACTCATATGAACATTCCTTAATTACTGCGCGTATTCTTAGTGAAGCTAGGAAACAAATAGGACTTGCGTACCCAGCCGATTTAGGTTAAGAGATCGATGTCATAAAAATCTTTTGGAAGACGGTGATAACAATGGCGTTTGAAGAGAATTTAATCCAAAAAACATACTACACGAAGTTTGTTTTGGAAAATGAAAAACGACATCCTATTAGAATATTGGGGGACTTGTTTTTTGCTGAGCAAAAAAAGGATCTTTCCGATTTATCTGCAATCCGTTTTGCACAAGGTGAAGCCTATTATGAATGCCAAGATTACGAAGCGGCCATATTCAAATGGGAAAATGTTCATAATGAACTGGAGCCATGGGCTAAAAAAAATATGGCTGATGCCTATTTTGAACTTGAATTATACGATACTGCAGAAAACATTTATCAGGCCATTACGACAGATTCACTTACTTTAAATATGGAGATCACCCTTCAACTGTTCGGTGTGTATGTAGCTCAGAGAAACTATTCAAAAGCAAATGAAACCATTTTGCATGCTGTCCAAATGGATCCAGATTATCCTAATGTAACAAACATAGCTCGTGCTTTTTTTGAAAATCAAGAAGATTGGAATCATGCGATTGAATTAGCAACGAATGAAGCTATCCGAACGAAATCCATTAATTGGTTTAATACTCTACATTCTTACATTGTAGAAGGATACGTGGAAAATCATGATCCACTCTTCTTTGCTCCATTATTAACGGTTTTGGCGAGAGATCATTATTCTCAATTTGAGCGGATTGTTTCAGGATTATCTTCCATTTTTCAAAGTCAAAATTCTTTTCTTTCATGGCTTCAAGTTCTAAACCAAGTAACACAAGAGGTAGAATTGGACTTCAAAGAGGAGCATTCGACTTTATCGACAATATATAGAAATGCATTTTCGGAATTGTTGGATGGAAAGTATGATTTTTTTGAAATAGAAAATATAGTACCTATGTTATTGGCAGCGTGGCAAAAAATTTCTAACTCACATAATGATCTCTTCGTTTCTTCTGCGATTTTATCTTGGAATGATATTTTTCCTGAAACGGTCAGCAGTCAGATTGTAGAAAAAGCGGAGATCAATCTCTCCAAGGTCCATCATGACGAAAATGTATTCCAAGAATGCATTGAAATCTTCCAATCTATTAAAAATTGGGCTCATACCAATCAATTGGAATTAGAGCAGGGGATAGAGTGGATTATACACGATGAAGGTATGGATCAGGACGAGCGAACGACAACTCTTTTAGCAACCATTAGAAAAAGTATTTCAACTTTGCTCAAGCAACAAGAACAAACAACTCTTCTTCTGTCAGAATCAATTCAATCTAATAGTGACATTCTGGCAAGGATGCAAGGTTCGATCCATCAATTGCACGATTTAGAAGAGGAAAAAACTCAGAATATTACAGAGGCTTACAATAAAATTAAAGAGGAAATTAGTAGCGATCTCCAAAAAATGATTCCAAACCTAATAAGGGAATCATCTGAAATCATAAAAGAAGATAGTGATTTTAGAAACATTCATCTTGATTTAAACAATGAGATGAATAAAAGAATTCATCAATATATCAATAATACAATTATCCCGATATTTATCAGATCACTCGACGATTGGATCTCTTTTTCACAAGAAGAACTTGCAAAATGCCAAGATCAATTAACTGAATGGGGCAATGGTTTTAACTCGATGCTCGGTGAAGAAAAGTTGAATCTTCAATGTGATTTCCAAATCATTGAAGATTGGAAGCGGGATATTGACAGAATGACAAGTTCAGTTCATATTGAAAATGAGAATATATTACTTAGAAGAACGCCATCACAAGTCCTGTTAAAAGGTGCTGGGAAATTATTAGGAGCCATTCCGAAAAATAATGCAATCCTCGCAAACACGTATAAAAGTTATATTCAAAATGATACGTATCAAGAAACAGCCAATTCATTTACTTCAAAGTTTTTCCGTCAATTTGAACTACTTGAAAAATCAATTGGCAGAGATGTTCATATTTTCTTAAGGGAACCGCTAAGCATACTAAAAAATACGGTTGATAAAATGAATGAAAAAGTTGCTAACGAAAAGTCAGAATTAGCAAGAATAAAATCAAATCCAGAGCTTTTCCGCAATCGTTTGACACTATATGAAGTTAGATTACGACAATGCGAGTGGATCAATTATAGTAAGCGAATTGATAGGGAATCAGCTGATAAATTCTAATGTTGGGGGAAAAATAGCATGAAAATTGCATTGATCGCACACGATAAAAAGAAGGATGATATGATACAATTTGCTACTGCTTATAAAATTATCCTACAGGAACATACATTGTATGCTACAGGTACCACAGGAACAAGAATTATGGAAGCGACAGGATTGGATGTTCACCGTTTTCAATCCGGTCCACTTGGAGGAGACCAGCAAATTGGTGCCCTTATCGCTCAAAATGATATAGATATGATCATTTTTTTCCGCGACCCATTGACTGCCCAGCCGCACGAGCCAGACGTTTCAGCACTTATGCGCCTTTGCGATGTATACGGAGTTCCACTTGCGACGAATATGGGAACGGCGGAAATTTTAATTAGAGGATTGGAAAAAGGTTTTCTCGACTGGCGTTAATATATTTGTGAAAAGAACCTCTTGATATGAGGTTCTTTTTTATTCATAGAACTGTCATAAAATGTATAATGACCATTATATTAAAATAATGTTATACTTATTGCTAGATTCTTATTTAAATATATAGCGTAAGCGGCGATTTACTTATGCGCTTGCGCTTTTCTAACAAGGAGATGGAACAGTGAAATCAAATTCTAGAATCGCATCGAAGATTGTTCCTATTGCCATTGGTATTGCTGTTGTTGTAGCTTTCTCTGTGTGGGCGATTCTGACTATGAATAAGGGCACTGTTATTCCATTTTCAGCTATTGAAAAAACTATTCAAGCTCAAAATGGAGAGCTCGTTACCCTTACTGAAATGTCAGATGGCACACTTTATATAGATACTCCTAAAGGAGAATATGTTTCTCATTTTCGTCCCAATAGCCCGTTAGTAGAGCAACTTGTTAATAAATATAATATAAACTATAAGTACTCTGACGGAAGTCAAATGGGCAATTGGATTATGGGTGGCCTTGTGATTTTATTAATTGCTGCTGCCATTATCGTTCAGAAAAAAAGTGGAATTGGCATTGCAAAAATGAAACATAGTACGTCGAAGCCATTGCCGCTTCCAACTATTTCGTTAAATGATATTGGTGGATTGCCTGAAGAAATGAAGGAAGAAATCCATCAAACGCTGGAAATAATAAAAAATCCAGATCGTTCAGCAAACATTGGAATTAAAGCACCAAAAGGGATTTTACTATACGGTCCTCCTGGGACTGGGAAAACATTACTTGCACAAGCGATTGCAAATGAAATCGGAGCTAGCTTTTTTTCGGCAAGTGGATCAGCGTTCACAGAGTTGTTTGTCGGAGTAGGGGCTGCTCGTATTCGCGGATTATTTGAAAATGCACGAAAACAAACTCCGGCTGTTATTTTTATTGATGAAGTGGATGCACTTGCGGGAAAAAGGAAGCAGCATGGCGGGGAAGAAGCAGAAAAAACGTTGACTGAGTTGCTCGTCCAACTTGACGGTGGACATGCCAACGATGGAATTCTCTTCATCTCGGCTACAAATAGAAAAGATATGTTGGATGATGCCTTCTTACGTCCTGGACGAATTGACTTTACCTTCCAAGTCCCATTGCCAGATACAAAAGGAAGAAAAGAAATCATTGATATTCACACGAAAGGAAAAAGATTATCTCAAGAAGTGTTTGCTTCTTTAAACACACTTGCGGAAAGCACGACTGGTTTCTCTGGAGCGCAAATTAGTAACTTATTTGAGTCCGCAAGCAGAAAAGCCGTTCGCGAAGGTCGTGATGTAGTCGGTATGGAAGATTTGGATTATGCTATCGACCGTACGATTTTAGGAAATACTTCAAGAGCACTGAATGATCCTGATACGAAACGCCGCGTTGCCATACATGAAGCTGGCCATGCTCTTATTCAAGCATTAACAAAACCCGGAACAATCCGCAAGGCTACCATTATCCCTCGTGGACAAGCATTAGGATATGTTGCCCCAGTTCAAAAAGAACTTCACTTAACGACTACGAGTGAATTGCTCGATCAAGTGAGTATGATTCTTGCAGGTGGTGTAGCTGAGCGCATTTATCTTGGTGAGCATAGCATTGGAGTAAGTGGAGATGTTCAGCAAGCGAAACAAATTTTAGAGGATATGGTTGAAACAGGAATGCTTGAAGATGGCTTTACCTTAACCTTCCATAAACAAGACAAAGACGAAAAAATGCAAGAGCTATTCCAAAAAGCGTTGGAAAAAACGGAACTAATGATTAAAGCACATCAAACTGAATTTGATCATTTAGTTGAAGTGCTGTTGAAGAAAGAGACTTTAGATGGGTTCGAAGTGCAAGAAATTGTAACCGGAAGCTCGTCTCGACAAGATGAAATAGCATTCAGCTAATCTCACTATTCCCTTCGTCAATTTTTTTTGATGAAGGGATTTTTTCTGCCCCAATTATTCGTTAAAATAGGTTACAATTAAACTGTAATATTTGTAACTTTTCTGTAACGACTTTTGTATAAGTATGTTTTAAGATAATAGTAGAATCATGTCGAGGGGATGAAGGGTTTGAAGGGGTCAGAAAAGAAACACAGGAAATTAAATCGTTTGGGTAAAATGACGTTATGCTCATTTATTTTATTTGTCACAGTTTTCACCTATTTTATCTGGGATGGAATAGCAGAAAAGAATTCGGCGGCACGAAAAAATATACAAATGCCGACGAAAATCGTAGAAACTCTAAAGCCAATAGATAAACAGTCTGATAAGATTGAAGGCAAAACAAATCTTGTATTAGATAAAAATCCTGCGAATCCTAAAGTTAATGAACAAAATAGCGCAACTGCTGATGATAAAGCTGCGATTGAAGAAGATATAAAGAAACATGTGCAAGAATTAGAAAAGCATAATCAAGATATGAAAAAACATGAAGAAAATCTTGAACAGCATAAAGAAGATATTGAAAAACATGAACAGGACATAAAACAGCAACAAAATGATGTAGAGAAGAAAAATGAGCAAAAATCAGAAGAACCCGCAAAAGAAAAGCCTTCAGATGACAAACCTAATAATGAACAGCCAAAAGTTCAGGAACCTGCGGGAAAAGTTGTTTATTTGACATTCGATGATGGCCCCCATGCAGTCTCTCAAGATATTTTAAAACTTTTAAAAAAATACAATGCTAAAGCTACTTTTTTCATGCTTGAACCAAATATGAGAAATTATCCTGACGCAGTAAAAGCAATGGTGAATGAAGGACATTCAGTCGGAGTTCACGGTGTGACGCATCAAGTTTCTAAAATATATCGTTCACCAGCAAGCTTTGTAGGTGAAATGAACCAGGCGATTGCTTTCATACAAAAAACAACGAACGTGCAGACACATCTTATCAGAGCTCCATATGGCTCAAAACCATATGTCACAGCTCCATACAAAGCAGCTGCCGATAAAGACAAGATGATGTTATGGGACTGGAACATTGATTCAATGGACTGGAAACTAACAAACGGAAAATATGTAGACAAAGTCATTCAACAAACGAAAGAGTTTAAAAGTAAAGAACCTTTAATCGTTTTAATGCATGAAAAGCCAACAACCCTCGCAAATTTAGAAAAACTATTAAAATATTATCAAGACAACGGCTATGAAATGAAAGCATTAGATGAAACGATGACCCCTGTACAGTTTAAATGAATATTTAAATAATATTATGGGAATACATGTGCACAGAAATACAATTTCTATGCTGTTTATTTTGTCTAAATCCTGACAAAGCTGACATTTTCACGGAATAGTAACATTGAACTCACATCTTAGACATACTAATATTGTAAAATGATAGTAAGTTCGGCTATACCATGCATGGAGGAGAAAAAATTGAAAAAAATAAATCCCATCATATTTATAAGTATGCTTGTTTTAATGCTAGCAGCATGTAATAGCAGTAACAATAATAGCACAGAAGATGATATCCCTAAAATGCTTGAAGTTGTACTAGAAGTCCCGGATAATGCTGATGTAGGTGAAGACGTTCCATTGAAAGCGACCGTCACACAAGGAGATGAAAAAGTTTCCGACGCTGACGAGGTAGTTTTTGAAGTTTGGGAAGATGGCAAAAAAGACGATAGTGAAATGATTGATGCGGTTAATAATAAAGATGGCACGTACGAAGCAAAAAAAGCCTTTGACCGTGATGGTGTATTTACTGTCCAAGTTCATGTGACTGCACGTGGATTACATACGATGCCTAAAGAGTCAGTGACCGTTGGAAAAGGGGCAACTGAAGAACATGCTCACGGTGACCATGGAGATCACGAACACGGAGATGATCAAGAGCATGGCCATCATTCAGAAGATTTTAGTATGCACTTTATGAAGCCGGACTCGATTGAAAAAGGGAAAGAGACAGAATTTGTTGTCCACTTGCAAGATCATAACGAACCATTAGAAAAAGCACGCGTTCGTTACGAAATTTGGAACGATGACATCTCTGATAAACATGATTGGGTAGACGCTAGTGAAACAAAGGCTGGAGAATATTCGGGTAAACATACATTTAGTGATGCGGGAATCTACACAATAAAAATTCATGTCCAGAATGATGAAGGGTTACATGAACATGAGGATTATGAGTTAGAAGTTAAGTAAAAAAACCTGGGCTCCCCAGGTTTTTTTGTTTGGAAAGGAATGCTTATTTAATGGTCGTGAAAGTGACAGCTCAATTCACTTTCCGACAAATTATCATAAAGAAGCTTCATAAATTGCAAGAACGTCATCCCTGTTTAGCTTTTTAAAATTACCGAATTCACCATTTACCATTGCTTTATCAGCCATAACGTCAAGCTTAGTTCCATCAATATCATAATCTGCAAGGCGGGCAGGGGCACCGATGCTATTCCAAAACTCACGAAGCTTGTCAATTCCTTCTAAACCAACTTCTTCGTCTGTTTTTCCGTCTGGATTTACACCAAATACTCGAACTGCAAGCTTTTTAAAACGTGTAGGATTTACTTGTAAATTATGCTTCATCCAATTCGGAAAAAGGATGGCAAGTCCTCCGCCATGTGGAATATCATAAACCGCGGATACGGCGTGTTCAATATTATGAGTAGCCCAATCTCCACTAAAGCCCATATTCACCATTCCATTTAACGCCATCGTGCCGCAGTAAAGAATGGTTTCACGATACACGTAATTCTCCAAATCATTAACAAGTTTTGGAGCTGTTTCCATTACGGTAAGTAAAATGGATTCACATAGTCGATCTTGTAACTCCGTATGTTCCGCTTGATGGAAGTAGTGTTCGAATACATGCGACATAATATCGACGATTCCATAAACGGTTTGATCTTTTGGAACTGTAAACGTATTAACTGGGTCAAGAATTGAGAATTTAGGAAAAGTATGAGGGCTTCCCCAACCATATTTTTCATTCGTTTCCCAGTTTGTAATAACGGAACCGGAGTTCATTTCTGAGCCAGTTGCCGCCAAAGTCAACACAGTTCCAAACGGAAGCGAATCGTTTACTGTACCGCGTTTAACGACGATATCCCAAGCATCTCCGTCATATTTAGCACCAGCTGCAATTGCCTTCGTGCAGTCAATGACACTTCCGCCGCCTACAGCCAATATAAAATCAATATCTTCATTCTTACAAATTTCTACACCTTTTCTAACCGTTGAAATACGTGGATTAGGCTCTACGCCTGACAGCTCAAACGTTTCAGAGCCGATTTCATTGAGAAGAGCCATGACATCATCGTATAATCCATTTCTTTTAATACTTCCTCCGCCATATACAAGCAGAACTTTTTTACCGAACTTAGGAACTTCCGTTTTTAATTGTTGTAATTGACCTTTACCAAAAATTAATTTTGTTGGATTCCAAAAAGTAAAATTATCCATTCTTCTTCAGCACCTTTCATCTATTATTATCATAGAAAAATTAGAAGAATGCAAAATTCAAAAAAAAGCCCGGGCTACATGCCAAAGGCTTAACGATTTAAAATATCATTTGTAACTCGGCTTCCATCTTGATCCATTTTCAAAATCTTTACTAGATGTGATGAAAGTAAATTCTGAAGTTGTGTGGCGACCTTTTTGCCATTTCCTTTTGCTGAAAAAGAAATCATCGTTGGTCCCGCCCCGCTAATAACAGTACCATATGCTCCTGCGATTTTAGCTTCTTCTCGTATTTTCGCGTAATTTGGAATGAGGGAGGAACGATACGGTTCGTGGAATAAATCTCCCTCCATCAATTTTCCAGCAAGCTTATAATTCCCGGAAACTAGAGCGGCAATCATTACGTTTCCGACCGCACTTGCTTTAGCAGCCTCATTACGAGTAAATTGCTCCGGAAGAACTTTGCGGGCATCTTCGGTTTTTAATTCTACGACTGGAATATAAACGATAAAATCAAGTTCCGCATCTGTTTTTTGAAAAACCTCTATATCTCCACTTGGCAGCTGTGAGGTAATGACTAAACCACCGTAAAGGGAAGCAGCAACGTTATCTGGATGGCCTTCAATATCGGTCGCAATTTTTAACTTTTCTTCAGGAGTAAGTGATAGATCGCACAACTCGTTCGCAAGTTCAATTCCTGCAATAATGGCTGAGGCACTGCTGCCAAGGCCGCGTGCAAGCGGGATATCACTTTCCACAATTACCTTGCAAGGCGTTAAAGTGGAATGATATATACTCGCAGTCCGAGCGGCCGTTTCATAAATTAAGTGTTCACTTGCTTCGGGAACAGGGGGAAGATGTTCAGATTGATGAACAAATTCCCATTGTTCCGATTTTTCTACATGCAATGTTAAGTATAGATTTAATGCTAATCCAGCTGAGTCAAATCCAGGACCTAGATTCGCAGTACTCGCTGGGACTGTGATGCTGAACATTCTCATGCAGTTACAACACCTTCAATATATTCTATGACGGTTTTTTCATTATTTGGAAGAGAGACAGTCTCTATATTAATCTCTGAAATCGCAGTTTGCGGATCTTTTAATCCGTTACCAGTTAATACCGCAACGACCTTGCTTCCGGATGGAATACTTCCAGATTTAATTTGTTGTAAAACTCCAGCGATGGATGCGCAAGAAGCTGGTTCAGCAAATACTCCTTCTGTCTTTGCAAGCAGCTTGAACGCTTCAAGAATTTCGGAATCCGTAACAGACTCAATGATTCCACCTGATTCTTCGCGAGCTGCAACGGCAAGATTCCAGCTGGCTGGGTTTCCGATTCTAATGGCAGTAGCGACTGTTTCTGGTTCGGCAATTGGCTGTCCTTGGACGATGGCTGCTGCTCCTTCTGCTTCAAAGCCAAACATTTTTGGAAGGCCTGTTTGTTTTACTTCATTGTATTCTTTGAACCCTTTCCAATAAGCGCTGATGTTACCAGCGTTTCCTACCGGAATAGCAAGAATGTCAGGGGCGCTGCCTAATTGGTCACAAACTTCAAATGCAGCTGTTTTTTGACCTTCCAGACGGTAAGGATTCACGGAGTTGACGAGCGTAACTGCAGAGGTTTCGCTCACCTTCCGTACCATATTTAAAGCTTCATCAAAATTCCCTTCAATTTCGACAATTTCAGCACCATACATCATTGCTTGAGCAAGCTTGCCAAGGGCAACTTTTCCTTTTGGAATAACAATGATTGCTCTAATACCTGCTTTTGCTGCGTATGCGGCAGCGGCAGCGGATGTATTTCCCGTAGAAGCACAAATAATAGATCTGCTGCCAGCTTCAACTGCTTTAGCAACAGCCATGACCATCCCACGATCCTTAAATGACCCTGTCGGATTCGCACCTTCAATTTTTGCATAAAGTTCAATTCCAAGTTGGTTGGATAAGTTTGAGAGATGTACCAATGGGGTATTTCCCTCTTGTAGCGTTAATGCCGGTGTTTCTTCTGTTACTGGTAAAAATTCTTTATAGTTTGCTATTAATCCCGGCCAATTCATTTTTTGACATCTCCTTCTACACGGTAGTAGCTAATGACTTTTTCTACTACACTTAAATCTCTTAATTCCATGAGCGCTTTTTCAAAACGTTCCATGGAAACATTATGTGTGACGATAATGATTTCTGCAAGTTCATTTTTACTTAATGGTGTTTGTAAAATTTTTTCAAAGCTAATGTCCAATTCATTGAATAGTGTAGTAATCTTTGAGAAAGCTCCTACTTGATCTTTCAAATGGAGGCGGAAATAATATTGGCCAAAACGCTGATCCGGAGTTTTTAACACTCTTTCAAATCGAGGTTTAACATAGCTTTTTCCGTTTACTCCAAGCCTCATATTTTTGATGACAGCAACGACATCGGACATAACTGCGGTCGCAGTTGGAAGGCTGCCTGCACCTGGTCCATAAAACATCGTTTCACCAACAGCTTCTCCATTTACATAAATGGCATTGTATTCATTTTTTACTGAGGCAAGAGGATGGCTTTTCGATAAGAAAGTTGGCTGAACACTTACTTCTAATTGTTGATTTTCAAAATGGGCATGGCCGATTAGCTTCATGACGTAGCCTAATTTTTTACCGTAATTTAAATCTTCGACAGAAACATTGCTGATTCCTGAGACTTCTACATCTTCAAGAGCTACATTTGTGAAAAAAGCGAGTCTCGCTAAAATCGCCATTTTGCGTGCAGCATCCAAGCCTTCTACATCAGAGGTTGGGTCTGCTTCTGCAAAACCAAGTTCCTGAGCCTCTTTTAGTGCTGTTTCATAAGAAAGACCATCTTCGTCCATTTTAGTTAGAATATAGTTCGTTGTACCGTTCACAATACCCATTAATTTTTGAATGCGATCAGAAACAAGTCCGTCTGACAGCCCTCTTAAGATGGGGATACCGCCGGCAACGCTCGCTTCATAAAATAAGTCGCAATTATTTTCTAACGCCTTTTGTTGTAATTCCGGTCCATATAATGCAATTAGGTCTTTATTAGCCGTTACCACATGTTTTTTAGCTTCTAATGCTTTAATAATATGTTCACGAGCTTCTTCAATTCCACCGATTACTTCAATGACAATATCAATGTCTGGATCTTTTAAAAGTTCATTTGGATCAGTGGTGAGGTGAGTTTGCCCAATTTGGATATCTCGATCTTTTTCAACGTCGCGAACGAGAATGCTTTTAACTTTTACTTCGCAGCCAACTTGATGGACAAGCTCCTCTTGATGATTTTTAATTAATTGTACTACTCCGGAACCAACTGTTCCCAAACCCAGCAAACCAATAGAAATGTAGTTTTTCATTTTGTCCTCACCCCTCTTGTGTCTTTTACAAAAAAACATTTGTCTCCATATAGTAGACATTTTGTGGCCTGATGTCAAGATATTTTCACACGTTAATTGTACGTGAAAATGGATTGTATTACCATTTAAGTAGAATCATTTTTTAGTAGGAAAGAAGGTTGAGAATATGAGTGTGACTGAGGTGAAGCAAACGGTTAAAAAACGAAGCATGATGAATAGAGCAGTGATTATAATAAGCTCTTTATTTGTTTTAGCTCTATTAATATGTATGGCTGTATCGGTGTATAAGGGATTCGACTTGTTAAAACCAGATAAAAAAACGATTAATGAAACACCTAGCGATTATGGTATAAACTATCAAGATATTGATATTTTAAGTGAGGATGGAAAGACAAAGCTTTCTGGCTGGGTTCTTGAACCTGAAGGACAACCAAAAATAACTATTATTTTTTCGCATGGATATGGAGAAAATCGTATAGAAGAAGGAATGCCATTTTTATCTCTAGCAAAAGAACTTCTTGATAATGGATATCGAATTATTACATTTGATTTCCGCAACAGTGGGGAATCAGAGGGAGACATGACAACGATTGGAGTAAAGGAAAAATTGGATTTGCTTGGGGTTATTAATTGGGCGAACAATCATTTTGAAGAACCAATTGGATTGCTTGGCGTTTCAATGGGAGCTGGGACATCGCTATTAGCAGCTGCTGAATCTAAAGATGTGATTGCTGTCGTTGCTGACAGTCCGTTTAGTGATCTGCATAAATATCTTAAAGAAAATATGCCGAAGTGGTCACATCTTCCCAATTTTCCTTTTACACCACTGATATTAAATACTATTCCACTTTTGGTGAATATCGATTTAAACGATGCTAGTCCTATTAATGCACTCGATAAGTTACAAATGAGACCGGTACTTTTCATTCATAATATTGGGGATGATTTGATTCCTTATACTGAAAGCGAAAAAATGGTACGAAAACACCCTGATCATTTTTCATTATGGCTTACTGATGGAGACGGTCATGTGGAATCATATAGCCAAAATTCCGAGGAATATGTAAAAAGAGTGAACGAATTCTTTGAATCTGCATTGAAAACGCAATAGAAAAGGGGAGATATAGGTGGATCCATTAGATGAGGAATTTTTTCAAATGCCTACAATAGATTTAGCGAAGGCACTTCTTGGCTGTCTCCTTGTGAAAGAAACAGAGGAAGGAATGACCTCCGGCTATATTGTTGAAACGGAAGCATATATGGGACCGCATGATCGTGCAGCGCATAGTTTTAATAATAGAAGGACTAAGCGTACTGAAATTATGTATGGAAAAGCGGGACTCGCCTATACATATACAATGCATACTCATTGTCTCATTAATGTAGTGAGTGCAGGTGTGGATGAACCGCATGCTGTTTTAATCCGCGCGTTGGAACCGCACGCAGGTGTTGATTTAATGCTTAAACGTAGACCTGTTGACAAGATGAAAAACCTTACGAATGGCCCTGGGAAACTAACGAAGGCGATGGGGATTACGATGGAGGACTATGGTCATCCTTTATTTGAACGGCCGCTCTATATTACTCCTGGCATCGTACCTGAGGAGATCGTGGAAGGAAAACGAATCGGCATTGAAAATACTGGAGAAGCTCGTGACTATCCATGGAGGTTTTGGCTTAAGGACAATCCATTTGTCTCAAGATAAAAAACGCACATATTTGCGTTTTTTTTTTTTGAGTAAAAAAATCTGATACACAAGGAATTGTTCATTCAGTCAAAAATCTCCTTGACGTGTCATCATGTATTAGTGTACTATTTAAATAGCACACTAATACATGGCATTTGGAGGTGCACATAATGATCGCATTTTGGGGACTAATGAAAAAAGATATGCTCTTAATGAGATTTTGGTATATTACTTGGATTACTTTCTCAATCATATGCATTGTCGGTGGATATATTATGCAAAATTACTGGAGTGAACCGAGCATTGTCGCTCTGATTTACATCGTTTTGATGAGCATGCATTTCTTTTTAATGCCAATTATGATTTTACATGTGTTAAACATTGAAGGAAAAACTCAAATTTGGCTTTATAATCCGCAAAGCAGTAAAAAGTTATTGCTGGCAAAATTAAGTGCTGCTGCTTTATTGCAATTCATCTCACAAGTATTCCTCGCAATATATGGAATATTTCTTATGATGTTTCTTTATAAATCAGGATTGATGCCAACTTTTACTCTCCCAATTAGTCAGGGGGCTTTTTACAATATTGCCCTTTTCATAGCTTCATTGTATATGACTATCTGGATTATTTTTCTTTGGACGATTTATCATTCGCTTGGAAAATTTCCAGCTTTGAAAAACTTTCGATGGCTCGTTGTGTTTTTAATATGGATAGCATTTGGTTTCATTGAAGCACAGTTAGTGAGACTTAAAGTCCTGCAAAATAATTTGTTTTCCATTACAACTAATATGAATGTCGCCCCTTCAATGGAATATATGAAGGGGAAAGGATGGTCAATTGTTTATACAGATATACCTATCCCAATTGTTCCAATTATTCTTTACACCATCTTTGGAATCGTTCTTTTCCTCATTGCCAGCAGACTCCTTGATAAAAAAGTGGAGGTGTAATGGGGATGGTAACCAATTTTGAAGCATCAAAACCAATTTATTTGCAAATTGCTGATCATATTTTTCAAAAGATCGTTAGAGAAGAAATAAAACCTGGGGATAAATTGCCGTCTGTACGTGAAATGGCTATTCAACTTGGTGTAAACCCAAATACCATTCAACGTTCGTATGCAGAAATGGAAAGGATGGGTATAGTGGAGACGAAACGAGGGCAGGGAACATTCGTTATTGAAAGTGAGAGCATCGTGGTGGAATTGCAGCAGACGATGCAAAAGGAAATCATCACTCAGTTTGTAAAAAGCATGGAAGAGCTTGGTTTTTCAAAAGAAGAAATGATACGTGGATTACAGGCATTTTTAAGTGAGGGGGATCAGAATGGCGATCCAATTTAATCAAGTCACGAAGAAATATGGTTCGGAAAAAGCTTTGGATGATGTTTCCCTACAGTTTGAAGCAGGAAAAATTTACGGTTTGCTTGGTCCGAACGGAAGTGGGAAATCGACCACTTTAAAACTAATTGCTGGACTTGTCTATCCAAGCAAGGGAACCGTGACCGTTTTGGAAGAAGAAGTGACGAGAAAAATTAGCAGGAAAGTTGCTTATTTAACGGAACTCGATATGTTTTATGATTCTTTTACAGTAGATAAAATGGTGAACTTTTATGAAACTCAATTTCCAGATTTCAACATGGAAAAGGCTGTCCAGCTTTTAAAAGATATGAAGCTTGATGGAAAAAAGAAGATAAAACAGCTTTCAAAAGGAAACCGTGGAAGATTGAAGCTCGTTTTAACACTTGCACGTGAAGCACCTATTGTTTTACTAGACGAACCATTTTCAGGGTTGGATGCAATGGTGAGAGACGCAATTATAAAAAGCTTGTTGACTTATATCGATTTTGAGGAGCAAACAGTTATTATCGCCACCCATGAGATAGATGAAATTGAACCCATTATGGATGAAGTGATAGCCATTTATCACGGGCATATTATCGGCCATGAAAATGTAGAAGATTTGCGGGAAAAACAAGGGTATTCCGTCCTTGAATGGTTTAAATCAACAATGGGACAAAGAGGAGAGTGATTTAATTGAAAACAGTAGTAGAGATAAAAAATGTGACGAAAACAATTCGTGGGAAAAAAATTATTGATGATTTGAGCTTTGAAGTAATGGAAGGTGAAGTGTTTGGATTTCTTGGACCAAATGGTGCTGGGAAAACAACGACGATTCGAATGATGGTTGGCTTAATCGGCATTACATCTGGGGAAATCGTCATCTGCGGAAAAAATGTTGTAAAAGAATATGAAGAGGCTCTTAAGCATGTTGGCGCCATCGTTGAAAACCCAGAGCTTTATAAGTTTTTGACAGGCTACCAAAACTTGGAGCAAGTAGCTCGTTTAATAAAAGGAATTACAAAAGAAAAGATAGATGAGGTCATTGAACTAGTAGGCTTAAAGGATCGAATTCATGACAAGGTAAAAACATATTCCTTAGGAATGAGACAACGATTAGGGATCGCACAAAGTCTTTTACATGATCCGAAAATCTTAATCTTGGATGAGCCGACGAACGGGCTGGATCCTGCTGGGATTAGAGAAGTACGTGATTACTTAAGAAGTCTTGCAAGAGATAAGGGAATGTCGGTTATCGTCTCTAGTCATTTGCTTTCTGAAATGGAAATGATGTGTGACCGGATTGCCATTATCCAAAAAGGAAAACTAATCAATGTTCAGCACGTTCACGAGGATAAAAATACGAATGAAAGAGAATACGTATTTATTGTCAATAACCGTAAAAAAGCTATAAACCTTTTAGATGAGCAAGGGTTTTCTCCGAAAGTAAGTGGGGAAGGAATCGGATTATTACTAAATAAGGAACAAGTGCCAAATGTGATCAATCTTCTCGTTCATAATGACTTCCTTATTTATGAAGTGAAGGGTCAGACGCGAACACTTGAAGATAGATTCTTAGAAATTACGAATGGCAGGGAGGTAGCGGCAAATGCTTAATCTCATCAAGAATGAATGGATAAAGATTTTCAAACAGGTCAGTACGTATATTATGATTGGGTTTCTGCTGCTAGTCATTTTTGCAGCTGGTGGAATTATGAAATATATGGAATCTCAGGAAAAGCCAGCGAATGATAATTGGAAACAAGAGCTTATTACACAGAACGAGCAGAACAAAGCTCAGTTGGCAGATGCAGAGGGTGCTACACCATCATTAAAAGAATTTTATTCGAAGGAAATTGCCATCAATGAATATCGGATTGAACATAATATGCCGCCGGAAAATTCCTATTCCGTATGGGGTTTTATAAATGAATCTTCTGGTTTAACGCACTTTGTAGGATTGCTTGTCATTATTGTGGCATCTGGAATTGTCGCTAATGAATTTTCTTGGGGAACGATCAAAATCTTATTGATTAAGCCTTATAAACGCTGGAAAATATTATTGGCTAAATATTTAACAACCATTCTGTACTTAATTACGATGCTCGCAATTCTATTCGTAACTGCTTCTATTCTGGGGTTAATCTTATTTGGAAAGGGTACAGGAGACAATGTTCATCTTGCCTTTGTCAACGGGGCTGTAGTAGAGCAAAATCTTTCACTCTATTTAATCAAAACGTATATTTTGAACTCCTTAAGTGTTTTCTTATTGACGACAATGGCCTTTATGATCTCTGCCGTGTTTAGAAATAGCGGGTTGGCGATTGGAATTTCAATCTTCTTGCTATTGATGGGTGGAACGATCACAAACTTACTAGCTGCAAAATTTGATTGGGCAAAATATAGCTTATTCGCCAATACAAATCTTATGCAGTATGTTGACGGAATGCCACTTGTTGAAGGAATGACCTTATCATTTTCAATCATCATGCTCCTTATTTATTTCGTCATTTTTCATACAATGGCATTCGTGTTTTTTACGAAAAGAGATATTGCGAACTAGGGTTGGAAGGCTTTAACATATTTCTATTGAAAAAAATCAAGCTCATTCATATTTATTATAGATAGGAATGACTTGATTTTTTTTACTTCTTAAAAACAGAAAAATTGGAAAATAAATTGTTGTTGTTTTTTTGTAGAAGATTTTGATATATTTGAGACATACGAAAATTACAAATTAAATGCAAAGAGTAATAAAATAATGAAAAGATGCATTTTACTTAATTCTGTAAGCGTTTACCGTTTCTTGTCAGTCAGTTAACGGGATAAAACTATGATGAATTAAGTTTAAGGCTAAATGCGGGTGGCTTGGTTTAATAAAATTCAAGCGATACCCAATGATTTGTATTTTCGTAAAAAACTTGAATGAAGGGGGATTATTTTGAAAAACTCACGATTTTCCTTAGTTTCATTGATTCTTGTATTTATGCTAGTGCTTAGTGGTTGTTTCAGTGGAGAAACCAATGAACCATCCAACTCTGCTCAAACGGATGGAGGCAAGAAAAACGCAGAAAAAGGAAAAGAACCAGAGCAAGAGCCAGAAAGAAAAATTCTGTATTTGAATAACAAGGAAGAACCAGGCGCTCTTCATCCGGGAATCGCACAAGGCACACATGACTCATGGATTCTGGAACATGCTTTTGAAGGTTTGACGAAGAAAACCCCGGAAGGTGAAATTGTAGATGGTATGGCTGAAAAATGGGATGTCAGTGATGACAATCTTACATGGACCTTCCATTTAAAAGATGGAATGTTATGGTCGAATGGAGATCCTGTTACAGCAGAAGATTTTGAATATGCATGGAAATATGCACTTAATCCTGAAAGCGCTTCCGATTATGCATATCAGTTATATTATCTAGAAGGAGCCGAGGAATATAACAGTTCGGAACCAGCGAATCCGGAATTAGCGGCAAAAGTAGGGGTTAAGGCTGTAGACGAAAAAACTCTCGAAGTAAAGTTAGCTGAACCAACACCTTATTTCCTTGATTTGACTTCTTTCTACACTTACTATCCTGTGAACAAAAAAGTTCAGGAAGCTAATCCAAATTGGGCTCATGAAGCATCGAGCTATGTTTCCAACGGTGCCTTTAAGGTAACCGAATGGAACCATAAAGAAAGCATAAAATTAGAGAAAAACGAAAACTATTATGATAAAGATAAAATAAAGTTGGATGAGGTAAACTTCGTCATGATTGAAAACGAAGATACGGCTTGGCAAATGTATCAGGCTGACGAATTGGACCTTGCATATCCGCTACCTCAAGATGTACAAGGGCAGCTTGTAGATTCTGGCAATCCCGAATTTAATAATGGACCTGACCTTTCAATTTATTACTATAACTTGAATAATAATGTAAAACCGTTTAATAACGTAAAGGTAAGAAAAGCTCTTTCCATGGCGATTGACCGAAAAACCATTACTGAACATGTTGCGCAAGGCGGCCAGAAGCCGGCATTCGGCATCATTCCACCGGGAATCAATGATGTCAGTGGCGACTTTCAAGAAAATTCCGGAGATTTATTTAAAGAAGATTTAGAGGAAGCCAAGAAGTTATTGGCAGAAGGTCTTGCTGAAGAAGGTATGAAAGAAATGCCTAAGTTCACATTTCTCTACAATACTTCTGAAACTCATAAGAAAATTGGTGAAGCAGTCCAGGAGATGTGGCGAAAAAATCTAGATTTTACTATTGACTTAGAGAACGTTGAATTCCAAGTGAAGCTCGATCGAGAAAAAGCCGGCGATTATGAAATTTCCCGTGGAGGCTGGTCAGGGGATTATGTAGACCCTATGACATTTGCTGACCTTTGGGTAACAGATGGAGCATTTAATGATGCCAATTGGAGCAATGCTGAATATGACAAGCAAATCAATATTGCTAAAACATCTATGGATCCAAAAGTTAGGATGGAAGCAATGCATAAAGCGGAGAAAATCTTGATAGAAGAAATGCCGATCATACCAATTTATTTCTATACAAAACCATTTATGGTTAAGCCGCATGTAAAGGGAATCTTTACACCAATCAACCGTTATCCGCAGTTTATCTATGCTGATATTGAAAAATAATGGTGAAGGTGTGCATGAGTAGATGCATGAAAAATCTTGGGTATGTCCGTGTGGCATACCCGGATTTTTCCATTTTTTCTCGGAAAGAGGTGGTAAATCATGCTGAAATATACGTTAAAACGTTTATTATGGGCAATCATTACACTGTGGGTGATTATTACGATTACGTTTATCATCATGAAAATTATCCCAGGTAACCCTTTTTACAAAGAGGGCACGATGCCTCCTGCAATTTTTAATAATTTGCAGAAACATTATAATTTGGACAAACCAGAAATTGTCCAATATGGATTATATTTAAAATCACTGCTCCAATTAGACTTTGGTCCTTCCATGAAATCTAAGACTTTAACAGTCAATGATTATATTAAGAAAGGATTCCCAGTCTCTCTTCATCTCGGGCTGCAGGCGCTTGTTATCGCTATAACGTTTGGTCTGATATTAGGTGTTATTGCAGCACTCAACCATAATCGCTGGCCAGATTATTTATCGATGGTTATTGCCATTATTGGAATATCAGTTCCTAGCTTTATTCTGGCAACCTTCCTTATTCAATATTTTGCTGTTTACTTGAAGATTCTTCCAGTTGCAACATGGAAATCATGGTCCCATACTGTTTTACCATCCATCTCCTTAGCGATGATGCCTACAGCATATTTGGCAAGACTTATGAGGTCAAGCATGCTGGAGGTTATGAATCAGGATTATATTTTAACCGCTAAAGCGAAAGGTCTCGCAAGAAGCATGATTATTATAAAACATGCCATCAGAAATGCCATTCTTCCGGTTGTGACTGTCTTAGGGATTACGACCGCGAACCTTGTTACAGGCAGCTTCATTATTGAACATATTTTTGGAATTCCAGGAATGGGAGAAATGTTTGTTAAAAGTATTTTCAATCGTGACTATTCTGTTATTTTAGGGTCTACTGTTTTTTACAGTGCCATTTTAATTTTGTTGATCTTCGTCGTGGATGTAGCTTATACGTGGATCGATCCTAGAATTAAGGTCGCAAAGGAGAACATCTAATGGAAAAACAAATGAATCTTACAGAAGACATGTTTCAACCTGTTTCAGATAATTTTAAAGAAGCCGAAAAAATAGCTCGTCCATCTATGTCTTATTGGGCTGATGCTTGGCGAAGATTGAAACAGAATAAATTAGCGATGTTTGGACTTGTTATTATTATTTTATTACTAATTATGGCAATCATCGGGCCATATTTAAGTGGATATTCCTACTATGAACAAGATTTTACGAAAAAAAATCTCAAGCCGAATGCTGAGCATTGGTTTGGTACGGATACATCAGGCCGTGATTTATTTACGAGAGCTTGGTATGGTGCAAGGATTTCCTTATTTATAGGCTTTATGGCTGCATTGATTGATTTTCTTGTTGGAGTCTTATATGGAGGAATATCTGCCATAAAAGGTGGGCGCACTGATAATATCATGATGAGGATTGCAGAAGTTTTATACGCGATTCCTTATTTATTAATGGTTATTTTAGTTATGATTGCGATGAAAAGAGGGATATGGCCAATTATTATCGCGATGACGATTACGGGATGGATTCCAATGGCACGCTTAGTGCGGGGACAAGTTTTACAATTAAAAGAATTAGAGTTTGTTCATGCGGCAAATGCAATGGGAGCCAATATGGGCTGGATTTTAAGAAAGCATATGATCCCAAATACACTCGGTCCGATACTTGTAAACCTTACCCTAACTGTCCCTACGGCTATTTTTGCAGAAGCGACATTAAGTTATCTCGGTTTAGGTGTTCAGCCTCCTCAAGCTAGCTGGGGAACGCTGGTGAACGATGCTCTTGGCAGTATTCATATCGGTAATTTGTATCAACTTTATATTCCGGCCATTTTAATCTCACTCACGATGCTGGCATTTAATGTATTCGGGGACGGACTGCGAGATGCCCTAGATCCGAGATTGCGGAATTAGAGAGGGGTTAAAGGGATATGGAAAAAATATTAGAAGTGAAAGATTTACATGTATCATTTAACACGTATGCTGGAGAAGTAAAGGCTGTTCGTGGCGTGAACTTTGACGTTAAAGCAGGAGAAACAATCGGCATTGTAGGGGAATCTGGCTGCGGAAAAAGTGTGACGGCTAAATCCATTATGAAGCTTTTACCTGCCTCTTCTGTTCGATATAAACAAGGGTCCATTCAATTTAACGGAAGAAATTTATTGAAATGCTCTGAAAAAGAGATGCAAAGAATACGTGGGAAGCAAATTAGTATGATATTTCAAGATCCGATGACGTCCCTTAATCCAACGAGTAAAGTTGGAAACCAAATTATTGAAGCTATTTTACGACATAATAAGATTAGTAGAAAAGACGCTTTTGCTAAAGCTTTAAATATGTTGGAACTTGTAGGGATTCCTCAGCCTTTAAAAAGGATTCATCAATACCCTCATGAATATTCTGGAGGGATGAGGCAGCGCGCAATGATTGCAATGGCCTTGGCATGCAACCCAAATTTATTGATTGCAGATGAGCCTACAACGGCTTTGGACGTGACGATTCAAGCACAAATATTGGAGCTTATGAAGGATATACAGCAAAAAACAGGAACATCCATCATATTGATCACTCACGATCTTGGAGTAGTGGCAGAAATGTGTGAGCGGGTAGTCGTGATGTATGCTGGACAAGTGGTAGAAACAGCTACGGTCCGTGACCTTTATAAAAAACCACAGCATCCGTATACAGAAGGATTATTAAAATCGATACCGAAGCTAAATATGGATAAGAAACAGCCGCTTTCACCCATAATTGGAACTCCTCCAGATTTAGTGGATCCTCCAAAAGGATGTCCATTTTTTGCGAGATGTGAATACGCGATGGAAGTTTGTAAACATCATAACCCTGAGCTTGAAGAAGTAAACCCTGGCCAATTTGCGGCTTGCTGGTTGCATCATCCAATGGCGAAGAAAGTGGCTGGAAAGGGGGAGGCAAATGCCAACACAATTAACAGAAACTAATAAAGTAGGTGTTAACGAATCCAAGACCCCTTTAATACAGGTGAAAGATTTAAGAAAATATTTTTCTATCGATCATCATCAATTAAAAGCAGTGGACGGTTTAACGTTGGATATATTTCCCGGGGAAACGGTCGGCTTAGTTGGTGAAAGTGGTTGCGGAAAGTCAACAGCTGGAAGGACGATTATTCGTTTATATGAACCTACTGATGGCGAAGTTTTATATAATGGAAGAAATATTTATTCGTATAAGCAAAGAGAAATGGCAAAAATACGCAGGGAAATTCAAATGATTTTTCAAGATCCTTATGCATCCCTAAATCCAAGAATGACGGTGGAAGAAATTATTGGTGAACCGTTTGCCATTCATCGTACATTAAGTGGTAAAAAGAAAAAAGAGCGCATTAAGGAATTATTGAAATTAGTTGGATTAAATCCTGATCATATGAGTCGTTTTCCACATGAATTCAGTGGAGGCCAGCGTCAACGTATAGGCATCGCCCGCGCTCTTGCATTAGACCCGAAATTTATTGTTTGCGATGAGCCAATTTCAGCCCTGGATGTTTCGATTCAAGCTCAAGTCGTGAATTTACTGAAGGAATTACAAGAAAAAATGGGACTGACTTACTTGTTTATCGCCCATGATTTATCGATGGTTAAGTATATTTCCGATCGTATTCTTGTCATGTATCTTGGAAAAATGGTCGAACTGACGGACAGCGGCAGCCTGTATGATGATCCTTTGCATCCTTATACACAAGCATTGCTTTCAGCAGTTCCAATCCCAGACCCGGAAATAAATCGGGAACGCATCGTCTTAAAAGGGGATGTTCCAAGCCCTATTTCCCCTCCAAGTGGATGTGTATTCCGCACGCGCTGCCCTGTAGCGATGGAAATTTGTTCGAAGGTAGAGCCGAAGTGGCAGGAAGTTAAACCGGGGCATTTTACTGCGTGTCATTTATATGAAGTATGAGGTTGGAAGGAGCATTCAAGCTCCTTTTTTTCATGAATAAAATTATACTTGTGCCTGCATTTAATTTATGATATATTTGTAGAAATTAAAAATCCTTTAGTTTGGTAGAGTGATAACGAACTAAAGAATTAGGAAGTGATCGAAATTGTTTTTACCAGCTGGAAGTAAAGATGAAATGGGGATTTCCCTCAATAATCGTTTTCACGTAATGGAGAAGTTCAGAAAAGTGACGACTCAGAGAGGATATAAGCCCATTTCAACACCGGTTATTGAATATGCATCGACTTTTACAAATGAATTTATTGATATGAAATTACAAGATATGATGAAGTGGTTTAACGGTGAGGGGGAAATTGAAGTACTGCGCCCCGACTGGACTACAGCTATTGCGCGATCACTTTCAACCCAAGAAAAGAAACCACAGAAATGGGCGTATCAAGGGTCGATTTTTAAACGGAATATGCCGGGAGTTGAATACCACCAAATTGGTGTGGAGATTATTCATCACCCAGAGTTAATGGGAGAAAGCGAATGCCTATTGATGGCGCAGTCTTTCCTGAAAGAGATTGGCGTTGGCACATGCGTTATTGAACTAGGACATACTGAAATTTATGAAAGTCTTGTTGCCGAGTTGCAATTATCGAGGGCTGATGCAGAGCGATTACGACAGGCAATGCATGATAAGAAAAAAGATGAAGTGTATCAAATTGCAATGTCACACAGTAATAAAGAGACAGCTGCAGAGCTTGCATCACTCGTTGATGCGTTTGGTCCTATTGAGATCATAGCTGAATATGAAGAAAGATGGAAAGAACGAGAAAATATACTCGGTACATTACAGCATATAAAAAAGCTTGCGGAAATCTTAAAACAATCTGGTAGTGGAGAAATTCTTGTTGATCTTGGAAGAGTGAAAAATCTTCCTTACTATTCAGGTTTGATGTTCCGAGGATTTTTACAAAATTCCGGAGCTGCTTGCTTTTCAGGAGGCCGATATGATCGTTTGTATGAGCAATTCGGGGAAAGTATTTCAGCTGTCGGTGTTGCCTTAGACGTTGAAGTGTTAGCAGCACAAGTAAAAGAATCAGATTCAATGGAAAAAATCTGTATCATTGCGAATGAGGAATCCTTGGCGTTTGCGGAAAAGGTTAGGAAATCTTTTGAGAATAGTATAGTGGATGTCCAATCAGAATCCAACGATGCTAAAGATTATCATCAAGTATACGAAATTAAGAAAGTAAACGGGAAGTTTGAGGTGATTGAACGATGAAACCTGTTATTGCGCTGACAAAGGGGAGATTGGAGAAGCAATTTATCCAATTTTTGCAGGAGAGAAACTATGATGTGAACCCTTTGCTTGATAAAGGCAGAAAACTACAAGTTGAAACAGATGATTTTTTTGCTATCTTCGCAAAAGGAATAGACGTGACGACTTATGTAGAGTATGGGATTGCGGATCTTGGGGTCGTAGGTGAGGATATATTATTGGAAGTCCAACCAGATGTATTTGATCTGTTACCCTTTCCGTTCGGTAAATGCAGATTTGCAATTGCAGGGGAACCATCTAATTTGACACCTCTAAGAAAACAACGAATTGCAACGAAATATCCAAATATCACGACGAAATATTTCCGTGACCAAGGAAAATCGGTCGACATTGTGAAGCTTGAAGGCTCTGTAGAATTAGCGCCACTCCTCGGACTTGCCGACGATATTGTCGATATTGTGGAGACGGGTAATACGTTAAAAGAGAACGGGCTCGTTGTGAAGGAAGAAATGTTAACTATTTCAGCCCGACTAATTGCAAATCGAAACTCATTGAAACTTAAAAGAGCTATTTTAACTCCATTAATCGATTCGTTCCGAGTAGAGGAGGGCATTATATGATTCCTGTTTATACACGTGAACAGTTTATGGCAGCTTTTATTTCGAGGAAAACAAAAAAACAAGCTTTTGAAGATAATGTTTTAAATACTGTCAAGGAAGTGCTTGAAAACATCAGGAATTACGGTGAATCTGCTCTAAAGGAATACACATTAAAATTTGATGGTGGAATTCCCGAAAAGTGGGAAGTATCGGAAGAAGAAAGAAAAGAAGCGTGGAAGCAAGTTCCAGATGAATTGATTGAAGCATTAAAAAAAGCAGCCAATAATATACGTACATTTCATTCGAAGCAATTGCAGCAATCACGGATGATGGAGATGACGGATGACATTATTTCTGGACAGCTTTTTCGCCCAATCGATCGTGTTGGCGTATATGTACCGGGTGGAACAGCGGTTTATCCTTCGAGTGTATTAATGAATGCTATTCCGGCTGTGTTGGCGGGTGTCCGCGAGATTGTTATGGCCACTCCTGCTCGTGGTGGCGGAGCAATTACGCCGATTTTATCAGTTGCTGCTGATATTGCAGGGGTCCATAAGATTTATAAAATTGGGGGCAGTCAGGCGATTGCCGCTTTAGCTTACGGAACGGAAGAGATTGAGCCTGTTGATAAAATTGTCGGCCCGGGAAATGCGTATGTGGCTGCAGCAAAGTCGCTCGTTTTTGGTGATGTTGGGATCGAAATGATTGCGGGACCATCTGAAGTTGCCATCATTGCGGATGAAACAGCAAATCCTAAGTTTGTTGCGGCAGATTTGATTGCACAAGCTGAGCATGATGAAAAGGCAAGGGCTTTTCTTTTTTCAACATCTGAAAGAATAGTAGAAGAAACATTGTCTGAAGTAAAAAAACAATGCGCAGAGTTGCCAAGAAGAGAAATTGCGGAGGTTTCACTTATGAATGAGGGAGCAGCAGTTGTTGTTGGCTCTATTGATGAGGCATTTCAATTAGTTAATGAATTGGCACCTGAACATTTAGAAATTCAAGTTGAAAATGCTCTGCAATATTTAAGTAAGGTAAAAAATGCCGGATCCGTATTTATCGGCAGCTTTACCCCAGAGCCTGTCGGCGATTATTTTGCTGGACCAAATCATATTTTACCTACTTCAGGGACGGCAAGATTCTCTTCTGGGTTATCAGTGGATGACTTCGTGAAAAAAACAACATTTGTCTATTATTCCGAGGATGCTCTGCGCAATGCGGCACCATATATTGAAAAAATTGCCACCGAAGAAAAATTAGATGGGCATGCTCGTGCCGTGAAAGTGAGGCTGGAAGGATGAGAAAAGCACTACAAGGGTTAGCCCCTTATAAAGTAAAACCTGAAATTGATATGATCAGACTCGATAATAATGAAGCATTTATGAGTTTATTGTCATCGATAGACCTTGGAAAATTACAGGAAACATTGATTAATCGTTATCCAGCTGAAAGTTCTGAAGCACTTGTAAAGGCTTATGGGAAATTTAGTGGTTTCCCCGTAGATAATATTATTGCTGGGAATGGATCGGATGAATTAATTTCAATTATCTCTCAATATTATCTTGATCCTGGCGATGTCGTGTTCGTCTTGGAACCAGATTTTTCGATGTATGAGAAAAATGCTGTCATTATGGGAGCAAAGGTAAATCGAATTTTCTTAAATGAGGATTTCTCGTTGCCTTTAGAAAAGATTTTGAATGAAATTGCAACTAGAAAACCTAAGTTGCTGTTCCTATCAAACCCAAATAATCCGACTGGTCAATTTTATCCGGCAGCAGAAATTGAGCAGCTGATTTCAGCACTTCGTCAAGCGGATGGTTTTCTAATACTCGATGAGGCGTACATTGACTTTGCTGGCGAGTCTCCATTTGCCAAAAAAGTATTGGATTATGAAAATCTGATTATTTTAAGAACCGCCTCAAAAGCTATGGGAATGGCGGCACTAAGGCTTGGGTTTTTAATCGCGAATGATCAAATTATTGAGGGAATCAGTTGCATTAAACCTCCTTACAACGTAAATACCATTTCAGCTCAAATCGGTACACAGTTACTGGAAAATCCGAATGTATTGGATCAATTTTTATTAGTGCAGCTTGGTCAAATAGCAGAACTTGAGGAAATTTTAACTGAATTTGTCCGCAAGATTGTAGGTGCGAACATTTTTCCAAGTCATACGAATTTCTTCCTCATCAAAATGAATGAAGCAAAAGCACTTGCCGACTTCCTTTATGAAAGAAAAATAAAAATTCGCTTTTTTGATGATGACAAACTGAAGGCAGTCAGGATCTCAGCAGGTACGAAAGAGGAACATGCGAAGCTCCGTGCTGCGTTAAACGAATGGAGTGAGATGTATGCGAAGTGCTTCTAATAAAAGGGAAACGTTGGAAACAAAAATTGAATTGGAATGTCGATTGGATGATCCATCCGTTGTAGACATTCAAACAGGTGTCGGGTTTTTCGATCATATGATGGAAGCATTCGCGAGACACGGACGAATTGGTTTAACACTTAAAGTAGATGGCGACTTACATATCGACAGTCACCACACAGTTGAGGATGCTGGAATCGTACTTGGAAAAGCAATTCGCGAGGCATTAGGAGATAAAAACGGCATTGTACGCTACGGGTCTTCCTACGTTCCAATGGATGAAACGCTTGGTTTTGCTGCCATTGATATTAGTGGACGACCGTTTCTCCATTTTGAAGGAGAATTCCAAACACCATCACTCGGCAATTTTGACACTGAATTAGTGAAAGAATTTTTCAGAGCATTTGCCTTTAATGCCGGAATCACGCTGCATGTTCGCGTATTGTATGGTGAAAACACACACCATAAGATTGAGGCAATTTTTAAAGCGGTCGGTCGTGCATTGGCAGAAGCAATTCGTATTGATCCTAGTATTAAAGGAGTTAATTCGACAAAGGGTTTGATCGAATAACCGTTTAGACTAGGTGATGCAAAGGTGTTAAACGCTAATAGGAATGAATCATTCTCCAATTAATCTGTCAGTGTGATTGCTATCCGGTAGAAATGCAACATATCCGAGAGTAAGGCAGTGATATCCGAGGGCAATCACCTGCATACTAATGTTTTTAAAATAGAATCTTTGTTTCAGGGGGCTGCAAATTGAAAATTTTACCTGCGATGGATTTAATAAATGGAAAATGTGTGAGGCTTTATCAAGGAGATTTTAATAAGACAACTCAGGTGGGAAGTGACCCTGAGTCCCAGCTGAAAACGTTTATTGAAGATGGAGCGGAAATCATTCATATCGTCGATTTAGACGGAGCCCGTTCGGGAAAGCCAGAGCAAATTGAATTGATCTCAAAGCTTTGCTCAATTAGTACAGTTCCCATCCAAATTGGTGGAGGAATTCGTTCGATTGAAACAGTAAAAGCTTATATTGAAGCTGGTGTAGCGAGAGTGATTTTAGGAACAGCTGCTATAAATGATGAGCAGTTTTTAAAAGAAGCTCTAGCAAACTATAAAGATTATGTTGTCATTGGCATTGATGCTAAAAATGAAAAAGTAGCTGTTAGTGGTTGGGAAACAGAAACGGATGTCGATTATATCGAGTTTGCTAAAAAAATGGAAGAACTCGGTGTAAAGCGCATTGTATTCACTGATATTTCTAAAGATGGAACAATGCAAGGTCCAAATCTTGAACAGCTAAAGAAAATCAATAATGCGGTACAATGCGACATTATAGCTTCAGGTGGAATAAGAAATCAAGAAGATTTAGATGCTATAGCAGCAATTGGAATCAATGAAGCAATCGTAGGAAAAGCGATGTACGAAGGTACAATCAAATTAAGGGGTGGCGCTTTATGACAACAAAGAAAATTATTCCATGCTTAGATGTAAAAGACGGGAAAGTCGTAAAAGGAATCAATTTTGAAGGTATGCGCGAAATGGGAAACCCTGTTGAAATGGCGAAATCCTATTCTGCAAACGGTGCGGATGAATTGGTGTTTTTAGATATCTCCGCAACAACAGAAGGTCGCGATACGATGGTAGATGTTGTAAAACGTGTCGCTGAAAAAGTGACGGTTCCGTTTACAGTTGGCGGAGGAATCCGTACGCTCGATGATATAGAACGAATTTTAAATGCTGGTGCTGACAAGGTAGGAATTAATACGGCAGCAGTTGCACGACCTGAATTGATTGCAGAAGCGGCTAAGAAATTTGGCTCTGAACGCATCGTAGCAGCAGTGGATGCAAAACTTTTTCAGGATGGCACATGGCATGTTATGACTCACGGAGGATTAAAGGATACTGGCATTGACGCCGTGGATTGGAGCAAAAAGCTTGAGGAAATGGGAGCTGGCTCTATTTTACCTACAAGTGTTGACCGTGACGGTGTGAAGGATGGTTATGATTTAGAACTTACGAAAGCGATTGTTGATGCCGTTAATATTCCGGTTATTGCATCTGGTGGTTGCGGGAATGCAGAGCATATTGTTGAAGTGTTTGAAAAAACAAACGTAGATGCAGCTTTGGCGGCTTCCATTTTTCACGAAGGGATTGTAACCATTGGTGAAGTAAAAGCACTTTGCAAGGAACGAGGAGTTGACGTAAGTGAAGCTTGATTTTTCCAAAGGCCTGCTTCCTGCGATTATTGTAGATGATCAGACTCAAGAAGTGCTTATGCTCGCCTATATGGATGAAACAGCCTTTAATAAAACGGTAGAAACGAAAGAAACCTGGTTTTATTCACGTTCCAGAAATGAATATTGGAATAAGGGAGCTACTTCAGGAAACAAGCAAATGGTAAAATCCATCCAGTATGATTGCGATGGTGATACCATTCTAATTAAAGTGGATCCGTTAGGACCTGCGTGCCATACTGGTGAAAAAACATGCTTTTTCCATTCGGTTGAGCTAGAAGGCGAAGTGGATAGTGGTGTTCAAAGTGAATCCCAAACGATTTATGCTGATTTAATGGATGAAATCCAAGATCGAAAAAGTACGCCTGTTGAAGGATCATATACGAACTATTTGTTTGAAAAAGGTGTAGATAAAATTGCAAAAAAGCTTATCGAAGAAGCAGGAGAAGTTATTATAGCGGCAAAAAATGATGACAAGGAAGAGCTAGTATATGAAACGAGCGACTTACTGTATCATTGCCTTGTTCTTCTTGCAAATCAAGGCGTTGCACTAGAGGATGTGGAAGCCGAGCTTCGAAAGCGTTCTTCAAAAAAAGGTAACGCCAAAAAAGAAAGGCCAGATATTAAAAATTGGTAAGAGGCAGTTAAAGCTGCCTCTTTTGGTTTAGGAAAAACTCATTACTATGGTTTTAACACAACCTTTATACATTCATCTTCATGATCGTTGAAGATTTGATATGCATGAGCAGCTTGATCCAAAGGAATTTTATGAGTAATAATTTCAGTTGGATCGAATTCTCTATTGGTGATTTTTTTAAATAGCTCAGGCATATAGTGGACAACAGGAGCCTGTCCCATTTTTAGAGTAATATTTCGTGAAAAGAATTCGCCTAAAGGAAATAGATTATAATTTGATCCGTAAACTCCCGTTAACTGAATCGTTCCATATTTTCGAACAGCCTTCATCGCAATTTCAATTGCACTAAGTGTTCCGCCTTGTAGTTTTAATTTTTGCCCAACCGTTTCCATTGGAGTTTTTTTGCCATCCATGCCAACACAGTCGATGACTACGTCCGCACCGCCATTAGTAATTTCTCTCAAGTATAGGCCTGCGTCTTCATGTTGTGTAAAATCGTATATCTCCACTTTGTTTATTTTCTTTGCATGTCTCAAGCGGTAATCAACGTGATCAACGGCTATAACTCTTTTCGCACCTTTCATCCAAGCAAATTTTTGCGTCATAAGCCCAACAGGACCGGCGCCTAGTACAATGACAGTATCCCCTTTTTTAACACCGGCATTTTCAACACTCCAATAAGCGGTTGGTAAAACGTCTGAAAGGAATAGAAGTGATTCATCTTCCAGTTCCGTCGATTCAGGAATGACGAATGGGAGGAAGTTTCCGAACGGAACTTTTAAGTACTCAGCTTGACCGCCAGGATGATTACCAAACATTTCCGTATAACCGAAATATCCTCCAGTATCTAAATGAGGATTAGCATTATCACATTGGCTTTCCATATGATTTTGACAATAAAAGCATTTCCCGCAGGCTACAGTAAACGGAATGACAACACGATCGCCTTTTTTCACCTTCGTGACTTCAGGTCCCACTTCCTCTACAATCCCCATTGGTTCGTGTCCAATAATATAATCGTCACGCATTTTCATATTTCCAAGATAAAGATGAAGATCGGAACCGCAAATGGCAGTAGAGGTAATACGAACGATAATATCATCTTTCTTTTCAAGCTTCGGTTCTGGCATATTCTTTACTTCAATTTTCTTTGCGCCCTGATACGTTACGGCCTTCATTAAAATCACCCTCACTTTATGAACAGTTGTTTTTTATATTGCCCATAAATGGATTTTTCACCCTTTGACACTGTAAAGAATTAAAAGTATAATCTCAATTATTAATCAACTTAGGAGTGAATCACAGATGAGAGACGTTTCTTTTGATACATTGGCTGTCCACCAATCACTAAAAAATAAGAAACATTTTACGAGTAAAGCAACACCTATTTACCAAACGTCCTCATTTTCATTTAAAAATCTGGATGAATTAGAAAGTTACTTTGAAGGTGAAACACCGTACTTATATACACGCTATGGCAACCCTAATACTGATGAATTAGGTGCCGCAGTGGCTGCTTTAGAAAGTGCGGAATCAGGAGTTGCCGCCTCTTCTGGGATGTCCGCAATTTTAGCCGGAATAGTCTCTGTTGCAAAAAATGGTGATCATATTGTCGCATGTGATGATTTATATGGTGGTACATATCATTTACTTGATGCGGAACTTAAAAACTTTGGAATAGATGTTACCCTCGTCTCATTCGCAAACGAACAAAAGGTTAGAGAGGCAATTCGTGAAAATACGAAACTATTATATACAGAAACTATTACAAACCCATTTTTACGTGCGGAAAATATAAAGATGCTCGTTAACATAGCTAAAGAATATAAAATTGCCACAATGGTAGACAATACTTTTGCAACTCCATATGTTTTGCAGCCTTATAAAGAAGGAGTCGATCTTGTCGTTCATAGTGCTACGAAATATCTTGGTGGACATAGTGATGTGTCCGCAGGTGTCATAGTCGGAAGCGAGGAATTGATTCAATCTGTCCGCCAAAAAGTCATCAGTCTAGGTGCAAATTTAAGTCCATTTGAAGCTTGGCTTACATGTCGGGGGATCAAAACTCTTGCATTGCGAATGGAAAAACAAAATAAAAATGCACAGTTTATTGCGGACGAGCTTAAGGGAATTGTCAATGTTCAAAAAGTGTACTTCCCTAAGTCAGTATCCGAAAAAGGAAATGGAGCAGTCGTCACAATCGAACTTTCATCTCAATGTGACATCCATACTTTTTTTGCATCACTTGGATGGATAAAAATTGTTCCTTCTTTAGGTGGGGTGGAGACAACGGTGTCTTATCCATTTGGAACGTCCCATCGAAATTTGCCTCCCGAGGCACAAGAAAAACTAGGAATAAATGAACGAGTTATTCGCATATCCATTGGAATAGAAAATCGAAAAGAAATTTTAGCTCAGCTTTTATCAGCGGTTAAATCATCAATAAATTAGAAAAAAATGGTTTGACACATGTGATAAAGTGTTTTATACTCTCTTTACAAATGAAATGTATTAATGCTTTAAACAATTAAATTACGATCTCTTATCAAGAGCGGCGGAGGGAATAGGCCCTATGAAGCCCGGCAACCTGCAAACATTATGTTTGGCAAAGGTGCTAAATCCTACAGATCATGGATCTGAAAGATAAGAGGAGGAACCGGATAAATAATGGCCCTCTTCTTAGGAAGGGGGCTTTTTGATGTTTAAAGGGTTAAAGAGATGACCTATTTATTTTTATTAAACCAAGTAAATCTATCATATTAATCAAAAATGGAGGATATAAAATGAAATCATCGTTTACTAAATTTTTATTTTTACTTTTGGCCTTGGTCACCATAACAGGTTGCTCAAGTCATGCGAGTGGGGCAAATGGTAAACCGAAGAAAATCATCCTGGATTACGCTTACTATTCGCCGACGAGCCTTATTTTAAAGGAAAAAGGATTTGCAGAGGAATTATTTAAAAAAGAAGGGATAGAAGTAGAATTTGTCTTAAGTCAAGGAAGCAACAAAGCACTGGAGTTTTTAAATTCAAAAAGTGTTGACTTTGGTTCATCTGCTGGTGCGGCCGCCCTTCTTGCAAAAGCGAAAGGTTCGCCTATACAAACGGTCTATATTTTTTCTAAGCCTGAATGGACTGCGCTCGTTTCTAAAGACTCTTCAGTTAATAGTGTTGAAGAGTTGAAAGGGAAAAAAGTAGCTGCAACACTTGGAACTGATCCATATATTTTCCTTTTACGCGCATTAGAAGATAAGGGATTAACTGCAAAAGATGTAGAAATCATTAACCTTCAACATGCAGATGGAGCAGCAGCTCTCCTTTCTGGGGAAGTAGATGCATGGGCAGGACTAGATCCGCATATGGCAAGAGTTGAAAAGGAAGCTAGGGCGAATCTTTTTTACCGCAACCCAGATTTTAATACGTATGGAACGTTAAACGTTCGAACTGATTTTGCCGAAAAATACCCAGCATACGTGACTAAGGTCATTGAAGCATATGAAAAAGCTCGCCAATGGGCGATTGATAATCCTGATGAAACGGCTGAAATTTTAGCAAAGGAAGCTCAAATTGATTTGGATGTTGCCAAAATTCAAATTGGACGAAATGACTTTTCCACTTCTAAACCTGGTGATGAGCAGATAGCTGCCATTACTGCTGCAGGCGACGTGTTAAAAAATGAAGGGTTAGTTGAGGGAGATGCAGATATCGAAAAAATCGTAAAAGAATTAATTAATCCAAGTTATTTTAAATAAGTCAACAAGGTGGTGCTTTCTATGAGTGGAAGAAGTGAAGCGATTGAAGTTATTATAAAAAAGTCAAAAACACGTGACATTCAAAAAAAGAATAAATTTAATTTGAATTGGATACTCGGAGGGGTTATTCCTCTTATTCTATTTGTATCTTGGGAAATAGCTGGGAGATTTGGGTTCATTGAAGCCCATCTTCTCCCTACTCCCTCTAAGATCATAAAAGAAATTATTGAAATGGGAGCATCTGGCGCCCTTTGGGAACACATTGGAACAACACTGTTTCGAGTAGCGTTAGGATTTTTCCTAGGGACAATAGCTGCACTCATTCTCGGATCAACTGTTGGATATTTTTCTGTCATCGAGAAATTACTAGATCCGTTGATTCAAGCGTTTAGATCGATTCCTTCATTAGCTTGGGTTCCCTTGTTTATCCTTTGGATGGGGATTGGGGAGTCATCAAAAGTTACTCTCATTGCTGTCGGTGTATTTTTTCCTGTTTATTTAAACATAGTTTCGGGAATTCAAGGGGTCGATCGCAAGCTTATAGAAGTTGGAAAAATATATGGATTCACGTCTATGCAAACATTAAGAAAAATAATTTTACCTGCATCACTGCCTTCCTTTCTAGTAGGACTGCGAAGTGGGCTGGGGCTCGGCTGGATGTTCGTTGTAGCAGCTGAAATTATGGGAGCAAGCAAAGGATTAGGTTATTTATTAGTTGTCGGTCAAAACACATACTCTCCGCATTTAGTCATAGCGAGTATTTTATTATTTGCAGTTATAGGGAAGCTGACTGATTCATTGTTAAAAAATATCGAGAAAAAATCGCTTAGCTGGCAGGATAGCTTTTCTAATCAGCGCTAAAGGAGGACTTCGAAATGCTGGCGGTACAAAATATTACAAGAACATTTAATGACGGAAAAGCTGGTTTTCGAAATGTCACTTTTTCCATTGAAGAGGGTGAAGTGATCGGGATACTTGGTACAAGTGGCTGTGGGAAAAGTACGCTATTACGTGTGCTTTCTGGTCTAGATAAGGAATATGAAGGGCAGTTCTCCTTTTCCAAACGAACGGTAGGCATGATGTTCCAAGAACCTCGTTTGATGCCATGGCTTACTGTTTACGAAAACATTTGCTTCGGCGTTCAAAAAGGACAGAAAAATGAATTGGCCGAGGAACTTTTAAAATTGGTCGGTCTAGCAGAATTCGCAGATCATCATCCAAAAGACTTATCTGGAGGAATGGCACAGAGAACGGCCATCGCTAGGTCCCTTATAACCGAGCCAGATGTATTGCTATTAGACGAACCATTTAGTGCTCTTGATGCTTTTACAAAAATGCAGCTTCAAGATTTGTTGCTATCCATTTGGCAAAAGAGACAAACAACGACAATCCTCGTTACTCATGATATAGACGAAGCTTTGTATTTAGCTAATAGAATTTTTATTTTGCGAGGGCAGCCAGGAGAGCTATATGCAGAGATAAAAATAAATCAAGAGAAACCACGTTCACGAGGAGACGTTGCATTAGCAGAGAAAAAAGCAGAAATATTAACCTTACTTGATTTAAATCACAACTCGAAGGAGGTCTTATTGTGACAAGACAATCGATTATAGCTGTTGAAGTATAAGAAGAACCCGAATCCGTAAAGGGTTCTTCTTAACTTTGTATTAATGTTTTCCTTTTCAATTTAAAATAAAAGTTTTTAGCTAACTCCCCTAAAATAAATCCGATGACTCCTCACGTTGTATTTAATAACAAATCATCGACATCAAAGCTTCTAGGGATTATGATTCCAACGTAACTAAAGAAGAGTTGACATGTTTCGATTGTTAAAGTCCTTAAATAAATATTAATTCAATTATACATAAAACTGGTAAAATATATATAGATAGGAAGGTGGAGGAAGTGCTCACTCGTAGAAATATCATTATTTTTATTATGTTTTTTATCGTATGCTATACTTTGTTTTTTCTTTTTTCCTTTCAGCATAAACAGAAAGATGATTCCTTAATGAGGGATGTTGGCCGCTTAGTTCCTATTAAAGTGAAAGAAGTGGTAAAAGGACAGGAAATTGAACAAATGCAGACGCTTTTACAGGAAGCGAAGGAAAAAGATTTAAAGATTTCAATTGCTGGAAAGCAGCACAGCCAAGGCGGACATACATATTATAAGGATGCAATTGTTCTTGATATGACTACATATAATAGGGTTATTAAAGTAGACCCTGATGAAAAACTCGTTACTGTGCAAAGTGGTGCCACTTGGGCAGATGTTCAGGAAGCAATAAACCCTTATGGGCTCTCTATTAAAACGATGCAAGCGCCTAATATTTTTACGATAGGAGGCTCCATGAGCGTGAATGTTCATGGAAGGGATATTCGCTTTGGACCGCTAATAGAAAGTATCTGTTCTTTTCGATTAATGAATGCGAATGGTGACATATTGAATGTCAGCAGGAAAGAAAACGAAGAATTATTTCGGCTTGTTAACGGGGGCTACGGTTTATTTGGGATCATTTTAGATGTAGATATTGAGCTGACGGACAATGTATTATATAAGGCAACGAATGAATGGATCGACTATCATGACTACCCCGACTATTTTAAAGATAAAGTTTTAGGCAATCCCGAAGTAGAAATGCATAATTCAAGAATTTCCGTTGCCCCAAAAAGTTTTTTAACCGAAATGTACGTGACGAATTATTACAGGACCGATGAGGAAAAATTGGAAGACTATAGTGAACTAGCTGATGAAAAATATATTCGCAGAAATAAATTTGCGTTCGGGCTATCACGCCAGTCTAATTGGGGAAAAAACTTCGTTTGGTTCGTTCAAAAGCATGCATTTAAAGAGGGGAAGGAAGAGTTTATATCTAGAAATAACGTCATGCGTCCTGAGGTAGAATTTTTAAATTATGACGGAAAAAATGATACCGACATCCTTCAGGAATATTTTGTCCCTGTTGATGACTTTCCGGAATATATTGATAGATTAAGAGACGTATTAACCGAAAGTGAATTAAATGTTTTAAATATTACTGTAAGACATGTGCCGAAAAACGAAGAAGCTTACCTTTCATACGCTAAAGAAGATATGTTTGCACTCGTTTTTTATATTAATCAAGGAATTTCAGCGAAGGAAATCGAAAAGACAGGGGAGGTTGTTAGAAAAATAATAGATTTAACACTTGAAATGAATGGATCCTATTATTTGCCTTACTACCAATATCCTACGAAGGAACAAATGAGGGAAGCTTATCCACTGACAGATGAATTTTTCCAAAAGAAAAGAGAATATGATCCAGATGAGAGATTCGTGAATCAGTTTTATGAGGAGTATGGAAAATGAGATGGATCGTCATATCGCAAAGTATTGCTATTCTTGGGAGCAGTCTCGTTTTCCCGTTTTATTTAATTTTTATTAAAGAAGTCGGGGGAGGTTTTCTACAGTACGGCATTTCCTATGGTTTGTTTACGATTAGTTCGTCACTCGTCCATATCATTGTAGGAAAATGGTCAGATAAAATAGGGCGAAGACTATTTTTGATAATTGGAAGCTGGGGAATGGCGATATTATTGTTATTTTTTCCTCTAGTAACGGATGTATGGCAAGTATATTCGCTGCAAATCGTACTAGGCATGATTGGAGCAGCACAGAAGACAAGTGAAAAGGCAATGCTCGCGGATTTTACTGAGCATGGAAAACGTGGCATCGCGATTGGAAGGTATCATTTTTGGACATCAATTTTTACGGGGATCGCCGTCATGCTTGGCGGTTTTATCATTGATTTATTTACATTGGATATTATTTTTTATGTGAGCTCATTTATTTTATTTATTGGCGGCTTTTTTGTATTAAAAATAGAAGAAACGGAGAATTGAAAAATGCAAAATCCTAAATTGCAAAAATTACACGACGAATGGTTGATCGAAGCAACGATTGATGATATGCAGGGAAAATTAGCTTCCGGAGAAATTACGTCTGTTGACCTTGTACATATGTATTTGTATCGCATTTCCCATTTTGATGGGGAGATTCGCTCAGTACTTGAGGTAAATCCTGATGCTTTACATATTGCGGCAGCATTGGATTTGGAACGAGCTCAAAAAGGGCCTAGAAGTGCACTGCACGGAATCCCAGTTTTATTGAAGGATAATATTGATACAGGGGATAAAATGCATACGACTGCTGGCTCGTTGGCTCTAGATGGACACTTTGCTGCAAAGGATTCTTTCGTGGCAGCTAAACTACGTGAAGCAGGAGCGATTTTACTAGGAAAAACGAATATGACTGAATGGGCTAATTTTATGACAATTGGGATGCCGAGCGGTTATAGTTCAAGGGGAGGTCAGACATTAAATCCGTATGGAGAATTTGATGTTGGAGGATCTAGTTCTGGGTCGGGTGCTTCGATTGCAGCCAACTTTGCAGCAGCGGCAATTGGGACCGAGACTTCTGGATCGATTTTGAACCCATCTTTGAAAAATTCACTGGTTGGGATTAAGCCAACAGTTGGACTTGTAAGCAGGAGTGGAGTCATTCCGATTGCCCATACTCAAGATACACCAGGACCAATGGCGAGGACAGTGAAAGACGCGGCCCACGTACTAACAGCGATTACGGGTGTTGATGACAAAGACCCCGCTACATTAACGAATCCTAAAAGTGGTATTGATTATGCTGCTGGATTAACTGAAACAAGCTTGAAAGGGTATCGAATCGGTATTGCCGGAAAACCATTTTCCGATCGTTTAAATATGCACAAAATAAAACTGATAGAAGAAGCAATTGACTGCTTACGTGAGCTTGGGGCTGATATCGTAGAAGACATTGTCATACCATCTGCCGGAGAAAAATGGGGTTACGAAGTTTTAGTATATGAGTTTAAGCCAGATTTAAATGCTTATTTACGGTCAACATCTTCTGCGAATGAAATCCGTTCACTTGCTGATCTGATTGCATTTAATTACAAACATCCGAAGGCAATGCTAAAATACGGACAAAAATTGCTAATAGAATCCGAGAATACAAGCGGCACTTTAATAGAAAAAGAATATGTGGATGTATTGGAAAAAGACCAATACTTATCACAAGATCAAGGAATCGACTTTGCCTTAAACAAATATAACTTGGACGCAATCTTCTTCGGAGGCGACAGAGGCTCCGAAATCGCTGCTAAAGCTGGTTACCCAACAGTGATCGTACCTGCCGGCTACATTCCTAATGGAGAACCATTCGGCGTATCTTTTTGTAGCACTGCTTATAGCGAGGAGACTTTGCTAAAAATAGCCTACGCTTTCGAACAGGCAACCAAACATAGAAAGCCTCCTGTTTTGAAGGAAGGTAGCAGGAAATAGGATAGAAAAGCACAATATTAGAATGTATTTCGCGAGGGTACCGAGCGAATGGCGAATAAGAAAATCGTATAATGCGAATAGACCTGCCTGATGCCGAAAAGAATGCGTATGATTGCGGATAGAGTTTGACCGACGACGAATAGAGAGTGTCTGATGGCGAATAGAATATGGACGACGGCGAATAGAATGTGTTTGACGACGAATAGAGCGTGGCCGACGCCGAATAGAATGTATTCGATGGCGAGTAGGTCTGTCACAACTTCTAATAGAAGTGACCAACCAGCTAATATATTTTGAAAATTAGCTAATAGACCTGCCAAATAGGCTAATAGAATAGTAAATCGGCTAATAGAACTTCAAATCGTCTAATAGAATCGCAAATCAGCTAATAGAGTATTCAAATCATCTAATAGAATTTTCGTAAGTCTAAAAGTTACACCGAATGTAAAAATAGAATATCAAATTTCATTATAAGAAAGGTCGTACCAAAACGGTTCGACCTTTTAAAGTATTCAAGTTTATATCCTTATCGTCTCTCCAATTTTCATAACTTTCAAACGCTCTTTATCTAAATCACGTCGATCCCACTCAGCGTACATTCGATCCAAAGCTTCCTTGGGGGTGTCATCAGCAAGTCGATAGGCACCGTAGTGCATCGGAATCATATAACGAGCTCCAGTGTCTATAAAAGCTTGGACAGCTTCCTCGGGATTTACGTGCTGGCTCGACATAAACCATTCAGGTTCATAAGCTCCGATTGGCATTAGGCAATAATCAATGGAATGCCGCTTGCCGATTTCCTGAAATCCTTTGAAATAGCCACTATCTCCTGCAAAATAAATACAATGCTTTCCGTCCCTAAAAATCCAACCACCCCAGTGCGAGCGGTTTGTATCAGTTAATGTTCGTTTTGTCCAATGTTGTGCCGGGGTAAAAGTTACATCCACGTCTCCAATTTTTTGATTGTCCCACCAACTAAATTCCTCTACATTTGTGAATCTTTTTTTCTTAAACCATTTTCCAAGTCCAACGGGAACTAAAAATGTAGGATTACCTTTTAATTTTTTTATAGAAGAATAATGTAGATGATCATAATGACTGTGTGAGATAAGCACCAAGTCAATCGGCGGTAAATCCTTTATAGCTAAACCGGGTGGTGTAAGACGTTTATCCATACCGAGTCGCATTGCCCAAACCGGGTCCGTCAATATATTTTTTCCGTTCAGTTGGATGAGAAAAGTCGAGTGGCCAATCCACGTAATCGTTGGTTCGGAATGATTTGATTGTAAGAAATTCACTTCAGGATTTACGATCGGAACTTGATAGGATAAATCTTTTTTCTTGCCTTTTCTTTCTTTTCTCCAATTTCGTAAATCTTTAAATGTTTTTGCAGTAGAAACATTATCTAAGTTCTCATACCGTTTGTTTTTCATGATATTTCCTCTCAAAAATGGTATATCTCTAGTTTACCATTTGGAAAGCAACAGGTAATTATTTTTATTCAAGGTGTAAAGTGTAGTATGATATTTTTTATAACGTAAAAGCGAGGAAACAAAATGAATATATTATCCAATTTAAAACCTTCCCTGCAAAAATACTGGGAAAAATCCAATTTTAAAAATCCAACTCAAATACAAGAAAAAGCAATCCCTACCATATTAGAAGGAAAAGACCTAATTGCAGAATCTCCAACTGGAACAGGAAAAACTGTTGCCTATTTATTGCCGATTTTAGAAAAAATAAACGAGGAGCATAACGGATTGCAAACTGTCATCTTAGCACCTTCCCGTGAACTCGTCATGCAGATTTATCAAGAAGTACAAAAATGGACAGAAGGAACAAATATAAAAAGTACTTCACTTGTAGGCGGTGCCAATATTAAACGCCAGCTCGATAAGTTAAAAGAAAGACCACAGCTTGTAGTCGGAACACCTGGAAGAATTTTAGAATTAATAAAAATGAAAAAGTTAAAAATGCATGAAGTGAAAACAGTTGTGCTTGATGAAGGGGATCAGCTGTTAAATAAAGAACATTTAGATTCGGTGAGAACCATTGTAAAATCAACAATGAATGACAGGCAGCTATTATTATTTTCAGCAACTCAATTGGAGGACCCTGATCAAATGATCGCAATGATTGGGCGAAAACCTGAATTTATTAAAGTTGAAAGAACAGAAAGTCAAACAGCCAAAGTAAACCATTTCTACTTACTCTGTGAACAGAGGGAGAGAGCAAAGCTCCTTCAAAAGATAGCTGCCATGAAAGGTGTAAAAGCACTTGTGTTCGTTAGGGATGTCGGAAATATGACGGTTCTAGCTGAAAAGCTGGAATTCGAAAAAGTTTCCTTAGCGATCCTGCATAGTGAATTAGGAAAAAATCAACGCGAAAAAGCAATCAGATCCATTCGAAATGGAGAAGTTAACTTATTGCTTGCGACAGATGTAGCTGCAAGAGGACTCGATATCGATGGTTTAACTCATGTCATTCACTACGACTTTCCAAATGATATCGACCAGTACGTACATCGCTCGGGAAGGACAGGGAGGATGGGAGCTGCCGGGACAATAGTTTCATTCGTAACGCCTAGGGATGAACGAGAACTTAAGAAATACGGAAAGACATTAAAAATATCAATTCAACCCCGAAGAATCTTTAAAGGGGAGTTTGTTGAGCTAAACAATAAAGGTGTTAGACAATCGAGAAAATAATTTTTACATTAAATAAAAGGGGAAATCGCCATAGCGAGATTTCCCTTTATGCTTTCTTATATGTGAATCTCTTTTTATAGTAATCTATCGTTCCAAGTTCACAATTTAAAAGAAACTCCATTTCTTCCAAATGTTTTCTCTCAACAACAGGGTCGTCCTTTGACCAAGCTACTGTATAGATAAAATAGTAATCTTTTATTTGTCTGAATATCACATCTGAGTTGGGAAATTCATCAAAACGAGCTTTAATATTATAATGTCTCGTATACGACCATTTTAATATCTCCAACTATGATCCCACCCTTCATTCCCTCCATTATAAGCTGAAAATTAATAGAAGAAAATAGATTGACCGAATTTTCTACTGCGATTAAACTTAAGCTAATTAACTAGATTGGAAGCGAGGTTTAGCCTTGGAAGCATTATTATATGAAAAAATACCTTATACGAAAGAGAAGTTTTTCGATACATATGTTCATTTAACCGTGAATCGCGATCATCATGTGCTGCTTGAAAGTGCACGTGTTGGAAAATATAGTATTGCTGGTATATCACCATTCGCAATCATAGAGGGAAATGAGAATGAAGTTGTCATTAATCGCAAAGGAGAGAGGACCGTTTTATCCGGGAAACCATTAGATGTACTGGAATCCTGGATGAAACAGTTTGAATTTACTCCAATTCCAGGAATCCCAGATTTTCAAGGGGGAGCGATTGGATATATTAGTTATGACTATGCTTGGTGCATTGAAAAACTGCCTAATCTAGCGAAGAACGATTTGCAGTTTCCACTCATTTACTTTTTAGTTTTCGATGAGTGGGCGGTTTTTGATCATGAAGAAGAGTGTTTATGGGTGATGGTGCTGAATAGTCATCATGCTAAGGAAAAATTGGCTCAGGCATTAGCAAAATGGAACGAAACTCCTACTCCTATAAAAAATACGGAGGCTCTCAAAGCTAGGGGTCAAGAACTTCAAGTATCGCTTTCCGAAGAGGAATTTATTAGTGCTGTCGAAAAAATCCAGCATTACATTTCAGAAGGAGATATTTTTCAAGCTAACTTAACGGTTAGACAATCAAAGGAACTCAACATTCCCCCAATTGAAGTATATAAAGAATTGCGTATACTGAATCCTTCACCATACATGGGATATTTGCATACTCCCAAATTTCAAATTGTCTCTGGTTCTCCTGAGCTTTTAATAAAAAAAGAAGGCGATATCGTAAGTACAAGACCAATCGCAGGCACGAGGCCACGGGGTATCAACGATGAAGATGATGCTCGCCTTGCTAATGAATTAATACAAAATGAAAAAGAAAATGCTGAGCATATTATGCTTGTCGATTTGGAACGCAATGACCTTGGAAGGGTGTGCGAATATGGGTCGGTAAAAGTAGATGAATTGATGACGGTTGAAAAATATTCACATGTTATGCACATCGTGTCGCTCGTTACTGGTCAATTATCTTCTGACAAAAGCTCCTACGATTTAATCGAAGCAGTTTTTCCGGGAGGTACAATTACTGGTGCACCCAAAATCCGTACGCTTGAAATCATCGAAGAACTAGAGCCGGTAAAACGTGGTGTCTATACGGGCTCTCTAGGCTGGATTGGTTTTAATCATGATGTTAATTTAAACATTGTTATCCGAACGATGTTAGTAAAAGATGGCATGTGCCATGTTCAGGCAGGCGCAGGGATTGTCATCGATTCCGATCCAAAAGCAGAATACGTAGAGTCGTTGAGAAAAGCGACTGCACTTTGGAAAGCGAAGGAAGCGGCGGAAGAGAGGAGATTGGGATTATGATATTGATGATCGATAATTACGATTCTTTTACGTACAATCTAGTGCAATATTTAGGCGAGCTTGGTGAAGAAATAGTCGTTAAAAGAAATGATGAAATCTCAATAGAAGAAATCGAACAACTTCAACCGAACTATTTAGTCATTTCACCAGGACCGTGTACGCCTAATGAAGCTGGAATTTCCCTCCAGGCAATTTCACATTTTGCAGAGAATATCCCTATTCTTGGTGTCTGCCTCGGTCATCAAGCAATTGGGCAAGTGTTTGGCGGTGAAGTTGTGAAGGCAGAACGACTTCTCCATGGGAAAACATCTGACATCTATCATGACGGTAAAACGATTTTTGCAACCGTTAATGACCCTTTTCGTGCTACTCGCTATCATTCTTTAATTGTAAAAAAAGAGAGCTTGCCGGATTGTTTAGAAGTATCAGCGTGGACAGATCAAGGAGAAATTATGGGTTTGCGTCATAAAGAATTACCGATTGAAGGCGTTCAATTCCACCCGGAATCGATTATGACTGAGGCAGGCAAACAGCTCTTGCACAATTTTCTTAACTGCTATCGAATGGAAGTAATATAAATGTTCATCTATATTAACGGGCAATTTTTAGAAAAAGAAAAGGCGACGATCTCTCCATACGACCACGGCTATATATACGGACTTGGGGTTTTTGAAACATTTAGAACGTACGATGGTCATCCGTTTTTATTGAAGGAACATTTGGAAAGACTGAATGCTGGATTAGAGGAAATGTTAATCTCACGACAATTTGAATATGAAGAAGTTCTTCAAATTATTGAAAAGCTTTCGGAATTAAATGGTTTGAAGGATTCATACATAAGATTCAATGTCTCAGCGGGTGAAGGCGAAATTGGATTGCAAACTGATTCCTACGTAGACCCAACTGTTATCATGTACCAAGAGCCTCTCCCCCTTATTAGTGGAGTAGTTGAAAAAGAAGCGGTCGTTTTAAATCTTAAAAGAAATACTCCAGAAACAACGTACCGCTTAAAATCGCATCATTTTTTTAATAATGTTGCGGCGAAAAGGGAAATAGGATCAGATCCAAGTAAAGAAGGGATATTTCTTACGGAAAAAGGATTTTTAGCTGAAGGGGTCACTTCGAATATCTTTTGGGTGAAAAATGGAGTGTTATATACACCTGCATTAGAAACAGGGATATTGAACGGCATCACTCGTCAGTTCGTTATGAAATTAGCCCAACAATCGGAAATGTTAGTCGAGGAAGGCTTCTACAAAATAGATGAATTAGAAGGTTCGGATGAAATCCTTTTAACAAATTCCGTACAAGAAATAGTTCCTGTGAAGAAATTGAAGGACAGAACCTATCCAGGGAAAAATGGGGAATACTTTATTAAGCTGTGTCAGAAATATAAAAGCAACTTAATTTTTAAATAATCAGAAAAATATATAGTACAATGAATGAAGCGATAGAAAAGGTTTCTCAGGGCGGTCGGTACATGTTCCTTCGATTTAGGATGAAGGTGATGCCGTATGACAGTATTCGAAGCAATATCGATTATGCTTGCATTTTCATTATTGGTCGTAGCCATACTTTCATTCCAAAAAAGACTAAAACCGCCACTGAGTTAGCCCTCTCCAGCGGTTTTTGGCGCTTGTGCCGACTTCCCAAGAAGGGAACCAGCTATCGCATGGCCGTTTCGATGTTATCAACTATTTGCGAACCTTACAAATGTAAAACGAAAGACTCTCGTATGTTTCATAAGCCTCTTTATCAATAATGAGATGATCAGATTGTGAGATTACCTTTTTAAAATCCTCGAATGATTTATTCTTTTCAAAATCCATGACCATTAAATAACCATTATCTTTCAATAGGTTAAAACAACTTTTTAATACATTTTCATATTGTTTGGATTCTTCTAAAGTAGAACCAATAATTGTGACAATATTAAATTGATTTTCTTCCAGTGTCGTTTCTATAATATTTTCACAAATAACTTGAGAAGGATTTGGATGGCCTTCGATCTTTTGTCTGTAAGAAAAAATACTGCAAATATCTGGATTAATATCAACGCTTGTCAAGGAGCCATTACCGTGTAAAAGATAGCCTAAATAATCATCCCATTCTCCGACCCCAATTCCAACGTTGCACACTTTAATCCCATCAAATAGAGTGAATTTCCTTTCGAAGTAATCTCGAGTAATATATTCAATGTATAGACTTCTAGGTGATAAATTCCATTGATATGCTTCCGGTTCTCTTAAATTTAGATAGTATTGAAGTAAGTTTTCTTTGTTCATGCTATATTTTTCCTTTTTTATATTAATTTTAAACTGAGCTATGTTAATAGTCTATAATTGATTTTTTAATCCTCTCAATAAATAATTGTGTTGCTTGAATATTTTTATTTTCTCGTTTTTGTATTAATTTAGCGATTTTTAGGGAATGTGATAATAGCATCTATTTTTTGAGGAGGACAAAGATGTTTAAAAAGTTTTTTGGTGTATTACAAAGAATCGGTAAAGCACTTATGCTTCCAGTTGCAATATTACCAGCTGCGGGTCTGTTGCTTGCCTTTGGTAATGCTCTGCAAAATCCAGTTTTACTTGATCTAGCACCTTTTTTGGATGCAGCGTGGATTGCTAAAATAGCTTCCATTATGGAAGAAGCAGGTTCGATCGTATTTGGAAACTTGCCCATTCTATTTGCTGTAGGGGTAGCGATTGGATTGGCAGGAGGAGATGGCGTAGCGGGACTTGCTGCTATTGTTGGATACTTAATTATGAATGCGACGATGGGCACAGCTTTAGGTCTTACAACTAAAGGTGTTATTGAGGGGGGAGACCCGGCTTATGCGTTATTATTGGGAGTTCCATCGCTTCAGACAGGTGTATTCGGCGGTATTATCATTGGTGTATTGGCTGCCACTATGTATAATCGTTTCTTTAATATTGAACTCCCATCGTATCTTGGCTTCTTCGCTGGTAAAAGATTCGTGCCAATCGCCACAGCTGCTTCAGCAGTTGTACTAGGATTAATCATGATTTTTATTTGGCCGCCTATTCAAGAAGGATTGAATTCTTTTTCGAATTTTGTTCTAAACTGGAATCGCGCCGTATCGGCCTTAGTATTTGGTGTGATTGAACGCGCGCTTATTCCATTCGGCTTGCATCATATTTTCTACACGCCTTTCTGGTTTGAATTTGGTACTTATGTGAATCAGGCTGGAGAAACGATCAGAGGGGACAATCCAATTTTTCAAGCGCAAATAAAAGATGGAGTCAAGAATTTAACTGCTGGTACATTCATGACAGGTAAATATCCATTTATGATGTTTGGACTTCCGGCAGCCGCTCTAGCTATTTATCATGAAGCAAGACCTGAAAGGAAAAAAATTGTGGCTGGGATAATGGGTTCTGCCGCATTAACTTCTTTCTTAACCGGAATTACGGAACCAATTGAGTTTTCATTTTTATTTGTTGCCCCGCTATTATTTGCGATTCATACGATTTTTGCAGGTCTCTCTTTTATGACGATGCATTTATTAAATGTCAAAATTGGTATGACCTTTTCAGGCGGCTTGATCGATTATATTTTGTTTGGGGTAATCAATCCGCAAACTCATGCTTGGCTTGTCATTCCTGTAGGAGGAGTATTTGCAGTTATATACTATTTCGGATTCCGTTTCGCAATCAGAAAGTTTAATCTTGCAACACCAGGAAGGGAAAAGGATGAAGGTACAAGTGAACAAGCAGCTCCGAAAGTTACCAATGATCTGCCTTATGAAATTCTTCAAGCAATGGGAGGAAAAGAGAATATCTCTAATTTAGATGCTTGTATTACAAGACTTCGTGTTGAAGTAAATGATCAAAATCAAGTAGATAAAAATCGATTGAAGCAACTTGGAGCAGCTGGTGTGATGACGGTCGGAAATAATATACAAGCTATTTTTGGTCCTAGATCAGATAGTTTAAAGCATCAAATGTCCGAAATAATGAAAGGTAATTCTCCACGTCCAGTAAATACAACCTCTAGTCAAGAAATTGAAAAAGAGATTGAATTAACCGTTCCAGAAGCACTTCGAAATGACGTGACCGAAACGAAAATCGTTATTCCGATAACGGGTAGGTTGCTTCCAATTACTGATGTTCCCGACCCTGTTTTTTCTGGAAAAATGATGGGGGATGGATTCGCCATTAAGCCTGAAGATGGCAATATTGTTTCACCGGTAAATGGGAAAGTCATTAACGTGTTCCCTACAAAGCATGCGCTAGGATTATTAGCTGATAGCGGAAAAGAAATCCTTGTTCATATCGGGATTGATACGGTTAAGCTAAAAGGTGAAGGGTTTGAAGTATTCGTAAAAGAAGGGGATATTATTAAGGCTGGCGACCCATTAATGAAAGTAGATATTGACTTCATTAATCGTAATGCTACATCCAGCATAACTCCAATCGTATTTACTAATTTAGAGCAAAATCAAGAAGTGGTAATTGAAAAAACTGGCAGCGTCACAGCTGGTGAAGAAAACATCATATCAATTAATTAAAATGAATAAAAAGAGTAGGCGCACTAATAATTTGTGCGCCTACTCATATTTATTTTGTATTTTTCTTCTTAGCGGCATTTTCTAACTTTGTTTTCGGTTCTTGAGCAAATTCCGTATCTTGTCCATATCCTTGAGGATTTACGCTATTCGCCTGCGTTCCTCTCGTATTTCCACCATCTTTTGCGTTTCTGTTGAGCTTAGTTTTACTCATCACATTCACCTCATTTAGGATCTAATCTCGGTATATAAAATGAGTAAAAATGCCATGAATTATACATCATTTTTCAACTTTTCCATTTATGCTATTTTAAAAATAGCCGAGGCCAAATAACTAGCCTCGATTGATGCTTTTTCTCTCAAATATTTTTGCAGAAAGAAGATAGGACAGGTAGAAAAGAACAATCGAAAATAATAAAGAAGGGTGGAATTGAATTAATGGAATTCCCGAAGAAGTTTCCCACATAGTCAAGCAAAAAATAAAGAAAAAAGGAATGAAAAAACTTGCTGGTCTGTAAATCAATGCCAATGGCAGAAAAATAGACATAAATAATAATAGTAACAGAAATACGGTTAACAACAAATCAAAATGAAAAAATTCCATTTTCCAATCAATAAACAATCCAATAATCGTTGCACCCAATGTAGATAATAAAAATCCTACAAAAACAAGCAAATACTTAGCCCCTATATATTCATTCCGATTAATAGGTAAGCTGATAATTTCTGGAAGTACCTTATCTTTTCTTTTAGGATCAATCGAACTTGCGGAAAGTGCAAATGTAAAATAGAGAATCCACATGTAATAAGGAGATTTAAAGCCAGGGTTCACTAGAAAAGCGAGAAAGAATACAAGCAAAACCAATATAATATATTCATGGAATTTGATACTTTTCAAATCTGCCTTTAAAAGATTAATCATAACTCCACCTCTTTATAAGTCTCTCTTTTCGAAAATTTTTACTGCTAAAATAAAGTGAAGGTAGTAATATAAACGGAAAAAAGTAACCAAATATTTTTTGAGTATACAAATCTTTTAATATTAACGATTTCATAGTGAATTTCCCCTAATTGTATAGTACATAATCGTTTCGAGAGTTGGACGTTCCACATGTAATTGACTGAGGAGTTGCTGTTCAATATGATCAAGCCCACTTACAAGAGCTTCAAAGCCGACACCTGTTTTTCTTCCGCCAATCAGATTCAATTTTTGAACATCACTCGCTAAACTATCTGGCCCTTTCAGTAAAAAATATTCCTCAAAAATCGGATCCTTTTCCTTGCTAAACACTATTTCTCCGTTATTAATAAATGTAATATAGTCCGCCACTTGATCTAAATCCGTAGTAATGTGTGTAGAAAAGAAGACGGATTTATTTTCGTCCTGAATAATATCAAGTAAAATATCTAACATTTCTCGTCTAAATACAGGGTCAAGACCCGCTGTTGGTTCATCTAAAATAATGAGATCAGGGTTATGTGATAAAGCCATCGCAATGGCAAATTTCATTTTCATTCCTTTGGATAGAGATTTTATTTTTTTCTTCAAAGGTAAATTAAATGTTTCAATATAGTTGTAAAAAGTTCGATCATTCCAATTACGATAGAAAGGAGCAAGGATCTTTTTATTCTTTTCTATCGTTAGGTCATCGTAAAAATAACTCTCATCATATACAAATCCAATTCTTTGTTTAATTTCCTTTGTGTTTTCTTCATGAGTCATACCAAATAATTTAACTACGCCAGCGTCAACCTTCACTAAATCCATCAAGCATCGAATCAAAGTACTTTTACCAGCACCGTTAGGTCCAATTAAACCCATAATATATCCTTTTTTAGAATCAAAGGAGATGTTTTTTAGTTCGAAATCTTTAACCTTTTTGCTCACATTTTTGAGTTCAATAATATTTTCCAACATCTTCACTCCTCATACAGCACTGATAATATTTGTTTAATTTCATCTAGGCTTATATCAAATGCTTTGCTGTCATTAATTACGTCAATCAATTTTTCTTCAATCATTTTTAATTGCTTTTCTTTTAAAAATTCGTGATTTTGAGCAGCAACATATGAACCTTTCCCAGGGAATGTTTCAATAAAGCCTTCTAATTCCAATTCATCATAGGCTCGCTTCGTTGTAATCACACTAATTTGCAAGTCTTTTGCTAATTTGCGGATGGAGGGGAGGGCAGACTTTTCTTCCAAATCCCCACGCAAAATTTGTTCTTTAATTTGTTCTTTAATTTGAATATAAATAGGCTGTTCACTGCTATTTGAAATGATGACATTCATTCGATCACCTGCCTGTTATAACTGTTATTAACGAATATATACAATATGAACAGATTTGTCAACTGTGAGATTTATCTTTTGTTTTGCTATAGTAAAAGAAACGACATTGCAGATGAGGTGAATGGAATGAAAATTGGATTATTCATCGATGGAAGGTTTGAGGATGGGGAGAAAACATACGAACTGACTAATCCTTACAATGACGAAGTGATAGCAGAAGTTGCGGAAGGGCAGACTAAGGATATGGTCAAGGCAATCGGATCTTCTTATGAGGCTTTTCAAACATTGAAAAAAATGCCTTCAGTTGAAAGAGCCAACATCCTATTCGCCGCAGCCAGTTTGCTTGCTGAAAAAAAAGAAGAATTTGCAAAATTGATTACAGCAGAATCTGGAAAACCAATTTCAGCTTCTCGTGCCGAAGTGGATCGTTCAGTACAAACACTGCAATTTTCTGGGGAAGAGGCTAAGAAAATTGCAGGGGAATTTATTCCACTAGACGCAGCGGTTGGAGGTTCTGGACGAGATGCATATACGATCTTTGAGCCGATTGGTGTCGTAGGAGCCGTCACACCCTTTAATTTTCCGCTTAATCTTGTCGTTCATAAGGTTGGACCTGCCATTGCATCAGGAAATACGATCATTGTAAAGCCGGCTGAAAAAACTCCGCTTACCGCTTTGAAGCTGGCAGAGCTTTTTACAAAAGTCGGCTTGCCAGACGGAGTGTTAAATGTGATTCCAGGAGATGGCGCAACCCTAGTTGGAGTCATGTTGGATGATAATCGTGTTCAAAAGATTTCTTTTACAGGGAGCCCTAGAGTTGGGAAGGAAATCAAAAATAAAGCGGGACTAAAAAGAATGACGCTTGAATTAGGCAGTAACTCAGCATTATATGTGGATGAATCCGTAGAGGACAACTTGGATGACATAGTAGAAAAGGCAGTTGTCGGAGCATTTAGTTACAACGGACAAGTGTGCATCCATACACAAAGAATTTATGTCCATGAACAAATCGCGGATAACTTTTTAGCGAAGTTTATTGAAAAGACAAAGAGGCTTAAATTTGGAGATCCAATGGATGAAGATACAGCTGTAACAGGAATGATAGATAAAAAATCACAAGCAAGGGTGCTTGAATGGGTCAAAGAAGCCGTTGATGGGGGAGCAAAACTGCTGTACGGAGGGGAAAGAAAAGAAAATGGAATCCTTCCAACAATCCTTACTGATGTCCAACCTACCGCAAAAGTTGCTTGTGAAGAAGTGTTTGGACCTGTTGTGATGGTTAACAAAGTGGCAAATGACCATGAGGCGCTGACATTAATGAATGATAGCCAATATGGATTGAATGCGGGAGTTTTTACAAACAATTTAAAACAGGCATTTCATTTTGCCCATGAATTGGAAGTAGGGCAGGTTCTCATTAATGATGTCCCGACATTACGCTTTGACAATATGCCATATGGGGGGATTAAATCGTCGGGCTACGGTCATGAAGGTGTAAAATATGCGATTAAAGAAATGACTCGAATGAAGATGATCAGCATCCACTTTAAATAAAAAAGAGTTGTCCTTCATAGGGACAACTCTGAAAGGAAAATCAATCGAAATGATTAGGCGGCGCTTTGTCGACTCTTTTTATGGAATCCATATCCATTCCCGCTGTAATAAAATAAATGAGAAAAAAGGCAACGGATGCTAAAACTCCAAAAAGACAAAGAGTAACCCATAAATCCATACTCAATCCCTCCCTTGCTTATAAAATATATGCAAAAAAGAAGAGTAAATACTGTGAAGTGTTTATTATCTACCCTAATTCTAGGATGAGTAAACGAAAAATTCAAACAATTTTTGTTGTTTATGGTTTTATTTGCAAAGAAAAAACCTCCCACATCATTAACGATGCGGGAGGTTTGGTTTGAATTATTGGTTGAAATTATTTTGAGGTACTTCATCGATTCGTTCTGCGTCATCGGAGTTCATAGCAGAATTAATAAAGTACATTAAAAAAGCTGCGATTGAACCTAAAATGGCCATAATTCCGATTAGGATCCAAGTTTGCATGTGAATTCCCCCTTAAAATCTTTATATCATAAACATATAGAAAGTATTAATTTAATTATCTAAAACACTATTATTAGTATAGTGGAGGAATGATAGATAATCAAAAGAAATTTGTATAATAATGCCTAATGCTCCCTTTTTTGTGTCAAAAATATGTCTATCAATCGCAAATAAAGGGCAGAAATTTCAGCCCACAAATACTTGACTCAAACAATTTAGTCTAAAGACTTTTCCTATAAACTGTTTTAATGTATAATAAATTTCGGTGTTTGAAACAAATATACTTCAAGATGGCTCCGTAGCTCAGAGGATAGAGCGTCGGTTTCCTAAACCGTGCGTCGCAGGTTCGATTCCTGCCGGGGCCGCTTAAATTAAACCAGTAATACCAAGGGGTTTACGGTTTATCGAATAGGATAGCAACCGCCCTAAATATGCCATTGCAAACATATTGCAAACCTTTAGTTTATAAAAGTATCTTTTTATGACCAAAAATGGAGTCGCCGATTTTTTCGGCGGCTTCTTTATTATATACGTTTTGAAGTAGCTGATCATTCAAATTCATTCTTACGATCTTTGAAAAAGTCGTAGAAAAATCTTACATTTTCAAGTTCAGTCCATTTATATGTTCTCAAAAAGGGAGCATCAAGATTATAAATCTTAGCATCTAGTGTTCCCAACATAAATGGAGAATGTGTCGCTATAATAAACTGACAGTTAAAAAATCTTGCCAGCTTATTAATTTCTTCCGCAAGCTGAATTTGGTTTGTAGGTGAAAGAGATGTTTCAGGTTCATCGAGCAGGTATAATCCATTAGGGGCAAGATATTCAACAAATATCTGGATGGATGTCTCTCCATTAGAATACTTCTCATTGGCAAACTTCATAATCTCGATTTGTTTGTACAGCTGTGAAGAATGTTTCAACTTTTCCAACTGATCCTTAGTATGCCCCAATTTAGAGTGTTGGTACAGGTAACCTTCCTTAAGAATGGCCTCCTGCTGAATCTTCTTGATCTCATATAAAATATCTTCGCTTTTGATGTACAGACTATTATGTGGTATTCGTTCTGACTCCCCGTCACTCATATTTTCACCTAGGCTGTATGAACAATCCAATATGTAATCTAACGGGTATTTGTTATAGCCATTATTTGTAAGTCCCTCAGCCCCTGTAATATTCAGCTTGTTTGCTATTAAATTTAACAGAGTGGACTTGCCGGAACCGTTGTTACCATACAAAACGGTAATGTTATTAAAGACAAACACTTCCCCGGTTATTTTTCTAAACACATTGTAGGGATAGGCATTTGGATTCTTAACTGCATGAGGGGAAAGTTTAAAGCTTTTTAAATATATCATATGGATAAACCTTCCTTTTGGAAAAATGAATAGCAATAATCAATATTAATCATCATTTTACCACGTTCGCAGAAATAAAGAGCGAAGATTGAATTTATGTTGTTCAGCAACGCTTTTTCTTTTAAAGTGGAGGAATACCATAATCTATGAGGTAATATAAGTGTTAAATTAGACTAATCATACCGTCTCATCAACCTATTCGACTAAAGATAGCAGGTTAGTCAATATGAAGGACTTTCCTAATGATATACCGAATATTTAATGGACCATGAAACGTTAACAGTGAAATGCCTTAGGAGGAATAACAAATGGAAACTGCTAAATTCTATTATCAAAATCCTAACGCACCTTTTCCGAACAAGCCGAATCATATTGGAATAGCTGCTTTAATAATAATGGATAATTCAATTCTTATGGAGTATCGGAAGGATTGTAACAGATGGGCATTAATTGGTGGAGCGTTAGAAATTGATGAATCGTTAATAGACTGTCTAAAGAGAGAAGTAAAAGAGGAAACATCACTCAATATAAGTAGTTATGAATTATTTGGTATATTTTCTGATCCTTCAAGAATAATCGAATACCCTGATGGGAATATAATCAGAAGCATTACAATCGCTTATATTGTTAGTGTAGAGAATGTTACTCAAATGGAGGTTAGTGATGAATCTCATTTTTTAAAATTCATTGATAAAAATACATTAAATAATATAGATGTGGTTGAAACTCATAAACACATTTTAAATAGATTTTTAACGTGGGATCAAAAGCAGGTAATAGTTGAGTAGAAACTATGTCCTTATCCAACTAAGCCCAAATGCTCCAATAAAAAAGTTTTCAATTTATCAAAGGAAGAACAAATTAGACGGGTGAGGAATATTCCTAATTCCAAAAGCTAATTTGGAGCCTACTAATTTAAGTAGCTTTTTGGAATCTGAATTAGAAAGTGGAGAGGTTGAAAAATATGTCTCCACTTTTACTTGTTCAAGAATTTCTACATAAATAAATCAATTGATAGCGAAAACAGCTCTTTTTCTTAAACTACCTTAATAATTGAAAGTAAATTAATGTAATGGTCGGTTGTTTTTCTTTACTCATAAAAAATCTATCCAGCTTCTCAATACCCCAACTGCCTTTGTCTATTCACCTCATAAAGCATAATCGAAGCAGCACACGCGACATTAAACGACGAAGCAGAACCGTACATAGGAATGTTAATCATCCGATCGCAAATTTCTTTGTAGTAATGACTTAGCCCTTGTGTTTCGTTTCCGACAAGAAGAATCGTCGGCTTTGAAAAATCACAATAATATATTTCTTCACTTCCCGTTGCACTCGTTCCGACAATTTGTAATTCGGGATACGTTTTCCTTAATGAGTCTGCCCAGTTTTTCACATCGCTAGGAGATGAAATTCTAACAGTTGGTACATTAAAAAACGATCCCATCGTTGCGCGGATTGTTTCTGGGTCATATAAATCGACAGAGTGACCAGTCATAATCAATCCTTGGCATCCTAGTGCGTCGCAGGAACGAATAATTGATCCAAGATTCCCTCTGTTAGACGGTCTGTCGAAAACAACGACTAGCATTTGCTCACTCACAGGAATCCGAGAAAAATCATCTTCTGGCATTGTGACAATCGCAATCAGTTCCGAGGTATCTTCCTTATCACTTATTTTCTCCATCAGTTCCGCTTTTACTTCATAATGAATAGTAGCGGTGGATTCAGCTAATATATCCTTTCCCCATTGAGACAAAGGTTTTTGTGGAGAATACAGAAAAGCGTTAATATCCCATTCATTCTTAATGGCTTCGTTAATGTTCCGTACACCTTCAACAAAAAATTCTTTATATTTATGTCGTTTGTTCCTATTTTTCTTTAAAACCTCGAATCTTTGGAAATCATTATTTTCATTATGAATACTAATAATTTGAGGCATTTTTGAATCTCCTTTAACCTCATAAGGTTATTATTTTCAAACACCATTATATCAAAATCCATTCGTCATGAAGGATAAAAATGATCTTTTAAGAAGAAACTATTACCCAATTTATCAAAATGGGAGTGATGGAATGATGGTAAAAAGAAAGGCAGCAAGAAATGCAGTTGAAAAATACGCAAAAACACCAAAGAAAAACGTAGAGGAATCGGATTATACAGCTGAATTTGCCCAAGGCGAAGATCCAATGAAAGGTGCCAACCGCAATTCTAAGATTGGCAGAGAAGGGAAAGGTCATGAATAAAAAACAACAAAAAAATCATAAAGAAGAATTTGGAGTAGAATTAGGAGACATAAATGCTGCTAAATTTTATGAGCTTCAAGCTGGAAGTAAGAAACATAAGGATAAAAAGAAAGAAGAGAAAAATAAATAGGTGGAGACCTTTATATTGGCTCCACCTTTACAATTTATTTTTTATATCCATCTACCACAAGATCCAATTTACCAGTCCCGGGGTCAATAACTAATCCGTGAACGGGAACTTCATTTGCCATGAGTGGGTGATTTCGAATCATATCCACACTATGTTTAACACTATCCTCCACACTATCAAATCCTTCAAGCCACTTATTTAAATCAATGCCTGAATTATTAATAATATCTAATGTTTCCTCGGAGATTCCGCGTTTTGTCATTTTTTCCAACATTTTTTCGCCATCGAGCAAGCTCATGCCACAGTCGTGATGTCCAATAACATACACTTCATCAGCCTGCAATTCATATACCGCGATTAATAAGCTCCTCATAATACTTCCAAATGGATGTGTTAGGATTGCCCCAGCGTTTTTGACGACTTTGACGTCTCCATTTTTCATATTCATTGCTTTATGTAAAAGCTCAATAAGACGAGTATCCATACATGTGAAGATAACGAGTTTCTTATCTGGAAATTTTGTTGTTGTATACTGTTCGTATAATTTTTCATCGACAAACGTTTTATTATATTCTAGAATTTCTGATAGTAATGTCATTTCCTCAACTCCTTTTTTCTATTTTACAAAAAAATGATCAAACAAAAAAGAAATAACTTCTGAAAAATAATTTAGAAATATGAAACTTTATCTACGAGCTCAGCGTATTAAATAGGGAAGGAGGAGAATGAAAGCGGAGACGCATTGTTAGGTAAATAAAACAATGTAAAGGAATGATGGATATGACATTGTTTGGCATGGCGATTGAAACAATCTATCTTATATTGCTCATTGTTTCCGGAAGTTTAACCATACTTTACTTATTTTTTGGTGATGTTCTGGAAGGAGTAGGGGAAGCTACTGATTTCTTAAATCCTGTATTAATATTGGCATTTATAACTTTTTTTTCTGCAGGAGGATTTATTTTAGAGAAAGCCACAACGCTTAACAGTTTCCTCATTATGGCTATTGCAGCGATTTTATCAGCATTATTGGATGTACTTTTAAATGTATTTGTACTCGTTCCAATGAAATCGGCGGAACAATCATTAAGCTATACAGAAAAATCGCTTGAAGGGCGTGTGGGGAAGACGATCATATCAATCCCACAGCAAGGGTTTGGCGAAGTGGTAATAGAAAGTTACAGCGGGATGATTTCGAAACCTGCTGCAAGCTTTGAAGATACTCCAATCCCTGAAGGTTCCGAAGTACTTGTCATTGAAGTAAAAAATGGAGTTTTATATGTTATGCCATATAAACCAACTTTTAAATAATCATAAGGGGGAAAATGTATGCCAGTAGAAATAATGATTGTTTGTGGTGTCGTTCTATTTATTATTATAGCTTTACTAGGTGTGTTCGTTTCTAAATATCGAACAGCAGGACCAGATGAAGCATTAATCGTGACAGGTAGTTATTTAGGCGGAAAAAACGTACATGTAGACGAAGCTGGAAATAAAATAAAAATCATCCGAGGCGGCGGTACATTTGTATTGCCTGTCTTCCAACAAGCACAACCTTTAAGTTTGTTATCCAGTAAGCTTGAGGTTACAACTCCTGAAGTGTACACGGAGCAAGGTGTTCCTGTTATGGCTGACGGAACGGCTATCATTAAAATTGGTGGTTCCATCGGTGAAATTGCTACAGCTGCTGAGCAATTCCTTGGTAAAACAAAGGATGATCGAGAAAATGAAGCGAAGGAAGTATTGGAAGGGCATTTGCGTTCTATTCTTGGCTCCATGACCGTTGAAGAAATTTATAAGAACCGTGATAAATTTTCTCAAGAGGTACAACGTGTTGCTTCCCAAGACCTTGCGAAAATGGGTCTAGTCATCGTTTCTTTTACAATTAAAGAAGTACGTGATAAAAATGGTTATCTTGACTCACTTGGTAAACCTCGTATTGCCCAAGTAAAACGCGATGCAGATATCGCAACGGCTGAAGCGGATAAGGAAACTCGCATTAAACGTGCTGAAGCTGCGAAAGAAGCGAAAAAAGCTGAGTTAGAACGTGCAACAGAAATTGCGGAAGCTGAAAAAGTAAATCAGCTAAAAATGGCTGAATTCCGCCGTGAACAAGATATTGCACGCGCGAATGCCGACCAAGCGTATGATCTCGAAACTGCACGTGCCAAACAGGAAGTTACTGAGCACGAAATGCAAATTAAAATCATCGAGCGTCAAAAGCAAATCGAGCTTGAGGAAAGAGAAATTAAGCGCCGTGAGCTTCAATACGATGCAGAAGTGAAGAAAAAAGCAGACGCCGATCGTTACTCTGTAGAGCAAGCGGCAACAGCTGAAAAAGTGAAACAAATGGCAGAAGCAGATGCGCATCAGTATCGCGTTGAGGCAACGGCTAAAGCGGAAGCGGAGCGTGTGCGTCTAGATGGTGTGGCGAAAGCCGAAGCACAAAGGGCTCAAGGGGTATCTGAAGCCGAAGTTATTCGTTTGAAAGGTCTTGCTGAAGCGGAAGCGAAGCAAAAAGTAGCGGAAGCATTCGAAAAGTTCGGTCAAGCAGCCGTTCTCGACATGGTCTTAAAAATGCTTCCTGAATACGCGAAGCAAGTTGCAGCTCCACTTGGCAATATTGATAAAATTACTGTCGTCGATACAGGTAGTAATGGGGAAGGCGGAGCTAATAAAGTAACTGGATATGCTACTAATCTAATGGCCACAATGCAAGAATCATTGAAAGCATCTTCCGGAATCGATGTTAGGGAGCTACTTGAAAATCTATCTGGTAAACATAATGTTCGAGAAAGCATTGATGCACTAACATACGAAATGCGCGAAGGCAATAAAAAGGAAGAAGTTAAGGAAGGCGAACCAGTTTAAGAAACAATGTGAGGTTTCGTTCTCGAGTTAATAGATTCGAGAACGAAACCTTTTTAATTTACTTAAATACCATTCAATGAACACGTTCCACTGGTAAATGGTAGTTCTCTGTCCGATTGGAGCGTTCAAAGAGCACGTTCAATCGATAAATTGTAGTTTCCTGTCCGTTTGAGACATTCAAAGAGCCCATCCTCATGTAAAAATCGCCACAGTTGTCCGTTTAAATCATTCAAGGAGCCGCACCCAAAAAAATCAACGTAGTTGTCCAATTGAATGTTAACCTTTACAAAAGTAGTTAAATTTTCGCATGCAGTTTCTAATCTTCCATTGAATCTCAAATCCAAAAAACCCTGAGTCTAAAATATCCAACTCAGGGGCTTTACCTTATTTCGAAGCTTTTTGTAATTTATTTATAAATTTTAGAGAACGCCCAGTCCCAATTGCTACTGATTCTAATGGATTTGGAGCAATATGGACAGGAACGATGATTTCATTGCTTAACCATTCTTGTAATCCGTTTAATAGTGAGCCACCGCCAGTTAGGACCACTCCACGATCAACGATGTCCCCACTTAATTCTGCAGGTGAATTTTCCAATGTTGCACGAATGGCTTCCAAAATATGAAGCAATGATTCTCTTAAAGCATTTTGAACTTCATAGGAACTAAGAGTAACAGTTTTCGGCAAGCCAGTAACGAGATCACGTCCTCTTACATCCATTAATTGTTCAGGATGATCAATTAAAGCATAGCCGATTTCCATTTTTATTTGTTCCGCGGTATATTCACCAATTAATAAATTATAACTTTTTCTAACGTGCTGGATAATATTTTCGTCAAATAAATCTCCACCAATTCGAACAGTGTTACACGTGACAACGCCGCCATACGAAATAATGGCAACCTCGGTTGTACCGCCGCCAATATCAACAATGACATTTGCAACAGGTTCTTCTACAGGAAGATCAGCGCCAATTGCTGCTGCAACAGGTTCTTCAATTAGATGCACATGTTTCGCCCCACAGGATTTAACTGCATCATGAATAGCTCGGCGTTCAACAGAAGTAGCTCCTGATGGTGTACAAACGACTACATCTGGTTTCCTTAAAGCAAAACCAATATTTTTTCCGGCTTTTCTCATCACTTCTTTTAAAAGCTGACTTGTAATATCAAAATCTGCAATGACTCCGTCGCGCAGTGGTCTTACCGCAGCGATATTGCCGGGTGTTTTACCAATCATGCTTTTTGCCTCAGCACCAACTGCTAAAACTTTTTTAGTATCTGTATTTACAGCTACTACTGATGGTTCATTTAAAATAATTCCTTTATTCTTCGTGTATACAAGTACATTTGCAGTACCTAAATCAATCCCAATTTCTGAATTAGAAAACATGTTCGTTACCATTCCTTTCATTATTTCCGAACATATAATTATGTACAGTTTTCCATTAGTATAGACAATTTTTTAATAGATTGCTTGTAACAGAATTTGGCAAATGAAGGAATGTTACAAAGAAAAACGCTAAACCAATTGATATAAAAAGGTCTGGAAAAAGAGACCAATAAGCGCTGTTATAAAAACTTAACCTTTCTGTAAAGAAAGTATTTAGTGTGAAAGGAAGATAAGACATATAAAAAAGAAATAAAAATGTGATAGAAGAGAAAAATAAGCTGCCATTTTCGGCAGTTTATTCATTGAGCATATTATTAGAAAAGAACATAGCAAGATCCTTACTCTCTTGTTTTCGTAATTTGCGATGGGCTGCTCGAGAATTAGCCGTTTCATTCAACCATTTCTCTTCCTTCGTTTCAGGAATAACTTGCGGAACTGGTAATGGTTTACCAGTTTCATCCAAAGCGACAAATGTTAAAAAGGATAGGGCTGCAATTGATTTTTCACCCGTTAACAAGTGTTCTGATGTTACTTTTACAAAAACTTCCATAGAGGTTCTTCCGGTCCATGTGACCATTGCTTTCAATGTAACGGCGTCACCAATGCGAATGGGTTTAATAAAATCAACGGAATCAGTAGATGCTGTAACTACGGGATTTCGAGCAAATTTAATAGCGGCAATCGAGGCAACATCATCAATATATGCCATTAATTTTCCTCCAAATAGCGTTCCAAGATGGTTGGCATCTGGTGGAAAAACGAGACTTGTTTTGATTGTAACTGTATCTTTCATAAATTTTGTAATTGGCTGTTCCATCTAATTCACCTCATAACTATGGTTGTTTCATTAGTATACCACTGTTTGATTATTAGATTGTATTATGGAGAAAAAGAGGTTTATTAGGTAAAAAATAGGGTATATTAGTTTCATAAAAGTATGTATCCTGTTCCTCAAAGTTAAAACCGTCAAAGTATGAATAATTATTAACCATTCTCGAGGAGGCATGATGCTCTATGGATAAAGGGATGAGAAGAATTAGATGTAATCCTGATGGATCCATTCTCTTCAAAAGCTGGAATAACACCCTTATCTTTAAAGGAAAATATGATGCAATGTTTGAAACAGCGAGTGGTTATGAACAAACTGATGGGGAACGGAAGGAATATTATGGTGAACTACTTAAAGAGATGTTGAATGAATCTGATAATTTCGATGATTTGACTGGGGCTGGTAAAGAAATTATCCAGTTAGATGAAAATGCTTATTTATATAATGGTTGGGAAACTGATCTTCAATATTAATGAAAAAGAGTCTGGAAAATTACCCCTCCAGACTCTTTTTTCATGTAAAACTATAATTGATTAGACAAGCACTCAGACGAATGTTCTTAAAACGCCCAATCTCCATTTCGGAAAATTGGCTCGGCTACACCTTCATCAGTAATGCCGTCGATGTCCATTTCTGCTGATCCAATCATGAAGTCGACATGAGTAATACTGGAGTTTAAGCCTTTTTCAGCAAGCTCTTCTTGTGACATTTTCTTGCCGCCTTCTAAACAAAATGCATAGGCGCTTCCAATCGCCAGGTGGTTCGAAGCATTTTCATCAAATAATGTATTATAAAATAAAATGTTTGATTGGGATATCGGTGAGTTATGTGGGACGAGAGCTACTTCACCAAGATAGTGAGAGCCTTCATCAGTCTCAACGAGCTTCTTTAAAATTTCTTCGCCTTCTTTTGCTTTAACATCGACAATCCGGCCATTTTCAAAAGTGATTGTAAATTCGTCTATAATGTTTCCAGCATAGCTTAATGGCTTTGTGCTTGAAACGTATCCATTAACACCATCTTTATGTGGAACAGTGAAAACTTCTTCAGTAGGCATATTTGCCATAAATTCATGGCCTTGTTCATTAATACTTCCTGCTCCAGCCCATAGATGTCCTTCAGGTAATTCGATTGTTAAATCTGTACCTGGTGCAGTATAGTGAAGCTTTTTATAGCGCTTATTGTTTAAATATTCCACTTTTTCATGAAGTGTTTCATCATGTTTTTTCCATACTTCTACTGGATTGTCCAAATCAGCTCTAGTCGCTGTAAAAATAGCATCCCATAGTTTTGAAACTTGTTCTTCTGGCGCGGTATCAGGGAAAACTTTTGCAGCCCAATCTTTAGAAGGAGCAGCAATGACAGTCCAGCTTACTTTATCCGATTGTATGTATTGGCGATATTTTTCCATTGCTTTCCCTGCAGCTTTTTGGAAATTCGCAATTCGCTCAGGATGGACACCTTTCAATAAGTCGGGGCCTGAAGAAACGACAGACATAAAAGCCGCACCGTTTTCTGCAAGTTCTTCTACTTCGCGGGCACGCCAAATCGGGTATTCATTGAATGCTTCATCTGGAGCAAGATCATATTTAAGCCTTGAAACCACATCATCATTCCAATTGACAATAACGTTTTTCGCTCCTGCTTCATACGCTTTTTTTACAACTAAGCGAATAAATTCTGCATTATCAATTGTTGAATTAATGGCAAGAGTTTGTCCTTTTTGGATATTGACTCCTACTTTAACGGCGAGGTCTGCATACTTTTCAAGAGTTTCTTGAAATTTGGTCATGGCAATTCTCCTTTAGCAATTTTACTTACTTAATTATTTTACCAAGCATTGGAAGGAAAGCCAATTCAGATACAAAAAAATCCAAAGCAGTGATACACTTTGGATTATTTGGCTACAACCTTTTTTAAAGTTTCTATATTTTTATGCATAATACTGAAGTAATCTTCTTTATTCTTTAGATCATTTTCTGTAATGTATTCCAGGTTATGCAATGTAACAGGTGTCGTTCCTGTCTCTTTTTTCACAACATCTGCAACTTTTATTACTGGATTTTGATCGTAAATAATATAGGAAAGATGATGCTCTTTAGCTGTTTCTATAATGGTTTGCAACTGTTTTTGAGATGGTTCATTTTCAGGGCTCAATCCAGAAATACTAATTTGCTTAAGGCCATATCGATGTTCCCAATATCCATAGGAAGCATGTGAAACCAAAATTTCTTTATGGTCAGCAGCAGCGACTGTCTTTTGCAGCTCACTATCTATTTGTTCAAGTTTTTGTTTTACATCTTGGAAGTTTTTTTCAAAATCGTCTTTCGCAGAAGGCATTGCCTCTGCTAGTGCATCTTTAATATTTTTAGCTATCTTAATTGCATGGATAGGATCTAACCAAATATGAGGATCTTTGTCGTGATGATGATCGTGCCCGTCATCCGCATGTTCAAGATCATCATGTTCGTCAGCAGTAGCATCGTCGTGATCCGCTTCTTCATGCCCATGGTCGTCATCATCTTGGCCACTTAAAAAATCAATTCCATTTGAAGCTTCTACCATCTTAACTTTTTCTTTTGATAATGAACTTTTTGTATTATTAATAAAAGGTTCAAGACCTGCCCCATTAAAAATGAAAAGATCTGCATCTGCTATATCCATCATCGTTCTCATTGTTGGTTCGAACGAATGAGCGTCTGCTCCAGCAGGGTATACGCTTTTCACTTCTACATGATTACCGCCAATTTTTTTTGTAAAATCTTCTATTGGAAATATCGTTGTATATACCGTTAATTTAGTATCATTATTTTTGTTTTCTGTTTGATCTGTTTTAGCTGATGAATCTGTATTACACCCACCTAAAAAAGCTGCAGTGAGCAAAAATATTATGAAAAAGATAGATTTAATTTTCATGATTAATTTCCTTTCTTTATTAAAAATCTATAAGATTCTTACTATCATATATGATTTTATGACACTTTGAATATATTAAACGTAATCATTACGATTTGCAAGTTGTATTATGCGTATGATGTAAAAGAGGGAAGAGGGTCATTTAGTATACTCCAATCTGCAAGCATTTCATCGTCAGTTAATAAACATTCATCAAGCTGACTTTCAATCAAATTCTTGTCCATTTCTATACCGATAAATACGAGCTCTATCATTCGATCACCAAATGTCTCATCCCAACTATCCTTTAACTCCGGTTCTTCCTCGAAAATAATTGCACGTTCATCATCAGGATAAGCTGCAAGCCAGAGACCAGCGGCTTGAACAGTAATCGAGGTACCTGCCTGTGAAAGGAGCCCTGCTATATCATTTCTAGTTGCAAGCCAGAAAAAACCTTTTGCACGAATAACTTCGACTGACCAATCCTCTAGCCATTGATTCAACCTTTCTGGATGGAATGGTCGTTTTCTTCTATAAACAAATGAAGAAATGCCATACTCTTCTGTTTCTGGAACATGTTCTTCATTCAATTCTTTTATCCAGCCAGCTGCTTGACTAGCTTTTTCAAAATCAAAAGCTTGTGTGTTTATTAGTTCCTTTAGGGGGACATTTCCGAACGATGATGGAATCAATTTTGCATCAGGATTTAAGATTTGCAGCACTCGTGAAAGTTCTTCAACATCTTCCTGTTCTAAAAGATCGATCTTATTTAAAATGAGGACGTTGGCAAATTCAATTTGATCGATTAATAAGTCAACAACTTCTCTTTCATCAAATTCATTCGTTCCAACATTACGATCTAGTAGGCTTTCTCCAGAAGAAAAATCTGTCCAAAACCGATTAGCATCAACGACTGTGACCATTGTATCCAGTCGGCAATTGCTTGTTAAGTCTATTCCGAGTTCTTCATCCAAATACGTAAACGTTTGTGCGACGGGAATCGGCTCACTTATACCCGTTGATTCAATTACGATATAATCGATATTTCCTGATTCAACTAATTTTTCAACTTCAATCATTAAGTCTTCACGTAATGTACAACAAATACAACCATTTTGGAGTTCTACAAGTTTTTCTTCCGTTCTACGAAAACCTCCAGAATGAATAAGATCTGCATCAATATTAACTTCACTCATATCATTGACTATGACAGCAACGCGAAGGCCATCTCTATTATGTAAAATATGATTGAGGACAGTTGTTTTTCCAGCTCCTAAATATCCACTTAACACAGTAACAGGTATTTTTTTCATATATAACTCCCTTCTTAAATCGTAATCATTACGATTTGTATCGTATAATAAAAAAATAAAATTGGCAAGTGGATAATTTATTTTTATGTTTATATTGTTTTGATATGAATGATAAACTTTAGTATCGGAAAAAATTCACATTTTGCTATTTGCTAATTTTTTTTTTTAATAGTATAAGCATAGATTTGAACTTTTAGGGAGTAAAAATGATGTCCAGTCAACTTTTTCTACAATTCAATACTATTTTTATTAGTATTTTAATAGAATCATTGCCTTTTATTATGTTAGCCGTTATTATTTCCGGATTGATTCAAGTATTTGTAACGGATGAGATGCTGGCAAAAGTGATTCCGAAAAATCGTTTTCTGTCTGTTTTATCTGCTACATCACTGGGAGCCATTTTTCCTGCCTGTGAATGTGGGATTATTCCTATTGCCCGCAGATTAATGGCAAAAGGGGTGCCTCTTCATGCAGCAGTTGCGTTTATGCTTACGGGACCAGTCATCAATCCAGTTGTATTGTTTTCAACGTATGTTGCATTCGGAAATAGTTGGAAGATGGCGTTATATCGCGGTGGACTTTCGTTTATGGTTGCATTGTTAGTAGGATTTATTCTTTCGTTTCAATTCAAGGATTCACAATTAAAGCATATGCTGACTCGCCAAGCTCCTATACGAAATGTAGCGAAGAGTAAAAAGATTCTTAGTACGTTAAAACATATGATTGATGAGTTTTTCACAGTAGGGAAGTATTTAATACTAGGTGCGCTCATTGCTGCAGCTGTACAAACGTTTATGAAAACATCTACATTGACAGCAATAGGTCATGGGGAATATTCATCATCCTTAGTCATGATGGGCTTAGCCTATGTATTGTCACTATGTTCATCTGCTGATGCTTTTATTGCCGCTTCATTCAGAAGCACATTTTCAACAGGTGCATTGATTGCCTTTTTAGTGTTCGGAGCAAAATTTGATATTAAAAATACATTAATGATGCTCGGAGTTTTCAAAACGAAGTTCGTCTTTTTCTTATTTATGTATACAGCTTTATTAGTATTCTTAGGTTCGCTCTTAATACCAAATTTTTAGAGAAGGGAGAGTTTCTCGATGCTTCGTTGCTGGATTTTGCTAGGATTTGCGTTCCTGTTTATGCATTTGCATGCGACTGGTAATATTTCAAAATATATAAATTTGAAGTATTCATCCCTATCTTTTATTGCAATCTTTGTTTTTCTTTTCTTTATGCTCGTTCAGTTATATCTCACGATGAGAGACGGGAAAGATGACGAGGAGTTGAACGATATTTGTGGTTGTGGGATTGACCATTCGCAGGAAGGGAAGTCATGGAAAGAAAAACTTAGCTATCCCATTTTTATCTTTCCGATTTTATCAGCACTGTTGCTTCCAATCGCCACTTTGGATTCCAATATTGTAGCGGCAAAAGGATTTAATTTTAAAGTGTATAATGATCATGATCCATATAGCACCCATCAATTTTTAGAGCCAGATACGAGTATATTTTACGGTCAGGAAGGTTTCGAAGAGCTGATGAAGGAAGCGATGGGGCAGTTTGGAAATAAGGATCGACTAATATTAAAGGACCTTGATTTCCTTTTAGGGATGGAAACTATTTATAAAAATCCTGGATACTTTATTGGAAAAACAATTGGTTTTAAAGGATTCACATATGTTGATAAAGAAACCAATCAAGTTTTCTTATTTCGGTTTGGAATGATTCACTGTGTCGCTGATTCTGGTGTATTTGGGATGCTATTAGAGCTGCCAAAAGGGGTAACATTCCATAATGATGAATGGTTGGAGGTAGAAGGCACGATGGATTCTATCTATTATCAGCCTTTTAAGAAAACCATTCCTATCTTAAAAGTTAATAAACTTAAAAAAATAGAGGAACCGAAAGATCCTTATGTTTATAGGGTTTATTAAGTAACGTATGTATAATACTCCAATTTGTATTATATGAAATGTGATAATATGCTAGGATACAAACATAGAATAGTTATCAATAGTCGAAATAATTATTCAAGCTTAAAGGAGTGATACTATGAAAAATGAGAGAAGGATTCCTGTTTTTGTATTAAGTGGTTTTCTAGGGAGTGGAAAGACAACTGTCTTGTTGAAGATGCTTGAACATTGCAAGAACAAGGGATGGCAGCCTGGTATCATTCTAAATGAACTTGGGGAAGCAAATGTCGAAAGTCATTTATTCGAAAACGAAAAAGTGTTTGAATTATTAAACGGCTGTATTTGCTGTACGATTCAAGATGATCTAAAAGAAACAATGGACGAGCTAATGTTAGAAATGGAAAAACAGCCTTTGGGTGTTTTATTTATTGAAGGGACTGGAGTGGCTAATCCCCTTGAAATCCAAGAAGTTTTATTAAGCAGCCAATATATAGATCAGTTTGAATTAATGTCAATTATTACTGTGTTAGATGCTAGTCATTATTTAGAGTATCAAAGCATCTTTTCAAGTTCAGCCGAAGTTCGCAATTTGATGAAGGAACAAACCGTATGTGGAAGCCTGTTATTATTAAATAAAACTGATCTAGTTCCTTCAGGGCAACTCGAGAAAATCAAACAAAAAATTACGAAAATAGCTGGACAAGATAAAGTAATGATCGAAAGTGTGTATGGACAATTAGATCCAGAAATTCTTTTTGAAAAGCGAATCCAATCCGTATTAATTGGAAACAGCCATGGAAACGATCATTCACATCACCATCATCATCATTCAACCGTTCAAGCAATTAAGTTGGAGGACGTTCCAGCACTAAAGCAAAAGATATTTGAAAAGTGGTTGAAGCAGCTACCAGCCAATGTTTTGCGGGGAAAGGGAATTATCGAAATGGAAGGATCAAAGCAATTGTACAGTTTTCAATATGCTTCAAATAAGGTGGCATTTTCTCTAGTTCCTCAGTCGTTGAATCGTCAACCTGTCATTATTCTAATTGGAATGGGATTAGAAGAGAATCAAATTCATGATCATTGGAAGCAATTAGTAGAGTGGTAACTAAGTAAAAAATGACAAGGATTGGAGTTTGGTTATGCGGGGACAAGGAAGTGCTTGGCTTAAAGAAGGGACAGGGTTATTGCTTATAGGTACATTACTCTTTTTATTCCTATTTGCCGAGTTCACAAAAATACAAGATGCAATTCCCAAAAGCTTATTAAATGTAAATACGATCTTCCTAAGCATTATTTTAGAGGCATTGCCGTTTGTATTACTTGGTGTATTCGTTTCAGCATTGATTCAAACTTATGTAGCGGAGGAAACGGTGCAGAAATATATACCGAAGAATCCTTTAATCGCTATTATCCCGGCGGCAATTTTAAGCGCGATCTTTCCTGTGTGTGAATGTGCCATTATCCCAGTTGTAAGAAGATTAATAAAAAAAGGGATGCCATTACATATTGGGGTTATTTTTATCGTAGGGGCACCGATATTAAATCCGATTGTTTTTGCAGCGACGTATTATGCTTTTCAGACTTCTCCTAGCATTGCTTATGCTCGAATGGGATTGGCATTTGTTCTTGCGATTGTAATCGGAGGACTTACTTATGCATTTTTTCGGAATCGTGACCAATTAAAGTGGACAACAAATGAATTGCTGGATAGACCTGTTGAATCAATCGGCCAAGAGACAAATAAACTTAAATCGACGTTTTTCCATGCTAGCGACGAGTTCTTTGATATGGGCAAATATTTGATCATGGGAGCAATGATTGCAAGTTTATTTCAAACGTTCTTTGACAGAAGTGTATTAATTAGCATGGGTACGAGTGACACAGCATCACCTCTTATTATGATGGGTTTCGGGTTTGTTTTATCGCTTTGCTCGGAAGCCGATGCATTTGTAGCATCCTCGTTTGCACATACATTTTCTACAGGCTCGCTTCTTGCATTTCTAGTATATGGTCCGATGTTAGATTTAAAGAATACGATCATGATGTTTGCATACTTTCGTGCTAAATTTGTCATCGGTTTTATGGTCATTGTAACGGTATCTGTTTACGCGGTGATTTTAATCTATCAATATTGGTTTTTGTGAGGTGCTAGAGATGCAGAAAGAACGGGATTACAATTTTCATGTTTACTTGCGTGGGATTATTTTGATCGGTTTTTTTCTATTACTGTTTAAGCTAATTGTAACAGGTAATATCCAAAGCTTTATAGCTCCAAAAATGGTCCCGTTTTCTTATTTTTCTATCGCTGTTTTATTAATTTTGGGTGTAATCCAAATTTGGAGAAGCGGGTCAAAGAATAAAGAAGAACTTTACTGTAATTGCGGATTTGACCATCATCAAAATGGTTCGCCATTACAATCGATTTTGATTTATTCCATCTTTTTATTGCCCGTACTTACAGGACTATTGTTCCCGATTACGACCCTTGATAGTTCGGTAGCTGCAAAGAGGGGGATTAAATACGGCTCTGGTCTGTATACTCAACCACCAGATATGAATACTGATAATTCTTCAGATCTATCACTAGCAGAAGAGTATTTAGATGATCCAGAAGGCTATATGACTGATTTAGATAAAAGAATTGAATCGGAATCTAAGGATGGGGTAGAGGGAAGCGATCTAGGTAATGGAAATGAGGACGGAAATGGTGGACTTGGAACGAATACAGATGGAAGCGATGTAAGGATTATGACAACTGAAGATCAGGAGAAGCTAAAGAATGAGCTATTACATAGCGAAAAGGTTGTAGTGGACGATGATCAATATCTTGCAATTTTGAACATACTTCATGAAAATCCTAGTTTATTCATTGGCAAAGAAATTGAGATTGTCGGTTTTGTTTATAAGGAACCAGACTTTGAAAAAGATCAATTTGTTGTTGCACGGTTTGGAGTATCTTGTTGTATTGCCGATGCTTCTGTATATGGAATCATATCAACGATAGAGAAGCCAGATCATATAGAAGAGGATCAATGGGTGCGGGCGAGCGGTACGATAACGACCACGACAATGAATGACTGGGAGTTGCCATTTCTACAAATTACAAATATAGAGAAGATTGACGAACCAGAAAATCCATATGTGTATGAATATTACACACCTTTGAGTTAATAAAAAAGATGTGCCATTTTTATAGAGCACATCTTTTTTTGTTAATCTAATTTAGAAACGCGGTCAGCTACAATTTGTACAGCAATCGCATCGTCTAAATACCCAAACGGGAAAACGTAATCAGGTATAATGTCTGTTGATAAAATAAAATAGAGAAGTGCGCTCCCAATGATTGATCGTTTTTCCTCAGAGGTATTTTCATCGATATAAATTTGATGCATTTTTTTCAACTCATTCATAAATGGACCCGCTCCTCTTACCTGCTCCATTTTCGCCTCAAACTCTTCACGAATCCTTTTTTCTCCTTCTTCAGTTAGTGCATATTGTTCGTATTTTGCCAACTCTTGATGAACTTGCTCTATTTTAAATGTATCTCCTAAAAAGTTAGAGGATACAAGAACTTCATGTATCGTATCGATTGATTCATACATATCAGAATCCATCGTATTATTTTCAACTTTTTCAATGTCATATCCTGCGGCTTGCAACAGTACTGCCATCGGAACGCCTAGATTATACGCAAATTGTTTTAAATGAGAAGGTTTGGCCATCTGCTTATTATTTACAATTCTTGAAATGGTAGCAGTATCAATTCCAGTCAGCATACTTAGCTTCCTCATCGAAAGCGAGCGTTCCTTTAACAATGATTTTATTAAACTACCAAGATTTTCGCTGTTCATGATAAATCCTCCTTTCTGTTCTATAATATATGTTGAATAATTGTCAACAGTTTTGTGGTGGATAAGCACATTTATTCAATATGAACAATAACATGTAACAAAAAATAGAGGAGTGTTTTTAAAATGTCAATTTGGTCAATGTGGCTTATTATTTTAGCTTTTGCAGTATCATCAAGCATTGATAATTTAGGTGTAGGTATTTCTTATGGAATTCGCAAGATTCACATCCGAACTGGTCCGAACTTTATGATTGCTGTGATTTGCTTTCTGTTTAGTATGGCAGGCATTTCATTTGGGCTTTGGCTTTCAAAAATTCTTCCGGGCATGCTCCCAGTTATCTTTGGATCATTTTTGTTATTTGTTATTGGAATTAGAATCATTTTATTGGCGACCCCTCGTAAAAAAGAAACTGTACATGTGGTTAATAAAACAGATGAGCATTCCAATCGTATTAAAGGGATATTAAAAAATCCTGAACTAGCAGATCTCGATAAGTCGGGATATATTGGATGGGGGGAAGCGGTTCTTCTTGGGGTTGCGCTGTCCGCAAATGCGCTTACGAATGGACTCGGTGCTGGTTTGCTTGGTTTATCACCACTTGCTATTTCTTTAACAGCTGCAATCGGAAGCTTTATCAGTGTTTGGGCAGGTGTGAATTTAGGTGCAAAGTTATCCAAAGTTCGGATTGGATCATTCACTTTGGGACAATTTGGAACGGTTTTAAGTGGAGCCATCATATTGGTTATAGCTTTCACGGCATTCTTTTAACAAAATGGGCTGTTAGTCATGTGAAAGTTTAACTTACATTTTTCAATACTCACATGCCCTTTTCGTTTTTAATATTTTACGATATAAAGAAGAGTTTATGCTAAAAAGGTCATTCGTTTATTAGTTCGTAAGACTATAAACGAATGACCTTCTCAATTTGCTCGTGAATCATCGGAAAATAAAATAAAGTGTTAAGTCTAGAAAAAAAACAGTATGGACCGCTAAAAAAAAGATTGATTGTCTTGTATGCTTATTCAATCTTAATCACCTCCAGAGGACTCAATATGGTGAGCTGTTATAAATAAAGCGGCTTAAATCTTATCGACCATACCTTTAAATGAGCTCATCTCTTAATCCTCATCATTTTTTTACTATAATATTGAGATTCCTTCAAACCGTGTATGATTACCGTTCAATAAATTGAAAAACCAAGCATAAAATTGTCATTATAGAAATGTTGTATTGAATAAAAGGAAACATAAACTGCCATCATAGCTACTATTTTATTGCAACTAAACTTTTAAGTTGTAAATTGGACAAAAACAAAATTGACAAAATGTCAACATTTGAAGTATATTTTTTATAACCGGTGATTTGGCTCGTAAAGCACAATTATGAATATAAAACTTTACATACTTAATATTTCGAGAATTAAATGCTATAGAGAGAAGGTATGAATCGATGGAAAGACAGTTACGTAGAAAGAGTAAAAAAACTCTAAAGATTATTTTAGTAACTATGTTTCTGCTAATAGCAGGTGTAGTCACTTATGGATTTTCGATTTACAAGAACTTAAATCATGCAGCCAATAAGGTTCATAGCCCGATTGACCGTAGCCCTGAAGTGAAGAGAACCTCAGAGCTTTCATTGAAAAAGAAAGATCCATTTTCAGTCCTTATCCTCGGTATTGATGCGGATGAAGGAGAAAAGGGGCGATCAGACTCAATGATTTTAATCACGGTTAACCCTGAAAAGATGTCAATGGATATGCTAAGTATTCCACGCGATACTCGTGTGGAGATTGTCGGTAAGGGAATCGATGATAAGATTAATCATGCGTATGCTTTTGGCGATGTGGAAATGTCTATGAATACGGTAGAGAAGTTTCTTGATATTCCGGTAGATTACTATGTGAAGATGGACATGGCGGGATTTAAAGATATCGTCGATGTGATAGGCGGCGTAGAAGTCAACAATGATTATGAATTTTCTGTTGGAAAAAATCATTTTCCGGTTGGTCAAATTAGCATGAATGGGGAAGAAGCATTAGACTTTGTCAGAATGCGCAAACTGGACCCACGTGGAGACTTTGGACGGCAAATGCGCCAACGTTTAGTTATCCAAGGTGCTCTGAATAAAGCAGCAAACCTATCTACACTATGGAAATATACTGATATACTAGATGCATTGAGTAAAAATGTTGAGACGAACATTTCGTTTGATGAAATGAAAGAAATGCAAAAAAACTATGGAGATGCCCGTCATCATATTGAACAGTTTCAAATTGAAGGCACCGGCGCGATGATCGATGGCATTTGGTATTATATTGTTTCGGAAGAAGAAAGGACCAAGATACAGACTGGGTTAAAGGAACATATGGGTTTGATGTAGGTAGCTTTTTTAAGAAACAAAATGATTTGTTATTGTACTAGATTTGGAAATGTTCGCGTCTCATCTGACAACCGAAATCATTCTCACAAAATAAGTTTGAAAGGAAAATAACACATGTCTGAGATAAATAAAAATAATAAACTCGGTTTGTTGTTAAGAGAATTATTAAACAATCGTTCTTTGTCAATGAGGAAATTTAGTGAACTTACTGAAATCGATACAGCTACTATATCTAGAATCATTAACGGCAAGCGAAAAGCAAATCTTCAACACTTAGAAAAATTTGCGGAATGTCTAGAGGTTCCATTAGCTGAGTTATTTGAAGCAGCTGGTTACTCAATCGAACATAAAGAAGAAGAGGCTCATTCTGAAATTCAAAAGTCTGTTGAAATGATTCAAAGTTTTCTTGAATCCTCTAATGTATATGATAATGAGTTTTCGATAGCAAATGTTGAACAGAAAATCACGAATTACGGCCAATATTCACAAACTGATGAAGGACGAGATACCATCCATAATGGCTTTGAAGAAAAGCTGCAAAAAGTAGGTAGCATTGGTCCATTTATTAACCAGTTAAAAGATTTATTTGAGAAGTTTCGCCTTAGCAAAGGCACTCAGTATCAACTAGCTTTAATTGGGGGTACCCTCTTATATTTTATTATTCCAGTAGATGTTATTCCTGATTACATCTTTCCTATTGGCTATTTAGATGACGCGATTGCCGTAAACATCGTGATAAAATTACTTGCAAAAGAATGAAGAACATCTAGTTTTTTGAAGGTGTTTATATCGTACAGATAGGTGGTACCTTCAATGGGGAAAATTGAAAAAAAAGAAAGCTAGATGTAAATGGACTAAATATATTGGATTAAGTGCAATTACTTTAGTATTTGACGTGTACAAATGAACGCGGCAATGTTGGGATTTTGATAAAAGCACTCAAGCATTAAAACATTTTTTATCATCTAATGATGTTAGTGTTGAGGAAGTTGCGGCACCTAAATAAAAATAGTGAAACTGCCACTTGATTAAGTGTGTTATTTGGCATTATAGTATATAAGGATAAAAAAATAATGATTCCTCGTTAGGTGAGGCTCCTGTATAAACATAAGCCACTGCCCAAAAACATCGAGAGATGCCAATGGGTAGAACAGGTCTTGTCGACTTAAGGCATGACATAATGTGGCTGAGCGAACGCTCTACGTTGTACAGTGCTAAAACTCAACAGGGGGGATTTTTTCACGTGAGTCCTCCCTATTGGTTTGTAGGGAGGATTTTTATTTTGCAGTTAGGGAGGTGATAATGATGGACGGAGACCCGGATAATTGTACATTCATAACTGTATATCGCAAAATGAGGGTAGTTGGTTCTTCACCATTCATTATTACTAAATGGAGAATGACATATGCCCTCATGGTGAATTAATGCAACTAGGGGGTAGTATACATGACACAAGAATTAAAAATGGCATTAAAGAATAGCATAGAGTTTGAAGAATTTATTGAAAAGTATCAACCGTATGATTTGGCGGAAATGGTCATTGACCTTGAGTATGATGATCAAATCAACTTTTTCACAATGGCTCCATCTACATTAGGGGCAGAAATTATTGAATATCTTGAGCCTGAATTACAGTATCGAATTATGGATCATTTGTCTGAAGACAATGCGGTTGAATTACTTGATCATATGTCAAGTGATAGAGTGGTGGATTTGCTCCTTGCTATCCATCCACATCAGACGAAGAGATTGATGAAATATATTCCGGCCGATTACCGTGAAAAAATTAAAACACTGATGACGTACGAAGCGGATACTGCTGGAAGTCTTGCAACAGTAGATTATATTGGAGCTAGAAAAACTTGGTCGATTGACTATGTATTAAGGCATATTCGAAAGGTTGGCCACGATGCGGAACTTGTTTCCTATATTTATGTTATTGATACACATGGAAAATTGGCAGGAGTTGTCTCACTTAAAGAAATTATTTTAGAAAAACCAGAGACGAAGTTAGAGGAAATTGTAACTGAAGAAGTCATCTCTGTTACAGTAGACATGCATCAAGAGGAAGTTGCAGAAATTTTAGCGAAGTATGATTTTGTTGCAATTCCAGTTGTAACGCATGATTCCCGTATGATAGGAATAATCACCGTTGATGATTTGATTGATGTTATCCACGAAGAAGCTACTGAAGATATTCAGAAATTAGGGGGAAGTCAACCGTTAGAAGAGCCTTATTTTAAAAACTCCGTTTGGAGCGTTTTTAAAAAGCGGATTGGTTGGTTGCTCATTTTATTTGTAGCCGAAGCCTATACTGGAAATGTGTTGAGACATTATGAAGACACACTCAATGAAGTGATTGCACTATCCTTTTTCATTCCATTATTAATTGGAACAGGCGGAAACTCTGGAACACAGACTGTAACAACATTAGTTCGCGCAATGGCTGTAGGGGAAGTGGAATTCAAAGATGTTTTCAAAGTGTTGCGGAAAGAGCTATCAACTGGTATTCTTCTTGGTGCAGTAATGGGGCTAGTTGCATTTATTCGTGCTCAAATATTAGGAGTAGGTTTTGACATTGGGAGCGTTGTGGCTATTACTGCGATATGTATTGTCATATGGGCTTCTATTGTTGCAGCTGTAATGCCATTGATTTTGCATAAATTGAAAATTGACCCTGCTGTCGTTTCTGGACCATTTATTGCTACATTAGTAGATGGCACAGGATTAATTATTTATTTCACAATGGCAAAGTTATTATTAAATTTAGCTTAAAAGTAGGACATCATTTGCAAAATTTCTTACTCCCATGTATATTTTATTAGGTTGAATAATACTGGTAGGAATACTAGGAATTAAATTAGGGGGATGGAAATGCTAAAAAATAGAAGTTTCTTATTTTCACTTGTTGTATTAATCGCTATATTTTTCGTATCAGCCTGTTCAAGTGGGGATAAAAATTCTTCAGGCGCAAAAAATTCAGTTAAAGATAAAAATTCTTGGGAGGCCATTAAAGAAAAAGGCAAAATCATTGCTGGTACTTCCGGAACGCTTTATCCAACATCGTATCACGAACAAGATTCTGATGAATTAACTGGTTTTGAAGCTGAAATTTTAAAAGAGCTTGCTAAAAGATTGGACGTTGAAATCGAGTTTAAAGAAATGGGCTTTGATGGACTTTTAACATCATTGAAGAGTGGCGTAATTGATATTGCTGCTAATGATATTGAAATAACAGATGAAAGAAAAGAGAAAGTCTCTTTTTCAGATCCATATAAATATTCGTATGGTACAGCGATTGTTCGTAAAGATGATCTGTCTGGAATTAAAACGTTGGAAGATTTAAAAGGAAAGAAAGCAGCAGGAGCAGCAACATCTATATATATGGATATTGCTCGTAAGAATGGTGCAGAAGAAGCTATCTATGAGAATGCGACAAACGAGGTTTATTTACGTGATGTTGCCGTTGGAAGAACCGATGTTATTTTAAATGATTATTATTTACAAACATTGGCACTTGCAGCATTTCCAGAGTTAAATATTACGATTCATCCGGATATTCGCTATCATCCTAGCGAAATGGCCATTGTCGTGAAAAAAGATAATGATGGACTTTTAAACAAAATCAATGGAGTATTAAAAGAAATGCATGAAGATGGAACGATTACCGAACTATCTAAGAAGTTTTTTAATGGAGCAGATGTTTCTGTTAAACAAGATCTTGATTTTCAGTAAGTGGGGGTTGGAAAATTGAGTAATATCCAATGGCAATATATTTTCGACCTTCCACTTGCCATTAAATCCTTTCCGTATGTAATACAGGGAATATGGTACACAATCCTCATTTCATTTGTAGGAATGATTATTGGGTTGTTAATAGGCTTTTTTTTAGCGCTTGGACGCATGTCGAAGTTAGTTATTTTAAGTTGGCCATCTCGAATTTATATTTCTTTCATGAGAGGAACTCCGATGCTGGTCTTTTTATTTTTATTGTATTTCGGACTTCCTATGGTAGGAATTGAGTTCAGTGCCATTACATGTGCTTTGATAGGCTTTAGTCTACACTCTGCAGCTTATATGGCTGAAATTAATCGTTCAGCTTTGGCCGCTGTCAATAAGGGGCAATGGGAAGCTTCGAAAGCTCTCGGTTTGTCCTATTGGCAAACTATGAAATTGATTATCTTGCCGCAAGCGACCAGGATAGCTTTGCCGCCATTATCGAACGTATTATTGGATTTAATAAAAGCATCGTCCTTAGCAGCAATGATCACGGTCCCAGATCTTTTCAATCGTGCAAAAATCGTCGGAGGCAGGGAATTCGATTACATGACGATGTATATTCTAGTAGCATTGATTTATTGGGGGATATGTTCGATTATTGAACTCGGACAGTCCTACCTTGAAAAAAGATATCAATATAGTGAATGAAGAGGAGCGGACGCTTCTCTTTTTTTTTGCACAATTATTTCGTGCGTCAGTTTGGATTGGTCGAGAATAAGGGCAGAACTGATGCTTATTTCGTATTTCAGTCTCGATTGAACGAGAATAAAGACAGAACTGAAGCTTATTTCAGAATTCAGTCTCGATCGAGCGAGAATAAGGACAGAACTGATGCTTATTTCGAATTTCAGTCTCGATTGAGCGAGGATAAGGACAGAACCGATGCTTATTTCGAATTTCAGTCTCGATTGAGCGAGGATAAGAACAGAACTCAAGCTTATTTTAGAATACCGTCTCGATAGTACTAAGAATATGGACAGATTCGAATTTTAGCCTCAATCAATCACTGATTTCACAAAATTTTCCACTAGTTTATAACATAATCAATTAAAGTTCTCTTACATCGAAGTTATTAAAGGTAACGATGCCCTGCTAATTGTGCCCTCAAAGTTAATATGGTTACAATGAAGTGTTCCATACTCTCTTTCTAAATAGCTGTCACTATGCAGCCCATATCGTAACTCCTTTGTCATATTTACCATGCAACCTTTTTCTACAAAAAGGTATAATAAAAACAACGTTAACTAGGAGGCGGAATCATGGATAAATTTGGAGGGATATCTGAAGAACGAATTCGCAAAGCTTATGAGGAAGGGGAATTTGATAATCTCCCTGGTATGGGAAAGCCGTTGCCAAAAGATTCATTGGAAGGTATTCCGGATAATTTGAAAATGGCGTACAGGATTATGAAGAACGCTGGTTATTCGCCTGATGAAATGGATGTAAAAAAAGAAATAATGACGATAGAGGATTTAATTCGTAAGACGGAAGATGAGATGGAAGTCGAAGGGTTGAAAAGAAAATTAAACGAAAAAATCCTCCACTATAACAGTTTGCTTTCGAAAAAAAGAATTAAAACAAACTCTTCCGTATTTAAACAGTATGAGTGTAAAATTGAAAAAAAGTTTTTCTAAGTGAAAAGTGATTCAAATTTGTTTCTATCTGTCGATATATAGAATAAGACATTTATAAAGTTTAGGGTGAACATTATGGATAGAACATCACTTATTGGATTAATTCTTGGGGTAGTTGCAGTTGGTGTGGGGATGGTGCTAAAAGGAGTTAGTCCCTCGGCACTCATAAATCCTGCGGCTATACTAATCATCATTGTAGGGACGGCAGCTAGTGTGGTTACCGCTTTTCCAACTTCAGAAATAAAAAAGGTTCCCAAACTATTCGCGATCATATTTAAGGATAAAAATACTTATAATGCAAAGGATCTTATCGGCGAATTCTCCGATCTTGCCCAAATGGCTAGAAAAGAAGGTTTGCTTGCATTAGAAGCATCGATTGATGAAATTGAAGATTCATTTATGAAAAACGGCTTGAGTCTTGCAGTGGATGGTCATAGTGCGGACTATATTCGAGACGTATTGAACGAAGAAATTGATGCGATGGAAGAGCGCCACTCTGTCGGGGCTTCTATATTCTCGCAAGCTGGTACATATGCTCCAACACTTGGTGTACTTGGAGCTGTTATTGGATTAATTGCGGCTCTTGGAAATATGGATAATACGGACGAGCTTGGTAAGGCTATATCCGCAGCGTTCGTCGCTACAATGCTCGGTATTTTCACCGGCTATGTTTGGTGGCATCCATTCGCCAATAAATTGAAGCGTAAATCGAAAGAAGAAGTAAGAATTAAAGAAATGATGGTCGAAGGTATTTTATCCATATTGGAAGGAGAAGCGCCTCGCGTCATTGAGCAAAAATTGGCCTCTTACCTCCCTGCCTCAGAACGAAAGGAAATATTTGAGGAAAGTGGTGAAAGCCAAAATGTCCAGGCGTAGAAGAGAGAAGCAAGAGGAGTCACATACAGATGAATCGTGGCTTCTCCCTTATGCGGATTTACTGACACTACTATTGGCGTTATTCATCGTTCTATTTGCGTCTAGTTCTGTAGATGCACAGAAGTTTCAAAAGCTCTCACAAGTTTTTAACGGCATTTTCCTCGGAGGGACGGGTCCAATGGACTATCAGCAACCGATAGAAAATGATGACCATAGCAAGGACCATCCGAAACCAGCAGATAAGGATAAAGATAAGGAAAAAGAAGAAGATAAAGAACATGATAAGCCAGTTCAAGAGGATGAGATTATTTTAGATTTAGAAGAGCAGAAAGAACTTGAAGCCATTCAGTCAAAAATTAATGCGTATGTTCAAAAAAATGATCTGAATAATAAATTTGATACATCTTTAACGACAGAGGGACTTTTACTCACAATCCGTGATAATGTTCTCTTTCAATCTGGTAAAGCGGAAGTGCGGGAAGCTGATAAAAAAACGGCAAAAGAATTAGCTACTTTACTAGAAATGGATCCGCCAAGGAATATCATCATTAGTGGACATACAGATAATGTGCCAATTGGAAATGCCCGCTTTCAATCGAATTGGGAGTTAAGTGTCATGAGGGCAGTTAATTTCATGAAAGTTCTCCTTGAGGATGAAAATCTTGATCCAAAATGGTTTAGCGCAAAAGGATATGGTGAATTTCAACCTATAGGTAATAACGATACAGAAGTAGGTAGGGCAAAAAACCGTCGTGTTGAAGTTTTAATATTGCCTCGCAATAAAAATGAGGAAGAATAAAGAAAATCGGGGAAATTCCCCGATTTTTTCAACTGCTTATTATTAATTCTGCAAATTTTCTACCATAATCTCTACATTTCAAAAGTTCTCCATCATCTGGATAAACGTCTATTATTAGATTAGGAAGCAGTATATCTGCACCTACGTCCCTTATTTTTTCCGAAAAAAATTGTAAAGCAGCCCCATAGGTAGATCCATAATAAGAATCTCCTGAGCCAAAAACAGCAGCCTTTTTTCCTAACAAATTTACGTGATCCAATTCCTCAAAGAAATCCATAAATTCATCGGGGATATCGCCTTCCCACGTATATGTCCCAATTAAAAAACCGTCATAATCAAGTAAATCAGTCGGGATGGAGTCAAATGCTTCCTTAACAGTAAGTTCCACATTCATTTGTTCCAACCCTTTGATTATTTCTTCCGCAAGTAATTCGGTGTTCCCAGTCATGCTCGTATATATTACAATAATTTTTGTCATCTTTTTCACTCTTTCAATTTGTTCCTATCTCATTTTATCAAAAATGCTTGAAAAAATTATCACAATGATGTGAAGGATAAAGGGAGGTTTACAAAAATTGACACAAAAACTTTGAAATTATGTTAAGATTATTAAAAAATATCCATTTTTAAAAAGGAAGTAAAATGAGAGAGATTCTTTTGTTTTTAGGGGCCTACGTAGTAGGAAACATTTTAACAGGTTATGTTATAGCAAAGTTTTTTTATCAAAAAGATATTCATTTAGAAGGGAGTGGAAATGTAGGGGCACGGAACGCGGGCAGAATTTTTGGCAAAAAAGCTTTTGTCATCACGTTTTTAGGGGATGCCGGTAAAGGAGCTATCATAGTTTTGATTGCGAAATGGCTCGGATTCAGTGTGGAAGCTCAAGTTCTTGCATTATTCTTTGTCGTACTCGGCCATATTTTTCCCGTACTATTTCATTTTAAAGGCGGGAAGGGCATGTCAACTTTTATAGGGGGACTTTTAGTGTTTGATCCATTACTATTTTCTGCATTCGCAGGCGTCTTTATATTATCTTATTTCTTTTTTAAAAGTTTAACTCTATCCGGTATGACTGCAGTCCTTTTATTGCCGGCCATCATATATTTCTTTACATTTGACTTATATTTAATTCTTTTCGCAATTTTACTTTCTGCCATTGTTATTTTTGCACATCGGCAAAACATTAGAGATAAATTTTTCAGTGAAAGGAACATCAGCTGATGAGCTTGATTTATAAAATCGCTACTAAACAATCAGAATTTGAACAAATATTAAAACTAAATTACAGCACTTTTGTGGAAGAAATTCCTCAACATGAAGAAAATGAATCTCGTACGCTAATAGATAAGTTTCATGATGAAAATACATATATTGTCTGCATAAAAGACGAACAACTAATTGGGATGATATGTGTACGAAGCAACCGTCCGTTTTCATTGGACGGAAAAATAGGCAAAGTAGAGCAGCATTTACCTGTGGTAGTTGAAAACCCTTGTGAAATTAGGCTTTTAGCTGTGGCCCCTGAATATCGAAATGGGAGAGCTTTTTTAGGCTTAGCACAGGCATTGATACGCTACTGCTTAAAATTAGGGTATGATGCAGCACTTATTTCTGGTACAACACGAGAGCAAAAACTATATGGGCAAATGGGATTCCAGCCGTTTGCATATTTAACTGGCGATGAACATGCGGCGTTCCAGCCAATGTATCTTACAAAGGCAACTTTTGACGAAGGAATTGCCGGGAGAATCTTAAAGGAGCAGGTGAATTTTTTACCTGGACCAGCTACCATTTCCGAATCAGTAAAAGCAGCACTGTCGGCATCACCATTTTCACATAGATCAAAAGGCTTTGAAATTCTTCTGAAAGCCGTCCAAAAGAAACTAACTACACTGGCCAACGCAAAGTATGTCCAAATTTTACATGGAACTGGCACTTTGGCTAATGATGTCGTAGCGGGACAATTGTCGTTGCTATCCGGAAAAGGGTTAATTTTAGTCAATGGTGAGTTTGGAGAGCGGCTTGTCAATCATGCAGAACGATTTGGCCTTGATTTTGATGTTGTTAAAACAGAATGGGGTGCCCCTTTCCGTAAAGAGTGCATTGAAGCAGCTGTAAAAAGTGGTGTGCATCATTGGATATGGGCAGTTCACTGTGAAACATCTACTGGTGTTTTAAATGATATTGAGTTGCTTAAAGGCATTTGTGAATCATACAAATTACAGCTTTCTCTTGATTGTATTAGTTCAATTGGAGCGGTCCCGCTGAATTTAGAGGGTGTCTTATTTGCTTCTGGAGTCAGTGGAAAAGCATTGGCAAGTTATTCAGGTCTTTCATTCGTCTTCCATAATGAACCTGTCAATCCGAATAAAAATCTGCCAAGATATTTGGATTTAGGAACCTATGAAGCAGCTGATGGCATTCCTTATTCTCAATCTTCTAATCTAGTAAGCGCGCTAGGTGAGGCGTTAAAAAGATATCAAAGCCCTGAAGTAGAGTATGAGATTATAAAACAGCGCTATGATTTGATAAGAAACGGCGTGGAGGAAGCGGGCTTAACGGTTTTATCTGGAAAAAATCATTCTGCTAGCCCAATCATGACGATTTTGCTGCCAAAAGAAATTTCTGCAAAAGAGCTAGGAGATAATTTATATTTGAATGGGTACAATCTTCATTACGAGAGTTCTTATTTAATTGAAAGGAATTGGGTGCAGATTTCTTGTATTAATGACGTAGGAGAAAAAGACATTAGAAAAATGCTTTCCATTTTAAAAGGTCTTTGTATGGTGGATAGAGAGCCTTCTATCATTAGGTAAAAAATTGAACTGCACCTCTGAGGCGCAGTTCTTTATTTTACTTTTCTTAATCGACCGAGCTCTTCAGCCAATGCTTGCATTTCACTCGGGCTAAAATTGTCTTTTTTCATAACCATTTCATAGATTTCATGTAATTCCTCATACATTTCAGAATCCATACTATCTGATTTAATTGCTCCTATATTAACCATCTTCATCTTCGTAACAATTTCATTGACCATAAATTCAATATTTTCAGGGTTATTTTTTGATAAATCCATATATCTTTCATCCTCTCTGTCGTCCATAATACTTATCCTTTCATGTAGGATAAGTATTGTCAAGAACAAAAGCGGAAGGCGCCCGTTCAGCGACGTACATACTTTTTACTTTATTTTATTTAATGTTTTATAGCACTTTAGAAAGGTAAAACATATACAAAGCATGACTAAGAGATTGAGGTGGTAATGTGGGAAAGGCAAGATTAAAAATGAGAAAAGAAAAAAATAAACTAATGAAATTTATGAAACCTTTGATTCGAAAAATATTAGATAATGATGTTACTGGAATGGCAGCACAACTAGCTTATTTCTTTTTGCTCTCCCTATTCCCATTACTCTTTTTTATTGTTACCCTGCTTCCGTTTACTCCTTTAACACAGCAGGACATATTTAATTTAATTAAGGATGTTGCTCCATCTGAAACAATCTCGATGATTGAAAAGACACTTAATGAAATTATGCAAAATCGAAGCGGCGGCTTATTGACAGTTGGTATTATTGGGACACTTTGGTCTGCATCAAATGGAATGAATGCATTGATGAAATCCTTGAATCGCGCCTATGACGTAAAGGAAAAACGTCCATTTTATGTTGCAAGATCACTCGCTATAGCATTTACTATTGCAATGATTTTCGTCTTTATCCTTGCGTTACTGCTTCCTGTGTTTGGAAAACAAATAGGGATATTCCTATTTTCAACATTAGGTTTTTCAGACGTTTTTTTAAAAGTTTGGGGAGTAATCCGCTGGGCACTTAGTCCTGTCATATTGTTCATTGTTTTTCTTGCAATTTATTATTTGGCCCCAAGCATTAAAATAAGATGCATTACCGCTGTTCCCGGAGCGATTTTTTCGAGTATAGGGTGGATCATAGTCTCACTCGGATTTTCCTTTTATATTTCTCACTTTGGCAACTATTCAGCCACGTATGGAAGTATTGGAGGAATCATTGTATTGATGCTTTGGTTTTATATCACCGGCTTTATTATTATGGTTGGTGGAGAAATAAACTCCCTTATTTCCAGAGGAAAAGATAAGTGTTAAATGAATGGAATTACGGTTATATTGTATAAACTAACGAAGCATTTGGAAAGATTAGGGGGATACGCTATCTAAATATGATCGTAGTTAGACAGTTAATAACATCCACTCGTGATTAAGATGTATCATGCAACTAGCCTGCACGTTTTTTATGAACTTGAGAGGAATGGAATGCGTTGGTAAATAGAATTTTTCTTATTGTCGTTATCATTGGTTTTCCTTTAATTTTTATCGGCTCGTTATTGAAGTTTCCAAGCATATTGATATTTGGTCTGTCATGCATTACGATTATCGGCCTTTCCGGTTTTATTGGGAGGGCTACTGAAAGTTTGACGATTGTAGCAGGTCCACGGATTGGCGGATTATTGAATGCTACGTTCGGAAATGCGGTAGAGTTAATTATTTCCATCTTCTCTTTAAAGGCCGGTCTTATCGGTGTTGTGCTTGCTTCTTTAACAGGCTCCGTAATCGGAAATCTTCTACTTGTAATGGGGTTATCCTTTTTTGTTGGAGGGTTGAAGTTTAAACGACAAAATTTCAATGTGTTTGATGCAAGACATAATTCTGGGCTGCTCATGTTTGCGGTCATTGTTGCTTTTATTATTCCGGAGTTATTTTCTAAAAATATGAGTGATGCTAAAACCATTACGTTGAGTATTGGTGTATCGATTATTATGATTATTCTCTATATTGCTGCTTTGTTCTTTAAGTTAGTTACTCATCGAGGCGTCTACAACACTAAAGAATCTAAAGAAAATATTGAGCATGAGGAACCTGAGTGGGGAAAAAGTAAAGCCATTCTCATTTTGGGTCTTTCTACATTGGCGGTAGCATATACTTCCGAAAAACTTGTTCACACCTTTCATGAAGTAGGAGAAAAGTTTGGTTGGAGCGAGCTATTCATTGGGGTAATCATCGTAGCCATTGTTGGAAATGCCGCAGAACACGCTTCAGCAATATTAATGGCTTTCAAAGATAAAATGGATGTTGCAGTGGAAATTGCAGTAGGGTCGACTCTTCAAATCGCCATGTTTGTTGCACCCATTCTCGTCATTGTATCTTTGTTTTTTCCTATTTCCATGCCACTCGTCTTCACGTTGCCTGAAGTGATAGCAATGGCTACATCTGTCCTATTGACGATTGTAATTGTTAATGATGGAGAATCAAACTGGTTTGAAGGTGCAACCTTGCTAGCAGCCTATTTTATCATGGGAATCGGTTTTTATTTGTTGTGAAGTGGATAAACAGACAACTTTAAGAAAAACATAAAGGCAAATGATGAAAGGAGTTTGCCTTTATGAAACAATATCGCTATGGATTGCAGTTAATGATCATATTACTCTTAATTTTTTTAGGACCTGCCGAATTTTCATTTGCAAAAGGGCAACAAAAAGGATCCATTCAACTGCCATCATCTGTGGTAAATATAGCAAAAGAAAATACAGTACCAAATGAAATGGAAGATTTAATCTACTTAAAACCAAGCAATTTTACAAAAGAATTGTTCAAGTCATCAAATGAAGCAATTGACAATCCGAATTTAATTCGTATATTAAACGAGTCCTCCATTAATAAGTCCCCGCTCTCAATCGGAATGCGCGCAACGATTTATATGGGGGAATGGCCATTAAATTACAAATCCGCTGAAACAATTCCAAATTGGCAATATCAAAAAATAAACACGAATGTTTACGATAACACTGCTGGGAAAATAAACCACCAAATTAACTACGTTCAACAAGCACAGAAGAGGGTTAAAGGCGGCTTAACGGGTCAAGTTCCCCATTCAGAAGATGTACAAAAAATGATGCTTATTAAAGCAATGGAAAAAACAAATCTACCCGTTGCGACAGAAACAGTTATTGGCGCAGGCACGAAGCACTCTCAAATTTACAATGTTCATCCAAAGCGAGTCGGCTATTTACACGCATATGTGCCAGCTCTTATAGAAAAAGGTGAAGTAACATATGGAGAAGTATACTTAGTCATTCGAGGAACACAACGAAAAATCGCCGTCAAAAACGTAACCTCACAAAAAATCGGCGCATGGCTCCCAATCCAAGACCACCTCTCCTTCTCCTTCACCGCTAATTAAAGTGGGGACAGGTCCAAAGGGGACAGGTTCAAAGGGGACGGGTCCAAAAGGGACAGGTTCAATTGAGCCTGTCCCTTTTATTGTCAGGAATGTTTTTTTGAGGATGGAAAAATCTAAAGGAAAAGAGTGAAAGGTGGAAGGTGAAAATGAAGAAGTGGCTGTTAATTTTACCAACTCTGTTTCTTATATTTTTTCATGCTGGGAATACTCATGCTATTTCTAATAAACCGATTCATTGGGGATTTAAAAAAGGGGCGAATGAGAAGCAAGCAGATGCTGGAGAGCAATATGATAAGCTTCTTGAAAAATATGGAGCTTTTTATAAGGGGAGCCCTGACGAAAAAATTTTATATTTAACATTTGATAATGGATACGAAAATGGTTATACCGCAAAAATTTTAGATGTTTTGAAAAAGGAAAAAGTTCCGGCTACGTTTTTTGTTACGGGACATTACTTAGAGAGTTCTCCTGAATTATCGAAACGGATGGCAGATGAAGGGCATATTATTGGTAACCATTCATGGAGTCATCCGGATATGACCCAAATTAGTGACGAAAAAATAAAATTAGAGCTTGCAAAAGTGAAGGAAGAAACCAGAAAAGTTACGGGGCAGTCGAATATGCAGTATTTACGTCCGCCACGAGGAATTTTAAGTGAACGCACCCTTAAAGTAGCACAAGATGCGGGGTATGTTCATGTGTTGTGGTCGTTAGCGTTTAAAGACTGGCAAATTAACCAGCAAAAAGGCTGGAAGTACGCCTATGACAATATTATGGCACAGGTCCATCCAGGTGCAGTCATGTTATTGCACACTGTTTCCAAAGATAATGCAGATGCGTTGGAAAAAGTAATCAAAGATTTAAAAAAACGTGGGTATGTTTTTAAAAGTCTTGATGACTATATGCTGAAGGAAAAAGTGAAGAATCCAATTATAGCTCATTAACGTATTTTTCAACTACGCCAACTAGAGTTTCAATTTATGCAAGTGAAAAAACTCCCCCCGCGATGGTATAATGAATAAACATTTAACCATTCGGGGGAGATTTTAATGTGGCGAGAAAAAATAGAGTTTTCCGGCCCATATGATTTTGATTTGGCGTTAAGTAGATTGTCAATGGATCCGCTAAATATTGTGAACCTAATAAATCGTTCCGTTAAAGTTCCTATTTATCATGCAACGCCTGAAGTGGCGACGGTGCAGGCAATTGGATCAACAGACGAACCATCATTTCTTGTCAGTGGTCAAAATGATCAAACAAAATTAAAGGTCATAGAAAAAATTTCCGAAATCTTTCAATGGAACACGTCCTTAGCTGAAATTCAGAAGCACTTTTTAACAACATCATTAAATAAAATCTTCGAAGATCATCGAGGAACACCAATTGTATTAGATTTTTTACCATTTACAACGTTAGTAAAATCGATTATTCATCAACAAGTGAATATGAAATTTGCTATTTCGTTGACGGAAAGTTTCGTTAAAACATTTGGCTTCCACATTGACGATGTTTATTTTTATCCGTTACCAGAGACAATCGCTAATATGGAACCAGAGATGTTAAGATCATTAAAATTTAGTCAGCGAAAAGCGGAATATGTAATAGAACTCGCTAAACAAATTGTAAATGGCGAAATAAATTTAGAACAATTGTCAAAGCTGTCTGATGAAGAGATTATGAAAGAATTGATAAAAATTCGTGGAGTCGGCCCATGGACCGTTCAATGTTTCCTTTTATTCGGTCTAGGAAGACCCAATCTATTTCCTCTTGCGGATATAGGTTTACAAAACGCGATTAAAGAACTATACGGGCTTGATCGAAAGCCTACAAAAGAAGAAATGCTGGAATATAGCAGCGAATGGCATCCATACTTAAGTTATGCCTCCCTCTATCTATGGAGAAGTATTGAACCGCCCAGCAAAGAAATAATAGTAGAATGAGTGATTATATGACAAAAGAGAATGAAACGATAATCAAAGTAAATCAACAATTCCCCCTTACAATAAAGCGTCTTGGAATCAATGGTGAAGGCGTTGGCTATTTTAAAAAGAAGGTTGTTTTCGTTCCTGGAGCACTACCTGGTGAAGAAGTTGTTGTGGAAGTTGTAAAAGTCCATCCTAAATTTTCTGAAGCCATCGTAAAAAAAGTCAGAAAAAGATCGCCATTTCGAGTAAAAGCACCTTGCCCCGTATACGAGCAATGCGGCGGCTGTCAGCTTCAGCATTTACGCTATGATCAACAGTTAAAAGAAAAACGTGATATCTTAATACAGGCACTTGAAAGACATACGAAATTCAATGTCGAAGATCTAGATATCCGTGAAACCATTGGTATGGAAGATCCATGGAAATATCGTAATAAAAGCCAATTTCAATTGCGAGAAATGAACGGAAGAATTGTGGCAGGGCTTTACAGTATGAATTCCCACCGACTAATCAGTGTACCTGAGTGCATCGTACAGCATCCTGCAACCAATAAAGTGAATAATGCGATAAAGCAAATTTTTGAAGACTTCAAGGTCCCTATTTTTAATGAAAAAACTAAAAAAGGAATAGTGAAAACGATCGTTACTCGCGTAGGAGTACAAACTGGACAAGTTCAAGTTGTCATCGTGACAGCAGGGGAAAAACTTCCACGTAAAGAAATGATTGCAGAAGAAATAAAAAAACGTCTACCCGAAGTCGTTTCGGTCATGCAAAATATTAACCCAAAACAAACATCACTCGTTTTCGGAGAAAAAACGCTTAATATTACGGGAAAAGAATTCATTGACGAGAAAATGAATGAATTCACTTATGAACTTTCAGCGCGTGCCTTTTTTCAATTAAATCCGGAACAAACAGTAAAACTTTATAATGAAGTAAAAAAAGCCGCTGCCCTCACCGGAAAGGAAAAAATTGTCGATGCCTATTGTGGTTCTGGAACCATTGGATTATGGCTGTCTGAGGGTGCTGCCGAAATTCGTGGCATGGATATAATTCCAGAATCAATTGAAGACGCAAAGAAAAATGCTTTGAAACATGGTATCCATAACGCTAAGTACGAAACCGGAAAAGCAGAAGATATATTACCAAAATGGTTAACACAAGGATGGCGTCCAGACGTCATTATTGTAGACCCACCACGCACAGGCTGCGATTCGAAGTTTTTACAAACTCTTTTAAAAATAAAACCAAAGAAATTCATTTATGTATCCTGCAATCCTTCTACATTGGCAAAAGATTTACAAGCCATCAGCCACATGTATGAAGTGAAGTATATTCAGCCATTGGATATGTTTCCTCAGACTGCACATGTGGAGAGCTGTTCACTACTTGTAAGGAAAGAGTAAAACAAAGATAAACTCTACAAAGTAAAAATAAATATTTCCGATTTCTGGGTCTTTTTCTTGTCAAACCACAATAGGTTGTTTCTCAAATGAAATCACACTAATAGAATGATTAATGTTAAAAACATCCATATTATTTCACATTTTAAGAGAGTATATGGAATAACAGCATTTGAATATATATTACACTTAAATTAAGTATGAAGGAATTGAAAGGGACTTTGAGTGAGTTGAATTATGAATCGTACTTTGAAGTCTTTAGGTAAACAAAAAAATTTAGAGTATTAAAGGAGTTAGAAGTTGAAAATAAAAGACTTTACTTTGGCAGCAATTTTTTTATCCATTATTTTATTACTTGCTTTCACACCGTTTGGGTTTATCCATTTAGGTGTAATTAAAGCAACTTTGATTCATATTCCAATCATTATAGCATCGATTATGTTAGGTCCAAAAATTGGTGCTTTTCTAGGACTTATGTTTGGATTCACTAGTATTGCAACGAATACGATCAGTCCAACCTTGTTATCATTTGCTTTTTCACCAGTAATTCCTGTTTTAGGAACAAGTCAAGGGAGTTTTTGGGCATTATTTATTGCACTTGTTCCAAGAGTAATCATTGGATTTATTCCTTATTACATATTCAAGGTTGTTCAAAAAGTTATAAAAAAGAATGATTCGAATCAAAAGCCGGCTTTATTTTTAACTGGCTTACTTTCAACGTTCATTCATACTTTTTTAGTTTTGGGTTCAATTTCTTTGATCTTTAATGAAGCGTATGCTCAAGCAATTAATGCCGGTAGCATTAGTGCCATTTATAAAGCCATTTTAACTGTGTTTTTTACAAATGGCCTTGCTGAAGCAGTCCTTGCTGGAATAGTAACAATGGCAGTGACACCACAGTTATTAAAGTTATCCAAAAAATGAATCATTCTTTAATAGGGTCTAGTGCAAAATTTTCCATCTTTGCATTATGGGCGGATAAACATGATCATCATAATGACATATTTGAAACGTGGTTTGCTACTGTCACTAATACTAATGAAATATCACATTAAATACGTGGAGATTCCCTTCACCTTCCCTTTTTCTTCATGAACTCATTAAAACCCGTAACACAAACCCACAAGCAAGAATATTTTGAAAGGAGAATATAGAGGAGGTAAGGCAAATGGATCATACTGTACAAGATCAAAGGGATATGAAGCATTTTCATGATAAGTGTAAACATCATTTGTATCAATTTGTTCAAGTTGAATTAAAAGATGGCTCTGTTTATCAAGGAATACTCCACAGCCATGATCATGAAAAATTATATCTTATTATGCCTAAAATGCATCATCACATGGAAGAAGAAAGCAGCAGCCGCTTATTTCCATTTTTTGGACCTTTTGGGTTGTTCGGATTCCCTTTCTTTGGAATTAGAGCATTCGGACCATTTTTCCCATTCTTTATCTAAGCTACGGAACTAAAAAGGCTTGCAGTCAAATAAATGGTACTGCAAGCCTTTTCGGTTTATTCTTTTGTACATGTAAAAATCCGAAAATCCATGACCCCATCGTACTTATACATATTATTAAAATGCTCCATCATGACCATAAAAAGTCTCGGTTCAATAGTTTCCGAGTAATCAAATTCAGGTATTGAATTATTTTCGGTTAGAGAATATGGCGGTTTGTAAACTTGTATATTTTTAAAACCGATTTCTTCTAATAAAGTGATCCACTCTTCCTCCATTAAGAAAGATCCAAAGCCATAAAATTTTTTTATTTCCTCCTGTTCAGGAGCTTCGAGCTGTTGATTTAACGTGAGTTCATTTGCAATGAACCTACCGCCGCTTTTTAATAAGCGAAAAATTTCTTTAAGCGCACGAGATGCACTGACAAAAGCAAGCACGGATTCAGAAAAAATATAATCAAAAGTATCTTTCTCTAGCGGACAATTCTCAATGGATGCTTGAATAATCTCCACAGGTAATTGTGTATTTGCCATTCTATATCTGGACTTTTCCACCATGATTGGGTTAATATCCATCCCTGTTACATTTGCTCCATAATGCGAAGCTAAATATGCTGTTGTTTGGCCTGTTCCGCATCCTACATCTAAAATATTTGTAGTTTCGTTTATTTCTTCTGATTCCAATATTTCTTTTGTAAGATCCATACCTCCAGGATGTGCACTACCGACACCAAATTTGGATAAGAATTCTAAATAAATAGACTGCTCGATTAGAACCACCTTCTTTATATATCTTTTTGGCATGATATGAAATAAGAAGAGAATGGGTTCCTGTCATTAAGCAGTATTGCCTGTACTTAGCTCATCGTCATTATATTCTCTATTGATTTACTATAAAAATTAAAGTCATTTTCAAGAGTATATATCCTGAGACCAGTATGTCATTGAAATGCACTCGCGCTCTTGTTGTTAAGATTCTAATACTTTAATTTCTGAGAATTTGTTTCTGCCTGTGATATAATCAACAAAGAAGGACCGATACAACTTTGTCGTACTGGTAGGAGGGTTTTGCGATGGAAATGAAAGGCCTTCTTGGAGGGTTATATAAGTTAGGAGACTGGATTATTCGTCTCATCTATGTAAATTTCCTTTGGATTTTTTTTATTCTTGTAGGTGGGGTTGTTTGTGGCATTATGCCATCTACGGCAGCATTATTTTCTGTGATGCGTAAATGGATGAAAGAGGAAGTTGATCTTCCCGTATTTAAAACGTACTGGCATGGGTTTAAACAAGAATTTGCCAAATCTAATATGATTGGTCTAACTTTAGGTATTCTAGTAATCATCTTTTATATTGATTATAGAGTAATCCTAATTTCTCAAGGGACATCCTTTCAAATACTTGCACTCTTACTGATTATCATATTGTTTTTATTTTGTTTGATGTGCCTATATATTTTTCCTGTGTTCGTAAGCTATGAAATGAAGCTCCTTAACTATTTTAAATATAGCTTTTTATTTGCCTTTGCAAGTCCGCTTTCGACGATAATCATGATTATAGGACTATTCTTTACTGGCATTTTAGCTATTATAGTACCTGGACTAATCGTTTTCCTCGGAGCGAGTGCACCAGCGTTTATTATGATGGCATCGGCAAATCGTGCCTTTGAAAAAATCAAACATAAAGTCCAACGATATCCAGATCAGCATGATATAACTACTTAGTGAAAAACATCCCCTTCTGATTCATGGATAGTTTATTTTATCAGCTCTTTTGTAAGCCGTTACATAACAAATCAAAATTCTCATATTATGGATTTCCACCTATTTATCATTTTCTACCCTTGTCCTAACCCTTGATATAGCAGGGGTTTTTGTGTTTTACAGATGATTTTTTTGTCAGGGTATAGAGTGAGTGAAAATCGTTTGTTTACAATTGTTGCTAATAATTCTATATTTGATGTGCCTGTAGATGAGGGCGAATATTGTGAATATGATCAAATATATGTTGTGTTGATCGTATAGTATTTCCCCTTATTTGGTGATAAAAAAAGTATTTAAAAAAAGGGAGGAAATTAAATGCTAGGTCGATTATCGAAATGGTTATTTGTTTTACTTCTTGTCTTTGGTATTTTTGCAGGTTGCAGTAATTCAGGAGAAAAAACTGGCGGTGGAACTGATAAACAAAATGAAAGCGGAAACAATTCTGAAGAACAAGTAAATGAACCTACAGAAGATTATGGTGATACGGGAGGAATCAAATTACCTATAGTTGATAAACCAGTAGAAATTACTTGGATGCTTGTAAGTGAAGTAAGCAATTTAAAGGATAAAGCCGTCATTAAAGAAATTGAAAAAAGAACAGGAATTAAACTCAATATTCAAGCCTATTCATCCGGAACTTACAGTGAAAAATTAAATACAGTTGTGGCATCAGGGCAACTTCCTGATATTTGGCACGGTTTACCTGTTGCAAAGGTAAATGAGCTTGGCCAAAAAGGTGCGGTCGTTGCCATTAATGAATATTTAGATAAACTTCCTAACTACAAGAAATTGTATGCAGAGGAAAATGATTGGGTTATGAAATCCTTCTCCGATGATAAAGGCAATATGTATACATGGCCAATATATGGTGTAAACCGCGAAGTAAACCACGGATTCTTATATCGTAAAGATATTTTTGATAAGCATGGTATAGACTTATGGAACAACACTGAAGAATTCTATGAAGCTTTGAAAAAACTAAAGGAAGAATATCCGGATTCCGCCCCTTATGCGTCTAAAACAGCTGAGTTTATTTATAGAGACTGGGGATTCGGTTGGGGAATCGCAGGTGCCCAATATCCAGTTTACTATGATGAATCAGATCAAACATGGAAATTCCAATTTACAGATCCAAAACATAAAGAAATGTTGGACTTTATGAAAAAACTTTATAATGAAGGATTACTAGATAAGGAGTTTATTACAGATACTGAAGCATCTTGGACAACAAAAATGACAACTGGAAAATCATTCGTTACCTTTGACTGGATCGGAAGACTTGATATGTTCTACGAGCAAGTAAAAGCTGAAAATCCAGATTATGATCTGCGTTACGGTAACCCGGTAGGTCCGGAAAATACAATCCGCAGCTTAGACAAAATTGCTAACTGGGGACACACAGTTACGAAGAATGACAAAAGTGAAATCGCTTTAAAACTTCTTGATTACTTATCTAGTCCATCTGGTGCAGAGTTAATTATGGTCGGCGTTAAAGACGAAATCTACAAAGAGGAAGGGGATGGAAAGATTACGTATCCTAATTTAAATGTTGATGTCGTCGGTATTAAGGATTTGGAAAACCAATACGGTATGTGGGTAGAAGGAATGTACCTCCGTGCAGATGAGCGAAGTGTGTATTTTAATTACACTGAAAAAGAACAAGAGGCACAGGACATGATGCAAGGAAAAATGCAGCCTCTTGATCCTATCTTGAAGTTTAATGACAAAGAAAATGACACTATAGCAAAATTACAACCGAACTTATTGACTGCCGGAATTGAATTCAGCACAAAATACGTGATGACTAAATCCCACGGTGATAAGGAATGGGACGCATGGCTTGAAGAAGCTAAACGATTGAAGGTAGACGATTATATCCAAGTGTATAACGATGCTCAGAAGCGTTTTGACAGTGAATAATGTAGTAAACCGGATATAGAGGTTGTCTCATTGGATGAGGGCTGGAAAAGAGTACCAGCCCTATATTCCTCGAGTTTAGTCGGGACACTTTATGTTTTATTGGGAGGGACCAGTTTGCCAAAAACACATTCAGAGACGCGTAACATGCTAATAAAACAACAAGAGCCATCACGTTGGGTCTCTATATTTAAACATATTAAACGAGATCGACAATTATTGCTGTTATTTATCCCATGTATTGTCTTCTTTGCCCTTTTTCGATATGGCCCAATGTATGGATTAATTATCGCCTTCAAGAATTACGATGTTTGGTCAGGGATTACAGGAAGTGAATGGATAGGATTAGAGCACTTTCGCACTTTTTTCTCAAGCCCGGATTTCTTAAAACTTTTTAAAAATACAATTCTATTAGGCTTTTATACCTTACTTATTGGATTTCCGTTTCCAATTATTTTTGCCATTCTCTTGAATGAAGTTCGAATCCTATGGTTCAAAAAGTCGATCCAAACAGTCAGCTTTTTACCTTCATTTTTGTCTATCGTTATTGTCAGCAGTATGCTGATTGACTTTCTATCTCCTAGTAGCGGGATTATTAATGATATTATCGCTTCACTCGGTTTTAAAAAAATTTACTTTCTAGTTGAGCCAAGTTGGTTCCGTACCGTTTATATTGGATCTGATATTTGGCAGTTAATGGGATATGAATCCATTCTCTATTTAGCAGCAATCGCTGGAATAAGCCCAGACCTTTATGAAGCAGCTAAAGTGGACGGCGCGACAAGATGGGACCGAATTCGCTATATAACCTTGCCGGGATTAATGCCAACAATATTAATTTTATTCATTATCAAGGCAGGAAATATGTTCAGAATTGGATTTGAAAAAATCTTATTGATTTATAACCCAATGACGTATGAGGTTGCTGATGTATTTTCTACTTATGTTTATCGGCAAGGGTTACTTCAAGCGAATTATAGCTATGCGGCTGCAGTCGGTTTGTTTGAAGGGATTATAGCATTGATCATGCTATTAATTGCCAATTTGTTAAGTAGAAGGCTTGGAGGTAAAAGCTTATGGTAGGAGAAAAGCGAATGACATTTTTTACCGTTATCAATACGATCATCCTAAGCGCTGTTGGAATAGCTATTTTATATCCTATCTTTTATATTATCGCTGTATCTTTTAGTGAGACGAGTCAGGTCGTGCAAGGGAATGTTTGGTTGCTGCCAAAAGGTTTTAACTTAGACGCCTATAAAGAAATATTAAGTCAAAATAAAATCCCTAAAGCCTATTTAAATACGATTATTTATACAGGACTAGGAACGATGATTAATTTATTCATGACAGCTATTGCTGCCTATCCTTTATCAAGGGTTACTTTTTTCGGAAGAAAATTTTTTATGCTCGCTATCGTTTTGACCATGTTCTTTAATGGAGGGATGATTCCTACTTATGTTCTTATTCAAAGTTTAGGCATGATTGATACGATTTGGGCCATCGTCATTCCAAATGCTATTTGGACGATTGAATTGCTTATTTTAAAGAGCTTCTTTGAGAGTATGCCTGAATCACTTCGTGAGTCTGCCATCATTGATGGAGCATCGGAGTTTAGAATCCTGTTCAGCATCATGATTCCACTCTCCAAACCTGCTCTAGCATCAATTGGACTATTCTATTTTATGGGACATTGGAATAGTTATTTTCTACCTATGATTTACTTGAATGATTCAGCAAAATATCCACTGCAAGTGATTTTGCGAGATATGCTAATTTTTGCAAATAACGAAAATGAAAGTTTAATTGATAAAGCCGCTTTGGCCCCTGAAGCATTAAAAAATGCCACCATTTTCATAAGTATGATTCCTGTTTTAATTATTTATCCATTTGCCCAAAAGTACTTTGCAAAAGGGGTAATGTTAGGTTCTGAGAAGGGATAATAAAGGGCCTTATCGAATGTAGTGTATGATTACATTCAGACATGACGGGGTGTTACAAATGGAAAAGTTCATCACTGTGAGAGGTTTCATGCGTATATTTTCCGTCTTGCTCATAGTTGTATTAATCATGTTTTCGACCAATTACTATCTTATGAAAACCTCTACACAAAGACTTTACGAGCAAATGAAGGAAAATAATCGCCTGATTGTCAGCGGAATCATTGAATCGATTGATGATACGTTCAGAGAAATAAATAATTTAATTTACTCAATTGATACTCTACCTTATGACCCGAAAGATAAAGATGAGGGAAGTTATATTAATTATCTGCTTTATAAAGACATGCATAAACTTATAACAATTTCATCCTCTCACGATTATATAGAGGACGTTGTTGTGTTCTTTGATGATTCCGATCTTGCGATAACATCACAGGGAACAATTGATTTAAATGAATTCTTCAATGAGCAATATAAAAACAAGCAACATAATGCTATGTTTTGGACATCTTTTTTTAGTGATGAAAAACCGTTGGAAATATTCCCTGCAAGGACCTACTTGAAAAAAACAAGCGGTAAAAACTATAGACCCAAAAATTTGATAACAATTGCAGGGAACACCCAATTTTCTTCCAAAAACATTCTTGTTTTTTTAAACGTAGATACTTTATTGGAAAGTATAAACCAAAGAACAATGATGGATGAGACCTCTTTTTTAATATTAGACCAAAACAATAATATTGTTTTATCAACAGAAGAAAAGATTAGTTTAGGTGAGGTCATTCAAGGGTTATATATAGGCGCTGGGGAAGAAACGGTAGTAAAGAATCAAAAGTATGAATATGTCGTTTATAAATCGGACTATAACGGATTTACATACATTAATCGAATCCCAATTCAGTATACGGCTGTTGCATCTATTACAAACGACCAACAAACAATTATGCTCATCAGCGGCTTTGTCATTTTATTTTTATTGCTCTGCGCTAGTCTATATTTGTTTCGCCCAATTAAAAAAGCTAGTCTCATAATTGGTGGAGAACCAAACTGGAAAAGCATATTCCATTCGATAATCCAATTAAAACAAGATTTTCAAGAATCAAAGAACAATGAAAAAAGAATGCAAACAGAGTTAAGTAAATATATTTTTATCCAAGCCATTACGCAGAATCAAGATAATGTAGAAAGGTATTCGCAATTAAAGGATTATGTTTCAGAATTATTCATGTATCGCCACTTTATGCTTTTACAATTGACATTTGAAAGAAAACAAAGCAGTGAAGTTACAGAAGAGCTGCAGATTGAGGAATGTAAAAAATTTATTGAAAGTGGATTAAAAGGAAATCTACATTTCGTAACTGCATTCCATCAAATAGACACAGAGTATTTGGTGTTAGTTGGAATGAATAATACGTCTGAACAAAAAAATGTGATTCAAGCAGTTCAACAATTTATTAAACACGCGCAAAAATCAATCAAGTCCAATATTTATGCCATTATAAGTAAGGTGTATGATTCAAAGATTGATCATTTGCGATTAGCGTACGAGGACATTATTCATTCATCCATATACCGAAATATTGGTGTTGATGGCTCTGTTTATGACGCCGAAACCATTCAACCTACTGCACAGGTTTATTTTCCAATTGAAAATGTGGAAAAATTACCTAATTTACTTGTTAGTGGAAATGAAAAGGATTCCATTCAGATTATCGAGGACATTATCGAGCAAAATATCGATTTGAATATTCAACGTCATCAATTTGTTGCGATCTTGCAAAGTCTACTTCTATACATGAAAAGACATCTCCAATTAAACGAGGAAGAACAACAAAGTTTGCACCTGCTCGAAATAGATTTTGACAGAAGTATAAGGGACTCCAAAAATCTCGAAAATTTGAAAAGTACCTTTATGCAAGTAGTGAAATATATTTTACAAAAAGGAAGCCAGGCGAAAGACCAAGACAATAAATTAAATCCAGTCTTCATCGCTCAATATATAGAACTGCATTATATGGATAATTTGTATCTTGAACATATGGCTTCGGTTACAGATACATCATCAAAGTATTTCTCCAAGTATTTTAAGAATGCGTTTGGTGTTAATTTTATCGAGTATCTACATCGAGTTAGGATCAATCACGCGAAAGAATATTTAAAAAATGAATATATGACCATTGCAGAAATCGGTGAAAAAGTTGGTTATTTGAATGCGACCACCTTTGCAAGTACTTTTAAAAAATATACGGGTCTTTCACCGTCAATTTATCGGGAGAGAATAATAAACACAGGGTAATACAAGTTTAAAAGATTAAATGAATAGGAAGTGACAGCATGAAAACAATACAAGAATTAGAGGATTTCATGTCAAAACCATCACCAGAACTTATTGAAGAGTTTACCACTTTAGACGGAGATATTTTGATTTTAGGCGTTGGTGGCAAAATGGGACCTACTCTTGCGAAGATGGCCAAAAGAGCAATCAACGCAGCTGGTGTGGAAAAAAAGGTTATTGGGGTATCTAGATTTTCTTCGGGAACTTTGAAACAAGAACTCGAAGACAATGGAATTGAGACGATTACATTGGACTTATTAGCGGAAGGGGCAATGGAGTCCCTTCCAACAGTAAAAAATATTATTTATATGGCAGGTAATAAATTTGGAACATACGGAAATGAGCATTTTACATGGGCGATGAATGTGTATTTACCTGGAAAGGTTGCTGAAAGGTTTAAAGATTCACGAATCGTTGTTTTTTCATCAGGAAACGTGTATCCGCTAACGAAAGTGGGAAGTACGAATTGTTCTGAAGAAACACCTGCTGGACCAATTGGAGAGTATGCCCAATCTTGTCTAGGACGGGAGCGAGTGTTCACCTATTTTTCTCATAAAAATCAAACACCTATCCTTTTATATAGATTAAATTATGCAATCGATCTTAGGTACGGTGTATTGCTTGAAATAGCCAAACAAGTATATGAAGGAAGTCGGATTGATCTTACGACAGGTAGTGTCAATGTTATATGGCAAGGTGATGCAAATGAATATGCTCTTCGCTCATTATTACATTGCGAAGCGCCGCCAAAAATATTAAATATTACAGGACCAGAAACGATTTCGGTTCGCTGGTTAGCGGAAGAATTTGGAAAACACTTTAATAAAACTGCTTATTTTATGAATGAAGAACAACCAACTGCACTATTAAATAATGCGTCAAAAGCTCACAAATTATTTGGGTATCCAAAGGTGACTCTTAACGAAATGATTGAATTAGTAGCAGACTGGGTTATGCAGGGTGGAGAAACATTAAATAAGCCAACTCATTTCCAAGAGCGGGAAGGAGTGTTTTAAATGCTTAGTCAAGAGGTAAAAAAAGCATTGCATTATGGTACCGTTATCCCCGCACATCCACTCGCTTTAACAGAGAATAGACAACTAGATGAGAAGAGTCAAAGAGCACTCACTCGCTATTATATTGACGCGGGTGTCGGTGGGGTGGCTGTTGGTGTCCATACAACGCAATTTGAAATTCGTAATCCTGAATATAATTTATATGAAAAAGTTTTATCACTGGCTATTGAGGAAATAGAAAAAGCTAATGTAGGAGAATCATTTGTTAAAATAGCTGGAATCTGCGGGCGAACTGAACAAGCATTAAAAGAAGCAACATTTGCGAAAAAAGCAGGTTTTAACCTTGGATTAGTAAGTCTTGGTGGCTTGAATGATCGAACAGAAGAACAATTACTTACTCATGTTGAAAAGGTTGCAGACATTATTCCTATATTTGGTTTTTACTTACAACCATCTGTGGGCGGAAGGATTTTCAGTTATGAGTTTTGGAAAGCGTTTGCTGATATTCCAAATGTTCACGCTGTAAAAATAGCTCCGTTTAATCGTTATCAAACATTTGATGTCGTCCGAGCCGTTTGCCATTCCAATAGAAATGAAGAAATCGCATTATACACAGGAAATGATGACAATATTATAGCGGATCTTTTAACTACGTATCGAATAAAAGTGGGGAATAAAAAGATAGAAAAGAAAATAGTCGGTGGATTATTGGGCCAATGGTCCGTGTGGACGAAAAAAGTCGTTGAGATATTCAATGAAATTAAAGCTGTTCAAGATAATGAATGTATACCATCAAAATTATTAACACTTGGGCAGGAAATGACAGATGCAAATGCAGCTTTTTTTGACCCCAGCCACGATTTTAAAGGCAGTATCGCTGGAATAAATGAAGTTTTGGCAAGACAAGGATTAATGAAAGGAAATTGGTGTTTGCTCGAAAAAGAAAACCTTAGCCCTGGCCAAAAGGAAGAAATCGATCGTGTGTACGAGCAATATCCTCATTTAAATGATGATGAGTTTGTAAAAAGCAACATCGAAAAGTGGTTTACGTAAAGGTAAACGAAGGAGGTCTACCATTGAAATCAATCGTTGCAAGCAATAAAAAGGCAAAAATCATAGAAGAAGAGATTCCTTCGATTAAACCTTCCCATATATTAATCAAAACATTGTATTCAGCCATTTCACCTGGTACTGAATTAAGTATGATAGAAAATAGTGGTGGAAAGGAATATGCAATCGGATATAGTGCAGTTGGAACAGTAGTTGAATGCGGCGAAGATGTAGAAGGGCTTGAAAAAGGTGACATTGTAGCTTGCTATGGTGCCCCTTATGTGCGCCATTCTGAATACTTACTAGTTCCAAAAACGTTATGTAGCAAAGTGCCGAATCAAGTATCAGCTGAGGAAGCTTCGCTTTGTGGATTAGGTGCTATTGCGATTCATGCTATTAGAATAGCCAATTTACAATTTGGTGAAACAGTTGTGGTTGCAGGCTTAGGAGTCCTTGGTCAATTGATTGCCAAAATAGCCGATGCAGCTGCTTATAACGTCATCGCCTATGATATATCTGAAGACCGAACTAGGATGCTAGAAAAAGTTGCTTCATTTTCATCCATTGAAAATATGGAAACAGCTTTATATCAATCTACAAATAATTATGGTGCTGATGCAGTATTATTATGCGCAGGCGGGAAACGCTCGATTTTAACAAAGCAAAGTCTCGGGTGGATTCGTAATAAAGGAAAAGTAGTCATTGTAGGCGATATTGAACCCGATTTTCCGAGGGATCTTATGTTTGGAAAAGAAGCACAAATTCTAATCTCACGAGCGGGTGGGCCTGGTCGTTATGACAAAATTTACGAACAACAAGCCATTGATTATCCATATGGATTTATCCGTTGGACAGAGGGCAGAAATATCGGTGAGTATTTAAGATTAGTAGATGAAAAACGGATTGATGTACAACCGTTTATTAAGGAAAAAGTATTGCTTCGTGACGTTCCAGAAGTTTTTGAAAGTTTATTAAATAAGAAATCAACCACTTTGACGAAACTTATTGACTACTCAAACTAAAGAATAAAGAAATTTTATAAAAAAGTATACCTTACGAATAAGGAAAAGACTAAGAAGAACATTAGGAGGCGACCATGTTAGTAGATTTAGTGATTGTAGGTGGAGGATTGGGTGGTTGTGCAGCGGCTCTTGCAGCGTGCGCAAGTGGTCTTCGGGTTCTTATGACAGAAGAAACAGATTGGATTGGAGGGCAAGTCACGTCTCAAGGTGTTCCACCAGATGAACATCCATGGATTGAAGAATTTGGATGTACAAAAAGATATCGAACTTACCGTAATAAAGTAAGAGGTACATATCTTAATAATTTTAATGTGAAAAATCCTAGTTCTCCCTTCAATCCCGGAAATGGTCTAGTAAGTAATATTTGCCACGATCCTCGAGTTTCATTGCATGTTTTATATGAAATGCTAATGCCTTATCTTTTGACCAATCAATTGCAACTTAGCTTAAATACAAAAGTAATCTCTGTTCAAAAAGTAGGCAAAAAGATCCGTGAAATGACATTTGAAAATACAATTACTACTGAAAGATTGCAAGTGACAGCACCATATTTCATCGATGCAACAGAAACAGGAGATGTACTCCCATTGGCCAATATTGAATATGTGGTCGGAGCGGAGTCCAAAGCTGAAACTAGCGAACCCCATGCTTTAGAAGAGAGTAACGCTCAAGATATTCAAGCATTTACATATGTATTGCCTATGGAATATCGAGAAGGTGAAAATCATACCATTCCAGAACCCGAAATGTACGAGTTTTGGAGAGAATTTCACCCTAATATTTGGCCGGACAAATATTTAAGTTTTTTTGCTCCACATCCGATTACGAAAGAAAAAAGAGAGTATACATTATTTCGTGAAGAAACAGGATTTCCGCTATGGGAATATCGCCGAATTTTTGATAAAAACAAGTATGACTCTCAATATCAAGCCGGAGATATTACGTTGATGAACTGGCCGCAAAATGATTATTTTTTGGGAAATATTTATGAAGCTTCAGAAGAAGATAAGGAGAAACATCTATATCAGGCAAAACAGCTGAGCCTTTCTCTTCTTTATTGGCTACAAACGGAAGCGCCGCGACCAGATGGCGGAAAAGGTTACCAGGGATTAAAGCTCAGAAAAGATATATTCGGAACAAAGGATGGATTGGCTAAAGCGGCATATATTCGTGAATCTAGACGAATCAAAGCCGAATATACAATTGTAGAGCAGGATGTGTCTCCGGATTTTAATAAAGGTAGAACCGGAAAAAAATATCATGATCGAATAGGGATAGGTTCGTATAGTATTGATTTACATCCAAGTATGACTGGAAGAAATTATCTTGATATTAAAGCGTTGCCGTATCATATTCCGTTAGGTGCACTACTACCGAAAGACGTCGACAATGTATTAGCCGGATGTAAAAATATCGGAACGACACATATTACTAACGGCTGCTATCGCTTGCACCCAACCGAGTGGAATATAGGAGAAGCCTGTGGAGCATTAGTCGCATTTTGTATAAAACAAAACGCCACTCCAAAATCAGTAAGTGAAGATGAGAAGCTTTTAACAGCATTTCAAGCGGAATTGAGAAAAGATGGTTTTGAATTGGAATGGCCGGAGGAATTTTATTAGAGATTTTTGCCTAAAATACATCACTGAATGCCAATGAACTTAGTTGAATGCAGCAGTAGCTTATTTACACGATATCAGGGGTTGGCACCATTTTTTTTACTATATTCAAAATTTTATATGAAAAACAGGCTTGCAAAGAATGATTTGTAGGCCTTTTCGTATTACATTAAGTCCATTCAAAATTGTACAACATCCCTCTAGACAAACTCGTTTAGTAAATTAACTTTTATCTTACCTCACCTTTACATACTTCCATTACTATATTAATATAATATCTATTTTACGACGGTTTTATTAACATTCTGTGAATAAACTTCATGAACACTTTGTGACTTTCATCACATTTAAGTGTTTTTATTATTTGATGATAATAAAATATGAAATATAACTTTGGTATTTTTACATTTTAGATTTCATCTTCAAAGAAAGTGGGGACCTGAATGAAAATAAAATGGGCATTTTTAAGTTTGGTTATCACATGTTTTTTTGCATTAACAGGTTGTGAACCATTAATGGTTTTAGATCCAAAAGGACCTCAAGCGGAAACACAAGCCAATGTGATTTGGCTTTCAATTGCGACGATGGCATTTATTGTGATTGCGGTCTTTGCCCTATTAATATATGTCGTTACCAAATATCGAGCATCTAAACAACGTGACGATTATGAACCACCACATATTGAAGGACATCCTGTCGTTGAATCAATTATTGTTGGTATTCCTGTCGTAATCATTATATTTCTTTCCATTGTCACGGTTAAATCGACCTATGAAGTGGAAGCAACACCAAAAGGGTATGAAGAACAAAAGCCTTTAACGATATATGCATCTTCCTCCGACTGGAAATGGCATTTTAGTTATCCAGAAGAAAATATCGAAACAGTAAATTATTTATATATCCCAACGGATCGTGCGATAGAATTCAAACTTTACTCATATGGACCGATAACGAGTTTTTGGATTCCACAGCTTGGCGGTCAAAAATATGCTATGTCAGATATGGTAACGACATTGCACTTAGCAGCAAACGTACCTGGTGAATTTATGGGGAGAAATGCGAACTTTAGTGGGAAAGGATTCGCAGAAAATACGTTTCAAGTGAAAGCTATGCCTCAAAAAGAATTTGATAAATGGGTTGAAGAGGTAAAAGCGACTGCTGAACCACTAACCGAAGATAAATTTAATGAGCTATTGGAACCCGGTCATCTTGGACAGTTAACGTTTAGCGGCACACATTTAACCTTTTTGCCACCACCAGAAGGTGAATATGGCGGTCATCATCATGGATCAACCGATTCGCATGAAAGTTCAAAACAACATCATGATGAACATGCACAGAACAGGCAAGATTCCTATGAAAAAACAAAAGAACATCATTAATAGATGTAGAGTTTGTTGGACAAATTGTTTTGCATGAAAGGAGTCAAAAATATGAATTTCTTTGATCGATTTGCCATTCCACATCCAAGCCCGGCGATTTATGCTTCGATGGTTGCCATCGGCCTTACCGTTATTGCCATCGTCGTCGGCTTAACATATTTTAAAAAATGGGGTTATTTATGGCACGAGTGGTTAACAACAGTTGACCATAAACGAATTGGTATTATGTATTTAATTTCCGCCCTCCTAATGTTATTTCGTGGTGGCGTAGATGCGCTTATGATGCGGGCACAAACGGCTGTTCCTGAAAATACGCTTTTAGATGCCCAGCACTATAATGAGGTGTTTACTACCCACGGAGTAGTTATGATTATTTTTATGGCAATGCCCTTTATCTATGCTTTAATGAATTTCGTTGTTCCATTACAAATTGGTGCACGTGATGTGGCGTTCCCTCGCTTGAATGCACTAAGTTTTTGGTTATTTTTCATGGGTGCTATGTTGTTCAATATTTCATTCGTCATTGGTGGTTCACCTGATGCTGGCTGGACTTCCTATTTCCCACTTGCGGGTAATGATTTCAGTCAATCGGTTGGGACAAATTATTACATGCTTTCGATTCAGATTGCTGGTATTGGGACATTAATATCGGGAATTAATTTTATAACTACGATATTAAAAATGAGAGCGCCAGGTATGACTTTGATGAAAATGCCAATGTTTACGTGGACTGCTTTCATTACGAATGCCATTGTTGTTTTTGCTTTTCCGGTGTTAACGATCGCACTATTACTTGGAACAATGGATCGACTTTTTGGTGCAAATTTTTTTACAACAACCAATGGTGGTATGGACATGCTTTGGGCGAACCTTTTCTGGGTTTGGGGACATCCCGAGGTGTACATCTTAATTCTTCCAGCATTTGGTATTTACAGTGAGGTTATTTCGACTTTTTCACGACGTAATCTTTATGGATATAAATCAATGGTCGCTTCCATCGTTATTATCTCGTTTTTCTCATTCCTAGTTTGGACCCACCATTTCTTTACAATGGGACAAGGGCCACTAACAAATAGTATTTTCTCAATTACTACAATGGCTATCGCGATTCCGACCGGAATTAAGATTTTTAACTGGCTGTTGACGATGTGGAAAGGGAAAATTAAGTTTACGGTTCCGATGCTTTATGCGGTTGGTTTTATTCCGATTTTTACAATTGGTGGGGTAACTGGAGTGATGCTCGGGATGGCAAGTGCCGATTACCAATATCATAATACGATGTTTTTAGTCGCACACTTCCACTATACTATTATCCCTGGAGTAGTATTTGCGATGCTTGCCGGTCTTACGTATTGGTGGCCTAAAATGTTCGGCTTCATGCTGAACGAGAGAATCGGAAAATGGGCATTCTGGTTTATTGCTATTAGCTTTAATGTCACTTTCTTCCCGATGTTCTTCACTGGTTTAGACGGACAGGCGCGCAGAATGTACACATACTCTGAAGCAACTGGGTTTGGTCCATTGAACTTGCTTTCATTTGTCGGTGCAGTAGGGCTTGCCATCGGTTTTGCTTTAATTGTCTATAATGTTTATTACAGTACTCGTTATGCTTCAAGAAATATTAGTTCAGATCCTTGGGATGCACGGACGCTTGAATGGGCAACACATAGTCCAGTTCCATCATATAACTTCGCCGTCACACCGCAAGTTAGTTCCATTGAAGCATTATGGGATGCTAAGAAAAAGAATATTCCTTTATTCCGAGGAAAAATTGAAAAGATTCATATGCCGAATAATAGCGGTGGTCCTTTTATAATGAGTTGTATTTTCTTTGTATGGGGATTTTCATTCGTATTTAGCTTGTGGATTCCAGCGATCATTACAACCATCGGTATATTTGTTTGTATGGCGCATCGTTCGTTTGAAAAGGATGACGGATATTATATCTCCGTTAAAGATGTTGAAGATACAGAAAAAAAGCTGCGAGGTGTTAGCTAATGAATATAGATCACTCGCTTCCACTTGAATATAAAACAGATCAAAACAAATTAAATATTTTAGGGTTCTGGATTTTCCTTGGAGCAGAAATTATGCTATTTGCAACGCTTTTCGCAACTTATTTTACGTTAGTAGATCGTACGGGAAGCGGACCTGCAGGAGCAGAAATTTTCGAAATTACACCAGTCCTGATTGAAACGCTTGTCCTTTTAACAAGTAGCTTTACAATTGGACTTGGCGTTCATGCGATGAGATTAGGTAGAAAGAATGCGATGCTCACATTCTTTACGATTACACTCCTTCTCGGTCTAACTTTTTTAGGGGTAGAGATTTATGAGTTTACGCATTATGTGCATATTGGAGCAGGTCTTCAAACGAGTGCTTTCACAGCGATTCTATTAACAACTTTAGGAACCCACGGGGCACATGTGACCATTGGTTTATTCTGGGGATTATTTATCATTTTACAAGTGAAAAAACGTGGACTTACTCCGGAAACAGCTAATAAATCATTCATCTTTTCACTTTACTGGCATTTCTTAGATGTTGTTTGGATCTTTATTTTCAGCTTCATCTATTTGAAAGGAATGATGTAATATGAGCGAATTATTTCCAAGGAAGCAAGTAATGGGGTTTGCCTTTTCTTTAGTCCTTACTGCTGTTGCACTATCTGTGTATTTCTTTGATCTATCTTTTGCAGTAGCGATGACCATTCTTTTAGTCACCGCTTTTGTACAGGCAGCCGTTCAACTCGTTGTATTTATGCATGCAGGCGAAACAGGGGATAAAGGATCGATTTATACGAATCTCTTTTATGGATTTGCGATCGCCCTCGTTACTATTTTCGGGACATTACTCATTTTGATATGGGATATGTAAATTCTAAAGGAGCGCTTATGAGGGCGCTCCTTTTCGTTTACCAATTCTATTCTTTTGTAGGAATAATCCTAACTCCCTTATCCGTTTTTTCCTGCAATTCCTCAGTTGCTACGAAAAAAACACCCATTAAAAAGATAAAAATTGCACCCATCACTGTGCCAATTCCAATACTTGTGATCGAGCTGTGATCGCTTACAAAAAATCCGTATAAGAAAATAATAATTCCAACTGTGAGTATTGTATAACCAACATATTTAACAGCATTTAGTAATTTTATATGATCGTTCATTTTATTGCCCCCCTCTTTACTTATTATTCAACTTGTTCACAAAGTTGTCAATTCTTTTCTGAAAAAATGCGAGATGGATTCAATACTAATCTTTGGTTAAATGCTATTATTCTTATTCCTATTGCTATTAGGAAGATTAGAAGCCAAAGTTCCAGGCTGCGAATATGTTAGAATAGCGAATAATGTGGATTAACTACAAAATTCAACCAGGAGAACAAGAACTTTCAAAACTGACAGAAAAAGATATTAGGGAAATATTGAATATATAAGATAAGTCGCCTGACCTACAGTACGGTATTCCTGTGGGCAGGTAATTTTTTTGTAATGAAAACTGTCAGAAAATAAAGTGTTTAATGCGGATAGCATCAAGAATCATTGTGAAAATATGATATAATGATTGGTAATAAAGAATGTACGAGAGGAAATAGCTTCGATGCCAACAGAAATCCCTTTTAGCTGGTTAAAGCCCAAAAACGATTTCGTATTTAAATTACTTTTCGGAAGTGATGATGAAGATTCGAAATTTTTACTGTTATCCTTCTTAAATGATGTCCTGAATGTTCCGGAAGGTCAAAGTATAGTCGCCGTTGAGATTATGAATCCTATCCTTAACAAGCAGTATGTAACTGACAAATTAGCTGTATTGGATGTACGGGCACGGGTGAAAGGGTATGGAAATGTAAACATTGAAATCCAACTGACGAATCAAAAGAATATTCATAAGCGTTCATTGTATTATGGTGCAAAATTGTATGAAGAACAGTTAGGTGAAGGGGAGGATTATAAAAAGCTAACAAGGGTTGTGCTTATTAATATTCTTGATTTTAATTTTTTCACTTCAGATACTTACCGAAGTTGTTATCGATTAATGGAAGAATATACTCTAGAACCATTTCCAGACTTAATTCAGCTTCACTTCTTCGAAATGCCGAAATTTCAGATGAAGGATCAAAAAGGTATAAATGATAAGAATGATCGAATGGCAAAATGGTTACGCTTTCTAACAAACGAAGATGATTCGAGGTGGTTTGAGATGGCGAAACAGGACCCAATCATTGAAAAGGCGGTGGACAAATTGAGAATGGCAAGCTTGGATCCGGAGTCTAGATATCTTTATGAAGCTCGCGAAAAAGCATTAAAGGATATAGCATCTATACGTGGGGATGGAATTCGGGAAGGAAAAATTGAAGGAAAGATTGAAGGGAAGATTGAAGGAAAGATTGAAGGAAAGCGGGAAATGGCCAGAAATCTTTTAAAGGAAGGTCTAGATATTCAAGTGATTGTCCGTGCTTCGGGGTTAACTGAAGAGGACATAAGGGAACTTGCAAAAGAATTGGAAAATTGAGCAGGTGCCCTACCCAGAAAAGGCGGTGGACAAATTGAGAATGGCAAGCTTGGATCCGGAATCTAGATATCTTTATAAGGTGATTTATGGTTTCCTTGTTCAAATTAACCTAAAAAAGCCCATGATGGACTTTTCTAGTTACTTTTGATATAAAATCGTTTGCGCAATGCCCATGAAATATTCGGATTCCACGATAATATGATTCAAAACTACTTTGGCAGTCAAATTATCTTTGATCACTTCGCTCTCCGTTTTTATCTGCCTGCAGAGGTCAATAAATCCTTGGCTTTGCTCCAAACAAAAGGACACTAGCTTCATCACATCCTCATAAAGGGATGGTGAAATGACATTTCCAGAACGAATGACAGTTTCAATAAAGCGCACTACTTTTTGATGTGTTTCACTTAGTGCTTTTTCCCATTCCTTTAGGGCTTCTATAAAATGTGCTTCCAAGTTTTTTACCAACTCACGAATGACGACTGTATGTTCTTCCTCTTGATGCTTCCAAAATTCGGCCTCGTCCAATACACGTAAAGGCATTTGATTTCCGTAATAGAATTGCATTTTCAGACTTACCTCCAATTAATATCTTCCTTTATTAAGTGTATTTTGTAATGGGGGAAATATGAATCCAAAGACCATGGCTATTACGTGAAAACGCAAGGATAGGAAATAAAGACTATACTACAGATAAATGCCGCAATGGACTTGCTAAAGAAGATCTTTCAGATTATGGAAGATCTTTTTTGTGATTATTTATATTAAACCCAAGCTCAATTTTTTGAATCAAAAAGTCGTTTATTTACGTCAAATATAATGAACGATTGTTTATACACATTTTAGTATGAACTCAATATGCCGAAGCACTTCATAAGAAAAATGCCGAAAAAAAACCGTCGAACGAATTATTTGTTTATTGCATATATTATTCAAGGAAATCGCGGTTTCATATAGAATCATAAATTTAGAGGGAAAACATCTCGAATCGTTTCATTTTTCATCACTCTTGCCTAAATTCATTGATTAGGGAATATAGATAAGCCTAGTTGAATAGAGTGGAAAATGTGAATGAACGATAAAAATATATGAAAAGTAGGGATAAAAAAGTGGGGATGTACAGAAGAGTGCTTACCGTTATTTTGGTAAGTAGTTTATTAGGGTTGACCGGATGTTCCGTTCAAGCCGCAAAACAGAAAGAGCTGGACGAGAAAATGGCTGAATTAGAAAAGGAAAAAGCATTGTATGAGAAAGAACAGAAAAAATTAGAAGAGGAAAGGAAAAAAGAAGAGGAACGAAGGAAAGAGGAAGAGAGACGGAAAGCAGAAGAACTTAAGCCGATTGATATTGAAGTCATTGATCCGAATACGAATGAAGTCATTAAAACATTTAATTATATTCGTAAAGATCTAAAAGAAAATGAAGAATCGTATAAACAGGAGATTCAAAACTGGGCAAGGGAAATTGCAAGAGGAACGGATACGACAGAAGGTTACGACCAAAGGATGGTCCCTGATCGAATTGGAAAAGATGGGGAAATCATTAAGGGAAGTCCAAGGGTTATTTTGGAGGAAGAGGAATTAGTCGATCAAGTGGTGGAGGCTTTTGCAGAAGGTGGGACGGTAAAACTCCCATTACATGTTACCGAGAGTGGATATAAAAAGGAAGAAGCTTCCCAATTGGATGAAGTGGTCGTTGCTTCATTCACAACGTATTTTGGCGGCAGTCCAGATGGACGGAATAAAAATATCGAGCTTTCAGCAAATGCTATTAATAATGTGATTGTAGGCGTAGATGATTATTTTTCTTTTAATACAACTGTTGGACCAAGCGATGCAGAGCATGGGTATCAAAAAGCAATGGAAGCATTAAACGGCAAGTTAGTAGAAGGAATTGGAGGTGGCATTTGCCAAACATCTACTACTTTGTATAATGCTGTAGATAAGCTAGCGGTATCCTATGTTGAATTGCATCACCATTCCGTAAATGTTGGATATATAGCGAAAGGGCGGGATGCAACGGTATCTTATGGGGGGAAAGATTTTAGATTTCAGAACACAGCCGGAGCCCCTCTATTGATAAAGGCATTTACAAACGGTGGATCATTGACTGTTGAGTTGAGGACATCGAAAGCAAATCAAAGCCTTATTAAGAAGAGGAATGCATAAGGTTTTATCGAGATATTCGATAAAGCCTTTTTTTGGTGTATGTTACGACGATTGGGAGAGGAATATTGGAATTGAATTGTGAATAACCCTAGGATTCACGATTAAAAAAGAAAGTCTTGGAATTAGTTCGTGAAAAACCTCCGGATTCGCGATTAAAAAAGAAAATCCCAAAATTAATTCGTGAATTAACTTTAAAGATCGATTAGCTATAAGATTAGTTACCTCCTTCCCTTATCAATAGGAAGATTACTTGTAAAATTGTTTAATAAGGCAATGAAGAGTAAACAAGAAATTTTTTTCATTACAAAATAAGGTTTAATTGTAATCGTTTCAAAAATCTTAACAATAAACACCATCGATTCACTAGAAAATAAGTATGATATCATGTATACTTAATAATGTGAAAATGTTCACAAATGAAAGGTTGTCATTCTCAACGAGGTGGATAAATTGATGGAAATTAATCTCGTCGCACTGCTTATTCGATTTTTATTAGGTGGGTTTGCAGTAGTAGCTTCTTCTTTAGTTGCCAATAAGTTAGGTGAAAAAGCGGGAGGAATTTTCGCGGCTTTTCCGGCTGTTTATTTAGCTGCGTTATTAACTATCAATTTGGACTTTAAGGGAGAAGAACTCATTTCCCATTCCATTCTCTTATCCAAGGGGGCTATTTACGGAATGGTGATTAATATTTTAATTGCTTTGATTGCCGGATATTTATTGCCTAAACAAGGATGGAAACTCGGACTTATACATGCGATGGGGTACTGGTTTATTATTTCAATGGTTGTTGTAATTTTTTCTGCCCAATAACAAATTGAGGTGCTTACTATGAATATGAAAGATTTAATTATTCGTTTTACATTAGGCGGTACAGCAGTAATGTTAAGCTATATAATGACTATTATTTCTCCTTGGAAAATCTTGTCGGGGATATTTGCGGCTTTTCCCGCAGTAATGGTCACAGCTATTTTAATGGTCGGTATTGGTTCTGGCTCAAAAAATGCGGCGAAAATCGCTAATGGCTCTGTTTTAGGAATGGTAGGTGGTGTAATTTGTGTAACGACTGTTTGGATAGGATTAATTGTCAGCCAAAATTGGTTATTTAGTGTTATGTTAGGACTTCTTTGTTGGTTAGGAAGCTCATTTTTAATATTAAATTTGAAAGAACGAATAAAGTTGAGTGGAATCCGATGATAAGAGGCTCTATATTGATTATTCCTCTATTTTTAATAGTTTAAAATAAAAGATAAAAGTGGGCTTTTAATAGTGAAATTATTACCATCCTAGTTCGACATGAAAACGGAAAAGCAGCATGTTTATTCACTTTTACTAAAAAACGGCTCGGAAATTTCCAAGCCGTTTTCCACGTACCAACATTATCTGGAGTTACAGACACCCGTAGCTTTTTCTCCTCCACTTCCCACTCACTCAACTTTAACGCGTTCAAACAATAATAATTACCAGAGGTCCCTGAGGCAAGTGCTAATGGAGAATTCATAAATTATTGTTTTGCTGTTTAATTTCATCTTCAGCCTGAATGATATTTCCTCTTTCGAACATTCGGTGTTCATTGACTGAATCTCCAGCTTTAAGATTGTTTAAGTTAGAGATGATTGTGATTTGCTCTTCGTTAAGAAGAGGAATCTTTTTGTTTTTCATTAAAACAGCTCCGTTCTTTTTCTTGTTACAAAGGAATAATATGATTCGTGGATAGTATGAACGGAAACATTTTTCTTATTCTTAATCTTAAGTCATAGCCATTTAAAAATATTTTAAAAAGGGTATTGACTTGTTCTTTATAAAGAACTATTATATATTTAATCAAATCACACACGATAAATTTTGTTTTTTTTTACTCTTATTGTTCTTTATTAAGAATGAATACGTCATCTATTTAAGGTGGTTATATGAATCAAGGAAAAGGGATTGCAAAAGAAATTAATTTGAAACATTTATTTAACGTCATCTTCAAAAGGATCTGGATTGTTTTTATCATAACCTTTTTAACGACAATTGCAGGTTGGTACTATAGTAGCCTCCATAAAACTGATCCATTGTATGAAGCTTCAACTAATATCATTATTGAAGCCGATTCAGAATATAGGAAGACGCTACAGGTCATTATTAAAGACACAATTGTTTTAGAAAGTGTGATCAAAGAGCTTGGTTTAGAAAAATCACCTGCTGCATTAGCTGGACAAATAAATGTGTATAACATTGATGAGTCGCAAGTAGTGAGAATTAGTGTTACAGATACGGATTCGAAGAAAGCAGTTGAAATTGCAAATACGACTGCCAAAGTCTTTTCTGAAAAAATCCCACGCATTCTTAATTTCAAAGAAGATAAAGAAGACATTCGAATTTTATCAGAAGCAAAGGAGAATCCTACGCCAGTAAATGGTAGCAACCCAAATAAGTTAATCCTTGCAGCGATGGTATTCGGGGTGGTTTTAGGAATTGGATTACTTTTTCTCATTGATTCCCTGGATGATACCATTAAGTCCGAAAGTGATATCGAAATGATATTGGGAATTCAAGTATTAGGAAGTGTTGCCTCCATGAATAAGAAGAATATCCAGAATAGAAAAAATAAGAACACATCCGGATCTAGGGGTGGATCAATTGGTTTTTAATAAGAAAAAACGGATTATCTCTAATAAAAAAAGAAATTTAATTACGTTTGCCAATCCAGATTCCATTATTTCTGAACAATACCGTACGATACGAACTAATTTATTTTTTCTCAACAATGATAAAAAAAACAAAACACTTCTTATTACGTCTCCAGGTAAACTAGAAGGAAAATCGACTACCGCAGCTAATTTGGCTATATCAATGGCTCAGCAGCAAGAAAAAGTTCTGCTGATTGACGGTAATTTAAGAAACCCTAATATCCACAACATATTTAAAACATCTAATGCCTATGGACTAACGGATGTTCTTGCAGAGACAACACCTCTAGAAGATGCAATTTACTCTTCCTCAATTGAGAGATTAGATATTTTAACGAGTGGGAGAATACCTTCCAACCCTGTAGAGTTGTTGGCATCCCAACAAATGCAACAATTATTGGATAGAATTAAATCTTTATATGACATTATTCTCATTGATTCAACCTCCATACTCGAAGTAACAGACACAAAAATTATTGCAAATATTTGTGATGGTGTTGTTTTAGTAGTTAAGCAAAATAAAACGAATATCGAGAGTGCAGTAGAAACGAAAAAAGCATTGGAATATGCCAGAGCCAAAATTGTAGGAGTTATCTTAAATAATAAAAAGTAGAATTATTTTGTTTGTTTGTTCTTTATTAAGAACCTTGGTTATTTTATTGAGTACGACTGGTAATGTCTCCCAACCAATATCAATGGAGGCACTCGATCATGCTGTGGGTTAACTGCCTTAGACGCAAGTCGTCGTTGGTGTGGTGTGAGGAGGGGTTAGATGCCCCAATTCATTAAAGATGTTAATGATGTGGTTTTGCAAATAAGACCTTATCATTAACATCTTTAATATTTTAAATATTATAAATTAAAGGCGGGTTTTTTATGACTTATCGACAAAGACTATCTTTATTTATTATCGTTGATTCTTTTATTGTGTTGACGGCTATTTTTTTCAGCCGCTTTTTAGTGAATGCAAGTCTTAATGTATTTCAATTGCCTGTTATCTTTATCTGCTTATCCATTGTTTTAAGTCATCATATTTTTTCTTTTATTTTTAAAGTGTATAAAAAAGCTTGGGAATATGCGAGCATCGGAGAGTTAATCATCATTTTTAAAGTCGTTACCTTGACGATTTTCGTTGCTGCCATTGTACAAAAGATGGTCATGAATGAAATTTACTTTAGATTATTAGTTGTAACTTGGCTTCTCCATTTGCTTTTAATAGGTGGGTCAAGATTTTGTTGGAGGATGTATCGCGATCGGTATTTAAACAAAACAGATGATCGAAAGAGAACATTAATTATTGGAGCGGGATCAGCTGGAACGATGGTAGCAAGACAATTATTAATTAGTAAGGACACAGAACTATTGCCTGTTGCTTTTATCGACGATGACAATAAGAAACATAAGTTGGATATATTTGGTATACCCGTTTACGGCGGGATTAATCATATTGAAAAGGCGGTTAAGGATTTAAAAATAGATCTTATTATCATCTCCATACCATCTTTATCGAGGAAAAAATTAAACACCATTTTTTTGGAATGTGCTAAAACGAAGGCTAAAACTCAAATCCTTCCTCTCCTTGAAGATTTAATAACAGGAAAAGTAGCCGTAAACGAATTTCGTGATGTCCAAGTCGAGGATCTTTTAGGAAGGGAACCAATAGAATTGGATATTGATAGTATTTCAGAATACATAACGAACAAGGTGGTGCTTGTTACAGAGGCTGGAGGATCGATAGGTTCAGAAATTTGCCGGCAAATTTCAAAATTTAACCCACAAAAGTTAGTGCTTTTAGGGCATGGAGAAAATAGCATTTACTCAATTGAATTGGAGTTAAAAGATAAATTTGGTCATTTGCCAATTAAATTTATAACTGAAATCGCCGATACTCAGGATGCAAACAAAATGATGGTCGTCATGAGTAAGTATAAGCCTGATGTTGTGTACCATGCTGCTGCCCATAAACATGTTCCATTAATGGAGCGCAACCCAGAAGAAGCAGTAAAAAATAATATTATTGGTACTAAAAATGTCGCTGAGGCGGCAAGTTGGCATGGAGTAACGACGTTTGTCATGATCTCCTCCGATAAAGCGGTAAATCCAACGAGTGTTATGGGAGCGACAAAACGATTGGCAGAGATGATTATCCAAAATATGAATGGAAAGAGTAAAACGAAGTTTGTAGCTGTAAGGTTTGGCAACGTGTTAGGAAGCCGAGGCAGTGTCATTCCTATTTTTAAAAAGCAAATTGAAAAAGGCGGCCCCGTTACGGTAACGCATAGAGAAATGGTTCGCTATTTTATGACTATTCCTGAAGCTTCAAGACTAGTAATACAGGCTGGAGCACTCGCTAAAGGGGGCGAAATTTTTGTATTAGATATGGGTGAGCCTGTAAAAATTATCGATTTGGCTACGAATTTAATAAAGTTATCAGGGCATTCCGTTGATGAAATTGGGATTGAATTCAGTGGAATTAGACCTGGAGAAAAGCTATATGAGGAATTATTAAAAGATGAAGAAATAATTGAAAAGCAAGTATATCCAAATATATATATCGGAAAAGCAGGGAAACTTTATTTGGAAGAAATTGAAGAAATTATCGAAACGTATTCCATTTTGGATAGTGAAATGTTGAGAAAGACATTAATTGGCTTGGCTAATAGAAAAGTTAGGCTGGTACCACAGCAAATGATGCAAGTTTCAGGATAAGGAGTGAGTCGTTTATGAAAGTTAGAAAAGCGATCATCCCCGCTGCGGGGTTAGGAACAAGGTTTTTGCCTGCTACAAAGGCGATGCCGAAGGAAATGCTGCCAATTGTCGATAAACCAACGATTCAATATATTATTGAAGAAGCAATCGAGTCTGGAATTGAGGATATTATCATCGTGACGGGTAAAGGGAAGCGGGCGATTGAAGACCATTTCGATCATTCCTTTGAACTTGAGCAAAATTTATTTGAAAAAGGAAAATTTGATTTACTGAATGAGGTTCAAAAGTCTTCCCAATTAGTCGACATTCATTACATTCGTCAAAAAGAGCCGAAAGGGTTAGGGCATGCCATCTGGTGTGCCAGAAAATTTATTGGAAATGAACCGTTTGCGGTGCTGCTTGGGGATGATATTGTTCAAGCAGATAAGCCTTGTCTAAAACAAATGATTGAGCAATATGAAAGATATAATGCCTCCATTCTAGGAGTTCAATCCGTTCCTGAAAACGAAGTGTCAAGATATGGAATCGTAGATGGGCAAATGATGGGCGACCGTTTTTATAGTGTTAATAACTTAGTAGAAAAACCAAGCGAAGAGGAAGCTCCTTCAAACTTAGCCATCATGGGGAGGTACATCCTGAATCCTAGGGTTTTTGAAATATTAGCCGATCAAAAACCTGGAGCAGGTGGAGAAATTCAGTTGACGGATGCCATTGCAGAGCTGAATCATTATGAAGCAGTCTTTGCCTATGATTTTGAAGGAACGAGATATGATGTTGGAGAAAAAATGGGCTTTATCCAAACAACCATTGAGTTTGCCTTACAAAGAGAGGATTTAAGAAAAGATCTTCTTGATTATTTAACTTCTGTACTCGATCGACAATTGATTGGGTGAGCGCTATGAAAAAGGTTTTATTTTGTGCAACGATTGATGAGCATTTCACTTCTTTTCATATTCCTTACTTAAAGTGGTTTAAGGAACAAGGTTGGGAAGTGCATGTTGCAGCGTTTGGGACTTTAGAGATCCCTTATGTAGACAAGAAATATAATATTGCTATTCAAAGATCACCTTTTAAAATAAAAAACATAGAAGCTTATAAAGATTTGAAAAAAATCATTAATCAAAACGAATATAATTTAATCCATTGTCATACACCGATGGGGGGAGTGTTAACGAGGTTAGCTGCAATAAAAGCAAGAAAAAGCGGAACGAAAGTCATCTATACTGCACATGGGTTTCATTTTTGCAAGGGAGCACCTCTTATCAATTGGCTCGTCTATTATCCGATTGAAAAAATACTAGCCTATTTTACGGATTGTTTATTAACGATAAATGAAGAGGATTTTGCACTTGCGACGAACCACTTTAAAGCGAAGAGTATAGAACATATTCACGGGGTTGGAGTTGATACTGAACGCTTTGCTCCTGTAATGGAATTTCATAAATTAGTTTTAAGAGCCAAGTATCATTATGAAAATGATGCTTTTTTAATGTTTTACGCAGCTGAATTTAATAAAAATAAAAACCAGCAGCTTCTTATTGAAGCAATACCGCTAATCAACAAACATCTTCCAAAAATGAAATTCATTTTTGCAGGTGAAGGTCCTTTACTGGAACATTGCAAACAGCTTTCTAAAAAAATGGGTGTAGAACACTTAGCTGACTTTTTAGGACAACGAGAAGATATTGATTTGCTCATTAAAATGAGTGACATTGCGGTTGCTTCAAGCATGAGAGAAGGATTACCCGTCAATGTTATGGAAGCAATGGCTTGTGGGTTGCCAATCATTGCGGTAGATAATCGAGGCCACAGGGAATTAATCTCCCATAATGAAAATGGCTGGCTCGTTGAAAATGATAAAACAATCATTGCTAATAGGGTCATTCAACTTGCACAAAATAAAGCCCTTCGTATGCATTTCGGGTCTCAAAGCCGAAAAATTATACTAGCAAAATACAGCTTAAACAAGGTGTTGGAAGAGAAAAAGATCATGTACAAAAAAGTGATGGATGAGATGGAGGAAGTTCAGTGGGCGGTCCATTAAGAGTGTTGCATGTTGCAGTCAATATGAATCGAGGTGGAGCTGAAACCCTCATTATGAATATATATCGGAATATGAATCGGGCAAACGTTCAGTTTGACTTTTTAACGTGTAAGCCTGGAGATTTCGATAATGAAATTATAAAAATGGGAGGGAAAATCCATCGAATTCCGTATATTTCGGATGTAGGGCATTTTAATTATATACAAGGTTTAAGGCAGTTTTTTTCTACCAATCCTCATTACAAGATTATTCATTCTCATCTAGATAAGATGAGTGGTCTTGTCCTGAGAGAGGCGAAAAAAGCAGGAATTCCAGTCAGAATCTCGCATAGTCATAATACGAAAAGTGAAGGCGGCATCGCAGCAAGAACATATAAGTGGTTAGTAGGAAATTATATTATTCCAAGTAGCACCACTTTTTTTGCTTGTTCTCATGATGCAGCCAAATGGTTATTTAATAAAAAATCAAGCAGATCTATCATTTTAAAAAATGGAATTGAGTACGATAAGTTTAGTTTTTCAAAGGAAACTAGACATCAAGTAAGAGAAGAATTAAATATTGAGGAAAACACTCTCGTACTTGGCCATGTAGGAAGGTTCAACCATCAAAAAAATCATCCATTCTTAATTGATTTATTTGCAGAATTTCATAAGGTTCATGAAAATGCCACTTTATTTCTAATTGGTGATGGAGAATTACGAAGTGTGATAGAAAAGAAGGTACGTGATTTACAATTAGGTGAAAAAGTGAAATTTTTAGGAGTTCGCCGCGATATTGAACGTATCCTTCAAGGCGTCGACATATTTGTCTTTCCTTCCATACATGAGGGGTTGCCCGTATCATTGATAGAAGCGCAAGGTGCTGGGTTGCCTTGTATTATTTCGGATCGGATTTCTAAAGAGGTTGATCTTGGAATGAACCTAATCGAATATGCTCCGCTTGATAATATTAAATCGTGGATAGAAAAACTAAACATAGCAAAGTCTAGAAAAATAATGAGGATTAAAAGCTCTAATTTCCTAGCATCAAAGGGGTTTGAGATTCGTGAAACAGCAAAAAAAATGGAGAATTTTTACTTAAGTGTCGAGGATGAATTAAATGAAAAAGTTATTAACGATTTTTACTCCAACGTTTAATCGTTCATATTGTTTAGTGAACTGTTATGTAAGTTTAGTGCGTCAAACGAGCAACGACTTCTGTTGGCTTATTATTGATGATGGTTCTACGGACAACACGAAGGAATTGGTTGAAGGCTGGATAAAAGAAAATAAAATCGATATCCGCTATGTTTGGCAAAAAAATAAAGGAATGCATGGAGCGCATAATACCGCATACGAACTTATCGAGACAGAACTAAATGTATGCATTGATTCTGATGATTATATGCCTGTTGACGCCGTTGAAAAAATAAAAAACTTTTGGGAGAAATACGGTAATGAGACTGTGAGTGGAATGATTGGACTGGACGCAAATCAAGATAATCAAATAATCGGAACTAAATTGCCTAATAATGTTAAAAGTTCAACATTGTTTGATCTCTATAATCGTCATGGGGTAACGGGTGATAAAAAACTAGTTTACAGAACAGAATTAACGAAAAAATATCCGTATCCACTTTTTGAAAACGAGAAATATGTAGGCTTGGCGTATAAATATTTCATGTTGGATCAAGAGTATGAGATGCTGCTAATGAATGAGGTATTATGCAATGTTGAGTATTTGCAAGATGGGTCATCCTTAAATATGTTTCATCAATATCGAAGAAATCCAAGAGGCTTTGCCTTTTATCGAAAAGAATTAATGAAACTTCCTTTTGCAAGTCGATCTTTTAAATTTAGGCAGGCTATTCATTATGTCTCTAGCAGTTTTTTCATAAAAAATAAACGGTTTATTAATGAGACTCCATGCAAGGGCTTAACGATTACTGCTATTCCTTTTGGTGTCCTGCTATATTTGTATGTGATGTCCAAGACAAAAACGGTAGTGACGTAGTCGAAATTCTGTGAAGGGAACGGAATAATGACATTTCTATGGATGAACCTTGCGATCGTTTTTATTTTATCCTTTTTTGCAAGGTATTTTGGAGAACCTGTTCTAGTAGGAGAATCAACAGTTCCAATTAAACCAAACAAAACATTGATGACAGGCGTCCTTGCGTCCTTAATTATTATCTCTGGATTGAGATCAAATATTGGCGATACGTTCTTTTACAAACGTATTTATGAAATCAATGATTTTACGTGGGAATTTATCTTTTCACAAAAAGATATCGGATTTGGAATTCTGCAAAAGCTATTAAAAATGATTTCCGATGACCCGCAAATCATGATTTTTACAACAGCTGTTATTACTAATATACTGATTATTGCTGTCTTGTTAAAATACTCCCGGATGATTGAACTAAGCGTTTATGTTTATATTACGGGTGGATTATTTTTAGTTTCCATGAATGGAATCAGGCAAGTGCTTGCGGCTGCTATAATTTTTACTGCGACAAAATATTTAATCGATGGTAATTGGATTAAATATTTTTTTATTGTTCTTTTTGCATCAACTTTTCACCAAAGTGCTTTAATCTTAATTCCGATTTATTTTTTCGTAAGATATAAAGCCTGGTCAAAAGCAACGGTCGTTTTATTGGCATTTTCTTTATTGATTGTAGTTGGTTATCATCAGTTTTCAACAATATTATTTGCGGCGATAGAGGATAGTCAGTATGGGCATTATTCTAATTTTAATGAAGGTGGAGCGAATGTTTTAAGGGTTGTGGTGGATGCGGTTCCCTTGATTATTGCCTATCTTGGCAGGGAAAAACTTAGAACCATATTTCCGAGCTGTGATTACATCGTCAATATGGCGCTCGTTGGGTTCATGTTTATGATTATCTCCACTCAAAATTGGATTTTCGCCAGATTTGGAATTTACTTTAGTTTATACCAGTTAATATTAATCTCTTGGATCGTAAAGCTATTTAGACAAAAGGACCAAAGGCTAATCTATTACGCATTGTTAATCTGCTATTTATTGTATTACTTTTTTGAAAGTGTCATCAGTTTAAACATTATATATAAGAGCAATTATTTTGGTTAGGAGAAGGAAATAATGACAGAACCAATAAGAGTGCTGCATATTGTAAGTGCCTTGGAAAGGGGTGGTGCGGAGACGCTGATTATGAATATTTATAGACATATTGATCGAAAAAACGTTCAGTTTGATTTTATTACACACAGTGATAAACCAGGTGATTTTGATCAAGAAATTAAGGAGATGGGTGGAACTATTTATCAGATTCCTAGTCTTGGGGCTTCTGGTCCGATTCGGTATTTGAAGGAATTGATTAATATTATGTCTGCAAATAACTATGCGGCTATTCACGCTCATACCGATTTTCAAAGTGGCTTCCCTGCCCTTGCTGCAAAAATCTGCAAAATTAAGCATAGAATCTGTCATTCCCATAGCAATAACTGGTTGCAGGATGGATGGAAAGGGTTGCTAATGTTAAAGGTTTTGCAATTTTTAATAAAAATATCAGCAACAAAATTGTGCAGTTGCAGCGAAGAGGCGGCAACTTTTTTATTTGGCAATTCAAGCAAAGTTCACATTCTTAAAAATGGCATTAATATTAATGAATTTTTAACAGCTGATGAAGGGTGTAAAGAGCAAATTCTGAATGAATTGAGTGTACCATCCCATTCCAAAATAATCGGCCATATCGGACGCTTTTCCGAATCGAAAAATCATCATTTTCTATTAAAGGTATTAAAACAAATGGTTGAAAAAGATCCTGCTTATATCGCCCTTTTAGTTGGTGAAGGACCTTTAAGAAAAACAATTGAACTGGAAGCAGTACGATTAGGACTACAAAATCACGTTCGTTTTTTAGGCGTTAGATCTGATATCCCAAAGTTGATAAAAGCCTTTGATCTTTTTCTTTTTCCATCTAAATTCGAAGGCTTTGGAATTGTTCTTTTGGAAGCGCAATGTTCCGGAATACCATGTGTAGTAGCGAATACCGTTCCTAAAAGTACAGATATAGGATTGGGGCTCGTCACCTTTTTACCATTGGAGGAGAATGTAGCTAGATGGTGTAATTGCATTGAGCAGTCTTTAAAAATGGAAAAACCAAATCAAAATTTAATTTTTAATAATATCTCAAAATACGGATTTAATATTCGAGATAATGTACATGATTGGATAAATTTGTATGGATTACGAAGTGTGGGATGAGAGATTCATGATGAAGAAAAAAATTCTTATATCTTCCTTTGATTTGGCGGTAGGTGGTGTAGAAAGAAGTTTAATCGGATTATTGCAAACAATTGATTATAGTAAATATGATGTGGACTTAATGCTTTATAAGCATGAAGGCGAATTCCTCTCATTCTTACCTGCTGGACCAAAATTATTAGCTGAGGTTCCACAATATAGTACATTTAGAAAATCAATCAAACAAACGATTGAAGAAGGTCATTACAAAATAGGGTTTTCAAGATTACTTGCAAGAACACTAAGCTCTCTGCAAGGAAAAATCCAAAAGATCGATGAACCCGGATATTTGAACATCCAATACGGTTGGGGAATATCCCATCCTTTTCTTCCAAAATTACATAAAGAATACGATGCGGCCATTAGTTTCCTTTGGCCGCATTATTTTATAGGAAGAAAAGTAAATGCGAAGAAAAAAATTGGCTGGATTCATACTGATTATTCCAATATTCATATCAACAAAAAGCTGGAAAATCAAATGTGGGATAAGGTCGATCAGATTGTGGCTGTATCCGATGATTGCTCGAAAACGTTTTTATCGTTTTTTCCGAAATTGATAGAGAAAACCTCAGTCATTGAAAATATTCTTTCTCCGGAACTCATCCACGAACAGGCTATGGATGAAGAAGCAATCGAAATAAAGAGAACCGAAGGAAGAACAATATTAATGACAGTGGGGCGACTTTCACATGCAAAAGGGATTGACCAGGCGATAAAAGCTTGTAAGGAATTGTTAGAAGAGGGTTATGACATAGCATGGTACGTCGTTGGATATGGGCCGCTCGAAAATGATCTCCAAGCATTAATAAATAATCTTGGATTGAATGATCGATTTTTTTTATTAGGAAAAAAGGTTAATCCTTATCCATATATTAAAGCATGTGATATTTATGTGCAGCCATCCAGATATGAAGGAAAGGCAGTGACCGTCCGCGAAGCGCAAGTGTTAAAAAAACCTGTTGTAATCACGAATTTTCCTACTGCACGAAGTCAAGCACAAGATGAATATGATGCAATAATCACATCCGTGAATGTGGAGGGAATTGTAAAAGGGGTTCAAAGATTAATAAATGATGACGTATTAAGGAAGCGAATAATTTCAAATGTAAGTAAAAATAATTACGGAAATGAAAAAGAAGTAGAAAAATTGTATCGATTAATCGGGGATTAACGTAAAGGGGGGATTTATTTGGTAGTGCTCATAACAGGAGGAGCTGGCTATATCGGAAGTCATACATGTGTGGAGCTGCTGCAGGCAGGTTATGATATTATTGTCCTTGATAACTATAAAAATAGTCATCCTGAATCGTTAAAACGGGTCAGCCACATAACTGGCCGCGGTTTTAAAGTGTATCAAGGGGATTTAATGAATGAAGATAGTATCGAAAAAGTGTTTAGAGAAAATAAAATTGAAGCGGTCATCCATTTTGCCGGGCTAAAAGCAGTAGGAGAATCTGTCCAAATTCCACTTATGTATTATGAATGCAATATTAGTGGCACCGTTAAATTATGTAATGTTATGAGAAAATACAATGTTAAAAATCTAGTTTTCAGCTCGTCCGCAACAGTGTATGGAGTGCCTGAACGTATGCCCATTTCGGAAGACTCTCCATTAAAAGCACAGAGTCCTTATGGTCGAACGAAGCAAATGATCGAAGAAATACTTCGCGATCTTTATGCATCCGACAAGACTTGGAGTATTGCTTTATTACGCTATTTTAATCCGATTGGAGCCCACGAAAGTGGACTGATTGGAGAAGCCCCGAACGGAATTCCGAATAATTTGATGCCTTACATTACACAAGTCGCAATAGGGAAGTTAAAAGAGTTACCCATCTTCGGAAATAATTATCCCACGAAAGATGGTACAGGTGTAAGAGACTATATTCACGTAGTCGATCTTGCAAATGGCCATTTAAAAGCTTTGGAAAAAGTAATGAGATCTACTGGAGTAGAAGCTTACAATCTTGGAACGGGTATAGGGTACAGTGTATTAGACATTGTGAAAGCATTTGAAAAGGCAGCCAATCTAAAAATACCTTATAAAATAACAGAACGACGAAAAGGCGATATAGCCATTTGCTACGCTGATCCCTCAAAAGCAAAAAGAGTACTTGGTTGGGAAGCGGAAAAAGAGATTGAAGAAATGTGTAGAGATTCTTGGCGATGGCAATCAAGAAATCCAAATGGGTATATGGTACAAGAAGTTTTTTCAAAATAAAAGATCGAACATTGAGACAAAGTGAGGAAGATATAGAGATGAGTATGAATGAAGGGGAGTTCCAACAGCAATTTAAAGAATTGTTGGCGGAAATTTACGTAAAGGGGCAGGAGACGGAGTGTTTATTAATGGAAGATGTAATGAATGAAATTCAAACGAAACTGATGATATTGCTTGAAACAACAAACCAATAGCTAGGAGTTGTAAATAGATGAAAAGACTCTTAGATTTCATATGTTCTTTATTGCTCTTAATTATTTTTTTTCCCCTAATGATTTGTATTGGACTGCTAGTTAATGTAAAACTAGGCAGTCCTATTTTTTTTAAACAACAACGCCCAGGGCTATACGGAAAACCATTTTATTTGTATAAATTTCGCACGATGACGGATGCAAGAGATCAATGGGGGGAGCTTTATCCAGATGAAATAAGGTTAACATCATTTGGAAGATTTTTACGGAAATATAGTTTAGATGAGTTGCCTCAACTTATAAATGTTGTAAAAGGCGAGCTAAGCTTAGTAGGGCCACGCCCTCTCTTAATGGAATATTTACCGTTATACACAGAGGAACAGGCTAAGCGTCATTTGGTAAGGCCCGGAATTACTGGCTGGGCGCAAGTAAATGGACGCAATGCGATTAGCTGGGAAGAGAAGTTTGCATTCGATATATGGTATGTGCAAAACCAATCATTACTCATAGATTTGAAGATTTTAATTTTAACGGTAAAGAATGTTTTGATTTCTGAGGGTATTAATCATCCTGGTCATGCGACGATGGAGGATTTTAAAGGTTAAACATCAATTTTGAAAGAGGGACATGGATGAACATAGTATTGATCGGTGCTGGTGGACACGGTAAAGTGGTTCGAGATCTTATTTTATTGCATAAAAATATTAAGCTTATTGCTTTTCTTGATGATAAATATAAAGAAGTTTGTAAAGAAAACAATATATTCGTTGGGCCGATATCTTTTGTAAAAACGATAATGAGTATGTTTCCCAACGTAAAATTTGTCATTACTATAGGTAATAACAAAATAAGAAAGGAAATGATTAGTAAGTTAAATCTACCACCTATATATTATGCCACTCTCGTTCATCCAACAGCTATCATAAGTCCTAGTGTATCTCTTGGTTATGGAACGGTTGTTATGGCCAATACAGTGATTGACTCAGATAGTCAGATTGGCAATCATGTCATCATTAATACAAGTTCAGTCGTGGAACATGATAACGAGGTTGGAGATTTTGTACATTTGTCTCCCAATTCCACATTGACTGGAGCTGTCAAAATTGAAGAGGGGGTTTATATAGGAGCAGGGGCAACAGTTATTCCAAATATTAAAATCGGGGAATGGTCTATAATTGGAGCTGGAGCAGCTGTCATCAATCCCATTCCAGCAAATAGTACTGCGGTCGGTGTCCCTGCAAAGGTGAAAGAGAAACATAAAATGGAGGAGGTATCATGAATCAAATCAAGAATAAGAAAATTTTACTTTCACCACCGCATATGTCTGGTAATGAGTGGAAGTATATTAAGGATGCAATTGAAACAAATTGGATTGCACCACTGGGACCGAACGTTGAAGCATTTGAAAAAGAGATGGCAAGCTACCTCGGAATAAATGAAGCATTAGCGGTAAATTCAGGGACAGCCGCTATCCACTTGGCCCTTCGTTTATGTGGTGTGAAAAAAGGCGACATCGTTTTTTGCTCAACACTTACTTTTGTAGCGAGTGCCAATCCAATTCTTTATCAAGGAGCAGAACCAGTCTTCATAGATTCAGAACCTGAAACTTGGAATATGTCCCCTGAAGCTTTGGAAAAAGCCTTCAAAGCTGCCATGCTTTCGGGGAATTTGCCCAAGGCTGTAATTGTTGTCAATTTATACGGTCAAAGTGCGAAAATGGAAGAAATTCTAGCCATTTGTAATCGATATAATGTGCCAATGATTGAAGATGCCGCCGAATCACTCGGATCCGAATATAAAGAAAAGAAAAGTGGTACGTTCGGTAAATTTGGAATTTTTTCCTTTAATGGCAACAAGATTATTACAACATCAGGAGGCGGAATGCTTGTTTCCGATGATACTGATGCGATACAAAAAGCACGCTTTTTAGCTACTCAAGCAAAGGATGCTGCTCCATATTACGAACATAGCGAAGTGGGGTATAACTATCGCATGAGTAATATTTTGGCTGGAATAGGAAGAGGGCAATTAGAAGTCATAGAGGAAAGAGTAAAAGCCAAGAGATTAATATTTTTAAAGTATTTTAAAGAATTAGCAAACCTGCCTGGCATTCTCTTTATGCCTGAACTCGAAAATACATTGTCTAATCGCTGGCTGACAACCTTAACAATAGATGATAAATTGACAGGAATTACAGCAGTTGAAATCCTCGAATACTTTGCAAAAAATAATATTGAAGCGCGTCACGTATGGAAACCATTGCATTTACAACCACTCTTTAAAGGGGCCAAATACTATTCACATCACGAACATACAAGTATTTCTGAAACTTTATTTATGAAAGGCATATGTCTTCCTTCTGGATCAAATATTTCAAGCCATGAACAAATGAGGGTGATCGAAAGTTTGAAAAAGACACTGACTCAAAGAATCGAGATACCCCATCCTATATCAGGATGAGAGAGGTAAAAATAGATGATAGGGACAAATATATATGAAATTAGAAAAAGCAAAGGTCTTACTTTAACGGAAGTAGCTGATAGAGCGGGCATCGCAAAGTCGTATTTAAGTAATATTGAAAGAAGCGTTAATAAAAATCCTTCTATTAATGTAGTAGAAAAAATTGCGAAAGTATTGGATGTTGATGTGAGGATATTATTAAATCCTAATTTCGAGCAAAAACCAATGCAGTTGGATAAAGAATGGGTGGACTTTGCGCGTGAACTAAAGGAATCAGGAGTAGGAAAAGAACAATTTGAAGAGTATAAAACGTTGATAGAATTTATTAAGTGGAAGAAAGAGAATGATGAAAATTAGTAGGATAGATGCTAAAGTAGGGGATTTATTTGTTGCCATTAGTTAGTGTTGTTGTCCCGATTTATAAAGTTGAAAAGTATATTCATAGATGTATCGAAAGCATTTTGGAACAAACATATTCTAACTTAGAAATTATTCTAGTCAATGACGGTTCTCCAGACACATGCGGGCAAATAATTGGTGAATATGCTGAAAAAGATCATAGAATCAAAGTTGTCCACAAGAAAAATGGCGGATTGTCAGATGCTAGAAATAAAGGGATGGAATACGTAACGGGGGATTTTACACTTTTTGTGGATAGTGATGATTGGATAGAAAGAAATATGATTGAAGGTTTAATCCAAATAAGTATAGATTATCGAGCTGATGTCGTTCAATCGGCTTTTTATTATGCCTATGAAGATCACTTGCTATTTGACAATCGATATTATTCACAGAAAGACCCACCTATTTTATTGAACAATAAAGAGCTTATGTATGAACTAGTTCGAAATGAAAAAGTGAAAAACTTTGCTTGGGGAAAGCTCTTTAAGACAGCCCTGATTAAAGATATTCCATTTAAAAAAGGAGTCTTATTTGAAGATGTCTTTTGGGCACATCTTGTTATGCATCGAGTCGATACATACGTCGTAACACACGCACCTAAGTATTATTATTTCCAGCGGAGCGAAAGCATTGTTTTTAATTATTCATTAAGAAATTTGGATATCATTGATGGGCTGAAGGAAAGGCATTCATTTGTTGAGAAGTACTATCATGACCTAAGAAATGAGTCTTTTACTGTCATTTTATCAACTTGCCTAATCCATTATAATCTATTGAAAATGAATCGTGGAATTGATCAAGATGGAATTTATAAGAAAAGAATTCAATCTTATATTAAGGCGCATTTCAAAGAATTAATTGTTGCTGTAAAAGGAAATAAGGATTTAACAACGCAGCTTATCCTATTTAAGATCCATCCAATGATGAACATATGCTTTCTAGCTTTTAGAAAATTGTTTAGGAAGTTGAAAATTATGCCTCAGCCTGTAGGACTAGAGCGAATAAAGCTAAGCTTTAAAGTGTAAAAAGGGGATTCAATAAATGAACCGTCTAGTCGGAAAAATCAAAAAAATTATAACCCTTATTATTATTTATATCTTCAATTGCTTTCCTATAAAACATAACAAAATCTTTATGATTAGTTATTACGGAAGCCAGTATGGATGCAACCCAAAATATATATCTGAATATATTACTCAACATACACCGAGGGATCAATTCGATATCGTATGGGCTTTTAATGATGTGAAACAGCATGAACATATACCATATGTTAGGAAAGTAAAAAATATGTCTTTAAAATATTTTTACGAACTATGTACATCAAAAGTTGTAATTACAAACTTTAGAACAACTGATTTATTTGTAAAAAGAAAAGATCAATATTACATCCAAACTTGGCATAGTTCGCTGCGATTAAAACAAATTGAGAAGGATGCGGAGGAAAAACTACCACAAAAATATATTGAAATGGCTAAAAGTGATTCGGAGAAATGCGACCTCTTACTATCTGGATGTCAATTCAGTACAGATATTTTCAAGAGGTCTTTTTGGTATAAAGGTGAAATTTATGAACATGGAACGCCAAGGAATGATGTTCTCTTTAGTCATAATCCAAATTTTAAAAGTAATGTACTCAATTCATTAAACATACCTAACGACTACAAAATTGTTTTATATGCTCCGACTTTTAGGAGCCATCATGACCATACAGTTTATGAATTGGATTATATAGAGATCACTCGAGCACTAGAAAACAGATTTGGTGGAAAATGGATATTTTTAGTAAAATTGCATCCACACCTACTTTCCATTTCTAATAGCATCGTTGAAGGAAATGATGTTTTGGATGTAACAAATTATGATGATGTCCAAGAATTACTTACTATCTCGGATGTCTTAATTACAGACTATTCTTCTTTAATGTTTGATTTTGCAATAACACGAAAGCCTTGCTTTTTATATGTTCCGGATTTCAGGGAGTATGTTGAAAAGGATAGAAACTTATATTTCAATATTTTTGAATTGCCATTTAAAGCATCAATGAATATTGAAGAACTTTTATATAAGATTCTACATTTCGATACGAGCGCCTACTCAAAGGATTTAAATAACTTCTTTTTTAAAATAGGCTCTTATGAAGACGGAAGAGCATGTGAAAACTTATTTAAACGAATAAATAATATTTGTTATGGTGAAAGTAGGGAGTTAATGAATGAAGCCGTATAAAATTGGATATACGACGGGCGTTTTTGACTTATTTCATGTAGGTCATTTAAATATCTTAAAGAGGGCTAAAGAACAATGTGATTATCTAATTGTTGGTGTTAGTACGGATGAATTAGTACAAAAATATAAATATAAACTTCCAATAATTCCATATCATGAAAGGGTAGAAATTGTTGAAGGGATAAAATTTGTTGATAAAGTAGTACCACAAACAAATCGTGATAAATTTTCGGCATGGCAAAAATTATCATTCAATGTAATGTTTGTCGGGGATGACTGGAAAGGTGATCCTCTTTTTAATGAAGTTGAAAAGCAATTCCGCCAAGTTGGGGTCGATATTATATATTTTCCGTACACAGCGGGAGTTTCATCGACAGCTTTGAAAGAAAAAATTAAGTATAAAGAAAAGGTTATATAAGCGATGAAACCAGAGGTTAGTGTGATTGTGCCGGTTTATAATGTAGAAAACTATTTGGTAAGATGTATTGAAAGTATTCTCTCACAAACTTTAAAAAATATAGAAATCATCCTTATAAATGATGGTTCTACCGACAATAGCGGAAACATTTGTAATGAATACGCCAGTCTAGATAAAAGAATTAAAGTTATTCATAAAGAAAATGGTGGTCTTAGTTCCGCAAGAAATGCTGGTATTAAAATAGCTAGTGGATGTTATTTAGGTTTTGTTGATAGTGATGATTATATTGATCCTCATATGTATAAAAACCTTTATGAGTTATGCAAAAAAACTGATAGTGATATAGGTGTATGCAGATTTGGCAGAAAAATCAATGGGAAAATGGTCACTGAGGTCAAAGAAAAAAAGGTTATTGAATTAAATAATGTAGAGGCAATGAGACAACTTTTTAGAGGAGAATTATATAGGTTCTCTGTTTGTAACAAGTTATTTAAAAAGTCTTGCTTCAAAAACATTATGTTTCCTGAAGGCAGAATTCATGAAGACTTATCAACTAGTTATAAACTGTTTTCCAATGCAAAAAAAGTCATTTACACGAGTAATATAGGTTATATATATGTAAAACGAGATGGCAGCATTTTAGCTTCTAAGTTTAATGAAAAGAGGTTAGATGCTTTTTTAGGTTGGGAAGAGATTATACCATTTATGACTCAACATTACCCTGAGTTATCAACTGAATTTATTTCAAGTTTTACGTACGGCTGTTTGGATAATGTTTATTATATTCTTAGTGAAGTTAAGGAAAATAAATCGAAACTTCGCTTATTGTTGATAATTAGAGAAATTGTAAGATCAAATTATAAAAAAATAATGTTTAATAATCAACTTTCATTGAAAAATAAATTAATAATAACTTTGCTAAATTATAATGTTTTTGCCTTGCTTCATATTTATCAATCAAAAGAAATGATAAAAAAATTCAACTTTAAGTAAGAGGTATTTTTATGAAACCATTGATTAGCATTATAGTACCAGTTTATAATGTTCAATCCTATTTACCAAGATGTATAGATTCGGTTTTGGAACAAACATTTTCTGAATATGAACTTATCCTAATAAATGATGGATCTACGGATGATTCAGGGAATATTTGTGATGAATATACAAAAAAGGATTCCAGAATATTAGTTATTCATAAAGAAAATGGGGGAGTATCATCGGCAAGAAATGTAGGAATTGATGCTGCCAATGGACAATATATTGGTTTTATTGATAGTGATGATTTTATACATCAAAAGATGTATGAAATTCTATTTCTAACAGCAAAAAAACATTCATCAGATATTGTAGTTTGTGACTTTTTAAAAGTTCGAAATGAAAATGTAAGTCTAAATAATACGGATTACAACATTAAACACTTTACAAATACTCAAGCTCTGAATGAATTGTATACAAACAATTATAGAGATGCAGAAAAATGGGTATTTCTTTGGAATAAATTATTTAAAAAAGATCTATTCGCTAATGTTAAATTTCCAGAGGGGAAAATTTACGAAGATGAATTGGTTGCACATAAAATTCTATATGGTAGTAAAATATTAACCCATGTTGAAATACCGTTTTATTATTATTTTCAAAGAGCAGACAGTTATATAGGATCACAGTTTTCTAGAAAAAAATTTGATCGCATATACGCACTTTCAGATAGGATACATTTTTTTAAGGAGATTAATCAGCAATCACTACACGATAAAGCATTAAAACATTTTATTGATGTTTTCTTTTGGTATTATGCAAAAGCTAAATCTGATTTACAAGCCATCGATAGAGATTTAATACCATTGAAAAGAACTTTAGACCAAAACCTTATCAACATATTAAAAAACCCATATATCAGTTGGAAACAGAAAGTATTTATTACTTTGTTTATAATTAATCCTTCAATTTATCAGCCAAATAAAAAAGAATATAAGGAAAACTTTGGAGAAGATTAAATGAAAAAGAAATTACTATTTGTTATTGATTCTCTTGTAGCTGCAGGTGCGGAAAAAAGTTTAATTACATTGCTATCATTATTAGATTATAATCGTTACTCCGTTGATTTAATGCTGTTTTCTCATGGAGAATTACTTGAAAAACTAGTTCCCAAAAATGTTAAGATTTTAAGTCCCTTGAAATATTCAAATTTTACTATGTTATCTTTGAAAAGTGCGTTTGTTTATTCGTTTAAAAACCTTGAGTTTAACATGTTAAGTTCCAGGCTAAAATACTCCATTCACTTAAGATTGAGGCAATATAATAATGCACAAAAAGCAAGATTGTATTGGAGCCACGTATCTAAAGTTATTGAGGAGAATCCTACAAAATATGATATTGCCATCAGTTATGCTCAAGGTGTACCTACCTTTTACGTAGCTGAAAAAATAATAGCAAAGAAAAAAATCTCATGGGTGAATATCACTTATCGCCTAGAGAAAAAAGAGGCTGAATACCAAAAACAGTTTTATGATCAGTTTAATAAAATAATAGCTGTTTCAGATGTAACGAAAGAAGTATTTTTAGGGACATTTCCTTTTTATAAACAAAAAATCGACGTGATTTATGATATTAATGATCCCGATTTTATTTCCAACATGGCTAATATTGGAGAGAAATATCAAGATGATTTTGATGGGATAAGAATTCTTACGATAGGAAGGCTGGCATATCAAAAAGGTTATGATATCGCTTTAGAAGCTTGTAAAAAATTGAAAGAAAATGGAATGAATTTTAAATGGTATGTGTTGGGAAAAGGACCTCTATTAGGTGAAATACAACATTATATAGAGGTTAATAATTTATCTGATCATTTCATATTACTTGGAGTTACAGATAATCCATATTCATATATCAAAAATTGCGATATTTATGTGCAAACGTCCCGTTTTGAAGGTTTCGGTCTTGCCATAGCTGAAGCGAGAATGCTAAATATTCCCGTTGTAACTACTAAATTTGATTCTGTATATAATCAAATGAAAGATGGGAAGAATGGGTTAGTAGTAGAGATGAATAGTGATGCAGTATGTGAGGGAATATTAAGACTAATTCATGATAGGAATCTGAAAGATACTATTGTAAATTATTTAAAACATGAGAAAAAAGGGAATATAGAGGAACTTGATAAGTTTTATCAATTAATAGTATGATCTTCTTCTTGAAAGAGAGTATGCCAAAATGAAGAAAAAAATAATTTTTATGATAATAAATATGAATATCGGTGGGACAGAAAAAGCGTTGCTTAACATGATCAATGGAATGTCTTCCCCAAAATATGACATTACTATCTTTATGTTGGAGGAATACGGAGGCTTTTTAACATCGATTCCCGCTCATGTGAAAGTTAAATATTTTAAAGGGTATGACAAAATAAAAAATCTTTTAAATAAGCCTCCTCAAATAATGGCATTAAAGATGTTAAAAAAAGGTAAACTTATTAAAGCATTCATGATATTGTTTATACACATCATTACAAAAGTTTTAGGCAATCGAAGTCTTTATTTTAAGTATCTTCTGAGAAAACAGAGTGCACTAGTTGAAGAATATGATATTGCTATAGCTTATGACGGTCCTATGGACTTCATAAGCTATTTTGTTTTAAAAAAGATAAAAGCAAAAAAGAAAATCCAATGGATTCATTTTGATATAACGAAAATTGGTTTCAATATCAAATTTGCTGAGAAAGTATATAGCAAGTTTGATAAGATTTTCGTCGTTTCAAAAGAAGCTAGAAAAAAATTGTTAGAACTTGTACCTGAGATAGAAGACAAGACAGAAACATTTTTTAATCAATTGACACCGCAAATTGTTAGGAGTCAATCGAAGCTTGGAAAGGGGTTCAATGATTCCTTTGATGGAATAAGATTATTGACAGTGGGTAGGTTATCACCCGAAAAAGGGCAAGATATGGCAATCCAGGTTCTTAATAAGCTAATAAAAGACGGATACAATGTAAAGTGGTATTTCGTAGGTGATGGTCCTTCAAACAATGCTTTAAAAAGAATTATTAAAGAACATAATTTAGAAGAAAAATTTATCTTATTAGGTACAGACCCAAATCCATATCCATATTTTGAGCAATGTGACATATACGTTCAACCATCAAGACATGAAGGATTTTGTATTACATTGCTGGAAGCAAGGTATTTTAGAAAACCAATCGTCACAACGAATTTTACTGGAGCGAATGAACAAATTAATCATGGAGAAACCGGCTTAGTCGTGGATATTCATGAGCATGCAATATATGAAGCTATAGTGGAATTATTAAAAAACAGTGAGTTAAGAGCAAAATTTAGCGCTAATTTAGGAAAAGAAACGTATGAGAATAACGATGACTTGGAAAAAGTATTTGATTCAGCCGTATGAGGAATAGAGGTTTCTACATTGAAAGGTGATTTTATGCATATTGTATTAATCCTATCACTTGGAATTATTATTCTTTTGATATGGATTCTAAGAAAGAAAATAATAGTAGGCATTTGGTCAATAAAAGTGTTTAAATCAAATTCAATAATAACAAAGCAACCCAAAGAAAGTGAATTAGAGAATCCAACGCTGAAAGCATCTGACGTTACCGATGTACCCGCTGAATTTGTAGCGGATCCTTTTATTATTTTGTATCAATCTAAATTGTATATGTTCTTTGAAATTCTTGATAAATCAATAGGGAGAGGTGTTATTGGATTAGCAACAAGTCAGGATGGTGAAAAGTGGAATTACGAGAAAGTAGTATTAAAAGAAAACTTCCATTTATCCTATCCATACGTTTTTGAACATAATAATAATTTTTACATGATACCTGAGACATGTGAAGCAGGTAAGGTAATACTTTATAAAGCTAAACAATTTCCATATGAGTGGGAAGAAACAAGTACTTTACTTCAAGGAAAGTATGTTGATGCTAGTGTATTTCAGCATGAAAATAAATGGTGGATGTTGGCAGGAAAAAGTAGAAAATTGCATTTGTTTTATTCTAAACAGGTAGAGGGACCGTGGATGGAACACCCTAAAAGTCCCTTAATTTCAAATAATAGCAAAATTACAAGACCTGGGGGAAGAGTAATAGTAGAAAATGATCTAATTTATCGGTACACCCAGGATAGCAAACCGCATTACGGAAGTGCTCTTAGGGTTTTTAGAATTATTAATCTTACCGAAGCAGAATATGAAGAAGAAGAGGTAAACCTAATTTTAAGCGGAACTAAAAATGCCATGGATTGGAATAAAGATGGGATGCACTCGATTGACCAATTAAAAGTAAATGATTCTGAATGGATAACTGTCGTAGATGGACATCGGCTAGAATTTAAAAACTACTTTTTTTGGAAGATGGAAAGAATAATAGCTATGATAAGAAAAAGAGAAATTAAGCAAACAATAAAGACAGCAACTAAGAGTTCAAATATTTAAAGGAAGTGTCCAAAGTGTATGAAGCAATTCAAAAGCTTATGAAGTTATTCAATAAAAAAGAAAAGAAAATGTTAGTTGTCTTATTTTTTATGATGATAATTGCAGCTATTTCAGAAACGGTAGGTATCGGGTTGATTGTTCCACTTGTTGGAATCCTAACTAATCCAAATATGATTCATGAACAAGCTATTTTATCTTACTTATATGAGCTATTTAACTTTCAATCAACCATATCTTTTATTGTATTTGCTGTAATTTCCCTATTATTTGTATTTTTATTGAAAAATTTTTATTTAATGTTTTTCCATTATACTCAAATGAAAGTGATTCTAAATCAGCAAGTAAAACAATCTCGAAGAATGTTTAAAGAATATTTAACAAAACCATATACCTTTCATTTACAAAGGAATACAGCTGAATTGCTGAGAAATGTAAACACCGAGGTATCCAGGGTTTTTAATGGAATTGTCGTTTCGAGTTTTCTACTATTGACAGAAGTTCTCGTAACTGCATTTATATTAACATTACTACTTATAACAGCTCCAATAGCTACTATTACTGCTTCCATTTTATTAGGTGGAAGCATTTTTGTATTTTTTAAGATTTTTAGAAATAAAATTAGCCAAATAGGGGCTGAACAGCAAAAAATAAGTGCTTCCATGATTAAATGGGTGAATCAAGGGTTGGGTGCAAGCAAGGAGGTGAAGGTTTCTGGAAAAGAAGACTTTTTTATTAATGCTTACACAAAACAAAGTCAAATGAGTGCAAATAATAGCCGGTATATGAATGTATTAGATTTGGTACCAAGACTTTTTATTGAAACATTATTAGTTTCAATTGTGCTATTAACAATGTTAATCATTGTATTTCAGGATACAGATACAACTTATCTTGTATCTACGATGGCACTATTTGCAATGGCAGCCTTTAGATTAATGCCTTCAATTAATCGCATTGTCTCATTAATCACTACGATACGTTATAGTCAACCTGCATTAAAAGTTGTTTACAGGGATTTGTTTGAAGAAAAGGAAGAGGATTTAATTGGTAGAAAAGACTTATACGCGATTTATAAAGGTAAAAAAACCTTTAATGATTCAATTGAATTGCAAAATGTTACCTTTAAATATCCTAACCAAAATGAATTGTCCGTCAAAGATGTCTCCTTAACCATTCCTATTGGAAAATCGGTTGCCTTTATAGGTGAATCGGGGGCTGGTAAAACTACATTAATTGATATTATGCTAGGCCTATTTCGACCAGAAAAGGGCCGTATACTAGTAGATGGAAAAAATTTAGAAGAGCAAAAAGAAGTATGGCAGAAAAAAATAGGTTATATCCCACAATCAATTTATTTATCAGATGATACTATCCGAAGAAACGTTGCTTTTGGAATAGATGATGAACACATTGATGATCAAGAGGTTTGGAGAGCGTTACAACAAGCTCAACTTAAAGAATTTGTAGAAGCATTGCCAGGACAATTAGATGCAACAGTGGGAGAAAGGGGAGTTAGACTCTCCGGGGGGCAGCGACAACGAATTGGAATTGCTAGAGCGCTTTATCATAATCCAGAAATTTTATTCATGGATGAGGCCACATCAGCTTTGGATAATGAAACAGAAAAAGGAATAATGAAAGCAATTGATGGCTTAAAAGGTGAAAAGACATTGATTATCATAGCACATAGATTAACTACTATTGAAAACTGTGATTTAGTTTTTAAGATCAATAAAGGGAGATTAGTTGGAGTAGAAAATAAGTTAGGTCGATCCGTAATTTAAGGATTGAAGAGGATGATGGACATGAAAAAAATTGCCATAGTAACTAGGAGAATGATCATGGGAGGGGTAGAAAAAGCTTTGATTGCAATGATCAATTCTATTCCGAAGGATCAATACGAAGTTACGGTTTTAGTAATGGGCACAGGTGGAGAGCTAGAGAATGAGATTCCCTCTCATGTTAAAGTTGAACCTGTATTCGGATACGAAAAATCAATTATCGAAAAAATGTGGAAAGATTGTTTAAGAGGGCGAATAGTTCGAGCGATAAAGACTGGATGGTTCACTATGAGAGCTAGAATGGCAAAAAGTATATTTGAGCAAGAATCGATTTATTCAAAAAGAATAGGAAAATATTCAAAAGAATACGATTTAGCCATAGCTTACCATGTTCCCGCCTCTTTTCCCGTTCAGGTCGTAATAAATAATATTAAAGCTAAAAACAAAATAGCTTGGATTCATTCGGATGTATCTCAATATCAAAGAGAGTTAATACCTTATATTCCTTTATATGAAAAATTTGATAAAATTTTTTGTGTTTCTGAATATGCAATGAATAATTTCAATAAGCTTTATCCACAATTCAAAGATAAAACATCCGTATTTTACAATATGATGGATATCAACAAAATGACTGAAATGGCTAAGCAAGATAACGGATTTGATGATCAATTTGATGGGATAAGGATATTAACAATTGGAAGATTAAGCAGGGAGAAGGGGCAGGAGATCATTCCGGGCATAGTAAAAAGGCTAGTATCAGAGGGAATAAATATAAGGTGGTATTGTATCGGTGATGGCTCAAGACGTGGAGACATAGAAAAAATGATCATTCATTATGGTTTGGAAGATCATTTATTTTTATTAGGAACTAAAAAAAATCCATATAGTTATCTTAAGCGATGTGATATTTATGTCCAAACTTCCATGCATGAAGGCTATTGTATTTCCCTTGCTGAGGCAAGAAAATTTCATAAGCCTATCGTAACTACCGATTTTGTAGGAGCAAGGGAGCAGATCATAAATGGCGAGAATGGAATTATTGTGAATTTTGATGAAATAGAAATGTATAAGGCAGTTAAGAGCTTGATTGAAAATGAAAATTTGTGTTTACGATTTAAAAACAACTTAAGTAGGATAAATTTTAATAAAAATGATGAGATAAGAAAATTATTGAATTGTGTTGTATAAGAAATTAATTAAATATCGTATGACTAAATCTATAAGGTGAGTGAGTTTTTTGATATTAAAAAATAAACTGGTTAAAAATATTTTGATTAGCATAATAGAGTACAGTGCTAAAAGTGAAAAGAGAATTAAAAATGTAGAATATGTAAGGGGTTTATATAGATATCCAAAAAAAATGCTCGGACGTAAACTACCTATTAAAAACATAACCGACAAAACAGATGTTCTTGTTTTTGCAGCGCATCCAGACGACGACGTATTAGGATTGGGTACAACATTGTACCGACACAGTTTAAAAAATGATAATACTAGGGTTGTTTTTGTAACGAATGGCTCTGGAAGAGACGGAGAAAGTTGGAATATTAGGTCTAGAGAATCAAAAAGGAAAACAGTTACAAGGTACCAAGAAGCTGTAAATGCTTTATCACTAATCAACATACCTGATGAAAATATTTATTGCTTGGGGTATCCCGATGGAGGTACACAAAGGTATTTGAAAAATATGGTAGAAGATATATTTATGCTTATACAAGAATTGAATCCAAGACGTATTTACGTACATTGTATTGAAGGAGGTCATAATGACCACGATTTAAGTAGTTTTGTCGTGAAATCTGTTTGTTCTTCAATTGGATATTCCAATATTTTTGAATGGACAGAATATAATCCTGTTCAGCCATTAGGGGCACATAAAGTAAAGTTTTTACCAACTAAATTCAATAAATCTAAAACAGTCACAATTCAAATTACAGACAAAGAGAGGGAACTTAAACGACAAATGTTGGCTTGCCATGAATCGCAGGATGTTGAACAATTCTACCTTCAGGGAGAAGCTATTCGTAAGGCAAAGACAACCCAAGTAGAAAAGGAAATATTCGAGTATTGCCAAATTCCTAAAACAAAATTACAACCAATAATTAAGGAAATAAGCGAGGTTTTAGCGAAAATTCCAAGTAAAGCAAAAGCTGTATAGCACTTGCAATAGGCAATGTACAAATCATTTAAATGGAATATTATCACAAAAAACCCTCAATGGTGTGGTGGAATAGGTGAAAAAGAAAAGTAAAACAAAAATTGCATTTGTAACCCGTAAGATGGTAATGGGTGGGATAGAAAAGGCTTTAATTGCTATGCTTGAAAATTTACCTGAAGAATTATTTGATATTACTGTAATTGTAATGGAGCCCGGAGGGGATTTATTAGAAAAAATACCGAGTCATGTAAAAATAAAATACTTATTTGCTAATGATCATCGCGTGCACAAAAGGTTATGGGGTTATATTAGTAAGGGTAAATTTAAAGCTGCTTTTGATACAACCTTTTATACAATTTTATTAAAAAATAGAGTTACTTCAATTTTTAAAGAAAATGTTTATGTATCCAAGGTTTTGCCAAAAGTGGAGGAAAATTACGATATAGCCATTGCTTATCATATTCCTACTTCTTTTCCCGTAACTTATGTAGTAAATAATATAAATGCAATAAAGAAGATTGCATGGATTCACAGCGATGTTAGCGACTCCGATGAAAAAGTTAAAATAACTAATGACGGCAATGAAATAAAATATTCAGATGATGACCCTAAGTTAAAATATCCGGATCTTTTAAGGAGATATAAAAAAATTTATGAGAAATACGATAGGATATTTTGTGTGTCCGAATATGCTGTTTGGAAATTTAACGAGATATTCCCGCATATGACCAGTAAAACATCTGTTTTTTATAATATCGTTGATAAAAAGAAAATAGAATTATTATCAAGAGAGAATGAAAGCTATAACGATCAATTTTGCGGAATAAGAATATTAACAGTCGGAAGGTTAGGCTGGGAAAAAGGTCAAGACTTGATTCCCGAGGTATTATCGAAATTAAAAACAGAAGGCTATAATGTAAGGTGGTATTGTATAGGAGATGGGGATTTAAGTGTCCAATTGGATTATTTAGCTAATAGGTATTCATTGGAAGAAAGCTTGAAATTACTAGGAAAAAAATCTAATCCTTACCCTTATATAAAAGATTGTGATATTTATGTTCAGCCGTCGCGTCAAGAAGGATATTGCTTGACTATTGCTGAAGCTAGAGCTTTTAATAAACCAATTATCACAACTAAAACTGGTGCAAGCGAACAAGTTACTAATGAAAAGACGGGAATAATCGTAAATTTTGACAAAGTGGAAATGTACGAGGCGATTAAGCGATTAATAACTGATGAAATATTAAGAGAGAAGTTTATCAAAAATCTTAGTGAGGAAAATGCGGATACTACAAAGGAAATTGAAAAGCTTTACGATATGACAAAACATAGTGGTTAAGATATTGGTTAAGAATCTGATTCAATTACAGTAGTAAACCAAAACTCCTTATAAAGAATATAAGGTTGTTAAACGAAGGGTGTGAAGAGTTGGAAGTTATAATTCATAGAAAAATAGACATACTCGATAAAATATATCCCGAATGGAATCAGTTGAAAGAAGAGTTTCATGAAATAACAGTATTTCAAGATATCAGATGGATTAAAAGTTGGTGGCATTATAAGGAAAAAAAGAAAGATATTAGCCCATACATTTTGGAAATAAGAAAAGAAAATAAAACAATAGGTATCATTCCACTCTATTGTTCATTAGTAAAATTTGCAAGTCTACAATTTCAAGTTTTAAAACCGATAGGGTCAGTACTTTCCGATTATTTGATTCCAATTTTATCAAAAAAATACCCGCCCCAAAAACTGCTTACGAAAGCTTTTGAAAAATTACACGAGGATAAAGCTAACTGGGATTTTATTGATTGGGGGGATATTCCTGAATACTCCATTTTTGATAAAGTATTAAGAAATCAGTTAGTAAAGGATTACTCTATATTTGATCGGAGAAGAACCGATATTTGTCCATTTTTAAATCTTAAGGAAGATACTAAACAAGTAATAGGCACTTTTGATAAAAAGCTCATGAAAGAAATTCGTAAAAAAACAAGACAATTAAATAAATGTGGTGAGCTTGTTTATAGCAAAGTGACCAACGAACGGGATATTCAACCAATACTAACTAAGTTCTTTGAGTTTCATTGTGAAAGATACGAGAATACAAATATTCCAAGTAGATTTAGATTGGAAGAAGAAAGAAAGTATGCAATGCAAGCAGCTGAGAGTTTATTTAAAAGTAATTTATTGCATCTTTCGTATTTAAGACATAATAACGAAATAATTGCGGTAGAATTTGCAATGGAAGATGGAATGAATATATTCCTTTACCTAACAGCATTTAATATGGACTATAAAAAGTATTCTCCCGGGAATATTTTATTATATATGCTTGTAGAAGAAGCTTGCAAACAAGGATATAAAATAATTGATTTTACTAGAGGAGATGAGAGTTATAAACAGCAATGGGGAACGTTAGATAAGTTTAATGTGAAATATGTTTTTTATAATAACACTCTAAAATCAACCTTATACAAAATAATCAATAGTACTTATAACTCGGAACACTTTAAGAAAGAACCTATTTTTAAACAATTATTAGCAAAATTAATCATAAGAGGGTTCACATCGATTTTAAGTGTTATTGATAGAATAGGATATAAAAGAGTGCCAAACTGGAAAGCAGCCTTCCCGCTGTTATTGGAAGACAATGTAATATCGTGCTTCATAAAGGCATTCTGAATCAATTTGAATGCTTTTATTTTATCTACTTTGAGGTGAAAAGAATGGTAATAAAGGATTATTTAAAAAGAAATAAATTTACGCACTATTTAATTAAACGAATTAGGACATTTCAATATGTTTATTTTCCTTACTTTATTACCATTAGTTTATTTAATACAAGAAGATTATTAAGAGCAATGAGAATCAATAGAAAAAGTCCTTATGAAAAATTAAGGGAGGTAAAAAACAAACACAAAGGTGAGAGGTGCTTTATTGTGGCGACGGGTCCGAGCCTTAAAGTCGAGGACCTAGAAAAGTTAAAAAATGAAATTACTTTTAGTATGAATTCAATTTGTTTAGCATTTGATGAAACTGATTGGAGACCAACATATTATGGAATTCAAGATCAAGCTGTATTTAAAAAATTTATAAATGAAATAGAAATATTAAATGCCAATTGTACATTTATTGCCGATGTTATATGGGAAAACAAAAATATTCCGGAAAATTATTATATATATCCATTAAATTTACTTAATCATGAAATATACCATAAAAAATATAATACGAAATTTAGTGATAATGTATTTGCAGCCGTGTACGATGGGTATTCAATTACTTATTCTCTCATTCAAATAGCAGTGTATATGGGATTCAATGAAATATATTTACTTGGCGCTGATTGCAACTATTCAAATGATATGAAACATCATTTTAAAGAATACGGACATGTGGATCCTGGTTTTTCCTTAGCTCGGGATAAGATGATTTCAGCTTATATGGAAGCGAAGGAGTATTCAGATAAACAAAAAATAAAAATTTATAATGCTACAAGAGGCGGAATGCTTGAAGTTTTTGAGAGAGTTGATTTTGATGAATTGCTTAAACAGAAGGATTATTAATTCCATTCGACAAGATTTCACAGAAACTTAATTATTTTTTGTACAGAAATGGGTGGGTATATGGAAGTTATTATACATAAGGAATTCGTATCTCTTGAAAAGCTTTTACCGAAATGGAATTTATTAAAAGAAAAATATTATGAAATTACAATTTTTCAAGATATGAGTTGGATTAAAAGCTGGTGGTATTGTAAGAGCAGACAGAAAAACATCTCCCCATACATTATTGAAATTAAAAATAATAAGGAAACTATTGGTGTACTACCACTTTATATGGAATTGATGAGGTTCGCCAGATTACATTTTAGGATATTAAAACCCATCGGATCCGAAGTTTCCGACTATTTGATTCCGATCCTTTCAAAAGAGTACCCACCAGAGGAAATACTTAGTTCTGCATTTAAGAAAATCTATGAAGATAAATTAAATTGGGACTATATTAATTGGGGAGATATACCCGAAGACTCATTTTTTTCTAAGTTTTTAACTAAACAAATGATAAATAAACATAGATTAATTGAAAAGAAAAAAGCCGACACTTGCCCATTTCTAAAAATTAGTAATAAGGTTGAAGAGGTAAAATGTAAACTTGATGAAGATCTTTTGAAAAAAATTCTTAGTAAGGAAAGAAAATTAAATAAAAGGGGTAATCTCACTTTTACTCTAGTAACAAAAGAAGAAGAAATAGAACCTGTCATGAATAAGTTTTTTGAATTGCACATTGAAAGATGGGGAAGGACTGTTACACCTAGTAAATTTTTGCAGGAAGAAGAAAGAGAACATGCCATGCTTGCAGCCAAAAACTTGTTTCAAAGCGGATTATTATTTCTCGCCTACCTAAGTTATAATGATGAAATTATTGCAATTGAATTTGGGATGTCAGATGCGAAGAAGATATATCTTTATCTTCCCGCGTTTAATATCAAGTATAGAAATTACTCAGTTGGTAATCTTTTAAATTATTTTATCATTCTAGAAGCCTGTAAGCGGGGGTATGACATAGTTGATTTTCTAAGAGGGGATGAAAAGCATAAGCAAGAATGGGGTACTGTAAAAAAATATAATGTTAAATATGAAATATATAACCATTCACTTAAGTCTATGGTATTTAAATATATAACCCGCGCTAATAAATCTAAAAGCTTTAATTATATCATTCACAAGCTAAGCAATCTAAGTAGAATGATGTCTAAGCGGCCACACTTTCAATAATTCAGGGGAAAAACAAAGAAATTCCTTTAGGTAATTGACACTTTCAATCTAAATTGTTAAATTCAAGGAGTAGTTCTTTTTGGAGAACAAATAAAACATTACTCATTAAGTTGATCACGCATTTATGTATTTATTATCCCAGGTACTTTAGAAATTTTTTTAAATGTGATGTTCTTTATTAAGAAGGACTGGAGGTCTAAGATGCAAAAAAAAGTAGTCGCCTTTGTACCAATCAAGTTAAACAGCCAAAGATTACCAAATAAAAACATCCTTCCATTGGGAGATTATCCATTATGCTGGCATGTGTTCAATACTTTAATGAAAATTGAAAATATCGATGAAGTCTATGTTTTTTGTAGCGATGAACGAGTAATGAATTACTTACCATTAGGAGTAAACTTTTTAAAACGGGACTCCTATTTTGATGGAGATTTAGTTAAAGGCAATGAAATATATGAATCGTTTATAGAAAAAGTTGACAGCGATATTTATATTTTAGCTCATACAACATCACCATTTATGACGCAATCTTCAATCGCTAATGCTTTGTCTCGGGTGTTGAATGGAACTTCTGATTCCGCTTTAAGCGTTCAAAAAAGGCAGACTTTTACATGGTATCAAGGAAAAACCTTAAATTATGAAATTAACGATATTCCAAGAACCCAGGATATAGAGCCTGTCTTTTTTGAAACAAGCGGTTTTTTTATTTTCCAAAAACATCATTTTACAGAGTATAAGAGAAGAATTGGCTTTAATCCATATTTTCAAGAAATGAACGATATTGAGGCAATCGATATTGATACAAAAGAGGATTATGATTTTGCATTAAAAATCATGGAAGCGTTGAAGCAGGATCCAATAAAAATCTAAAAATTGGTGGGGATTGGCAAAATGGTTAAGGAAATTAGTTTGAGAGATAACATTATCTTTGGGGGAGAGCATCCCTTAGTCCTAATTGCGGGACCCTGCTTAATTGAAAGTGAAGAACTTGTAATGGAAACGGCATCGGTTATTAAAGACGTTACAGAAAAACTCGGAATTCCGTTTGTTTTCAAAGCATCCTTTGATAAGGCAAATCGCTCATCCATATACTCAGAAAGAGGGCCAGGGATTTATAAAGGATTGGAAATATTGGAGGATGTTAAAAGTGAATTGAATGTTCCAATCTTAACAGATATTCATGAACCTGTTCAAGCTCCGATAGTTGCTGAGGTTGCAGATATCATGCAAATTCCAGCTTTTTTATGTAGACAAACAGACCTGCTAGTGAACGCTGCAAAAACGAATAAAATCATCAATATAAAGAAAGGACAATTTACAGCGCCTTGGGATATGAAAAATGTAGTAGCAAAGATAAAGGAATCTGGAAATGACAAAATTTTGTTAACCGAAAGAGGATCATCCTTTGGTTATAATGATCTCGTTGTAGATATGCGCTCACTGCCGCAAATGAGAGAGTTAGATGTACCGATTGTTTTTGATGCTACACATAGTGTACAAAGACCTGGAGGACTTGGAACTAGTTCAGGGGGTAAAAGGGAATTTGTTCCTTTTCTCGCTCGAGCAGCTACGGCAATCGGTATTGATGCACTATTTATTGAAGTTCATCCAAATCCGGATGAGGCTCTCTCTGATGGACCTAATATGATTAAACTTTCGGGGCTAGAAGAATTTTTAAAACCGCTAATAGAAATAGATCAAATTGTAAAAGGAAAGTATGGAAATTTAGTAGTGAGTCAATCCATTGGTAGCCTTTTATGATTCTAATTCACGGTAATTCTATCATTAGGGAGAGTTTAGTATGGAGAGCATGACTTCGACGGCAGAACATATGGTGATTATAAAAGAAGTTTTAGCAAAAGAAGCATATGCGATTATAAACATGATGAATCATATCAATCAAGAAATTGTTGATACGATTGAAATGATACTAGAATGTAAAGGTCGTATTATTGTAACCGGTGTTGGAAAATCAGGAATCATTGCCAGAAAAATAACTGCCACCTTGGCAAGTACAGGTACTCCTTCTTTATTTTTGCATCCATCGGAAGGCCTTCATGGTGATTTAGGGATGGTGACCAGCTCAGATATTGTAATGGCTTTGTCAAAAAGTGGTGAAACGGAAGAAATAATAAATATCATCCCATCCATCAAACGAATTGGAGCAAAACTCATTGCTTTTGTTAGTAATACAAGATCAAGTTTGGCAGATAGGGCTGATAAGGTCCTAAGTATTGGAGTTGTAAAAGAGGCATGTCCTTTAGGATTGGCACCAACTACGAGTACGACATTAATGCTGACTTTAGGTGATGCGATTGCCATTTCCCTTTTAAAGGCACGTAATTTTTCATTCGAAGATTTTGCGGTATATCATCCAGGTGGATCATTAGGGAAAAGATTATTACTAACCGTTGAAAGCATTATTGAGATTACTAAAAAAAATCCAATTTTATTGCATACCGGTTCAATAAAAGAGGCTATTTTTAGTATGACTGAATCTGGACTAGGCGCAACGAGCATTATTGATAATGATGGAAAACTAATTGGCATTATTACGGATGGAGATATTCGAAGGGCTTTCGGTACGCAACAAAATATTTTAGATATTTCCGTAACTGAGTTGTTTAATAACAATCCTACTTTTATAAAACAAGAAATACTTGCGGTGGATGCGTTAAATATAATGGAAAGCAAAAAAATAAATGTACTTCCAGTCGTGAATGATGTAAATGAACCAATTGCCATGATCCATTTACATGATATAACAAGGTTGGGTTTCTAAGTGGATATTAAATTAATCGCTTTAGATGTAGATGGAGTATTAACGGATGGGAAAATATTTATTGGATCAAACGGTATAGAATATAAAAGCTTTAATGTGAAGGATGGAATGGGGATTAGCTTAGCTCGCTATACTGGAATTAAAATCGCATTTATTACAGGTAAAAGGTCAGAATCAGTAAACATTCGCTCAAAAGAGTTGAATGTTGATTTTTTATTTGAGGGGATTAGAAATAAAAAGGCCGTATTATTGAATCTAGTGTCAGCTTTAAATATTCAGATGCAAAATGTATTTTACATGGGCGATGATATAAATGATTTATCCGTTATTCATCAAGTTGGTTTTTCAGCTGCACCCAATGATGCTGTTGAAATAGTTAAAAACTCCGTTCATTTTACAAGTCAATTTAATGGTGGAGAAGGAGCAGTACGCGAAGCTATTGATCATATTTTATCCAAGCAGAACAATTATAAGATACTAATTAACGATTTTATTGCAAACGAAATGATACACCAGTAGATCTGTTATCTAAATGGGGGATGATCTTGGAGAGAATACATTCATTTGATTTTATGAAAGGGTTCGCTATTATTATTGTCGTTTTTTTTCATACGATGTCCCACAACGCAGAATCACAAAGTGAATACGGAAATCTTTTATTATATGTATTTCCAAGATTCATCATTCCATTTTTCTTCATAGTTTCTGGCTATTTATTTGGAATGAAAATTAAAAACAGAATCAATCAAACTGTTTATTTTAAAAGCTATACACTAAAATTAATAAAAATTTTTATTAGTTGGCATTTGCTTTACTTAATTTATGATTTTATGATGGAGATTTTGTATTCGTTGTATAAAGGTGCAGATCTAAAAACTGTAATGGAGGAATTCGTTGTTTCTAATTTAAATTTAGAAGTTATTTATTACGGCGAAGCAAGTGCATCCTACCATTTATGGTTTCTTACTGCTTTAATTTGGTCGATTATTATTCTGTATATTTTTATTAAATTTGGAAGGTTAAAGTATTTATTTGTTATAAGTCTGATGTTAAATATCCTCGGGTTGTTTGGTCAAACATATTCGGGGATATTCTATTTATCAGTCGAAACAATGGATGCACTGTTTTTAGGTTTGTTTTATACAACAGCAGGTTGTTTTATTGCTTATCATATTGAAAAATTTAAACGATATCTTTTTAAGATGTCCACTTCTTTTATTTTCTTTCTATTCATTTTATCTTCATTTATTCAAATGATAGAAAGTTATATTACGGTTGTACAGTTGGATGGAACAAGGGGGGGAGTAGGTTATTACTTATCAACCATTCCTTTAACTCTTAGCTTATTCATGTTACTAATTAAAAACAGTCCTTCTGGAAAGCGATCGATAGTAACATTTATAGGAAGAAATACATTAGGTATTTATTTAACTCATATGATTTTTGTTGGATTTGCCTATTACGTTATCCATTTTTTGAATATGGAAGGGCTTAGAAAATATTTTATTTTTAATCTGCTACTTTCAGTAATGATAATAGCGCTCTCCCACTATTCTTATTTATTTATCCAAGCTTGTAAAAATAAAGTCTTATATCTTAATAAAAATATATCTTCTCGTAAGGGGCTATTTGCGATCACAAAGCGGGCAGCCGGGTAATGATTCTAGCGGCTTTTACAAAAGAGGTGAGTATACTAAAAGTGTATAGTAAATCAATTAAAGAAATATTAAAAAAATATTACGAGTTTAGATATTGGGGTACTTTGTATAGGAATATGGCAAAGACTATTATTAATGGTGATCAACTTGGTGAATATACACCATATATAAACAAACCCGGTATTGCTTTTTCCTTTGATGATAGTTACCGGGTTTACGAGTGGTATAAGTATGGCAAACCAATATTTGATAAAAATGATGTAAAAGTAACGTTTAATATTAATGGAGTTCATCCCTTAAAAGGGAATAGGCTGCATAATCAGCAAGAAATTGACCTGTTGCTAGAATTGCAGTCAGATGGGCATGAAATTGGCAACCATGGTTTTAAACATCAGAAAGCGACAGATTTTACTAATAGGCATAGCATACATAAATGGTTGGAAGAAGAAATTGAGAGTTTAATTGATTGGATGAAAAAACAATCCCATTCTTTAACAGGGGCAACATTTAAAAAGCCAGTATCATTTGCTTTTCCGCATTTTCTTTTTAACGAAGAAACAGTAAGGGAAATTATCCCGGTATATTTTAAGATTGCAAGGGGTCATTTGGATAAAGACAACTTAACTTCGTTTAATCATTCCGGGTTTGCTCCTTCCATTTGTTTAGATGGTTATTATTCATGTAATCTTTTTTATCTAAAGAAAATATTAAGGCTTGTGAAGAAATCGGGAAGAAATTTGATATTAACTTGTCATTCCATATTGCCTGAAAATTTTAATAGTGATAGTGATCAAATAGAGGAACAGTATAAAAGGTGGGGGAATTGGAAAATTTCACCTAATACGATTCAAGAAATTATTTGCGAAGCTAAAAAAATAGATTTGGAATTCTATACCACTTCTGAAATAGCCGGTATTGCAACTTTTTCAGATCCAAACCTAGAACATGCAGTAAGGGAAAATTTAACATTACATGATGAACAATGGATATCTATTAGAGATTTAATGAACATAAAAGAGCTTGATTTAAGTAATAAAAGGATTTCGAATTTAGATGGAATACAATACTTTTTAGGCTTAGAAAAGTTGGATTTGAGTGACAACCAAATCTCTGATTATAAATTATTGAAAAAACTGCCAAGGTTGAAGCAATTAAATATTGCCAATAATGCTCTATTAAGCGACGAGAAAGCTATATAGATATACTAATATAAAGGAATGAAAATCTGTGAAAAGATGGAGCCTAATCATTGTATCCTTAATCCTTATATTATGTTTATTTCTTGCGATCAAGTTTAAGGATAATTTGAAATACGGAAGTGAAAGAAAAAGTGATGTATTAACATCAGACTCATCACAGCAATCAATGGATTTTAAAATAGATGTTACGGAAACATCCGCTATGAACAATGATGAAAACACATACACTTTGGATCTAAAAAAGTGGGGGATTTTCAACGACGGAACCCATCCTAAAGAAACGACAAAGGGAATGAATGAAGCATTAAAATGGGCACAAAAAGAGGGCTACACCACATTTTATGTTCCACCTGGCACCTATTTGGTATCAAAAGGGAAAGACGGGGAAGAACCCGACGCTAGAATCAATTTGGTCTCTAACATGACCTTTTTATTAGATGACAATGCAATTATCCAAAAAGAAACAAATGGGTTCGAAATATATTCAACTCTGTATCTCGATTCAGAGGTAGAAAATGTAACAATAAAAGGCGGTACAATACGAGGAGATCGAGAAACTCATGATTTTTCCAAGAAAGGCGAGCATACAGGCGGAACACATGAATGGGGAAACGGGATTGATACGAAAGGTGCTCAAAATATTGTAATCGAAGGAGTTAGAATTGAGAAATTCACTGGTGACGGAATTGAAATCGGCGGCTCAACAATATATGGAGAATATATTACTGGAAAAGATGTTGAAGTTGGTGGTATTGATGAGAAGGGTGAATTAACAGCAGAAAAAGGGAAGGTTCGTACGAAAAATTATGAGATTGAAAATTTCAGCCATTCGGTTTATAAAAACCCCCATTATCGAAATATTATGATGTGGCTTCCGAATGGTGTTGATGGAAATTATGATATTTTCTTTTATCGAAAGGATCATAGTTTCATTCGAGCTGACCGTGATCTTCATTTTAATTCGACTTGGGGCTACTCAGAAATTCCCGATGACGCGGATTATTTTAAGGCGGTTTTCAATAGTAATTCTACTGAGAATATTGAAGTGAATAAAATGACGGTTGCGATAACCAAAAATGTTACAATACAAAATTGTGATATTGGATACAACAGGAGACAAGGTATTACAGTTGGGGCTTCCGACGGCGTAAATATCCAAAATAATAAAATTCATCATACAAACGGGATAGCACCTGAAAGCGGAATCGATATAGAACCTGGTTTTTATCCTGCCATTAATACGTATATAAAAGGAAATCAATTTTTGAACAATACAATCCATATGGTGTTCGCGTATGGTGGGAAAGCAACGGTTGAAGATAACTATTTCGGACCGAATGTTAAGGATGGTATGGGCTTTGCGATTAATCCTGCTTATTATGGAGCCATTGTAAAAAATAATCAGTTTGATCATAGTGATTTTAGTACTTGGGGTAATACCCGTTTTATTGATAACACACTCGTTGCAAGTTCAGCCACGTTCGAAGGCGGCGATAATGTTGAGGTAGATGGAATTGAAGGCATAGACTCAAGTGTAGATTTTAATCAAACCATCAAGGAAGGAATAAAAGGTGTCAATATTTCACTTACGTCAACGGATAAAAAAGAAGCAAAAGGTGGTATATACCTTTATGGTGAACCGATTCATTTGAAGAATATTACACTAGGTGGGAATAATGAAATTAGCGGTGATGGAAATAGTAAGAATATGTATGAAAATATAACGTTTAATCGTACACCAGAAATGAATCTAGCTCTTGGTACGTATAAAAATTGTTCGGCGAATTCAGGACAATTTTCACTAAATATGGAGGGCAAGATTGTTATGGACAGTTGTAAATTCGTAGATACAACTTTTTATACGTATAACACCGGAACCGAAGCAATTTTTCAAGATTCATCTTTTGTAAACAAAGATATAGACGGGCCAATCATATTGGCCCTTGAAGCTAAAAAGGTGAATGTACTAAATAATATATTTAATGTCGACACGGTAGAGGAGCCAATACCAATTATTCAAATTGGAAGAGATGCATCAGAACATAATCCTACTAAAGTTTTTAATACCACCATAAAAGGAAACAAGTTGAATTCAAAACAAACCGTGGTAGGGATCGACACGAAGAATGGAGGGGTTGGGGCTTCTCCGTATATTGTTGAGGGCAATATATTAAATAATACAAAACTGAATTTAAAAGAAAATGATATTAATAAAAATAATCAATTAAAGAATAAATGATGAGAAGGCATAGCGAATTTGAACGCTAGTGCTTTTTTTTAGGAGAAATAAAAATGAGCTCAACTCCTCGTACAGCGTTTATTTTACAAATACACAAAAATCCTAATCAAGTAAATAAATTTATTAAACAGCTTATTGTGGAGGATCTAGCAGATGTATATGTTCATATCGACAAACGAAACTACGAAAATTTAAAAGGACAAATAATAAAAAGTCCAAATGTTAAAGTGCTGGAACATAATATTGTATGTGAATGGGGGGATATCAGCCAAGTTGATACGACCATTTTATTATTAAAGGAAGTATTGAATTCTAAGAAAAAATACGACTTTATCTGTCTTAGGAGTGGCCAAGATTTGCTAGTAAAGAAAGGTTATAAAGAATTTCTTTCGAATAATAATGGGAAAATATTTATGACCTATAGAAGTACAATAAATATGGGATTAATGGATATCAATTTTCCAAAAATTACAAGAAGAAGATACTCAACTTTTCATCCTGCTAGAATGTATCGGGGATTTATTCAAGTTTTATATCGAAAGGGAATTAATTTACATCCTAACCCACACCGACTACCTGAAGATTATACATTATACAGTGGTTCACAGTGGTTTTCTGTTCCTTATGAGGTCGCAGAGTATATAATAAAATTTTTGGATGAAAATGAATGGTATTATCCATATTTTATAAACACATTAGTTCCTGATGAATGGTTTTTCCATACAATCATAATGAATTCTCCATATAAAGACCACGTCGTTAATACGAATCATGTGTTTATTAAATGGGGCAAGGAAATGGCAAATCGCAATTCACCTCAAGAGTTAACTACAGATCATATAGCTCAAATAGATGAATCACATGATTTCTTTGCTAGAAAATTTGATGAAGATGTTGATCCTACAGTAATAGATTACTTCGTAAATGAAGTTAGATTTGGAACAGAAATAGTAAAAAACATACGTGTACCTATATAAAGGCATTTTGGTTGAAACCATGATGCCTTTTTTAATGGAGGATATTTTATGGAATCAGTTATGTATTCAGAATTAAAATGGGATTACGAATCAATCCAAAGTCTAGAGGGAAAATATGGTTCAGCTTTTTATTTATTAAACGTAAATAAGCTAAGGGAAAATTATTGGAAAATCAATAATGCATTTAGAAGCAGATATGCAAACTTCATTATTGGCTACTCATATAAAACGAACTACCTTCCATATTTGTGCAAAGAGTTATCGAAATTAGGAGCTTATGCGGAGGTTGTCTCAAGATTGGAGTACGATTTAGCCATTAAAATTGGTGAAGACCCTAAAAGGATTATATTTAACGGACCATTAAAAAGCAGAGAAGATATCTTTTATGCTTTAAATAATGAAAGTCTGATTAATATCGATTCAATTTACGAGATAAATTTTGTTAAAGAGTATGCATTAAACAATCAGGATAAGGATATCAAAATTGGATTAAGGATAAATTTTGATATTTCTCAGGGTCGTGTTAGTGCACTTCAAGAAGGATATGAAGTAAGTAGGTTCGGAATTTGTGTGGAAAATGGAAATTTAGAGGCCGCTTTAAATAATCTCAAAACCGTGAAAAATATAAAAATAATAGGATTACATGGACATTTTTCTACACGTAATAGAAGTTTACAAACGTATAGGATTATTACTCAGACTCTTTGTCATTTAGCAAAAGAACATTTACTGGATACATTGGAGTATATAGACGTAGGTGGCGGAATATATGGCGAATTGCCAGATTCATTTTTTATCGTTGCACCAACATTCGATGACTATGCCGAGACAATATGTGAGGTGATGAATCGGGAATTTGGTCATCTATCCAATAAACCAAATCTAATATTAGAACCAGGTATTTCAATGGTAGCCAATACTTTTATTTTTTTTGCTAAAGTAATTGAAGTGAAAAAGGTAAGAGATCAAAATTTTGTACTAGTTGATGGCAGTGTTCATAATGTAAAACCAACCATGCATAAAACCAATCTTCCTATGCAAATCGTTAGGAAAAATGAGAAAGCTGAAGAAAACGAAGATTTTCATATCGTGGGTTATACGTGTATGGAAAAAGATTATTTAGCTCATAATGTGCAAGATTCATTACCTGAAAAAAACGACTATATGATTTTTGAAAATGTAGGGGCGTATACAATCGTCTTTAATCCTCCATTTATAAAAGAGCGTCCTGGCATTGTTGCCATGGATGGTGAACATTTTTTCACGGTTAGAAAGAAAGAGACAATTAATCAATTTTTCGATGAAGAACTATACTGTTTTTAAGTAAATAATGAAGGGATAAATTTCATGAATATATTAATTTGTAGTGTTGGACGCAGAGTAAAATTGGTTCAATACTTTAAAGGAGAACTTCATAAAATCGGTGGGAAAATAATAGCGATCGACTGTGATGCAACAGCACCGGCCTTGCACCATGCGGATTTTTTTGAGGTCGTTCCTAGAATTACACATCCTGATTACATCCAATGTATTAAAGACTTATGCGCTAAATATAAAATAAGAGGCGTATTATCTCTTATCGATCCAGAATTATCATTACTATCGAGGTATAAAAATGATTTTGAAAAGGAAAATATATCAGTCATTGTTTCAGATAAAAATGTTGTTGATATTTGCTTTGATAAGTATTTGACATATCAATTTTTAACAGATTCCGGCATCCCGTGTGTAAAAACATATAATAATATGAATAAAGTTATGGAAGATTTAGAGGCAGGAACGTTACATTTCCCTTTAATTGTAAAGCCAAGATGCGGCAGTGCAAGTATAGGGATACATAAAGTAAATACCATGAAAGAGTTAGAATTTTTCCGTAGCTTAAAGGAAGAACTCATAGTCCAACCATTTTTAATTGGTGACGAATATGGTGTAGATTGTTTTATTGATCTTATAACTGGTGATACGACGAATATTTTTATGAAGAGAAAGGTGGCTATGAGAGCCGGTGAAACGGATAAGTCTATAGCAGTGAAGGATCCAGAATTGAAAAAAATAATTGAGAAACTTATTTATGCTCTTAAACCCTTAGGCCCAATTGATGTAGATTGTTTTAAAACAAAAGAAGGCTTTGTTATATCTGAAATAAATCCTAGATTTGGTGGCGGCTATCTCCATGCCCATGAAATGGGACAAAATTTTATTACAAATATAATCAATAATTTGAAGGGGATTTCAAATTCTATAAATGAAGATGATTATCAAGAAGGGTCTACATTAATAAAATATGATCATTTTATTATTCTTAATTCTAGCCATTCACAAATGACTTTAGTGGACAATAAATCACAACTACAGTTAAGATAAATGGTAAACAAAGGAAATGAGGTTTTATCCATGAAACTAGCCTTCCTCTCCGATATCCACGGCAATGCTGTCGCACTCGACGCTGTTTTACAGGATATCCAAGTAAAAAATGTAGATAAAATATACGTTTTAGGAGATATTTGCTACCGGGGACCAGAACCGCAGCGCTCACTAGAGTTAGTCCGCTCATTAAATTGTGAAGTCATCAAAGGAAATGCGGATGAGTGGGTTGTTCGCGGTGTGCGTCAGGGAGAAGTCCCAGATCAAGCGTTGGATATGATGAATCAAGAGCGTGATTGGATTTTTTCACAATTGGATCAAGAGAGCATATACTACTTGGAGCAGTTGCCAACAGAATTAACGATAGAAACTGAAGGAATAAAAATCCATGCTTTTCATGCGACTCCTAATAGTTTATTTGAGATTGTTCCACCATTTGAAGGTGACGAAGGAATTAATGATAGATTGATGGTCAAGGAAGCTGATCTATATATTTACGCACATATTCATAAGCCATATATAAGGTATATTGGCGGTAAGAGTATCATAAATATTGGGAGTGTGGGGCTTCCGTTTGATGGTATGAAAAAATCATCTTATGCCCTAATAG
>NZ_JAIAZY010000030.1 GCF_019459225.1 Bacillus sp. IITD106
TCAGGCGTTTCTTCAATAATTTTATTTATTTTAGTCCAGTATATTTGCATTATACATTCCCCTTACTCAATTATATTTATTGTTACTATCTAATATACAATAAATGATAACGATTCTCAATTAAATGGAATGATTATTTCAAGTAATTTATACAACTTAAATGTACTAGCAATATAGGAAAAAGTAATATCACTAGTCTGTCATATTGGTCCTTGAAAAATGTATCAAGGGCAGCGCCGGTAATTACTTTAAGAAGAGCATCCAAATTGATGGCTATTACTTTGTTCGACTAACGATCAAAATAATGGCTTTTTCTATTTGTGTAAGTGCAGTTGAAATAGCTAGATGACTATGAATGATTGACATGATCTACACAATAAAAATTTAAAAAAGTTTGTTAAAATAAAATTGGAGGTGGCAATGTTGGCTGATAATGAAGAAAAAAACTGGGGGCGGCTGATAAAATATCATCGTCAGCAACAAGGATTAAAGCAAGATGATGTAGCTGTAGGTATTTGTACCCCTTCTTACTTGAGTCGTATTGAAAATGGCGTTGTCATTGCCGAACAAGCCATATATGAAATGTTGTTAGCACGCCTAGGCATTGATTTGGTCCATGAAAAAGAGCAATTAACGGCAAAACGCGCTCTTCTAGAAACAATATACGAAAAATTACTATCGAATGAAGAACTTACACAAAATGAATTATTAAGCTTAGAGTCTTTCCAAACGGATACTTTCCAACAAGAAATCGATTTGCTGGCTGGACTGGTTTATAGTCGTTATTTATTATCCATCGATGTGCTGAAGGAAGCTCGTGAGCTACTTATAAAATTGGAACCGCTTATCACTTGGCATCAGGACAGAGTAACACAAATGTATATTGGGATTACAACGTTTGCTCATTTATCCCATTTAGAGTTCCAGGAGATTATCTTAAGAGAAGAACAACAACAAGTTAGTAATTATATGAACACAGCTAGTCGTTTTGAGCAAGCAAATTACTTTTATCATTTAGCTTTTGCATACAATCGCTATTACTCTTTTCAACAATCGCTATTTTACATCGATATAGCGACTCAAAACTTCTCTCATCAATATAAACCTTTATTCCAATTAAAGCTTTATTCAATGAAAGGGGTCATTTTGAATGATTTACATAGATTCCAAGAGGCATTAGTGGAATTTGAAGCAGGCCTAGATTTGTTAAGAAATGTAGCAGCAATACAAACTCCAAGGCAGTGGAGTTCTCTCTATAATAACATTGCCTATTGCTATGAATGTCAGGGCTTATTTAAGGAAGCGATGTCATATTATGAGCAAGCAAATAGCTTTTATGAAGATTTACATACGGTTATTAACTGGATGCGGGCTAGTTATCAACAAGGGGATGAAGAAACATTAAATAAGCTATTTATCGAATATCCAAGGGAACGTTTTAACGTCTTGCATCATCAATATCAGTGGGAATTGTTGAAATTTGCAAATGAGCGAAACATAACGCTTACTAAGTTAAAGGAGCTAGAAGAACTCGTCTTCCCTCACTTCGAGCAGCAAGAGTATTATTCATTAACATTATATTATGCACCTCTATGGGCAGCATTTTATGAAGAACTTCATGCTTATAAACAGGCAAGTAAATGCTTCAAGCTGGCATTTATCGCAAGTGAAAAAGTACGTCAGCGCATGAGTTGCTAAGAGGGAGATTGGATGAACCTTCTTAAATAATATAGTTTGTTATCAGCGGGTTAGGCTTTATAAAACATAGAAAGTTGATTTTATTTGATTACATAGAACTTAGCCGTTTGGCAGTTAACTCTTTTACCTGCAAATTCATATTTATAAATTCTTTCGTTTCATTAAATATTTTTTTCAAAAGAAATGGGTGGGCAAATGGGTTCATGGAAGAATCCTATTCTGTTAATTTCAGGAATAGGCATTTCATATTTGGGAAATTGGATATACTTAATTGCACTGAATATCTCAATCTTAAATTTAACTGGTTCCGCAGCCGCAGTTGCTGGCCTTTATATTATTCGACCTATAGCTGTTTTAATCACTAATTTTTGGTCTGGTAGTGTCATAGATCGTGTCAATAAAAGAAAATTGATGATTTCTATTGATATTGTTAGAGGTGTTTTGGTATTTTTCATTCCTTTTATAGGATCTCTATGGACAATATATTTGATTCTACTAATGATTAATATGGTTGGATCTTTCTTTGGCCCAAGTTCTTCGGTGTATATAACAAAGTTGGTTCCCTCTGAGAATCGTAAAAGATTTAATTCTATTATGAGTATGACCAATTCAGGTGCCTTCCTAATAGGACCAGCCATTGCGGGATTTCTTATCATGTACTTCGATACCGATATATGTATGATCATTAATGCAATAACCTTCTTTGTTTGCGGCTTTTTCATCTATCTGCTGCCTAATGTAGACGATAAAGTAAATAAAGCACAAGAACCGATACATTGGAAAACCCTTCTTAATGATTGGAATGAGGTAAGGAAGTTTTCTATGCAGGCAAAGTTTTTTATATCTGTTTACATATTGTTTCAAGTTGCAATGTTAATTGGGTTTGCATTGGATTCTCAAGAGGTTACATTTATCAAACAACATTTGGCACTTTCAGATCGGGATTATGGCTTAATTGTAAGCATAACTGGAATTGGTGCCTTGGCAGGTGCGTTTGCTTCAGCAATGGTGGCGAAAAAGATACAATTAAGACTATATTTAGGTGCTGGAATGTTTCTAACATCAATCGGGTACATCCTGTTTTATTCATCATTTAACTTTCTAACTGCAACGTTGGCATTCGTCTTTTTAGGCTTCTTCATGGCATTTGCGAATGCGGGTTATGCAACCTTCTTCCAAAATAATGTTCCAATTCATATCATGGGGAGGTTTGGAAGCATAGCAGACATGGTACAAGGTACTATTCAAATTGGATTCACACTTATTCTTGGCTTTTTTGCAGAGTGGTTCTCATTGCAATTGGTTTGTATTATATTTGGCATTATCGGTGCAATACTTGCTACAGCCCTTTTTATAACAACAATGCTACCTTCCAAAGCCAAAAACTTTGAAGAAGATGTTACAGCGGCAACTGGTTAAATAAAAACAAAAAGGAGGTTCTTATGGATAGAAAATATAACGATCTAATAGGTGATATTTTAGAAGGAGCTGGCGAGAAAGATAATTTTAATTATAAAGGTAAAGGAAAACCACTACCAAAGGAATATATAGAAAGGGATATATTTCAAAACTTTCAAAAGATAGCAAAGGATGCAGGGTTTTTACCGCCATGGTTGGAATTACAAAAGGAAATCTCCGCTTTGGTTCATTCATGTAAAACCGAAAAGGACGTATCTATAATAAATAAGAAGATAAAAAAGTACAATAGTATATGCCCTGTTCAAATGCAAAAGTATCTAATAAGCTTAGATGGTATTGAAAAGGCTAAAGAAGTTTGGTAATGATCATGCTAATAAACGCAACAAATCGTGTTTTGAGAAATACAGTAAAATATACTTTTTAAACTTCATAGCTTCGCTGTGCATCGTGGATGGTTGCAATCTTTTCTCTTCCGATACCATCCACTCGTTATATTTTTCCTCAAAAGTAATTTTATTTTCAGTTTTAAAAGTTCCTCGCGAATGTTGTGCGATAATAGCTCTTGCAGCGGTTTCCTCCTCTTTCTTTGTTTTGAATCCCCTTTGAGTAGTACTTTATACTTTCCACCCTAAACTGGACGAAGATAACAATAAGTATTAAATTTTCTGATATGTTAATATAAGGATAAAGAAACAATTGAGAAATATAAAAACAACGCTAATTAATGTTTTGGTAATACGTTATTCAACAATCTATTTCCATATAGTGGAGGAAGGATTTTAAAGTTTGGGATATATATGCTAAGTTTATCAGATGTTTTAAGAGCACTAGCAAGCGGATTACTCATTTTGAGTGCGAAAGTTAATATATATTGTTGGGAAAGTTAAAAATTTTGATATGGGGGTGTATAAAATAGAAATTATTTATTTGTCTGGGGTGCTTGCAATAATTATTTTCTATTTTCCGTCTTATTACTTCATTAAAAAGGACCCGCAAAAGCAAAAGATTTATTATTTATTACCAGCAATAATAACTACAGTTTGTCTGGCTTTATATATTGTTTTATCTTTCTTTCTCATAAAAGATGGGTGGATGATAATGGGAGGGATCTTTTTCTCGTTTGCAGTCATTTCAGGTTCGTTTATTGGCTCATTCCTTCCATTTTTATATTTGAGGATAATTAATAAATAGAGTCTCTTCTTTTTTTCATTAAATTGGATGATTCGTGATCTTAAATTATTTCAGGTAAAAAAGACGTTTTGATAATCAATTATCAAAGCGTCTTTTCGTTTTTTTTGACCTGTGATTTTGTTTTCTTTCGGCTAGATAGTGAACTAAGAACGAATATACTTAACGCAGCTGCCAACACCTTCCATTCCGTATAGGAATGGCAGTTTGTGGATCTATATTACTCAGGGGCATTTTCAATGTATTTCTTTTCAAGAGCTTGTATGGCTTCATCGATTTTCTTGTCGTTCATTTCATGCAATTCTTTTTTTAGTTTTGTATATTCTGCCTCTATCCAATTATGGTAGTCTCCATTTTTTTGTCGTAAATAATCATGACTTTCCCTGGACATTAATTTCCTATTTTGATATAAATACTGCAATGCAAAGCCAACTTGTTGACCTTCATCTAATCGTTTCCTATATTCATCCGTATCATATCCAAAAATGGCCTGCCAATTTTTTAAACGATCCCATTCTAACATAGTGCTTTTATCCTTTTTCCAGTCCGCCCATTTTTTGGCGATTTCAGTTGCTTGATCTAATTCTTTCTGGAGACTTTCGGCATTTTGTACGTCTTGATATGTCCCTTCTGTCGCCTTAGCTACTTCTTTTAATTGTTTCTGTCCTTCATGATCAATATTGAAGCCGATCACGTTTACAATGGGAGTAATATCAGAATTGTAAAGGGACTTGGCCGCACCTACCGGATCATCATCACAAGTAGAAATTCCATCACTCACAAGGTATACGATATTCGTATTTGCATCCCCTTTAAATGGAGCCAAATCTTTTTGGGCCTCATTTAAAGCGAGTTGAATAGGTGTCCAGCCCGCAGGCTGTGTTTTATCCAATGATGATTGAAAAGTAGATTGGTCATAAGGGGCAAGCGGATAAACCAATTCACTACTTGAACAAGACAACTCTTTGTCCGAATTACTTCCCGTCCCTTTATGTCCGTAAATCCGCAATCCGACATTCGCGTCTTTTGGTAGTCCCTTCATAAAATTAGTAATAGCCTTTTTTGCAGCATCCATTTGCGTCTGGCCGCCCAGATCTGCCCTCATACTTCCCGATGCATCGAGAAGGACAAGCACATTCAGATTCTCCTTGAATTGCTTGCGTGGATCATCAATGTCCGGACTACCAATTGATTGAAACTTCAACTTCGCAATGAGTTCTTCAGGACCTTGGAAATCTTGCTGAAAAATAGCCAATAATTCATTATAATATGCATCCAACTGTTGCTGTGTAGGCTCCCCCGAAATATCAGGCAAATCTTTTGTTAATTCATCCATCTGCTTCTGTTCTTCGGGTTTTAGAATGCCTACATACTCAGTATGACCTGGAGGAAGTGCCGCCAACTCAGACAGCGTTTGAGGAAGCGGTGCGACTTCAATTTCTTCCTCTTTTGAATCAGAAACAGTCTCCTCCGCTTGCTCAATATCTTTCTCGATCGTTTTGTCGATGGCAATCGGTTGATCCGATACAAGTTTTTTCTTATCTGCTTCTTTATCACCGCAAGCTGTAAGGACAATGGAAATAACTATCCATAAAATTAAGCTTCTTAATTTCATATGTTTCCATACTCCCTTTATTTTTAATAAAAATCTATACCTGGGAAATATTGTATCATCTTATTTAGGAAAATGGTCATGAATAGCGAGGAATGGGAGGAAAGGCACGCCTTTATGCTTGTTCGTTAGGGAAAAAGGGGGAGTTTTGTTATTAAAAATGATAGGATCTGTGAATTTAGACTGAATGTAGATGAAGAATATGCCAAGAGCTACTTCTTCTACAGGAATCTCGGGATTGATTCGATGCAAATACTTGACTATATAGTGATGTAAGTGTATGGTGTGTATTAAGGTGATGCACACCTGTTATTTAGGAAGGTGATATGCCATTTATGAAGATATTAATATCTAATGTTTCTGATAAACCTCTATATCAACAAATTAAAGACCAGATTAAGGACTCAATCCTCATTGGAGATTTAAATGAAGGTGATCTACTTCCGTCTATTAGAAGCTTTGCCAATGATATAAAAGTAAGCGTGCTTACTATTCGCCGTGTATATGATGAATTAGAGCAGGAAGGTTTTGTAACTAGCCAGGTAGGTGTTGGTACTTTTGTTTCGGCTGGAAATGTAGAGCTTCTTCGTGATGCTAAACGGCATCTTGTTGAAAATAAAATGCATGATCTTATTCAAACCGCAAAATCACTGAAAATATCTAAAGAAGAGTTGAGAGAAATGATGGACATATTATTTGAGGAGGATTTATAGTGAATAACATTTTAGAAGTAACTGGACTAAATAAATCCTACGGCAGTTTCTCCCTCTCCGACGTTAGTTTTTATTTGCCGGAAGGCTGTATCACAGGTTTTATTGGTGTTAACGGGGCCGGTAAAACAACAGCTATTCGAACGATTCTTGGACTTTCGCGGAGAGATTCCGGTACTATTAAGGCTTTTGGAAAAAATATTGCTAAAAATGAGCGGGAATTTAAAAACCGTATAGGTATTGTATTGGATGATGGGTGCTTTTATGAGGAACTAACGATGGCCGAAATGAAAAGCATTATTGCACCTGCATATACGAACTGGAATGAAAATGATTATCGGCAATATATGGAACGGTTCTCCCTTAATCCACGCCAGCAAATTTCAACCCTATCAAAAGGCATGCGTATGAAGTTTGCACTAGCTTTAGCTCTTTCCCATCAAGCAGACTTGCTTATTATGGACGAACCTACAAGCGGTCTTGACCCTTTAATAAGAAGCCAGCTTATGGATATCTTGACCAACTTTATGCAACAAGGAGGTAAAAGCGTCTTTTTTTCAACACATATTACCTCTGATTTGGACAAAATTGCAGATATGTTAATTCTTATTAACGATGGAAAAATTTTATTTGAAGAAGATAAAGATACATTAATGGATACGCATCGTTTAGTAAAAGGTGATAAAAAAGATCTGACAATCGAAAGTAGAAAACTATTCTTGGATATACAGGAAACCGCATTTGGTTTTACTGGCATAACAAATAAATTATCTGAAGTGCAAAATTACATGAGTAGTATTTTAGTTGAAAGACCTACTATTGAAGATATTATGCTTGGATACATTGAGGGGGGAAAATAATGTTATTACATCTTGTTAAAAAGGATTTCTTGCTAGTTAAAAAATATTTACCCTTGATGATGCTTTTGCCAATTGCTATTCCTCTTTTTGTTATGTGGCGTGTCCCCGAATTATTAGGGTTTGGAGCATTTGTTATTTCCGTTATTTTTACAGAGTTTATGCTTTATCAGTCCGTTTCTTTAGCAGAATTTAAATACCCAAAGGCAGAAGCTTTACTATGTGCAGTATCCTATACACGGAATGAGATTGTTAAAGCGAGATATGTATTTCTTTTATTAATATTTGTATACTGCTCAATTGCGTACGAGGTATTAGCTGTATTTGTTCCGAAAATTGAATATCTTACCATGTTTAATATTCTAACGGTACTATTAATCTCGGCTATTCTATTTGGAGTATACACGCCTATTCAATATAAATTAGGATTCGAAAGAACAAAGTATTTTTTCTCAATCATCATTATAGCGACACCATTTGTACTTCCTGCTCTAATGAATTCGAATATTAGCCTTGATTTCAAGATGTTTTCTGCGCTTCCACCAGTTATTCAGTATCTAGGTTTAACATTGTTAATAATTGTGATTTTATGTGTTTCAGTGATTGTTTCCAGTAAAATTTATGTTAAAAAAGAACTATTGTAACTTAAGACCAGAATATTTCTAGAAAGGAAGAATCGCCATGCCAATTTTACCAACGCCTGTAGTCATACTGCTAGTGCTTTTTCCTTTTGTGTATTTTTATTTTAAAATAAGAAAGGACAGAGGGAAAAAATAATGTAAATTTGTGTTTTTTAAAAACAGCCACCCTTAGTAATACCCTATCAAAAGCACAGCGGGATCATGAAGGCATTCATTTAAGAGTGATTGATGATGAAAAACCAGATGCCAATGCTGTGAATATACAGCCCAATTTGGAGGATGTGTTCTTGTACTATTCAGGAGATGGCGAACGATGGTGAAATTACTTCTTTTTGAATACCGTAAACATTTTTTTAAAAAGTCCATTGTTTTAGCGATCCTTCTTTTCAGTGTGCTAAACGTTGCTAAAATATACAGCGTATATGATCAAACATCATTGCTATCCAAAAGTACAGGTTCGGATTGGAATGACTTGTATTGGGAGATGTATAAGGATTTTGGGGGAACGATGACAAATGAAAAAATCGAGAAGCTCATGTCGATTTATGGGCCGCTCGATAAACAAACAGCTGATAACACTGCAAGCACAGCGACAGACAATCCGAATACATATACCGGAAATGTATATAACGATACCTTATTCTTTCGCTGGAATTTTGTGAATCCGATGGAATATGCCTATATGTACAGGAATTATGCAAATGATGTAGTCACTGTCGCACAAGAGAATATGACACTTTTTGAATCACTCGGAAATCAATATGAATACAGAAAAAATGCAGCGATTGTGGATCGTTTCAAAGGACGCCTTATATCGGATTTTTCATATGTAGAAATGTATGAAAATTATGTCCATTATGATTTTTCTGCCTTTTTAGTGATAATGATTTGCATATACGTTTTAATGAATGTATTTGTCTCCGAAAAGGAAACGGAGATGGATGTTCTTTTATTGACGACGAAAACAGGAGGAACGAAAACCGTTATAGCTAAAATAATGAGCTCTGCCATTTTTGTGTTCATTGTTTGTTCTTGGTTTTGGTTGATTGATTTTTCTGCATTTGCGACGATTTTTGGATCTTTGGAAGCGACTGTTTCCCCGATTTATGCTATTGAAAACTTTGCGAATTCATCTATCGGTATAAGCTTGGGAGCATACGCAGTTCTATCTAGTCTTCTGAAAACAGCGGGAATTCTAGTACTTAGTTTGGTGTTTCTATTGATTTCCATTCTTTTTAAAAAAGCTTTATTTCCTTTTATTATAAGCCTATTCGCTACCTTTGGATTCATTTATTTGCAGGAAATGTATATGGGGTCTGGTCGCATATTGTTGAAGACTATTAATCCATTTGTGCTTGTTGTTAATCGGGAATTATTCCGGAAAACAGAATTTGTCAACTTTTTCGGATATCCCGTAATTAGTTATGTTCCAGCTCTTTTGTTTGCAGCAGCTTGGGGGACAGTTTGTATTTTAGGCATGATGATTTTAGCTAGGAAGAATACGGTTAACGGAAAAGGGGGTAAAGTGCGTGTCATTAATAATCTATGAAATAAAGAAGATGTTTTTCCATCAGAAAGGTTTGCACTTTATCAGTTTGTTTTTCGTCTTAAGTATGGCAATCCTACTTATTTTTGACACGCCTAAGAACCCTGATATGGAGATGAATTCCGAGCAGTATTCCTACTATTTGAATCAAGTAAATGGTCCATATTCGGAGGAAACGGAGCGATTTTTTGCAAATGAATCAAAGAGAATTTCAGATGCAAACGTAGCATTGGAAAAGGCATACAACGATTATTATGACGGAAACATTTCAGAGAATGAGTTGCGTACCGTAACGAAACCATTGGAGGAAATCGTAAAAAATGAAAGTGGTTTTAAAGTCATTTTCGACCAATATACGTATATACGAGAAAAACCAGACAATCGGTATTTTTTATCTACAAATGGTTGGGATGGGCTATTGTCTACTGACAGTTTGGATTTGTTATTTCTATTATTATTGTTAGTATTGGTCACTCCAGTGTTTTGTTCCGAGTTTGCAAGCGAGATGGATTCCCTTCACTTGACTGTAAAGAAAGGGACACGCGTCCATGCTCTCTCTAAAATCGTACTTGTGTTAGTGACAGTTATTGCACTTTGCTTAATCACTTCGCTGTTAAGGTATGGGTTTTTCCAAGTAAAATATGGCTTGGAGAATGGAGATTATCCGCTACAAAGCCTGTCTTATTTTGGATCTTCAACAAAAAATATGACACTTTTTTCTACATTTATATGGTTAACAGCGTTAAAAACATTCGGCAATGTAAGCTTTGCCATGCTCATTATGTTCATTTCTGTGTGGTCGAAAAAATACACATTGACTCTATTTTCTTCTACAGCTATGATTCTGTTACCTTATTATGGTTTTAGTATGGAATCGACTAAATATTTTTTACCGGGACCGCTTGCGTTTATGGTCCCCACTGGTTTTTTCAGAGGGAGCGAATACGACTATAACATCGTTACAGATCAGATGGATGTGACATTTGAGGAAGTTTCGATAATGGCCATGCTTATATTGTTTGTGATTACATTGTGCATCAGTGTCGGTGCAGTGATTGTGATGTTCATCCAGCATACGAATGTATGGAGTGCAAGGAAACGAAGTCGTTGGTTGAAATTATCAAGTATGATGCTTGTCCTTTGTATGGTCGTATCTAGCCTTGCCGGCTGTACCCCTAATCAAAACACGAAGGATTATGATATATACAACTATTCTTCCAGACAGTCCTTTGAAAATGAGAGCTATCGATTTTATGTGGATGAAACGAATTTGGATGATAGTAGACTTGTATTTGAAGATAAACAAACTGGTGAAATAAAAAATCTGATTAGAAATCCAATGCAATCATTAACAAAGGTTGAGACCTCTATTTATGGAAATGGGTCGCTTATTTATTACATGAGAAAGGATTCTGAGAAGTTGAGAGGGTTTGCCTATCGCTACCAGGAACGGGGCAGGTTTTCCATCATGGAATTAGATACGACAACCTTTGATGAACGAATTATTTTTGAAAAAAAGATAAATTCATATGAAGATCATTTTCTTGGACTTAATACAATGGATATGACCGACTCGAGTTTTTACTTTGGAATAGATTCCTTCTTTTTGGATGAGCAGAGTATCTACTTCATCTATTCAGACAAGATAAGACGAGTAAATAGATTAACAGGAAAATCAAATGTCATCATTAGTGCCCAACGATTAACAAGTGTCGCTTTTGATGGTCAGAATATTTATTATCTAAATGGAAAATACCAAATTGCCAAGTATGATACTAAGACGGAATCGGAAATGGTTCTTCCCGATATTATCACAACGTATTTCATTTTGACGGATACGGAATTGCTCTTTTTGAATCGTAAAGATGAGTACAAAATCTATGTCATGAATTTGGATGATTTTAAAATCCGAAAAATCACGGATAAATCTGCTTTAAGTTTTACCTGTGACGATCAATTTATTTTTTATGAGGGTAGGACAGATCTTAAGCAGTATCGTATAGATAGGGATGGCCAAAATGATGTGCTAATACAGGATTAGCTCGTCACATGGGAAAATAATATACTTGAAAAAAGAACAGGATTATTTTAAAGATTCATTCTTCCTATGGAAATAGAGCTAAATAATATCATGGGAAGAATGAACCTTTAAAGAAGCTAATTTACAGGTGCTTATTGCTCCAGGTTAGGTGCTGCATCTTGTTTAGATTATTTTTTTACTAACAAAAAATTCCCTTACTAAAACAGCAGACTGAGGAAACTGCAATCCTAGTTGCCAAGCTCCAACGCCTCTTAATCGATAATCAACGACAAGTTGTAATTTGTGTGCTCGTGCTCTTGCGTCTTCATACCATACAATATGTCTTTTTCCAGTTTCATCACGATAAGTAAAAAAAGGTTGTTGATATTCCGTAGAATACTGGATGGGCACTTGATACCTCATAGCAGTCCTTACTGCTCCAGCTACAGAAACAGCATGTGCGTTGACTACATTTCCATTAGACATGGTCCAGTCGTACCCATAGCGCGGAACACCAAGGATTATTTTATTTACTCCCATATGTTTTAGAGCATACTCAATGGATTGTCTTACTTCCTTTATAGGAGCTACAGGGCCAGGTGGGCTGCTTGCTTCATGCCAGTCATAGGCCATGATGAAGGCAAAATCAACAGCTGCTCCAATTCCTCCGTAATCATATCCCTTGAGCCATGAAATTTCATCGCTCGTTTTTGCGGGAATAGCAACAGATGTATAATATCCTTCCGGCTTTAGGCGGTCTCTTAAAGCATGTAAGAAATCACTATATAAATCCCTTTGTCCTTCACGTATCCTTTCAAAATCAATGTTTGCACCAGCATAGTTTTTGCTTTTGACCAAATTATAAATATTATTGATTAATCGGTTTCTAATTTCAGGAGAACTTAATACTTTTTCCGTTAATGTGGGGCTAAATCCCGTAGATGTCAAGTTGGTAATTACGGCAAGGGGAGCTACATGATTTTCTCTTGCTAGCCTGATAAGTTGTTGATCATTTAAAGTGCTAAGACTTCCATCTTCAAAAATATGATACTCAAAAATACCATAAAAAGTATTAATTGGCGCAAAGCTCTGTACGATAAATTGATTCATTTCAGGTGTGGAAGGTGTTATATAGCTAAAATCTTCTGTCTCATGCTTCGTTTTAGGAGGTAGGTATAGTCTCATGCCAACCGTGATTACATTAGAATGCAATCCATTTATTAGACGAATTGTTTCGACTGGAATTAAGCTCATTTTAGAAATACTATACAACGAATCTCCGGGTTGAACAGTGTACATATTTGTAGGAACGAGTAAATCCTGCCCGGGAACTAATCGATCTGTTGTTAACCCGTTGATGTTACGTATGCTATCCATCGTCAATTGATATTTTGTTGCAATGGAGAATAGAGAATCGCCCGTTTTAACTACATAAATAAACATACCATTACCTCATTCCCAGTTCATGATTATTCTAATATATGTTCTTTGTTTTTTGTTCATAACTAGTTGAGGTAATGCATAAAAAAACGCTGGAATGGCGAATGCTTCGGTATAAAATCGTGACTCTTTTTTCAAATAATCCTTAGTTAATCCGCAGGTCTTGGCCCGGCTTTCTTACCTGTAAAGATTCGGGAAGCAAAAGATGCACAATATGATTTTTAGTGAATGGACGATTTGATGGACGCACTGTAAAAGGATTTTGTTAAATTAATTGAGAAACGTCGTTCTGCAAGTAATTTTATAAAGGACGTTCGTATTACTCCAGAAGAAGGCTTAGACTCTGTTGCATATGGGTAAACACCATACAATCTATCTTAGTTCGGGTTAGGTGATTTACTACATGAAAAAGCAGATTTTATTTATTACTATGATATGTGTTTTGGTCGTGCCTTCCTTTACATGGAGTGCAGAGGAACAAGGAACAATCATGGTAGTTTCATTTGATGGCATGCGCCACGACTTTTTGGAAGATTATATGAGTGAAGGTGAAATGCCGCATTTTACTGAAGTAGCAGACAAGGGAATGTATGCGAAAAGGATAAGGACTATTTTCCCATCCTTGACATCGGCTTCCCATGCCGCCATTGCAACAGGCGCAAAACCAAATGTGACTGGGATGGTCAGCAATGAAATTCATAACACTAACAAGAAACTGACAAATCGGGAAAGCGCCTTTTTTTCTCCGCTTGATGCTGAACCCGTATGGTCAACAGCTCGAAAAGCAGGAAAAACAACGGCAACTGTTCTTTTTCCGGGCTCAAATCCGGATTACGGAAATGAGGCGGATTACGCAGTTTACTACGGTGATACATGGGCTGATAGTGATTTTATAACCTTGGATTTTAAGTCGGAAGGAAGCTTTAAAAAGGCAAGTTTTCCGCTAAAGCTTAATAAACAGGACAATCGTATGGTCTACGTTGTCGTGAAAAGTTCTGGTAACCAAAAGAAATATGATACTGTTTATGTGTCCTTGGAGCCAAATATGAAATCCGCAGAAAAGGTGCATGTAAATGAATGGGGATCCCTTTCCTTTCCTGCAAAAAATAAAGAATTGGCGGGGTTTTCTTTTAAAATAAAGGCGAAAAATCCGGATCTTTCAGATGCTAAGTTATACAGAACAGCCGTAACTTCAGCTGTTATTAAAGGTCCTCAAGGTTTCAAAAAGACTATCAATGACAATTTTGGATTTTTCCCTGTCCAAGATGATGATAAGGCTCTGAAGAAAAAGTGGATAACCCGCGAAGAATACGAGGAGATTAGCTCCCGTTTTGCTCAATGGACAACAGATGTCTCGTTATATATAAAAGAGCAGTACAAGCCCGACCTACTATTCTTTTACTATCCACAAGTCGATCATGAGTCGCATAATTACTTGCTTACTGACCCGAGACAGCCAGGTTATTCAAGAGAAAAGTCCAAGCGTTATATGGGTTATATTCGTTGGGCGTACCGATTGTCTGATGATATGCTTGGCCAAACTCTCTCCAAGATGGATGATAAGGATCGGATTTTTCTTGTTTCTGATCATGGAATGGAGCCAGTGCACTCTAGTTTGTCACCAAACGATGAACTTGAGAAACATGGCTTATTAGTAAAAGATAGTGAAGGAAAAATCGATGTGAAAAAATCAAAAGCTTTTGCAATCGCAAGCGGATCGATTGCAAATATATTTATTAACTTGAAAGGAACTCAAAAGGACGGTGCAGTCAATCCAAAGGAATATCCATCTGTTCGAAACGAAATTGTTTCTATTTTTAAAAATGTACGTGTGAATGCAAAGAAAGCTCCTATTAAGCCATACTTATCCTTTCTACATGGACAATTCCGAGGAGAATTTATAGGCGCCGACAGAGACAAGTCTAAAGCATTCAAAGCCATTAAAGATACAGCACTCTTTGCTCCTTTCGAACATAAAATTACTCCTTATGAAAAAGTCATTTTACCTAAAAAGAGTCAAAATCAAAATAAGGATAAAAATCTAGGTGATGTTCTTTTAGTCGCGAAAAAAGGGTACTATATGACCCAAGAAGATGGTGAGAAGATTATGAGCGCAGATGTTCTCGGCAACCACGGGGGCGACCCGACAAGAAAGGAACTACTTCCTATCTTTTTAGCGGCCGGTAATGGAATCCCTCAAGGAACAATCCAGTCGGAAATTTCTACCCTAGATATCGCACCAACCTTATATAAAGAAATGGATATTAATCAGCCCGATTTTGTTGAAGGTAAATCAATTCCCGAATTGGTAGAAGGAAAATAAAAAATTCAGATGGGGCTTTTCCCCTCTCTGAATTTCTTACACTTAAAATAAATTTAAATCTCCAATTCTTCTTGCAGCTTCACGTAATCTCTCTTCCGTCGTCAACAAGCCGACTCTAATATATCCTTCGCCATATTCACCGAATCCAATCCCCGGCGCTACCGCTACATGTGCTATTTCCAACAATAAATTAGCGAACTCTTCGGACGTATAGCCATCAGGAACCTTTAACCAAGCAAAAAATGACCCTCGTGGAGCTTCGACATTCCAACCTATCCCATGCAGACTCGAAATAAATGCATTGCGTCGTTTCTCGTATGTTTCATTCAATTCCACAGCACATTGTTGGGAGCCTAATAATGCTTCTGTCGCGGCATCTTGTACAGCACCAAATAAACTAACATATAAATGATCCTGTATAAGATTAATAGCTTCAATGACGGAAGGATTTCCTACTGCAAAAGCTACACGCCACCCAGCCATATTATAGGTTTTCGACAACGTGTAAATTTCAATGCCTACATCTTTCGCACCTTCAGCCTGTAAAAAGCTGACTGGTTTCTTACCATCAAAGCCAATCGCTCCGTACGCGAAATCATGGACGACACAAATATCGTGCTTCGCTGCAAATTCAACGGTTTCATTAAAAAACTTTAGATCCGCTACAGCCCCAGTAGGATTATTTGGGTAGTTCAGGATCATCATTTTTGCCTTTTCTGCAATTTCTAATGGAATTTCATCATACTGAGGAAGGAACTGATGTTCAGATTTCAATGGCATCAGTTCCATTTTGACCTTTGCAAGTGCTGCACCTGACCAATAATCTGGATAGCCTGGATCTGGAACAAGCATTGTATCATCAGGGTTCATTAGGCATTGTGGTAATTCTACAAGGCCAGCTTTTCCTCCGAATAAAACCGCTACTTCTGTTTCAGGATCAAGCTCCACACCATACTCTCGTTTATAAAATTCAGCAACCGCTTTTTTAAGATCAGGCTTGCCGCGAAACGGTGGGTACCGGTGATTGATTGGTTCCTCAGCGGCGCTTTTTAATCGGTCTACGATATGTGAAGGGGTTGGTAAATCCGGATTTCCTTGCCCCAAATTAATAACATCGTGGCCATTTGCTATGTATTGATTCACTTTTTGTACGAGTGAGGCAAAAAATTGTTTTGGTAAGTGCTTTAAAACATCTGAAGTTTCAAAATTCTTCATCGAGACACCTCTATAAAAATATTGAATTTGTCCTTTTCATTTCTAGTGTTAAATGTTATAACGAAAGATAATGTTTGTAAAGTATAGAAAAAGGGGGAGCCTAAAATGAAGTGGAAAATTGGTTGTGTTCAAATGGATATTGCCTTTGGGGATCCAAAGAAAAATTTCACTGCGGCAGAGCAATGGTTTGGAAAAGCGGCAAAAGAGCAATGCTCCATCGTTGTATTACCTGAATTATGGACGACGGGTTATGATTTAACTCGTTTAGATGAAATTGCACATGAGGAAGGAAAAGATGTCCTGCAGTTTTTACAAGAACAAGCGAAAAAACATCAATTTCACATAGTTGGAGGTTCAATTGCAAAAAAAGTAGATAACGGTGTGAAGAATACGATGTATGTGATAGATAAGGAAGGAAAGCTTGTCCATGAATATAGCAAACTTCATCTCTTTCAGCTAATGGACGAACATCTATATTTGCAGGCTGGTGAGGAAGAACCGCTTTTTACCATTGACGGGGAAAAAGCAGGAAGCTTTATTTGTTATGATTTAAGATTTCCAGAATGGCTAAGGAAGCCGGTGATGGGTGGGGCGAAAGCATTATTCGTTGTTGCGGAGTGGCCAACACCTCGAGTGGACCATTGGCGAATCCTTTTACAAGCCCGAGCAATTGAAAATCAATGTTATATCATTGCATGTAATCGAACAGGTGCCGATGCTAATAATGAATTTGCTGGACATTCGATGATTATTAATCCATGGGGAACCATTATTTCCGAAGGCGGTTCAGGGGAAGAACTGTTAATAGGTGAAATTGATCTACATGAAATCGACGAAATTCGTGGTAGAATTCCAATTTTCGATGATCGTAGACCAAATAGGTATTGACATGCTGCTTATATTCTAGCATAATATTTTCATTGAACTTAATACGATTAACTTATCAAGAGTGACTGAGGGATCAGGCCCTATGACGTCCGGCAACCTCCTATTGGTGGAAAGGTGCCACTTCCTGCAGAATGAATCAATTCTGGGAGATAAGTCGAAAATAAAACAAACGATTATTTTTCGATGCCTCTTTCAATTTAAAGAGGCATTTTTCTTTTATGAGGTGGATGCCATGATAAAAATAAAAAGTGTGACGAAAAAATATCAAACAAAAAAAGGAATAGTAGTCGGTGTCGATGATGTTTCATTAACCATTGAAAAAGGTGAAATTTTCGGTATTGTCGGTTATTCTGGTGCTGGAAAAAGTTCCCTAATACGCTGTATGAATCTCCTCGAAGAGCCAACTTCCGGATCGGTGATTATCAACGGGACTGATTTAACGAAGCTTTCAGCAAAAGAACTCCGTAAAGCGCGTCAGAAGATAGGGATGATCTTTCAGCATTTTTACTTGATAAGTTCCAAAACGATTATTGAAAATATTATTTTCGCTTTAAAAGCAGCAGATTATCCGAAAGCAGACCGAGTAAAAAGAGCAGAAGAGCTACTTCAAATGGTTGGACTGACAGATAAAAGAGATGTGTACCCGGCACAATTGAGCGGTGGTCAAAAACAAAGGGTAGGAATTGCACGGGCGCTTGCTAATAATCCAGATGTTTTATTATGTGATGAAGCGACATCCGCCCTTGATCCGAGTACTACAAAATCTATCCTAGCCTTATTAAAGGATATTAATCAAAAGCTCGGATTGACGATTGTTCTCATCACACATGAAATGGAAGTTGTGAAAGAAATATGTAATCGAATGGCTGTCATGCAGGATGGAAAGATTGTGGAGGAAGGATCGGTTTACGATATTTTTGCAGCACCGGAGGCGGAACTAACGAAACAATTTATTGGTGATATTCTACAATTAGATATTCCTGAAAAGTTGATTAGAGAGTGTCAAGGCACGATAGTTAAAATTCAATTTAAAGGTTCTAAAGCTGGCGAAACGGTTGTATCAGATATGCTCCAGCTTCATCGTGTAAAAGGGAATTTCCTACACGGAAAGATTGAATATATTCAAGAGGAACCATTAGGCATTTTTATTTTAGAAATGATAGGTGAGGAAGAAGAAGTGGGTAAGGCTGTTTATTACTTGCAGGAAAGAACAGGAAATGCGGAGGTGATGACGAGTGGCTCTTGAACATATTATCGAAATGCTTCCTGATTTGAATAAAGCGTTTTTTGAAACGATATACATGGTGGCTATATCACTCTTCATAGCCATTCTCGTTGGCCTTCCATTAGGAGTTATCCTATTCGTGACAGACGAAGGAATGTTTTTGAAAAATAAATATGTAAAAACAATCGTCGGCTTTTTAATCAATTTAATTAGATCGATTCCATTCATTATCTTACTCGTATTACTCATTCCATTAACGAAATTGATTGTTGGAAAAGCCATCGGTCCTACCGCAGCGTCCGTCTCATTATCTGTTGCAGCGATTCCATTTTTTGCAAGAATTGTAGAAACGGCTTTTCGTGAAATCGATAAAGGGGTGATTGAAGCATCTATTTCAGTAGGTGCAACCCCATGGATGATCATTAAAGATGTGCTCATCCCGGAGGCAAAATCTAGTATTATCCAAGGTGTTACATTGACGACTATCAGTCTAGTTGCTTACTCCGCTATGGCTGGGGTCGTGGGCGGCGGTGGAATTGGTGATTTGGCCATCCGCTTTGGTTATTACCGTTACGATACTGTAATTATGGTTACAACCGTAGTAGTGTTAGTTGTTTTAGTTCAGCTCATTCAATTTCTTGGAGATAGCTGGGCAAAACATGCAGATAAAAGATAAAACTTCAGGAGGAAATAGAAATGAAAAAATGGTTATTTGTTTTAACTCTCGTTTTAGTAATGGGAGCACTTGCCGCTTGCAGTGGAAAAGGTTCAGCGGGATCAAACAAAGATAAAAAGGAGATTGCCATTGGCGCAACGGCTGGTCCATTTACTGATATGGTGACAAAGGCAATCAAACCTGGTCTTGAAAAGAAAGGTTATAAGGTAAAGGTAGTAGAATTCAGTGATTATATCCAACCGAATAACGCTTTAGGAACAGACGATATCGATGCCAACGTCTTTCAAAATAAAATTTATATGGAAACTTTTGCAGAGCAAAATAAATTAAACTTAGCTGAAGTCATTACAGTGCCAACTTCTCCAATGGTTGTGTTCTCAAATAAATTTAAATCAATTGATGAAATTGCAGATGGTGCAACATATGCTTTACCAAACGATCCAACAAATATGGGCAGAGCGCTATTAATTTTGGAACAAGAAGGCTTAATTACGCTGAAAGATGATGTAAGCCATTTGACGATTTCAGAAAAAGATATTAAAGATAATCCAAAAAATCTTAAGTTCCAACCGTTAGAAGCAGGACAGCTTGCACGTGCTATTGAGAGTGCAGATATGTCTGCAGTACCTGGAAACTTTGTGTTTGCAGCAGGTCTGGATATGGATGAAGGCATTATGATTGAAAATATGAGAGATGTTCACCGTAACCGTGTCGTCATTGATGGAAAAAATAAAGATGCACAATTTGTAAAAGATATTAAAGAAGTCGTAGAATCGAAGGAATTCGAAGATGTCATTGACAGTGACTTTCCTGGCTTTACAAAACCGGATTGGATGACAGAAAGAAAATAGTAGAAGCTCCCATAGCCCTCAGCTTATATTGGCTGGGGGCATCCACTTAAAGTATGCAAAAAAGGACGTCTTAGTAGACGGCCCTTCATGTAATCCTTAAAAATAAGGTTTTAATATATTCTTTATGGTTTCAGCGCTTTTATGAAATAAGCTTTGTTCTTCTTCGTTAAGTTCTAATTCCACTATTTCTCTTATTCCATTTCGATTTACAATCGCCGGAACGCCGATGTATACATCGTTTTCTTTATACTCTCCTTCTAGTAGTGTTGACACTGTCAGAATTGTATTTTCATTACGTAAAATGGCTTTCGTTAGTCTTACAAGCCCCATCGCAATTCCATAATAGGTGGCACCTTTACTCATAATGATTTCGTATGCGGAATCACGAACTTGAACGAAAATATCATCTAAATCCCCTTTTTTATAACGTGGATCACGATCTATCATTTTTAAAACTGGCACGCCGCCAACATCAGCTAAGCTATAAACGGGCAACTCACTATCTCCGTGTTCTCCGATTATATAAGCATGAACATTGTTTGGAGCAACATTAAAATAATCACCTAACATATATCTGAATCGTGCCGTATCAAGAATAGTCCCTGAACCAATGACCCTTTCCTTTGGAAGCCCACTATATTTCCACGTAGCGTATGTTAAAACATCGACAGGGTTTGTAGCGACTAAAAATATACCGTCAAACCCGCTTGCCATTACACTTTCCACAATAGATTTAAAAATCTTTAAGTTTTTCTCCACTAAATCAAGCCGTGTTTCACCTTGTTTTTGGTTTGCCCCCGCGCAAATAACGACAAGGTCAGCGTGAATACAATCCTCATATGTTCCATATCGAATATGGGTTAAATCAGGGGCAAACACTTTGCCATGATTGAGATCCATAACATCGCCCAATGCTTTTTCCTTATTAAGATCAATCATGATCAGTTCATCTGCAATTCCTTGATTCATCAGTGCAAAAGCATAGCTTGACCCGACAAAGCCTGTTCCAATGATGGCTACACAATTTCCTTTTTTCATATACTCCAACCCTTCATAACACTAATAGATGAACTTAATTATAGTCTAGGAAGCTGGATTAAGTCTAATAAGGGATAAACTGTATGTATGTGAGGATGATTAATTCAGTTTATGACATCTCAGTTCATTGTAACCATATGCAAACTATGATAAATTTAAAAAGTTATTAGTTAATTCTTCATCCTACTAATATTGTATTTCTAGGTAAAATAGGGAGATGGTTTCAATGGAATATGCACTTACATCAAGAAAGATTCACCTCTGGCGCTTGGCCATCTATTTCTATTTTGGCCTTTCCGGTTTTGCGATGGCATCTTGGGTAGCTCAGACCCCGAATATCCGTGATGCAATAGGTGCTTCAACAGCGCAAATGGGATGGATTATTTTTGGATTGTCTGCTGGGTCCATTATCGGTCTTCTTAGTGCAAGTCATATTATTGCACGCTGGGGAGGCCGTGTCATTATGTTGACGGGGTTAGGATTTAGTTCAATTGGGCTTGTTGTTGTGGGAATAGGGAGCTCTTGGTTTACTAATGGGATTATTGTATTCATTGGATTATCCCTCTTCGGGTTTGGGATCGGCATTTGTGATGTTGCGATGAATGTAGAGGGAACAACCATTGAGCATAAAATAAAAAAGTCAATTCTGACTAGTTTTCATGCAGTATATAGTTTAGGAACATTTTTCGGTGCGATTATTGGTTCGATTGCTAATAAGCTGCATCTTTCTGTGATTACTCATTTATCAGTTATCGCGATGATTGTATTTGTTTTGATTGTCTATTTCTTTCGGTTCGTACCTGCAGGAACAGGGCAGGATAAAAATAATGATTCCAATGATCCACCAATGACAACGAAGGAGCGACTCGCTGTTTGGAAGGAGCAAAGGACCGTCTTAATAGGACTCATTGTCTTAGGAATGGCTTTTGCAGAAGGCTCGGCTGGTGATTGGCTGCCCTTAGTGATTGTCGATGGGTATGAAAAAACTCCCGCATCAGCTTCTTTTATGTATGGTTTATTTGTCGCAACCATGACGATTAGTCGGGGAGTGGGTGACTTCCTTCTAAACAAGTTTGGAAGAGTGGCTATTCTTCGAGCTTCAGCTATCTCTGCTGCGATCGGACTCATGATTGTTATTTTTAGTGGAAACTATTATGCAGCAGCAATTGGCATTGTCCTTTGGGGATTTGGTTCTGCCTATGGCTTCCCTGTCGGATTATCTGCCGCGGGTGATGATCCACGTGGTGTCGCTGCCCGAGTTGGAGCGGTGACAACGGTTGGTTATCTTGCTTTCCTTGTAGGCCCTCCTGTATTAGGAGCGATCGCTGAATCTATCACATTACTAAAATCATTGATCTTTGTTTTAATTGGTGTGACAATTGCTGGCCTCTTGTCCCATGCTGCTAAGCCAATGACGAAAAGTGATCAAAAATTGGAGTCACATCCAACACATCTATCAAACTAACAAAATGGAAGAGATAAGGGTTGTCCTTTTTAAGTTCAAAAAGGACAACCCTTTTATTCATGGATGTTTATTTTGGAAGTCAAAAGGAATAAATGGTGCTTGAACGTGAATAGATACCATCCGAACGAGGAATAGAAGCCGTTCGAACGAGAATTGAACTGCCCGGATGAGATTAGAACCCGAATCCAATTGAAGTATGACAAATAGATCCCATCTTAATCTGAATAGGATTCCACCGAAACTTTCCCACAAGTCATCCGTCTTAAGTTATAATAAAAGGAAAATTGAGGAAGTCTTCACTGAGAGAGGATGTGGGGATGATTAATAGATTAGTGCAAAAGCTTCTAAAAAAAGATCGCGATTCGGAAAGAGTCATTTTTGAAATGTTTTATCAACGAGTGTATTATACTGCGTACTATATTGTCCAAGATCGTGAATTAGCGCAGGATATCGTACAGGAAACGTTTCTTAAAGCTTTTCAAAATATGCACACGGTCAAGGATGGAGAGAAGTTAGGAGCATGGTTAGCTGCAATTGCCACCCGCACGGCCATCGATTACCTGCGAAAAATTAAAAAGTGGAACGATGTAGCTACAGAAGACCATATCATCGATGAACATCTTTCTAAACTTGAAGATTATCATTCTACTGTTGAAACGATTGTTGAAAAAAAGTTCCTAAAGAACATACTCCTCCAGGAAATTGATGAATTAAAACCCGAGCATAAGCAAGTATTAATATTAGCGTATTTACACGATATGAGATACGAAGAAATTGCCGAAGCATTAGATATAAAAGTAACGATGGTCAAAACACGCATCCATCGTGCTAAGTTAAAATTAAGGGAAGCATTAGAAACAAAACCCGATATGAGGGAGATGATGCACAATGCCAGAGCATAGACAATTTCATTTGGACGAAATCATTCGTGAAGCATTACATGAAAAAGTAAATAGCGGCCCTCCTCCTCTTTTGGAAGCTTCGGAAGCATGGAAGCAAATCGAAACACGAATGAGTGAAAAAAGAAAAAAAACACTCCCACTTCGTATATTGCGAAATCCTTTATTGATTGCAGCTGCCGTATTATTCATCTTTATTTTCGCAACTACTCCTAAATCTGGTATCGCCTTTAACCAATTTACGGATATATTCCATACGATACAAGGGAATGTAGTGCATTTACTTGGAAAATCTGGAGATCCCGGCGAAGGGTCGGGGGAAAGCGATGGGACGTTTGAAGTCATCGAGGATTCAGAAATTATATCTAAACAAATGAGTCTAGAAGAGGCAAAAAAAGCCGCCCACTTTCCCATTTTAATCCCTAAGAATCTTATCGATGAATTTCAATTAGAGGACGTAACAGTCATGGATGGCTATGAAAATAAGGTAGATGCTGTTTATTTAAACTATGTCGGCAAGGATAGGGGCTTTATTCTGACGGAAATGCCATTAGAAACCCAAATGGCGTTTGGTACCACTTTGGATATCGATGATGTGTCAATAGAAGAAGTGCAGATTAAAGGACATAAGGCAAACTTAGTCATTTATAAAAACGGCCACGCCGAGTTAATCTGGATGACACAAAGTCATTATTTTTCTATAGAAGGAAAATTGACGAAGGATGAGATATTAACGATTGCAAAGTCTATATAAATGAGGTTCTCCCGATATTAAAAAAGGAGAACCCCTTTCTTTTCGATCATTTTTCACAACCTATTCAAATCTAATTCGATTCATCCCAATAAGGAGAAACACAAGCGTGAAAGCCAGTAGAACTCCACTCGGTGCAAGAACATCTATTACCGTCCCGCCTCTAACGGATAATTCCGCAAAGCCTTCCAACCCCCAATATTGTGGGACAAACTTTGCGATTTGCTGCATCATATTTGGCATGATTTCGAGCGGCCAATAGACCCCGCTAAGCATACAGGTTGAAACGATGATCAGATTTCCAAATACGGATTGCTGCTCGGATGTTCTGACAAAGCCAGCTATAAAGAGTCCTAGTCCAATCGTGCATAATAGTAAACTTGAAACAAGAACGAAGACACCAAATGCGTTTCCCCAGCTAACATCAAATACGAAGGTTGAAACGAGCATTAGTACCCCAAATTGAATCCACCCGATGAGGAAAAAGGCTAGCAAATATCCAATCAACAGTTCCTTTTTTGATGTTGGCGTTGACATCATTCTGTACCAAACGCCTGTCTGTCTAGCCTCTAAAAAGATTCCGGTACTAATAAGCATCGTAATCATTACAAACATAATCGTAAATCCAGCAGAACGAGCGGTCATATTGTTCATCGTTTCCAGTTCTTGGCTCTTCGTGATGACCACTTTTTTTATGCTAGCATCTGTGGCAAGTTCGTTAGAGATTTTACCCTGTAAGCCTTTCCAGCTTTCTCCTGTAATATCATGATAAGTACTTGCTGCCGTAGCTTCGATCCTTAGTTTAACGATGCTGTCATTGATGACCTGCTCGATCATTTTTGCTCCATTAAAAGAAGGAGAGTATACAAAAACCACCTCTGGAATTTCTTTATTCAACATTTGATCTTCAAATTCTTTATTGATTTGAATATATCCAGTTATCTTTTGATCTTTGAACTTTTCACTTGCTTCCTGAGCAGTCATAGTACTTATGTCCACAATATTTTTACTTTGCAGCTCATTCACCAACGCTTCTGATAAGGTGGAGTGATCCGCATCTATTACAGCAATACTAGGTTTGGCTTCCGTCTCACCAGAAAAAAGCGCTCCAAATATAAAGGTGAACAAAAGAGGCATACCAAACATAAGGAGGTATGATTGTGGCTTTTTAAACATTCTTTTTAATTCAAATATCATAATAGCTGTTATTCTTCTCACATTTTTTCACTCCTTATCTTGGCTTTAATTTTAGCGATCCGATCAATAATGCTACTAATCCACTAAATAGGAGAACGGTCATTGGTAGGATAAGTGTGCTCCAATCTGTTCCGTTCATAATCTCTACGAAGCTTTCAAGCGCCCATTTATTAGGTGCAATATTCCCCAAAAGCTGCAGAGCATTTGGAAACGCTGCAAGTGGAATCATGGACCCGCCTAATAGCGCTAAAATTTGAACCCCGATGCCACCGATCGTATCAGCTGTTTTTTCTTCTGTAATGATTCCAGCAATAATCATAGAAAAGCCAGATACAGATATAGAAAAGGCGAACCCAATAGCGAGGACCTGCAAAATATTACTTCCCCAATCGACCCCAAATAAAAAGTGGGTGGCAGTGACAAATACGATTAATTGCAGGAAGGAAAAATAAAAAGTGCCTAAGAATTTTCCAAATATAATAGAAGAGCGTTGGGTAGGACTGCTTATTAAACGAGCTAATGTTTCCGTTTTTCGCTCTTGAATAATGGATTTAGCCCCAATCGTTGTATTAAATAAAACGAACATGGCACACATGGCAGCTGCATAGTACTGCATGCCAGAAATCGGTTCCTTCCTATCTTTTTCTGACGTAACGACATTCAAACTTGAACTGGCAATTTCGGAAAGTTCATTTGCAAGGCCCGCAGCGACAGTAGAAATATCGATATTTTGACTAGTCACAGGCACGGCCATTAACTCTTTTGAAACGACTTCAGTCGCCTTCGAAACGGACGTTACTCGGTTAATGAAAGACGTCGTGATCGAATTTACAATCATAAATTGAATGTCTTTTTCAGGGTCACTAAACATCGTTACTTCTTTTTGATCACCCTTCATTAACCCGTCTCCCCAACCAGCAGGGAGGATCATTCCGACATCAACCTGCTGCTTCTCCATGGCAGACTTTAAGCTAGCTTCGGTTTTATACTTTTTAAGTGTAATGCTCGTCTTTAATTCATCCCCTTGTAAAACCTTATCTACAAACTGATTGGTTAAATCATCGGCAGAAGAGACGACAATTCCGACCGTAGTAGCTGGAATCGAACCACTTTCTCCAAATATTCCACTAAGGGCTGAACCGAGGATGGCAGTCAGTACAATAGGCATTAGCAGCATAGTGATAAACCCTTTTCGATCTCGTAAGCGTATTTTCATATCTTTCCAGGCAATTGTAAAAGCTCTCATCGATAACCCCCCTAGTCCCGTAATGAGCGCCCTGTTAATTGCAAGAAAAGGGTCTCAAGATTAGGTTCTTTTATTTCCACTGCTCCAACTTTCATGCCATCATTTATTGCTGCAGTCATAATAGAACCTAGTGTTTCATAAGGCTGCTCTGCAAAAATTTCGATTATATTCGAATCTTCCTTCGTCACCACTTTTTTTACATTTTCCAGTTCTCTTATAGCATTAAGCGCTTCGATCGATTCGTGTTCAACATTTAATTGAATGACCGACCCGCCAACTAAACGGCTGCACAGCTCAGATTGTGTTCCTAAAGCAATGACTTCTCCGTGATCAATGATTCCGACACGGTTGCATAAAAACTCAACCTCTTCCATGTAATGGCTCGTATAAATGATCGTCATTCCTTTTTCATTTAGCTTTTTAACAGTCTCTAAAATATGATTCCTCGATTGCGGATCAATCCCTACTGTTGGCTCATCCATAATTAGCAATTCCGGTTCGTGCATTAAGGCGGCACCGATATTGATTCTCCGTTTCATCCCGCCGGAGAACGTCTCAATTCGATCATTGGCTCGATCCTTTAATCCAACAAACTCCAGCACTTCGTCCGCACGTTTTTTCGCTTGGGAATCTTTTAATCCATACATTGCTCCCCAAAATAGTAAGTTATCCTTTGCCGACATCGTTGGGTAAAGGGCAATTTCCTGAGGAACAACACCAATTTTTTTCTTAATAAGCATTGGTGATTTTTTTATAGATAGGTCATCAACCAACACCTCTCCTTGATCGTACGGAATAAGGCCGCATATCATCGAGATGGTTGTAGACTTCCCAGCACCATTTGGACCGAGAAGACCAAAGGATTCGCCTTTTTCAATTGTAAAAGAAACATTTTTTACGACTTCTTTTTTGCCGTAGCTTTTTTTAAGTTCTTTAACCTCTAACATGACTCCACATCCTTTATTAAGGCATCTATTTCGTAACTGATTACAGTATATTGCTTTTCCATCATGCGCAAATCTCTCTCCAGATAGATTTTTTTCAAAAAAAATACAGCTATATTAGCTGTATGTCATAGGGGACTATGCCAAAAGTCATCTATCAGAAGGAGGTAATATGATATCTCACCGCGAAAATAGCTGCTTGAGTCCGGTCTCTTAGCTCGAGTTTACTTATTAAATTGGATACGTGATTTTTAACGGTTCCTTCTGAGATGAATAGTTCATTAGCAATTTCTTTATTATTTAAGCCTAAGCCGAGTTTTCCTAATACTTCAAGTTCTCGTTCGGTTAAGTCTTTTATGACTTGTGGAACATCAGTATGATGATCAGCTGGTTGGGTTTTCCTCATTTCTTTTACAATTTCAGCTGTTAATTCTTTTGGTAAAACCATTCCACCGGACTGAACCGTCATGATTGCTTGAACGATCGCGTCGGTAGGCATGTCTTTTAATAAATAGCCGCTAGCACCTTCTTCGAGTGCTTCGAAAATTAACGCACTATCATTAAACGTTGTTAGCATTAATACTTTTGTATCTGGTCGGGAAGAGGTTATGAGTTTCGTTCCTTCAACACCATTGGCAATTGGCATGCGAATATCCATTAATACGATATCAGGGCGAAGCTGACTCGCTTTTTCAAACGCTTCTTTCCCGTTCGATGCGACACCGACTACTTCGATTTCCGGTCTAAGATTCAAAATAGTAGCAAGTCCATCCCTCATTAACTCTTGATCATCTACGATTAAAACCTTTATCACTATGCTCCCCCCAATTGCCATTGAATTTCCCTTAATGGCACACTCATCTTAACAATAAATCCTTGCTGTGGATTGCTTTCAAACACGATTTGTCCACCGTGCTCTTGAACTCTATCTCTCATATTCTTCAATCCAAACCCGGGGCTGACATTGGTTGATCCTGTTCCGTTATCTCTAATAAAAGCCTCAACAGTAGAATCGGATACCTCAATTGTGACATTACATTCCGTCGCTTGCCCATGTCGAACTGCATTCGTAATTGACTCTTGTATGATACGAGTTAAGTCTAATTGTATGGAGGTTGGAATTTGCGAAGCATCTCCCTTTATATGAAAACTAGATTTTAAACCAGTCATATCTTGATAGTCTTCGAGAATTTTCCTAATCGTTGCCACAAAGGACCTGTTTTCATCTTTTAGTGTTCGCACAGATAACCGTAGCTCCTGAAGAGCATTTCTTGCCAATTCTTCGCAAAGAAGTAGTGTCTGCTTACTCTTTTCGGGTTGAATATTGTATAGCTCTTTTGCTACTTGCAACTGAACGAGTAATGCAGTCATTTTATGGCCTACGGTATCGTGAATCTCACCTGAAATTCGATTTCGCTCCTGAATAAGTGTTAATTCCTCTACTTGGTTGGAATAATGCTGCAATTGTTCATGGGCATCTTTTAACGCATGATGTGTCTCTTGAAGCTCTTCATATTGAGTTCCAATTTTTTCTCGTGCATACATTAGCTTATGTATAAGGCGGCCTACAACAGCTTCAAACATAATAAACCCAAAGTTCGTTAGGTTTTCCATAATATCGAGTCTTCCCGTTATTCGATACGTGTAAGAAATACAAAACGCCCATAAGAAGAAAAAGGCAAGAGAAAATCCCCAAATTATGCGCTTGTTTTCAGCAATTAAAAAGAGAGTTACGGCATCCACTCCAAACAGGAGCAAATAGAGCGTTGGCCCCGGAAAGAAAAAAACAAAACCTAAAATGAAAATAACATCTAGTGAAATAGCAAAAATAAAAAACCTTTTGACAAGAGGGGTAACTAATAAAAAGTGATTCATACAGAACGCTAACACAGCTATAATGACAAAAGTTAATTGCAATGTTGTATGGTTTTCAACAGAAGTAAAGTAAATGTAACTAATCAAAATGAACATGAACAATCGAATACTGCTCAAAAGGGATAATCTCAAAACGTCACCTCTATAGGATGGAATTAGATACAATTATTATAAACTGATTTAGTTGAAAGGGAATATATAAAAAAAGAGGTTCCCAAAAGAGAACCTCCTAATCTACGAATACATACGTTGAAATACTTGTATTCTGTTCAATGACTCCTCCATGCATGACCCGGTGAAACCCCCATACCCTGTAATAGGTACTTTTTAAAACCTTTGCCTCTTTAGATAGGGATACAATTGAGGAAGAATAGTTTGTCGCACTTCCGATCTGGAGTACGTCCACCCATTTTCCACTCGAAGATTCCCACTTTTGCAACGTTAGGTCAACCTTAATATTATCAACTGGGCTATATGCTTTCGTATTCCCCGACACTCTTACTTGTGAACTAGAAAGAGCTTGAATAAAAGTGTTTCCGCTCATAAAATATTTTGAAGCTTGAATTGAATGATGATCTAGAGTGCTTCCTGTTCCAACCGAAATAGGAAGTTCATCTGCAGAACTTTTTCCCACTGTCAAAACAATAGTAAATAACATGATCGTCATGAATAAAAGTCCTGATCGTTTCAATAGAATCATTGAAAATCCTCTCTCCTTTTATATTATTCATTAGATTGACGAAAGAATGGGCAATTTTGTTACCAAAAGTTTTAAGTAAGAAAAAAGAGGATATATAATTTTATGGATGTGGACAAGGAAGGGAAGTGCTCACGATTATAACAAAAGAAAAATTAGAAGAAGAAACATTACAAGTCATAGAAAAATTACAAAATGAAAAATTTGCTGAGTTAAACGAAATGTTTAAGAAAAAGCGACCTTATGATATGAGTGTAATTTTTCAAAGCCTTCCTGAAAAGTATGGGATATCGCTTCTCCACAACCTGGATGAAACAACAATCGCCAGTATGATGCAAAAAATAAATACGATGCAAAAGCTTGAGGTACTTGGAAAAATTGGCCCTGAAAAAGCAAATAAAGTGCTCGCATTACTTGATACGAATATCCTTACTCGCTTGCTAAAAAAATACCCTCAAGTTCAATTAAAAAGATTTCTTGAAGAAATGGATGAAACGCACGCCAGCTATGTCAAATCGATGATTGATTACCCCGATGATACAGCGGGAAGTTTAATGTCGAATCGGTATATTTCCATTGAGGAAAATGCAACTGTTCAAGACGCCATTGATAAAATTAGGTCCCTTGCACTTTATGGGGAGGGTAATCACCATGTTTATCTTATTGATAAAAAAGGAATTTTAACTGGCACTGTTCCGTATAAAGAATTACTTCTTGCTGACCCTAATGAAATGTTAAAAAATATTATGCTCAAACAGGTCATCTGCGTAACGGCAACAACAAAGCGCGATCATATTGTCCGGTTGTTCAAACGCTATGATTTTACGTCCCTTCCTGTTACGAATGAGGATGGAGTGCTAGTAGGAATTATCGCATTTGATCATATGGTAGACGCACTCATTCAAGAAGCGAGCGATGATTATGGAAAGTTTTCAACAGCTAGTAAGGAGATTGATTTTAATACAAAACCATTCATTGCAGCTATCCGGCGATTACCATGGTTAGTCATTCTACTTTTTATCGGTCTCATATCCGGAAGCATCATTTCAAAATTTGAAGGAACATTGGAAAAGGTAGTAGCTTTAGCGTTTTTCATGCCGCTTATTGCCGGTATGACTGGTAATACGGGAACCCAGTCCCTTGCAGTAGTCGTCCGCGGGCTAGCGGAAAATGAAATTGATGCCAAAACCATTTTGAAATTAATCTTTAGGGAATTCAGGGTAAGTCTTATTATTGGCGTTTCTTGCGGTCTCCTCATTTCGATCATTGCTTTTATTTGGCAAGGGAATATCTATTTGGGGATTGTTGTAGGCGGCTCCCTTTTGCTTACACTTATACTTGGCACGATGGCAGGAACGGTGATCCCGCTCATTTTATATAAAAGTAAACTGGACCCTGCTGTTGCTTCGGGTCCATTGATTACAACTGTTAATGACATTTTCTCTTTGATTACGTATTTTTCAATCGCTTCTTTGTTGTTATCGAAGCTTACGTAGAAACAGTACACGAAATGGTAAGTAGTTCAGTTATAAGGTATTAACATCACTATTTTTAGTCCAATTCGCATATGAATTGGACTATTTGTTGATTCACTTAAAGATTGTGTATTTTTTTAATACTTATAGACGTAAATAAAATGTAATACCCCCTGTTGTTAAAGAAGAATAGGGAGGTGAAGTGCACTTCTTTACCTTAAAAATTCAGTTACTAATTCGTTTACGATATCTTTCTGCTCTGCGGGCAAACAATGAGAACAATTCGGAATTAATTTCGTTTTGATTTTATGGAAACCGGATGCATTCTTAATGGCTTTTTTGGTTGAAGAATAGACAACCTCTTGCTCGCCGATTAATAAAAGCGTTTCTGGTTTTAACCGCTCAATATCCTTTCTGTCAAAAACTTTGGGCACAACCCTTAATTGAATCTTTCCATATTTATATCCGTTTAGAAATTGTTGATACAGTATTTCATCAGGTTCATTTCCCATGGCAAACATCCAATTATATAAACCCCTTATAAAGAAAGACTTACGAAACCATAACGATGGAAATAATTTAATAGGGAATTTCCAATTCAAACTAGCGAAACTCATAACTGGTGCAAGCAAAACTAATTTTTTTACACGGTCAGAATGTAAACTGTATTGTAAGGAAATCCAGCCTCCCATCGAGTGACCGACTAAAAAAATATCGTTTAGCTTTAAAGCATTAAGTACTTCATTTAACCAAACATCAATATGTTCGGCAGAAGAAATTGGTTTTGTACATTCGCTTTTTCCAAAATCTCCAATTATATCAATAGCAAATATTCTAAAATTTCGACTCCAAAAAGATGCATTCGCAAACCACATTGTTGAGCTTACCGTCATACCATGAATTAATACAAGGGGAGGGGCATCTTCTGGACCACAAGTAATGACATGCGTTTTTCCAAAAGAGGTATCAATATAAAAACTTTCGGTTTTAACCTTCCATTGTTTTAGTGATCTATCATAGGTTTCATAATAGATTCGTTTTTTTTCTTCATTTTTAAATACTGAATAGGACATATTACACCCGCTTCATCAATTTATATTTACCATTCATTAATCCTTTTTTAAAAGGCTAACATTTTTAAAATAATGATGCTCTTTAAAAATTGCACATTTAATAAAGCAATAATTGCAGTGAGGAAATATAAAGAAACTGATAATTTATCATTAAAGACTAAATAAATTGGTGAGAATAAATGCATAAACTTTTCGATCTGATTAAAAAGAAAACCCTTACCTTTCACCCTTTGGTTTGGGCATTGTTATTTGGCACGTTCATCTCAAGAGCAGGGTTTTTCATGAGCATTCCTTTTTTAGGTATATATCTTCATGAAATTAAAGGGTATGATAACGCAATCACAGGAGCGATATTAGGAGTAAGTTTTTTTATTAGTACTTTTGCAAGTTTTTTAGGCGGTGCATGGTCGGATCGTTTTGGTCGATTTCCGGTAATGATTTTTTCCATGTTTGTGTGGGCAATGGTATTCATAGGACTGATTTTAGCTAATGAGATATGGCAGTTCTTTTTACTAAATGCACTTAGTGGTTTTTGCAGAAGTCTATTTGAACCTACAGCACGAGCTTTGTTAGTGGATGTTACCACTCCTGACAAGAGAATAGATGTTTTTAATATACGATATTTTGCAATTAATATCGGCGGAGCAATTGGGCCTTTAGTTGGTCTATCTTTGGGATCCTCAAAGAATCCCATGACGTTTTTAATAACAGCCATAATATATTTTATTTGTGGAGTCTTGCTGATTATATGCAAATCAAAATTTACTACCTCCGAAAACAACATAACGCCTACCGAAAAATTCACTCTTAAAAGCATTATGAGAATCATTGCAGCGGATAAAGTATTTAGGTTCTTTCTTATTGGAAATATATTTACAACCGGAGCTTATGCGCAATTAGATACGACACTTTCTCAATATTTAGGTACGAAACATGTAAGTATCTATTCCATTCTTTTTGCTGCAAACGCAATAACAATCTTACTGTTGCAATTTCCGATTGTAAAAATAATGAAAAAACATCAGCCCCTCACAGCGTTAAAAATAGGCAGTTTTCTTTTTGCTTTGGGCATTTTGGGTTTTGCTTTTTCAAATTCTATGATTTTATTGGTTCTATCTATCATTCTTTTTACGGTAGGAGAAATATTATGTTTTATCATCGGTGATGTTTTAATTAGTGATATTGCCCCGAAACATTTAAGAGGAGCGTATTTTGGTGCTGCAGGATTGCAATTTATTGGTCAAAGTGCAGGGGCCATGATCGGAGGACTGTTACTAAGTATTTTAGGGATAAATAACGGAATTTTGATATTTGGAATCTTATCTTTATTGACATTAAGTGCATATCCTTTCTTTCAGTTTGGGCAAACTCTACTAACAAATGATTTAAGTTTTCATCAAAATACTAAAATGTCAAAATAGAAAAATTAAAAAACAAAAAGCTAAACAAAAGCATAAAGGGCGTTAAATCGATGAATTATATGAAATAATAATTCCTATGGTATAATAATCCAAAATCAAGTGTAAAAAGTCGATTTCTTGTTGAAGGAACCGACTTTGAAGTTTTGTTATATATTCTTTTTGTATGGGTCACCAGAAAATTAGCTTCTAGAATCTAAAGATTCCCCTTTTTCATAACGAACAAATCGCAGAATAGAAAAAGGTTCTTCATTGTTTTTATCATTCAAAGCTTTTATCATATCACCCACTGTTTTTTCTGGATCCATGATGAAATCTTGTTCTAATAAACAATTATTTTTGAAATACTTCTTTAGTTTCCCCTGTATAAAGGTTTCAAGTATGTTTCCGGATAAACCCTCATTTTCTGCTAAAGTTTTTAGAATAGCTTTTTCTTCATTTAAAACATATTCGGGAATTTCCTTCTTATCCAGATATTTTGGTTTTGTTGCAGCAATTTGCATTAGCAATGTTCTAATAAAAGATTCAGCTTTAGGGTAGTAACTTCTATTAGTCTTATTAAAAGATGTTTCCACCAATACACCAATCTTTCCCTTCGTTAAATAATCATCGTGGATATAGGCATCAATTACACCAATTCCGGTTACCTCAAATCTTTTAAAGCGTTTAATCGCTATATTTTCACCGAATGTATTTATCAAATAATTGACCATATTTTCTACTGTGTCATCTGCCGTAATCTTTAGTGAAAGTAAACAGTTTAGATCATCTGGGTTCTTTTCAGCTACAAGTATGGTTATTTCTTTTACAAACTTTTTGAAACTGTCATTTTTCGCTACAAAGTCTGTTTCGCAGTTTACCTCTATTATTGCAGCAATTCTTTGGTCTGGTGCAACATAAGCATTTACTAGACCTTCTGAAGTTATACGGCTTATTTTTTTATTCGCTGTAGAGAGACCCTGTTTTCTAAGAATCTCAATTGCCCCGTTTAGATTTCCATTTGATTTAATCAAGGCTTTTTTACAATCCATTATTCCTAAACCTGTTTCTTTCCTTAACTCTTTAACTAGAGATGAACTTATATTATTATTCATCGCACTTTCCTCCCTCATTTATTGAACAGTGGTCAATAAAAATCAAAAAATTAAATTTGAACATTTTTTATTAAAAAATCAACATATTGTTCCGCAATTGACATTCCGCGGTTTAAAAACTGCTCACTTCTTAGGTGATATGAGACAAAACCATGAAGTGAGACAAATATAAAATAAACTTCTGAAGGAATAACATTAAATTTTTTTACCTCATCTTCAAATCTTTTATAACTATCTATTGGTGCAGAATGAAGTAGGAATGCGTCCTCTTTTGTAATGAACATAATTTCGTAATGGTGTGGGTACTTAAAGCTAAAGTCCACAAATCCTAATAATATATCCTTTAGACTATGTTCGCTTCTCACAATACTTTCCATCGTAGAATCAAGTAAATTAAAGCCTGCTTGGAGTAGTCCATTAAATAGTTCAATTTTATTTTTAAAATGATAATAAATTGCACCATGACTACATCCTAATTCTCTTGCGATATCACGCATGGATACCTCTTGAAATCCTTTTTCCGAGAATAAATAACGAGCAGCATTAAGAATTTGTTCCTTTGATAATTCTTTTTCTACTGATTTTCTTGGAGACATAAAATCACCTTCAAATTATTAATTGACCACTGTTCAATAATATAATGACTTGTGTAAACTTTGTCAAGTACTGAAAATACCAAAACTTATTGTGTCTTTTTTTGATTTACACAGAAATAAGTGGGATGAAATCTAGGTTTTATAACAACTCATCAGTTCCAATTTTTTTAATCTATAAAATACTTTGCAACAACAATCACCATTTATTTATAAAAATAAACAACAATTTCTAAAGAGATAGCTTTTAGAAAAAGTGTGAAAATATAAACATCATCCCCTTATAAGGGAAGGAGAATCGAAGATGATGATAAACAATACGAAACTAAAAGAATATATAAAGGAATTGATAGAATTTACAAGTATTCCAAACAATGTTTATGATCCATACCAAATCACAAATAATGCAAATTTCTTAAAGTCTTTTATGGAAGGAAAAGGAGTGAAGACAGAACTGCTAGAAACACCTACAAATCGTCCATTAGTATTCGGAGAATTAAATACCCCAGGTGCGGAGCAAACCATTTTAATATATAGCCATTTTGATGGGGTTCCTGTTGAAGAAGATGAATGGTACTCTCCTCCTTACAGGCCAGTTCTAAGAAAAAGCTTAGATGGTGATTCAGTGAATCTGGATGAAATTCCGAGCCATGAATTACAGGATTATAGAATTATAGGCAGATCCATTGCAGATTCAAAAAATCAAATTATTGCATCGTTAGCTGCCATAGACATTCTCTGTCAAGAAAGCATTTTTCCTAAGGTTAATATTAAATTCCTTTTTGATAGTGAGGAAGAGGTGGAATCCCCAAGCCTTAAAGAACTTCTATCTTTACACAAAGATAAAATGAAGGCGGATTTGGTTATTTCAGCTTCAGGAGAAACTCATCAAAGCGGTTTGCCAACAATAGAGTTAGGGTTTCGAGGAATCTTACAATTTAATATAAATGTGTATACAGGAGCGGTAGACTTACACAGTGGCCACTTTGGAAACTTCCTTCCTAATGCAGCTTTCCAACTCTCCAGCCTTATCTCCTCTATGAAGGATAAAACGGGAAGGGTATCCATTAGTGGATTTTATGACTATGTGATCCCAATGACTGAAATAGAAAAGAAAATAATAAGTAAAATACCAAAGGTCGAAAAAGACATAAGTGGTAAGTTCGGTATTCAAAAACCTGAAATGTATGGGTTATCCCTTCAGGAATTAATTAATCTACCAACCTTAAATGTTAGAGGTATATCCGGAGGTTATGTAGGGGAAAACGGCAGAAATATTATACCATCCCTTTCCACAGCTGAATTCGATGTCAGGCTTGTGAAGGGAATGGACCCTGATAAAACCCTTGATTTAATTAAAGCTCATATTTTTGATCAAGGCTGGACTCTAATGGAAGAAAACCCCACTTTAGAAGATTTGCAAGATTTCGGTAAGATTGCAGTGGTTGAACAAAAAGCGAGATTTCCTGCAACCAAAACGAGTTACGATTCAAAGGAAGCACAATATGTAATAAACGCAGTTAGAAAAGTTTTTGGAAATGAAATTGTCATCATGCCAACGGAAGGAGGAAGCCTGCCGCTGTATATTTTTGAAAATTTTAATATACCTGTGATTGGCTTGCCTACTTCTAATTTTGATTGTAATCAGCATACTCATAATGAAAACTTGCGGGTAGACTTTTTTAAAAGAGCGGTTGAAACCTTTCTTTCCTTGTATACAAGTTAATGATGTTGTTAGTAGGAATTAAATTTTGAAAGTTAGGATGCCCCTTAATGAACGCTAAAATCATAAATAATAAAATTAAAAAAGAATTAATTAAGTACCACAGATGTATAGAAGTAGATATTGATTTAGTTTTTTCCGCATTCACAATAGGATTTTCGGATTATATTATTAAAATAGAAATGCCAAAGGAAACATTTATAAAGACCTTTTTTGGACCTGAAGGAAATAGCCTGGACCACTCATTTATGGCTACTTATGAAGGTGAACCAATCGGTGTCATCCTCGGCGGTATAAAACTCTACGAAGGCATTAAAACTATGAGGTGTGGTGCCTTGGCTATTGCCCCTGATTTTAGAGGAGAAGGAGTAAGTAAACGGCTTTTTGAATTGCATAAAGAAGAAGCAATCAAACATGATTGCAGACAGCTGTTTTTAGAGGTAATCGCCGGCAATGATCGAGCTATAAATTTTTATAAAAGACTTGGTTATGAAAAGATATATAATCTTTCTGTTTTTTCCTTGTCTGATCCATCCCTATTAACAGAGGCGAAAATACTGGAAAATGTCCACTTCAAAAAAATGAGTTTCAGTGATTATGAGAAAACAGTAGTAGAATGGGACTATCATATTAATTGGCAAAATGATGTGGAGTATATTCGATTAGCCGAAAACTATTATTTCTATGGTGCTTTTGTTAAAAATGAAATTGTTGGTTGTTTATGTGTTAGCGGTTCTGGAAGAATTAGTTTTTTAATGGTGGGTAAAGAGCACAGAGGATATGGTATTGGCATAGCTTTATTAAATCATGCCAAAGTGGATTTGGATTTAAAGAATATGACGACAACTTTTCCGAATAACAATAAGCTAGAGGGTTTTCTTAAGCGCACAGGCTTTAAAAGAAATAACCTTGCACAATATGAAATGTACTATATTTTATAGTTGAATTTTTAGGTATTCTAAAAAACACCTAAGCTACACGCCAAATTTAGTTAAACGTTAATAATGGTCTGCAAAAGAAGAATTCACGTCATTTCTTTATTTTGCTGATTAAAAATTCTGACCCTAATGTATTTACTATATCTTTATATAAACTTGCTGATTGATTTTTTTAATAGATCTATCGTAACTTACCAATCTTTTTAATACTAACCTATAAGAAGAATAATAAGGATGTGAAAAAAATGGCCAATAAAAAATCCGCATTGTTGGTAATAGATTTGCAGATGGGTCCGTTATGGGGCACCTATAAAAAGGAAGAGGTTTTGTGTACAATAAAAAATTTAATACAAAAAGCAAAAATAGAAGAAGTACCGGTTATTTATACTCAACACGAAGAATTACCTGGAGGCATATTAACTCGAAATTCTCCATATTGGCAATTTGTGGACGGTGTTTCTCTCGGATCGCAAGATATAGTGATTAATAAATTGGCAACGGATGCATTTAATCATACAAAACTTCAAGAAATACTAGGGGAGTTAGAGGTAACTCATCTAGTTGTAATGGGTGCAAGAACGGAATATTGTGTAGATACGACATGTAGAGCGGCCATATCATTAGGCTATGATGTTACATTAGTAAAGAATGGGCATACAACCGTTGATGGAATAATTCCAGCAGAGAAGATAATAGATCATCATAACTATCATTTAAGCACCATTGGTACCCCTGACCGTAAGATAAAAGTGGTTAAAGAAAGAGATATTGAATTTTTAATATAGCCAACCAAGTATAATATCCCGATTTATAGAGTAACTAGCAATCAAATATTATTAATACGATTCACAGGTTCCACCAGGGCTTCATTTGCTGCACACTCCTTTGGGAATTGCCTAATCTGGATATTGTTAATTTGCGGTATTCTTAAAAAAACATCCAACCAACACATTCAACTAGTTAAATAGGAATAAAAAAATGGCGTATATTTATCCATACGTCATTTTTCTATTTCACTTAACAGGGGATGCTATCTCTCATTTCTTCAGGTAATTTCTCCACTGCACACAAATATACTCCATTAACAAGGAACAAAAAAAACATATTCATATGATGAATTGATGGATATTTTAATAATGAAAATTTGTTTATAAAAACGTATAATAAATTTGTAATATTAGGAAAAACAAGTGGGGGAATGCGTTCTGAGATATGTGAATTTAAAATTACCTAACACAAAGCTCATGTTGTCCCGTTTTGATTCATTTTCATCGGACCCGGTGGAACATGATCATGGGGATGATTATCAAATTACAATCCCATTAGAGGGAAGTACTTTTTTGGATCAGAATAAAGTAGTAAATAAAGTGGAGTCAAGTAAGCAGTTTTTAACATTTCCCGGAGAAAAACATTTTCATTTCACAGAAGAAAATATGAGTCGGATATTGTTAGTAAATATAAATAAGCATTTTCTTGGTCACGTTGTTTCAACAAAATTGAATAACCATGTAAATGAAATAGAATTCTTTAACCAAATTGATTATTCCTCCCAGAAATTAATTAAAACGGCGGATGAATTGATTAAACTTAACCTTTTTGATAATGATCATCAAATTCAAACAGAAGAATTGGAATGGGAACTAGCGGAAATATTTTTATCCATTCAAAAAGGTTCACACTCGGAGCTCTGGGAAAAGGAGTACATGGTAAATTGCAATCCAATAATAAAAAATGTCATTCATTATATGGAGGAAAATTACCATAATGATTTGTCATTGGATATTTTGGCAGACCATTGTAATTTGAGTAAGTTTTATTTAATCAAAATCTTTAAGGAAGTTCTAGGATGTACACCAAGCCAGTACCTATTAGGAATTAGATTGGAGCATGCAAAACGGTTACTACTAGATACGGATTGGGATATTACAAGAATATGCTTTGATGTTGGATTTGGAAGTCTAAACACCTTTGAAAGAGTTTTTAAAAGAAGATGGGGGGTTACCATTTCGGAATTCAGGAAGAAAAACAAAGTTTGATAGAGATATTTAAAAGCGTGATAAAGATCCACGCTTTTTTTGCATTTTTAAAACTGCATAAAAATACTACATTTAATAGAGCAACTACTGATCTAAGCAATTTCTTAAGTTTTTTGATTAACATACAAATCCTCTTTGAAAAATTCATATTAAAAAAGCTAGGATAACTCCTGATTCGACTACATTAGAGGAGTACTTGTAAGACTAAAATACATAAAAGTTAATCCCGGTACTATCGAACAAAAGGGAGGTTTTGGCAAAGAGTTGCGTGGTGTGAGACAGCTAGAATCGCTCCATTGCCATTTGCAAAATTAGTAAGGGATGATACTATTAGTCATGTTTAATATATAACATCCCTTATTTTTATGATTATTTCAGATGTAGCTCTTGATGATAAAAGGTATGCTGTTATTTTCTTTTTCTTATTCGCCAAAAGATGATTACGAGCAGAATTCCTACAATGACAAGGTATACCCAAGTTTTAGAGGGACTTCCAACCTTTTCCTTTGCCGGCTCCTTTAACGGCTCTTTAATAGGTTCTAGTGTAGGGAAGCCAAGACCATCACGTACTGTTAGCATTAATGTTTGTTTTTCATCATCTTCGCTTAATTCCCAAATCATTGCCCCTGCTAATGCATTTTCGGTAATAAAATGTACTTTTTCCTTTATTGATTCTGGATCATCATAGGAAATGAACTCCCTTTTTTCCTCGCTATACAAGTAAGGCACCTTAGCGAAATTGTTCCAATAACGTTTGAAACCATATTGGTTGATGATATTAGTTTCTAAAAAATGATAATCATAGGTGCCAGGCTCAAGATTGCCGCCCCCATTACCAGAGCAGGGCTGGTAGCCGCCATTTTCGCTTAAATTTCCTTCAGTTTCTGGATTGCAATTTCCCCAAGATCGCCCGTAAAAAGGGATACCTAAAACAAGCTTGCTTGTAGGGACTCCATTTTCTAAATGTCCATTAACAGCGGCTGCAACATTATGAGGGTGAACATCATTTTCCTGTGCTTTCGGATCCTCAAAAAGTGGAGCGTTATGGCCGGTAATTAAAGACCAGCTGCCATTAAAGTCGTACGTCATAATATTGATATAGTCGACAATCTCGGCAACTTTGTCTAATTCCGTGTTTTCTAAATAGGAAAATCCTGCACTTGATGCAATCGTAAGCAAATATTTCTTTCCGTCTTTTTGTTCAGCTTTATCAAGAGCATTTCGGATATCTTGCAATAAAAGAGTAAAAATTTTCTTATCTGAAGGATCATGATGATTATTGGGCATACCGCCACTAACAGGGTATTCCCAATCAAGGTCAATTCCGTCCATATCAAAAGTTTGAATATAGGCAACCGCCGATTCCGCAAATTGTTTCCGGGTTTCCTCCGTTCTGGCGACAAGCGACAAATTCATAGACCATGACCAGCCGCCTATAGAAATCAAAGTTTTCAATTGTGGGTTCACATGCTTAAAGGTTTTCAAATTTTCCAAGTTTGGAAGGTCGGTAGCGGGTGCTCCTAAGACAACAGTTCCATTTGGAATATCATGTTGTTCATTGCCATTTAAATCCGTGCAAGGCTGTAATCCGCCATTGCCCGCTTCCGGATTTCCATGTTTTCCTTCCCAACATACATCCGCAAACGCATAGTTGATGTGCGTAACGGACTGAGGATTGAAATTTTTAAGTGGAGACCAGCCTGCATAATAGCCAATAATGACATAGTTTTGTTCATTTGCTTTTACAAGTGAAGGGAGGATAAAAGTGAGAACAAGTATGATACTTATGAAAGCAGTTTTACGGAACATTCGTTGACTCCTCCTCCTGTTGTCAGTATAAGTGCCTCTATTTTACCCCGAAGCAGCAATAGAATTCTATAGAACAGTAACTAAAAGGCTTATAGAGGGATGAAATTTTCAAAATATTCTATTGCTAATTATCAGAAAATAACATAAAATAAAGGTAAACTTACACTTGTAATCCACGGAGGTGAAAAAGTGAAGGAAGAAGCTCCTAACATTACGGAAGCGGAATGGATTGTTATGCAAGTACTATGGAAATCCGAGTCTTTAACGATCAGTGAAATGATTCATGAGCTGACACAAAGCACGGACTGGAAACCGAAGACAATCCAAACGCTAGTCACTCGTTTAGTCAATAAAAATATAGTTGGTTATAAGCAAGAAGGAAGGAAACGTCGATACTATGCGCTCGTTTCAGAGGAAGAAAGTATTCAAAACGAATCGGAATCTTTTTTGCAAAGAATTTTCGGCGGAGCGCTTCAACCTATGCTTGTTCATTTAGTTAAGACGAATAAACTGTCCCAGGATGATGTCGAGGAACTAAAGCGCTTACTTGATGAAAGGAGGGATTGAGATGGAATTATTTCTTACCATACTCGTTCATTGTTTTAAGTGGACACTTGTGACTTCCTTATTATCGAGTATAATCGCTGTATTTATTTTAATGATTCGGGCTTTATTCAAGAAAAAACTTCACCCTAGATGGTTTTTCTGGCTTTGGCTAATTCTTGTCATACGATTAATGCTCCCTTGGGTACCTGAAAGCTCCTTCAGTTTATTTAACTTGTTTACGCCTAGTAAAACCGATACACATTTTCAATTCAACCATTCACTGTATTCTGATCCATCATTCGTATCCGTTCAAACAAATACAGACTTAGATACAAATACAACTTCCGAGAATCCCACTTCAAGTAATCTTCATCCTATAATTATTATTGCCGCTTTTATATGGCTGGCTGGCATGGCAATTGGAATCATTCAGCTTTATCGCTCTAATCGTCAATTCAGCAAATGTCTACATTCCGCTATATCAATTTCGGATACTTCCATTCTAGAAATATTTAATAGATGTAAACAGAAATCAAAAATAAAGTCTGATATTCAACTAATGACTAGCCCAACACTAGTTTCTCCTGCGTTATGCGGTCTGTGGCGGCCAAAATTAATTCTGCCATCCAAACAGTTGCAGGAGTACAGTGAGAAGGATTTAACCTTTATTTTTTATCATGAGCTGGCACATTTTAAACATCGAGATATTGGGTTCAACTGGTTAATGATACTTATGTTGCTGCTTCACTGGTTCAATCCTTTACTTTGGTATTGTTATTCCCTTATGCGTGAAGACCAGGAGCTTGCGAGCGATGCCTTTGCCCTATCAAAAATTGAGAGTGACGACCCGACAGGCTACGGGCACACAATCTTAAAAGTGATTCAAAGTAATATGGATCTTCCACAATTTCCGAGAGCCGCAAATTTTATTTCCACCAAATCTCAAATGGTGAGGAGAATGAAGATGATACGTTCATTCCGTAAAGAAAAGCGTATATGGTTTCTAGTCGGTATTTTCCTTGTGGCGATAGTATCAGCTGTATCGTTATCAAACGCAAAAATACTTTCCAAATCTGTTACAGTGAGCATCCCTGCTGGATGGGAGGTTTTCCAACAAAGCTGAAATGATTTATGTCCCGAAAGAACAGAGCGAAGACGGACTCTCCTTAACCGTTGTGAATTATAAAGAACTAGAGAGAGAGACAGGAGATATGATACTCCAACTAGAACTTTATAATAAGTCTGATAATCTGGAGTCCTGGCTAAAGGGGATGAAGGACTATTATTCCCAAATTGGGATTGAACTGGAGCAAACAACTGACCCGGAAATAGGACCATTATTAATCGCGCAAGATGAGGACACTATTAATGTGACTTCGTATTTGTATGGATCACAACCTCAAGCGATTTCATTGGCTGCTTCAGGGAAATATGCTGATTTAGATGTTATGAAGCAAGAAGGTGTTTATAAGATTTTTCAACAAATGGTATCTGAGGTACAGAAAGGCGGCTAATTATGAAGAAAGATTTATGGTTAATCATATTCTTTTACGCAGTCCTATTAGCTGGATGTACCTATGCATTTTCAACTTTTTTTCCATCCACTGTCAAACCATTAAACGAAACTCAAAATAAAAACGGTATACAATTGACTTTATCTCAAGTTATTTATAGCCATAATTGGCAAAACCAAAATATTACACTGTATTTTAAATTTGAAAATCAAGAGGATTCTACTGTTGAATTGATGGGATCAACAAATCCAGATACTCCGGATAACATGCTCCTATTAAAGAATGCGAAAGAGCAGTTTCCATTGGTAGGATATAGTTGGGAAGACACGGTAGCCAAAGATGAAGGTGATAGAGTAATATATTCATTTCCAGCTGGAATGAAAACATCATTTGATTTAAGTTTTTTAGCAGATGACAAGTCATTAAATGGTCTAGAGTGCCATATCCCACTCTTTATAAACAATGAAAAAGTAGAATTTATTTTTCCAATTCCATCTCCGTCGCAAATTGAAGATTAGCAACAGGGAAAGGACTATTCTAAGAAACTAATAAAAATCCCCCTAATATTCGCTTGCTATGAAGCATGGCGAATTTTAGGGGGCGATATTTATTGTATTTATGCAAAAGAAAGTAACCTTGATTACACCTCTTCCGGCTAAAAACATTCTATTCAAAATTCCTCTGCAATCTCAGTTAATTTTTGCTTAGCCTCTCCCAGTATCGCTTCCGTTTGATTTGGATCAATATCCAATCCTTCCGCAATGACAGATGTAACGTTTTTTAACCCCATAAAGCCCATAATCGTTTTGAAATATCGTTGAGAATTTTCCATTTCCGCTGCAGGTCCTTTAGAATAAATTCCGCCACGAGATTCAATGAGTAGTAAAGGTTTTTCAGGTACAAGTCCTTCAGGGCCATTTTCGGTATAATGGAATGTTTTTCCTGCAATGCAAATTGTATCGATATATGCCTTAAACATAGGAGGATATGATAAATTCCAAAATGGCAGGGCAAAGATCAATTTATCAGCCTCTAAAAATTGGCTCGTTAGTTCATCCATACGAAGGGCTTTGATCATTTCTGCTTCGGTTAACTCCTCATGTGCTGCAAATTTTCCCCAAGCACTGAAAACATCGACATCCAAAAAAGGAATATCTGCTTTATATAAATCTAGCTTTTCTATCGTATCTTCAGGATGGTGTTGTTTATATTCCTCAATAAAATGGTTCGCTAATATTGAAGACCTTGATTGTTCGTCACTTTTTGGATTCACTTTTACATATAAAACTTTTGCCATTTCCATCACCCATTCAGCTTTATTTAAACGAATGCTGCCCGTTCATTAAAATATCATAAGCCCACTTTACTTTTTCTTCCGCTGGTGTTTGCACATCCTTTAACGGATAATCGATGCCTAAAGCTTCATATTTATAAACCCCTAATTGATGGTAAGGGAGAATTTCCACTTTTTTTACATTAGATAAAGAGTGAATAAATGCACCAAGTTTACTTAAATCTTCTTCATTGTCTGTTAGCCCTGGGACAAGTACATGCCGCACCCATACCGGCTTTTTCTTTTCCTCAAGATAATGAGCGAAGTCTAAAATATGTTTATTTGAAACGGATGTTAAGTGTCTATGCTTTTCTTCGTTTATTTGTTTTAAATCTAGTAAAACGAGGTCCGTTACTTCCATTAAGCGATCAAGTGATTTCATAAAACGTTCTTTTCGTGTAAAGCATCCGCCGGAGCTATCAATGGCTGTATGGATGCCGAGCTTTTTACATTCCGTAAATAATTCGATGAGAAAATCAACGTGAAGGAGAGGTTCTCCGCCACTGACTGTTACCCCGCCATTTGAAGCTTTCAAAAAAGGAAGATAATCTTTTATATCCTTCATTAATTCTTCAACAGAAACTTCTTTGCCTTCTCCATTTCCGAAAGCCCAAGTATCGGGGTTATGGCAATATAGACAGCGCAGGAGGCAGCCTTGTGTAAAAATGACATATCTCAGACCCGGGCCGTCGACGGTACCACAAGATTCAACTGAATGAATGCGAGTTTGGATTTTCATAAATTCAAATCCTTTCATAGGGGAGCCAGCAATGTAACTGGCTCCATTCCTTCTAATGCTTTTGCTGTCTAGCTAGCTTCAAGCTCCTTGCGCTTTTCTTTGTCTAGCTACAGTGCCTATCGACTAGTGGATTTCTATATTCCTTCGATAAGTTAACATCTGCTCGTCCCTCGCAGTGTTTCCTTTATCTCGTCAGGAATAACGAAATCCATACGTCGATGGGCAGGCGCTTCCGCTTTTCTTATTACATTGTTTCGTGGAAGGTACGATTAATAACATCGATTTGTTGTTCTCTCGTTAATTTGATAAAGTTCACGGCATATCCAGAAACACGAATTGTAAGTTGTGGATATTCTTCTGGATGTTCCATCGCATCAAGCAGCGTTTCCCGATTGAATACGTTAATATTCAAGTGATGTCCACGCTTAGTCATATATCCATCCAAAATAGCAGCTAAGTTAGATATCCTTGTATCTTCTTCACGTCCAAGTGCTTTAGGGACGATAGAGAAGGTGTTGGAAATTCCATCCAACGCATATTCATAAGGAAGCTTTGCGACAGAACTTAAAGAGGCAATCGCTCCTTTTTGATCCCGTCCGTGAAGTGGGTTCGCTCCTGGTGCAAATGGTTCGCCTTTTCGTCTTCCATCAGGCGTATTACCTGTCTTTTTACCATAGACAACATTGGATGTAATAGTCAATACGGATAAGGTTGGTGTTGCACCGCGATAAGCTTTATTTTTTTGGAACTTATTCATAAAGGTTTTGACGAGATTTACGGCAATATCATCGACACGAGCATCATTGTTCCCATATTTAGGAAAATCTCCTTCAATTTCGAAGTCGACGGCAATGCCATTTTCATCGCGAATTGGTTTTACTTTTGCATACTTAATGGCACTTAAAGAATCCGCAACGACAGATAATCCGGCGATACCACCAGCCATTGTCCGTAAAATTTCTCTGTCATGCAGCGCCATTTCAATTCTTTCATAGCTATATTTGTCATGCATGTAGTGAATGACATTCAGTGTATTCATATACAGTCCTGCAAGCCATTCCATCATATGATCAAATTTTTCTACAACATCTTCGTATTGCAAATACTCTGTAGTGACAGGTGCAAATGCAGGCCCGATTTGAGTTTTTAAAATTTCATCCTTACCGCCATTAATCGCATAAAGCAATGCTTTCGCTAAGTTGGCGCGAGCCCCGAAAAACTGCATTTGTTTCCCAATTGTCATTGCAGATACGCAGCAAGCGATACCGTAATCATCACCGTAAATTTCGCGCATGAGATCATCATTTTCGTATTGGATAGAGCTCGTTTTAATAGACATGTTTGCACAATACTTTTTAAAATTCTCAGGAAGCTGAGTAGACCAGAGAACCGTTAAGTTTGGTTCAGGAGAAGGTCCTAAATTATCAAGTGTGTGCAGGAATCGGAAAGAGTTTTTCGTGACGAGCGGTTTCCCGTCAAGACTGATTCCGCCGATAGATTCCGTTACCCATGTAGGGTCTCCACTGAACAATTCATTGTAATCTGGTGTTCTAGCAAACTTAACTAAACGTAATTTCATGACGAAATGGTCGACGAGCTCTTGCGCTTCTGCTTCTGTCAAGATACCGTTCTGCAAATCTCTTTCAATATAAATATCTAGGAAAGTAGATACACGGCCTAAGCTCATTGCCGCACCGTTTTGTTCTTTAATCGCTGCAAGATAGGCAAAGTATAGCCATTGGAACGCTTCCTTCGCATTTGTGGCAGGCTTAGAAATGTCGTATCCGTAAATTTGCGCGAGCTCTTTTAATTCACGTAGTGCATTGATTTGTTCAGCCATTTCCTCACGTTCACGAATGACGTCTTCTGTCATAGTGCCGTTTCCAACTAGATTTACTTCCGCTTGTTTTTGCTGAATGAGGAAATCGATCCCGTATAAGGCAACCCTGCGATAGTCTCCGATGATCCGACCACGCCCGTAAGCATCTGGAAGACCTGTAATGATACCAGCTTTACGCGCTAATCTCATTTCTGGTGTATAAACATCAAATACCCCTTGGTTATGTGTTTTGCGATATTTTGTAAAAATTTCTTCTACTTCATCTTCTACCTTGAAACCGTAAGATTCAGCAGCGGCCTCAGCCATACGAATACCACCAAATGGCTGGAGCGATCTTTTAAACGGTTTATCAGTTTGAAATCCAACAATTTGCTCTAGTTCTTTTTGTAAATATCCTGGGCCGTGGGAAGTAATCGTAGATACCACTTTCGTATCCATGTCTAACACTCCGCCATTTTCACGCTCTTTTTTTGATAACTCCATCACTTGCTTCCATAAAGCATTCGTCGCTTCTGTAGGCCCTTGTAAAAACTCCTCGTTCCCCTCGTATAGAGAGTAGTTATTCACAATAAAATTTCGAACATCCACTTCCTGCTGCCAGCGACCCTCTACAAAACCTTTCCAATGAGACATCTTGAAGACCTCCTTGAAATTTATATTAATGATAAGTAGATAGAAGATATTGTGAAACATTGAGCAAATTAAATTAAATTTGTGAAGTGTTGAGCAATATCCTCATCGTCATTATAGCACCTTTTGATTTAAAATGGTAATGGTTTTATGGCAAAATGTTGAAAAAAATGAATCCCGCATAATCATGGGCTTCATTTTTTGTCCAGCTGCACAGCCTATCGACTAGCAAACTTCTTGTCCGAGGCGCTTGCGGTTTTCTTAGGATATGCATAAATAATATACCGATCCGGTGCATTACCGATATATTGAAATGGGTAACAGGTTGTTACGGTAAGAACTTCTTTGCCATCAGTAGGAGCTATAATAGTTCGGTCATCAGCGTTAACGATTTTAGTGTAATCAATGATGTACTCATACTCTCCATAAGGCATCTTAACAATGAAAGAATCACCAATGTTAAGTTCCCCAAATTTGCGAAATACTGTATCGCGGTGCCCAGACAATACGATTTGATTTTTTTGACTGGGAAAAACAGTGCCGGGATAATGGCCAACCCCGCTTTTAAGCTCTTCTTCATCAACCCCATGCAAAATAGGAATTTCCCTGTCTAGGGCTGGAATTTCTAAAACTCCAATAACTTCGCCTTTTTCTGCACTAAAATCAATCACATTCTCACGAGGAATCTCTTTTTTATCAAAATGTTCGATTTTTGTCTTTGCTTCCTTTAATGCCTTATCTTTCAATATATTCATTTCGAATATTTGCGATAGGCTAAATACAATGATCAAACTTCCTAAAATAAGAAGGAAGTAGGAAATTTTTTTCTGCAAGTCGATACATTCCTTTTTAGATTTTTTAAAGAGGAGAGTAAACTTAATTTATATAAAATATAGCCGATTTTTTTTTGAAATGATAGAGTGGGTTGGATGTTTCTAGCTTTAAGAAGCCTAACCTCCTTTAAAAGGTAAGGCTTCTTATTTATCGTTTGCACTTAAAATATGTTCAATCTCTTTAGGCAACACTTCGCTGTCATCGTTATACCAAAAGTATTGTTTACCATCAAAAAACAATGGGATTTTTTCAGCAATAGGTGCTGAAGTGTATACGAGGATCACAAACGAACTCATATTTGGGCTGGAGTAATCGAAAGCAACGGTAGAATCAGGTTTTCCCGATTGAAGAATATCAATAAGTTGAGAAATATCCTTTTTGTCCGAAATGGATTTCCTCAAAATGAATTGATTATAAGATACTTCATCAAAAATTTGAACCTTCGTTACTTCATCTTTATTAAGGTAAGACGTATTTGCCGTATTATTTTCTTTCGAATAAATTTTATAACCATTAATTGAATATTTGTCTCGTACCGCAAGTAAATTAGATTCATTTTTCACTTCGTACAAAGCTGTTCCCTTAGTGAGAAATGCGGCATCTCCATCCTTGGATTTATAATTCGGATTTTTAACATTGTTTTCTAACGTGTGTTTAATCTCCCCGACTTTTTCTCCTATTAATTCAGGATCGGCTATTTCCAGTGTGCTCCCATTGTAATGTTCCCCATTAAATTGTAAAAAATCGACCCAATCGATAACCACTTGAGTCTGGCAACCAGTTAATAAAACAAGACATGCTATCATGATATATTTCTTCACTCATAAACCCCCTTACATTTAATAGACGATTTAATGTTAAATAATGTTTCGATTTCCATAAATCATTTTTTGATTACAATGCGCATGACTTCAGCTCGTTCGTTGAAACTATGGAAAGGGAGGATGAAGTCAGCATGAATGTTATGACGAATTTTGAAGAGAGAAAACGTGAAAAACAATTAACCATTGAGCGAAAGCTATTAAGAGAATTATCAATAGAAGAAGTAAAAAAAAGTGTGATTATCCATTTTAATGTTATGCGAATTGGAGTTGGCTGCTTAGAAGAAGGGGTAGAAGAGGCTTGTTTTGATGTAGCAATTGAAGCCTATTTAAATGGAGGAGAATTCAGCCGTTTTACGATTCATGGTGAAACGATGGAAATGGCGAAAAAAAGATGTCACCAAGATATCACTCATTTTATTGATACATTATATTATTTTTGGCTTTACTGGGATTATGGAAAAAAGATGATCAGTGACGAGGACATCTTTTTAGCATGTGAGCATTTCGTTGATTATTGGTGGGTAAACGGCTATAGAAAGGGAGAGAGGAGATACAAATTACGGCTTCACTAGGTTTACCGTTCTAAAAAACAATCTTGTCCCATATGCTTTTACGAAGAAAGCATGAAGGGGAAGATCGAATGGGGAGAAAAGTAAAGATTATTTTATTTTCAGTAGGAGCAGCATTACTATTTCTTATTTTTCAATACAAGTTTTTACTGAAAGACTCTTTTGATACGTGGAATCTTCCATTAACAGGGAAAATTATTTATTTAGATCCAGGACATGGCGGTCCAGATGGTGGGGCAGAAGGTGGAGATGTCCAAGAGAAGGACATCGCACTGGTGGTGGCCTATAAGCTTCGCGATTATTTACAGGAGCAAGGAGCACTTGTATTAATGACAAGGGAAACGGATACAGACTTGGCTTCACCAGATACAAGAGGGCTAAGCAGACGCAAGACAGAAGATTTGCACAGAAGACTTAAAATAATCAATGAATCCGAAGCGGACTTATTCCTTAGTATTCACTTAAATGCGATCCCTTCCCCGCGATGGAGCGGAGCCCAAACATTTTACGCCCCTCATAACCCCGATAATAAAAGAGCAGCTAAATTTATTCAAAACGAGTTGGTCAAAAGTTTAGGAAATACAAAAAGAGAAGCCAAAACAATCCAACAAATATATTTATTGAAAAACGCCAAAAAACCAGGAGCCTTAGTGGAAATTGGATTTTTATCAAACCCAACTGAACGCGAATCATTGAAACAGGACGAGTATCAGGAAAAGGTGGCCATTGCCATTTATAGAGGAGTCCTTCGATTTTTTACAGACGAAAAATCGATTGAATAATTCGGAGCGGCATACGTTTCCGAATTTTTGTTTTTCTGGTGGTCGGAATCCCTATAGTTTTTACGTAGATGAACAAGCGCTTCCGCTTTTCTATGTCCAGCTGCAGCACCTATCGACTAGCAAACTTCCCGTCCTCTTCCCTACGATAAGTGAAACATCAATTCGCCTTACAGGCTCATTGTGTTTCCTTTATCTCAGTCAGAGGCCGAAGAAGGAACGTCGACTAAAAGCCGCCACGTCCTGTGGCGACATCGACGGACCCACATCCTGTGGGCCTGTACGTCGATGAGCAAGGTGCCTCCGCATTTCTTTGAGCGTATAACATTCTTTAAAAAGTGCATTATGTTATACTGAAACAGAATGAAATCGATGATAAGGAAGGTGCGAGACCTTGATCACTGAACAGCAAGCGTATGACGTGTTAAAAAAAATGGTAGATCCATTACTACATAAAACACTTGAAGAAACGAACGGCATTCTTGAAGTGAAAGCGAAAGAAGAAAAAGCACATGTGAGTGTAAAAATCGCCTTGGCTAAAACTGGAACTCCTGAGCAACTTCAATTCCAAATGAAAGTTGTGGATGCATTAAAAAAAGCAGGAGCTGCCACTGTCGGAATCCGATTCGACACTTTATCAGAGGAAGAACTGGAAAAACACCGGGCTTCAGGAGATTTGCCAAGTGATGAAGGTGGTCTATTGTCACCGGATAGTAAAACAACCTTTATTGCGGTTGCAAGTGGTAAAGGGGGAGTAGGGAAATCGACCGTTTCCGTTAACTTAGCTGTGGCCCTTGCTCGCCTTGGAAAAAAAGTTGGATTAATTGATGCGGATATTTATGGATTCAGTGTACCAGATATGATGGGAATAACGAACCGTCCAAAGGTAAGAGGCAATCAAATTATTCCGGTAGAACGCTTTGGTGTAAAAGTTATTTCAATGGGATTTTTCGTTGAAGACAACTCCCCTGTTATTTGGCGTGGTCCAATGCTAGGAAAAATGCTTAACAACTTTTTTACCGAAGTTGAATGGGGAGATATCGATTATTTATTGCTTGACCTACCGCCTGGTACGGGGGATGTAGCACTTGATGTACATACGATGCTGCCAAGCTGTAAGGAAATTATTGTAACGACACCTCATCCAACAGCCGCATTCGTTGCAGCGAGGGCAGGTGCGATGGCCCTGCGTACAAATCACGAAATCCTTGGTGTTATCGAGAACATGTCTTATTTCGAAAGCAAATTGACAGGTGAAAAAGAATTCGTATTCGGTCAAGGCGGCGGGGATAAGCTTGCTGAGGAATTACGAACTGAAGTGTTAGGGAAGCTTCCTTTACAACAGCCAGATTGGAATGAGGAAGATTTTGCTCCTTCTATTTATGATGAAGATCATAAGATTGGACGCATTTACGGTGATATTGCTGAAAAAATGGTGCAGCTATTAGGCTAAAAAAATGAGGCTATACCTAATATAGGGTATATGCCTCGTTTTTAGGTTTTATAAGAATGTGAGAAGAAGTATCTTATTGCCCGCCTGCGCCTCCACCTCCACCACCTCCACCTTGGCCACCGCCTTGTTCTTCTTTGTTATCCGTTTTGTTTTGTTTTCCAGCTTCTTCAGCTGCTTTTAAAAGAAGATCTTGAATTTTTGCTTTATAAAGTGGACTTTCAATTGTTTCTTTTACTACCTCACGCATTTGTTCTCGGAATTCTTTGCTTTTTAGGGCTTTCGCAAAATCTTTTTGCATTTCCGGATTTTGGAATACATCCATTAATAGCCCCTGATATTCAGGGTCCTTCATTAATTCCTTTAGCAGTGCCTCATGTTCCTTTTTCATACTTTTGGCTACGGTGGACGCAAACTTAGGATCCGCCATTGCCTTTTTCCAGAACTGTTCCCCTTTGTCAGATGTGAGTGTTTTTTCAATCGTATCGGTAACAACAGCCTGATCCATGATCAATTGTTGTTTCATTTCCTCATCTTTCATCATATCTTGAAGGGCCTTCTTGCCTTCATCTGATTTCAAAATATCAACAAGCATTTTTTTTGTTTGATCATAGTCCAATTTTGCATTTCCTTGTTCATTGCCGCTGCAGGAAGAAAGAGTTAATAAAGCAATTAACAGGAGCAAATAAACACTTTTTCGCATTGAAAGAAGCTCCTTTCTAAACAATATCCCTTACAGTTAATATGAGAATTTGTGAAAAATTTATGCACAATCTAGACATTCATGGCTTTTTTATAGGAAGATTGATAAAATCGGTTTGTTAAGTACTTAAATGGAGGAATTCTTGAAGTGACTATTAGAAACTTGATTAAGTTTTTATTTAATTCACTCATTTTGGGTGGATTGTTAACTGGTATATTAGGATTTATTATACGTTGGAGTGAATTTCAACCATATTTTACTGAAGTAAAAGTCGGAGCAATCCTATCTACTTTTATCTGGCTTGTCGGAGTTGGATTTATTTTTGCAGTCGTCAGCCAAGTTGGCTTTTTTGCTTATTTATTTATTCACCAGTTCGGCCTCGGGATATTTAAATCTCTGTGGAATGCTGTTCAACTTGTTTTAGTTATTTTTGTCTTATTTGATCTTATTTATTTCCGATTTCAAGCTTTTGCGGGTGAAAATGAAAGTCTACTTCCATATATAGGGCTAGCACTTTTTATTTTGGTAGCAGCATTGATTGTTGCTTACTTCAAAGCGAAAATGACAAATCGAAACATTTTCGTTTCGGCACTATTTTTTATGGTCGTCGTTACAATTCTAGAATGGCTTCCAGTTTTACGTCCAAATGATGAAAGCTGGATTTATTTAATGATTTTTCCGCTCATTGCATGTAATGCCTATCAAATTTTAATGTTGCCAAAATATAATCGATTATCAGCAGAAGAAAGAGCAAAAAAAACACCGAATATCCAAAACAAGAAAGCGACCCATTAAGATGAGGTCGCTTTACCTATTATGGAACTAACGTCGTTTTTACCTTCCCGTTAGCAATAAGGATTGAAAGAGTTACTAATTGATCTTTTTCTTTTATAGTTGAAATGATTGCCGGGAGAGCTTGTGCTGTTTGGGTAGCAGAATCTGAAGCATGCATTAATATAATATCGCCTTTTTGTACCTTTTGTACGTTTTTAACAATTTTATCGACTCCGGGATTTTTCCAATCTTGTGAATTTAGACTCCAATGAACAACCGTTAATCCGAGTTGGTTGGCGATTTTTAATGTTCGTTTATCGAAGTGCCCGGTTGGAGAGCGGAGCAGCGTAACATCCTTGATGTCTAGTTTTTTCAAAACGTCTAGAGACCGCAATATATCTCTTCTGACTTTCTCATCTTCTAACTCCGTATAATCTTCGTACGCATAACCGAGGCTTCCGATTTCAAATCCCATTTCTTTAATTCTTTTTACAGTATCCGGATGTCTTTCAGCCCATGCACCCGAGAGAAAAAAGGTGGCGGCCCGTACATCTTTTTTCTTCAATACATCAAGAATCGGCTCAGCTTGAACATCTCCCCAACCAATATTAAACGTCAAGCTAATTCCTTTTTCTCCTTTATAGATAGCTTTTGGATGATCTTTAGTTCCAAAGACTGGAGTATGTACGGTAGCTTGAGAGAAAAACAGCAAGGCGGTAAAAAAGGAGATTAACACGACAAAGAATCCTTGTTTCACTTTACGCCCATTTAAAGTAATAAAAAAATTCATTCCTATCCTCCTCATCTGCCTGTCCATAATAGTCTATGTGTGATGGCGTTAAGGATATGAATGAAATGATGAGGAAGGATTAATTTATCTCATAATTTAAAGAAGAATTGGAAATACATAACTATACAATATTTAAAATTAATGGAATGCATATAATCGAGGTGTAAAAATGATTGGCTTACTTTTAAATGATCAAGATAAAGAAGAGATTATTTACTTACTGAAAAGAGAGATGGATGAAATTCTTTTTGATTTAAAAGATGTTAGAATTGAATCAATCGTTAAACAGTCTATGAAGGAACGCTATAAGACTCTATTTTCATTATTTAAACGAGTGGCTACAGAGAATGAGTGTATGAGCTATATTTTACCTTCTACAAAAGAATCGAACAGCATAGGAAAATAATTTTAAAAAGTAATTGACATGCAGAAGGAACCTTGTTATATTAATATCCGTTGCTGTAAAAAAGCTTTTGAAAAAAGTTATAAAAAAGTCTTGACGAGAAGATGCGGATTTTATATAATCTTAAAGTCGCTGTCAAAAAGCAACGTGTTTGATCTTTGAAAACTGAACGAAACGAACGTTAAATAATTTTTAATTGCAAGACCAGCAAAA
>NZ_JAIAZY010000031.1 GCF_019459225.1 Bacillus sp. IITD106
TTTTTTTTTTTTTATTTCGGTGGGGTAGCGAAGTGGCTAAACGCGGCGGACTGTAAATCCGCTCCCTCCGGGTTCGGCGGTTCGAATCCGTCCCCCACCACCATTTAAAATATGGATACATTTCTGATAAGTGGGTATTATACATAGTATCATTTTTTATCCGATGGGCTATAGCCAAGCGGTAAGGCAACGGACTTTGACTCCGTCATTCGTTGGTTCGAATCCAGCTAGCCCAGCCATGAGCCATTAGCTCAGTTGGTAGAGCATCTGACTTTTAATCAGAGGGTCGCAGGTTCGAATCCTGCATGGCTCATCATCCATCTCGTTAACAGTTGTCTTGATTATTCAAGGCTTCTTTTACGTTATATATCTTTAAGAGGGGCCTTAGCTCAGCTGGGAGAGCGCCTGCTTTGCACGCAGGAGGTCAGCGGTTCGATCCCGCTAGGCTCCACCACACCAATTTTTAAATAACATTTAGTCCTGGACGTTGTTTCAGGGCTTTTATTATTCTCTTTTTTGTTACCTGACTTTCCCTTTTTGTAGTGCATATATATACAAAAAAATGTTGAGTTGAGCCATAGCTATTAAAAAAGTTATGATTAGTATAAAAAGGGATGGAGGAAAACCTATGAAAAAGATTTCAATATTAGGTGTTCCCATGGATCTTGGACAAACACGACGAGGGGTCGATATGGGACCGAGTGCAATTAGATATGCAGGGGTTTTAAATCGACTTGAAAAATTGGATTACGACGTTGAGGATATTGGCGATATCGCGGTAAAAGTCGATAATCGTGAAGAAGAAAATCATACATCATTGAAGAATTTGAAAGCGATTGCAAGAATTAGTGAAGAAATAGCACTTTCGATTCAAAACATAATCGAAAATAAACGCTTTCCGCTATTATTTGGTGGGGATCATAGTATAGCTATCGGCACAATTGCTGGAATTAGTAAATATTATCAAAATCTCGGAGTTATTTGGTTTGATGCCCACGGCGATTTGAATACGGAGGATACGTCACCTTCGGGGAATATTCATGGAATGCCTCTTGCAGCTAGTATGGGCTTTGGTCATCCATCGCTTACAGGCATTGGGGGATATAGTCCGAAGGTAAACACGGAGAATGTTGTCATCATCGGCGCAAGGGATTTAGATAAAGGAGAAAGAGAGCTTATTAAGAGTAAAAACATTAAAGTTTTTACTATGCACGAAATTGACCGCTTAGGAATGACGCGGGTCATGGAAGAGTCTATTGATTTTCTAAAAAAGAAAACGGATGGGGTGCATTTATCCGTTGATTTAGATGCACTGGATCCTCATGATGCACCAGGAGTCGGAACTCCGGTTTTAGGGGGAATAAGCTATCGGGAAAGTCATTTAGCGATGGAGATGCTTGAAGAAACAAAGCTCATAACATCTGCGGAATTCGTTGAAGTTAACCCAATTTTAGATGAAAGGAATAAAACAGCTGAAGTGGCCGTTGCCTTAATGGGTTCATTATTTGGAGAAAAACTATTATAAAAAAGCAATAGCAGTGGTTTGTAAGTCGGTAAATCACTTTTTCCCTGTACTACAAACCACTGCTTGATATTTGTTTAAAAGTTTATCTAGTTCGTAGCTTAGATTAACTACACGTTCATCTAAAAAGGATGAGGTTAATCCAAGTTGCACCATTTTACTTCGGTAAGATTCAATTTTTACTAATAAGTCTTCTGCTTCCAATCGTCCTCGAGCCCCTTCATATTATTTTTATCATCTGTATATCCATTTTACAAAATATTAAACACCAAGTAGCAAAATTTGTTATGATAGAGATAATGTGAATTTTTGTCGATAAAAATATGAGAGGTCAATCATAATAAATGAAACCTTTTTAATATTCATACGTATGAATGGATAACCGCATAGAGCGGGAGGTAAAGAGAGAATGGATGCAATTGTAAATCAAAGAGTTAGGGATGTATTAAAGGGCGATCAGGAAGCATTTGGGGAAATCGTGGAATTATTTAAAGACAAAGTGTTTCATTTATGCTATCGAATGCTGGGGAATCGGCATGAAGCTGAAGATATAGCACAAGAAGCATTTGTAAGAGCTTATGTAAACATTCATAGTTTCAATCAAGGAAGAAAATTTTCCACTTGGCTTTATAGAATTGCAACTAATCTCTGCATTGACCGGATTAGAAAAAAGAAGCCCGACTATTACCTCGATGCTGAGCTGGCTGGTACGGAAGGTTTGACGATGTATTCTCAAATAGCTGCTGAGGGAAAATCTCCTGATTCGGAAGTGGAGACGATAGAACTTCAAGAGAGGGTTCAACAGGAAATTCTCCGTCTCCCGGATAAATATAGAATTGTAATTATATTAAGATATATTGATGATCTCTCGTTGAATGAGATCAGCGAAGTCTTGGAAATGCCGATCGGAACGGTCAAAACTCGAATACACCGTGCGCGGGAAGCGCTTCGAAAACAATTGAACCATTTGTAGAAAGGTGAGAAGGAAAGTGAAGGCATGTCCCGAAGAGATTATTCTCTATATGCAAGAGTCTTTAGATAGTGACCTATCTCATGATAAAGAACAAATATTAAAAGATCACTTGCAAAAATGCCCCGAATGTCAAAAACATTTTCAAGAACTAAAAAGAACAGAAGCCTATATAAAAAGCCCGTCACATATACGAGTTTCCAGCGGATTTACTGCGGATGTCATGGCGAGGTTGCCGAAAGAAAAAAGCAGTGCAGGTGTAAAGCGCTGGTTCCGTAATCATCCAATTTTAGCGGCGGCTTCCTTATTCATACTGCTTATGGGTGGAAGTGTACTAAATATTTGGAATGATGATCAAAAGTTTTCTGTAACAAAACAACCTAATCTAATAGTTGAAAATGATACAGTAATCGTCCCTGAAGGTGAAGTAGTGAATGGGGACATAACGGTCAAAAATGGCAACCTTCGAATTGAGGGCAAGGTTAACGGCAATGTTACCATCATCAATGGTGAACGATATCTAGCTTCAGCTGGAGATGTTACAGGGGATATTGAAGAAATTAACCAAATTTTTGAATGGCTCTGGTATAAAATGAAAGATGGCGGCAAAAAAATAATTAACCTTTTTGAAGGTGAATAGGTAATAAAAAAGGATTGCATTTATTGCAGTCCTTTTTTCATCTTGTTACATTCTATCCCATGTAGTTGGTTTCAGTTATTATATGTTATAATGTATTAGTTATTATCCATATTTTTTAGTGTAGAGTACTTCTCAATTTGAATAAATAGATGGAGGAAAGAACATGCCGTTTGCAGACCTTACCATCTTGGGTGTCTTATCTCACGTAGTAGACATTCTCCTCGTTTGGTTCGTTATATATAAATTGATTATGTTTATCCGCGGCACTAAAGCCGTCCAACTATTATCTGGAATTTTTGTTATCACTCTTATTTGGATCTTAAGTGGTGTCCTTCATCTGAATACATTGAACATGCTGATGGAAACGGTGATGACATGGGGATTTTTAGCAATAATCATTATCTTCCAGCCTGAATTAAGGCGTGCACTAGAGCAGCTTGGTCGAGGTAAGTTTTTTGCGAGAAGCGGAATTCAGGAAGAGGAAGAGCAGAAGAAAAGATTAGATGCTATTATAAATGCAGTTAATTATATGGCAAAAAGACGAATAGGTGCACTCATTTCAATTGAGAAAGAAACAGGAATGGGGGACTATATTGAAACTGGAATTCCCTTACATTCAAATGTGACCCATGAACTATTAATTAATATTTTTATACCGAATACTCCACTTCACGATGGAGCCGTTATTATACAAAAAACGCAAATTGCCGCTGCCGCCTGTTATCTTCCTCTATCGGAAAGTCCCTTTATTTCTAAAGAGCTCGGGACAAGGCATAGAGCAGCACTTGGGATTAGTGAAGTAACAGATTGTTTAACGATAGTTGTTTCTGAGGAGACGGGTGGAATATCCGTTACAAAAAATGGCGAATTACTACGGGATTTATCGTTAGAGCAATTCCAAGCAGTATTAGAAAAAGAGCTTACAGATGAAAGCAAATCAAAACAGTCTTCCTCATCCATTTGGAAAAGAAGGGAGAAGACAAAAAATGGATAAATTTATGGAAAATCCCTGGTTTGTTAGAATCATATCGATGTTGTTAGCTGTTTTGCTATTCGCCACAGCTAATGATTATTTCGGGGGAAAAAATACTAGAACAACGCCGAATGATATGGAAAATGCTAATACTGATACGATAACAAACGTACCTGTTGAAGTGTATTACGATTCCGAGAACCTCGTCGTTACGGGTATACCTAAAACAGTGGATGTGAAGATTGAGGGACAAAGAAGATTTGTAGAGGCAACGAAAAGACAAAGAAATTTTACAGTCTATGTTGATTTATCTGATGTACAAATAGGGCAACATCGCGTTCAAATTTTATATAAAGATATCTCTGATAAATTAAAAGTTAATATAGAACCTGCTTATGCAGATATTTCAGTTCAAGAAAAAGTAACAAAGGAATTCGGAGTAGAAGCAGAGTTTAACCGCAGCATCCTGGCAGAAGGATTTGAAGCAGAGCGTCCTGATGTAGATCCTAAAACAGTGAAAATTACAGGAGCTAAGGATGTTATAGAAAAAATTTCTTACGTGAAAGCTACTATTAATGCAAGTGGTTTAATTAATGACACCATTAAACAATATGCAAAAGTGACGGTTCTTGACCGAGAATTGAACAAGCTTGATGTATTGGTCGAACCTGAATCTGTCTTAGTAACCATTCCGGTGACAAATCCTAGAAAAAATGTTCCGATTAAGATTAATACTACGGGTACACCACCGGATGATATTAATATTAAAACAATCAGCACCGTCACACCTGAAGTGATGATATTTGGAAGAACTGAAGTTTTACAAAATGTCGAGGAACTTGAAGTAACAGTTGATGTTAGTGGTATTCGTGAAGACACTGAGGTTGAAGTTCCAATTAAATATCCGCTTGGCGTCAATAAAATTACGCCGGATAAAATAAAGGTCAAAATTCTGGCAGAGAAAAAGTTGGAAGAAAAAACGTTAAAGGATATTAAAATAGAAAGCAAAGGGCTTAGCTCTGACTTAAATATGGAGCTATTATCTCCTGTAAATGGAACAGTTTCCCTAAAAGTTACCGGCGAAAAGGAAAATCTAGAGAAAGCAATTGAAGGTGATTTCCATGTGATTTTAAATATGGAGGGCCTTAAAGCCGGAGAACATGAAGTCGATTTAGTAGTAGATGGTTTAAACGGTGTGGAATGGGAACTAACTGAAAAAAAGGCGAAAATACGATTAACAGAAAAGGAAAATGTCTAAATGAACATTGTTCGAAGAAGGAGCGATAGATACAATGGGTAAATATTTTGGAACTGATGGAGTAAGAGGGGTAGCAAATTCGGAGCTGACGCCAGAGTTGGCTTTTAAATTGGGTCGCTTTGGAGGTTATGTTCTAACAAAAAATTCAGATCGCCCTAAAATTCTCATCGGCCGCGATACCCGGATTTCCGGTCATATGCTGGAAGGTGCACTTGTATCGGGATTGTTATCAATTGGGGCTGAGGTCATGCGCTTAGGTGTAATTTCTACACCGGGAGTTGCCTATTTGACGAAAGTGTTAGGAGCCCAAGCAGGCGTCATGATTTCTGCTTCACATAATCCAGTCGCTGATAATGGAATCAAGTTTTTTGGACCAGATGGATTTAAATTGTCAGATGAACAAGAAGAAGAAATCGAGGCTTTACTTGATTTAGAAGAAGATACCTTACCACGACCAGTTGGAAAGGATCTTGGTCTTGTAAGTGATTATTTTGAAGGTGGCCAAAAATACTTGCAATTCCTCAAGCAAACAGTAGATGAAGATTTCTCTGGTATTCACGTAGCGCTTGATTGTGCACATGGAGCTACATCATCATTGGCGACCCATCTGTTTGCAGACTTGGATGCAGATATTTCAACGATGGGTTCATCTCCAAACGGTTTGAATATTAATGACGGAGTTGGATCGACTCATCCAGAAGCGTTAGCTGCTTTTGTAAAAGAAAAAGGAGCAGATGTAGGACTTGCATTCGATGGGGATGGAGACCGGGTCATAGCCATTGATGAAAATGGCAACATAGTGGATGGGGATTACATCCTTTACATTTGTGCAAAGCATATGAATGAGGAAGCACGCCTAAAACAATCAACAGTCGTTTCAACCGTCATGAGCAATCTAGGATATTACAAAGCGCTTGAACAATTAGGCATTAATAGTGCTCAAACTGCTGTAGGTGATCGCTATGTCGTTGAAGAAATGAAAAATGGATACAATCTTGGAGGAGAACAGTCCGGTCACATTATTTTCCTTGATTACAACACAACGGGTGACGGCCTTTTAACAGGGCTTCAGCTCATCAATATTATGAAGCTTACCGGAAAACCACTTTCAGAACTTGCAAGCGGAATGAAAAAATATCCGCAAAAATTAGTGAACATCCGTGTAACAGATAAACACCACGTGACAGACAATGAAAAGGTAAAGGAAATTATTGAGCAAGTGGAATCCGAAATGAATGGCAATGGACGAATTCTCGTTCGCCCATCGGGTACAGAACCACTCGTTCGCGTAATGGCCGAAGCTCCAACAAAAGAAGCATGTGAAGATTATGTTGATCGCATTTCCGCTGTCGTAGAAGCAGAAATGGGATTGAAAGAGTAATCACTGGAGAAATAAAGATGCAAAAGAGTGTAGTTGAGCTCGATTGCATCTTTTTTTTGATGGGACGGCACTGATTCGCTACAATCGTAGTAATATTACTAATTGGTCTCGAATCCCATAATTCTCGACGAAACTCAGTGCCTTTTCCATTTCATCGAGAATCAGACATTAATTCTCGATGAAACTCAATAATTATTCCGTTTGATCGAGAATTAGGCATTAATTCTCGATGAAACTCATTAATTTTTCCATTTGGTCGAGAAATAGTAGATAATAATCGACGAAACTCAGTACCTTTTTCATTTGGTCGAGAATCTGGCATTAATTCACGATGAAACACTTTAATTTACCGATTTCATCGAGAATCCCGAAATAATACACGATGAAACCGTTCCATAATCTAATTTTGTCTTGCATTCAAGGCGCACTAACCTTTAATAAAATAAGAGTTAATAGTTTTCAAATTTAGATCGTTTCTAACATCACTTCGTATTTACCTAACTCCAATACTTATCCTTTGGTTTTAATAACTGCAGAATCGAATACGCTTGCTGCATATGCAAGCTCATGACATATTGATTCGCTTGTAATAATATATTTGCTTTCGTATAATTCATGATTTCTTTTGCGATGTCGGCATCACGGATTCTTGATTCTGCCGCGATGAGATTTTCCTCCATCGTCAACGTATTATTATATGCGTGTTCAAGCCTATTCATATAGGCTCCTAGTTTAGAGCGCTCTGTAGAAACCTTGCTAATTGCTTTATCAAGACCAGACATCGCTTTTTCTGCATCTTCCCTAGTACCTATTTCCAATTTATCAATCCCGATTGCGTCAGCACTCATATCCCCAATCGACAATTCAATATACTGGCCAGCATTCGCTCCCGCCTGAATACGAATAGAGCTCCTAGAACCATCAAGTAACGGCATAGAGTTAAACTGCATATCCTGTGAAATCCGCTGAACTTCTGCTTTTAATTGGTCAAATTCCAATGCTAATGCTTTCCGATCTTCATCCGTATATGTATCATTCGCTGCTTGAACACTTAATTCTCTCATTCGCTGTAAAATAGCGTGAGTCTCATTCAATCCGCCTTCTGCTGTTTGCAGCAAGGAAATTCCGTCTTGAATATTGCGTCCAGCCATATTGAGTCCGCGAATTTGTGCACGCATTTTCTCGGAGATTGCCAAGCCGGCTGGATCATCGCTCGCCCGATTAATCCTCATCCCTGTTGAAATTCGCTCAAGTAATCGCTGCGAAATGGCGAGATGTCTATTCATTTGATTAATCATTGATAAACCAGTACTATACCATTTACCCAGCATCATTCCCGCTCCTTTCATAAGGTCATTTAGAGTAATATCGGCAAGTTTTAAAAATAATAAAGTAAAAAACCCAGAGAATGTATATCTCCCTAGGTTTTAACTTATTATCCCCAAACCTCCTTCGCAATTTCAACGATATATTTTAATTTCTCCCATTGTTGTTCTTCCGTTAATTTATTGCCATGATGCGTTGAAGCAAAGCCACATTGCGTACTTATGCAAATTTGTTCCAACGGGATGTACTGGGAAGCTTCTTTAATACGAGCAACGACCTCATCCTTATCCTCTAATTCGCCTCTTTTAGAAGTAAGAACCCCAAGAACAACTTTTGCGCCTCCTCTTGGAATGTATTTCAAAGCTTTGAAATCCCCGGAACGCTCGTCGTCATACTCTAAGAAGAAACCGTCCACCTTTTCCTTTGCTAATAAAGTTGGGGCAATCAAATCATAGCTTCCTGAAAATGCCCAATTGGATCGGTAGTTTCCTCGACAGAGATGTGTTGTGATGAATAAATCTTCTGGTTTTCCTTCCAAAACTCCATTTACGACACGAAGGGCTAAATCAATTAAATAGTCTCTTGAATATGCTCCATCGTTAAAAGGAATATCCGGAGAGGAAAGACCTGCAATATATACATCATCTAATTGTAAATAGCGGACTCCCGCATCATAAAATGCTTTGATTGCATCGCGGTATGCCTGAATAATATCATTTGCGTACTCTTCAATATCTGGATAAATGCTTTCATCACGAATTCCGATATTAAATAATTGGTTCGGACTTGGAATCGTTTGTTTCGCAACCGCACGTCCACCGACAATTTCATTAAATTCAATAAAATCCTTCACGTGCGGATGAGCAGGGTTGAATGAAATTTTTCCAGTGTTACGGATATTATATCTTTCTGTTTCTTCATTGCCGTTAAAAATATACCCAACATCAGGCACATAACCCTCTACTCCATTCAAATGCTCAAGAAAATCTGTGTGCCAAAATCTGCGTCTGAACTCTCCATCGGTTACCGCTTCTAGACCAACTTCAATTTGCTTATCAACAATTCTTTTAATTTCTTTTGTTTCCACTTCACGTAATTGCTCAGCTGTAATCGTTCCTTCTCGAAAATCCTTTCTCGCCTTGTGCAAGTTTTCTGGTCTTAATAAACTTCCTACTTGATCTGCTCTAAAAGGTGCTTTTACTAATGTTTTTGTCATGATTCATTTCTCCTTTTTATTTAAAATTTATGTCAATTAAAACTGGTAAAGCCGCAATCAGCGACCACCCCCTTTAATAAGTATCAATTCTCTTAAACTTGAAAAAACTTGGTCCAGATCAGCTATTAAATCTTCCGCATTCTCAATTCCTACGGAAAAGCGCAGCAATCGATCACATATACCACGTGAAATTCTCTCTTCTTCTGGGATATCCGCGTGAGTCTGAGTTGCTGGGTAGGTTATAAAACTTTCGACTCCACCAAGGCTTTCCGCAAAAAAAATCAATTTAAGATTTCGCAAAAAGAAGTCTACCCATTTACCATCCCTAAGACGAAACGAGAGCATACCGCCTTTTCCAGGGTATAAAACATCTGTAACAAGTGATTCGTTTCTTAAGTACTCGGCTATTTTCTTTGCATTCTCTTCATGTTGTTTCATCCGTAAATGAAGCGTTTTTAGCCCCCTGATTAACAACCATGAATCCGTTGGTGCAAGAATAGAGCCAATCGCGTTATGAAGAGTTGCTAACTTTTCACAAAGAGCATTCCCCTTTGCAACGACCAGTCCAGCCAATACATCATTATGACCTCCAATATATTTGGTCGCACTATGTATAACGACATCTGCCCCTAATTCAATTGGTCTTTGAAAGTAAGGTGTTAAAAAAGTGTTATCCACAATCAGTAATAAATTATATTGTGTTGCTAATCGCGAATATTGAAGTATATCAATTTCCTCCATTAGCGGATTGGTCGGGGTTTCAATAAAAAGTGCCTTTGTTCTGCTTGTAATATGTTTCTCTGTCTCATGAACATCCTTGAATTCCGAATAAGTTGTCTTGATCCCATAAATATCTGAAAAATGCTTTAACAGGCGATATGTTCCACCGTAAATATCTTCTGGAACGATTAATTCGTCACCCGTTTGGAAAAGAGACAACACTAATTGGATGGCAGCCATTCCGGAGCTGCAAGCAAAGCCTTGATCACCGCCCTCTAACCTAGCAATTCCCTCTTCAAGAACGGACCTTGTAGGATTTTTCGTACGGGTATAGTCAAACCCTGTGGATTCTCCTAATCCAGGATGCTCATAAGCCGTCGATAAATAGATAGGAGGATTAATTGCTCCAGTTTTTGAATCACTCCGATTTCCCAACTGCACCAAAGTCGTCTCAAAATGTCTAATCGTCATGTTGCTCAGCCTCCAGCCATAATAAAAAGGACCTTCTAGAATATAGAAGGTCCTCATGAAAGAAAAGATCTTCTTATCTTCTAGGTATAAAACCTATTGGAATTAGCACCGGTGCCATAAAGGCCGGTTGCTGAGACTTCATAGGGCCAAATCCCTCCATCTCTCTGGATAAGAAAAAATATGAAATTTTTAGTTGAGATTATTAATAAATCTAAGAATAATACATATGTGGAAAAATAGCAAGGAGAAAAATAATAAAATATAATCCTAGTGTTCTTATAGGAATTATAAAAATAAATCTTGACATAAAAGTTACTGCCTAGTATTGTATGAAGTACTATTATCTAGAGAGGTTAAGGAAACTGGTCCGATGACACCTCAGCAACCTGCCAATATTAGGAAAGGTGCTAATTCCAGCAAGTTTTTCAACTTGAGAGATAAGGAGATGACGATATGTATGATTCTGGAGTCTCTTCTTTTTTGAAGGGCTCCTTTTTTAGATTTGAACCTTTGCGGTTGGAAAAGACAAAGGTGGCAGCGGTCGAAAATTTTGAAATCAATAGAAAAGGTGGACATGGGCAAGGCCAAGCGAATATTGGAAAGTCATTGATAAAATTCGCATCATTTTATTTAAAATAAACAAGTGGAGGGAGTAACATGAAGTTTGCATTCGATCACTTAGTTCATTTTGTCGAGGAACCAAAAGATATGATTGCGGCATTAGAAAAGCAGGGAATTTATGCAGTGGAAGGCGGCGTTCATCTTAATCGAGGAACTTATAACACGTTAAGTTATTTTGATTTAAGCTATATTGAATTTTTAGGTACATATGACCGTGAACTTGTCAAAAAATCAAATCATCCTAAATATAGCTTAATGGAGACGGTTGTGGAAGATGGTTTTAAAGAGGGATTCGAAAGATTTGCGATACGAACGACCGATATTGAGGGAGCCGCACAGCATTTCCGTGAAAAAGGATTATCAGTAAATGGCCCTTTCCCTCTAAGTAGGAAAAGACCGGATGGAAGCATTATTGAATGGCAATTATTGTATGCAGGAAGTGAAAATGAAGAGCTTAATTTCCCTTTTATTATCCAATGGAATGAGAAGGATGAGGAAAGAAGAAGTGACTTAATAGAACGAAAAGTCATTAAATTACATCCTTCAAAGGCTTCCTTTTCCCATATTACGATCGTTGTCAAAAATATAGACGAAACCGCCCTGAAGTGGTCTAATTGGCTTGGCTTAGAAAAGGGAGAAGCTTTTATTGATCCCGAGCTGAATGCAACATGTAAAACGTTGTATCTACAAGGTGGGAATATCGTATTGGCTAGTCCTCTTGGTGAAGGAGTGGCTTCTCAAATATTAGTAGAACGTGGAGAAAGGCCATTTCAGCTAAATCTTACAAGTGATATAACAAATACTTCTTTTAAATTACACGGTGGTTTATATAAAATAAGTAAAAACTAAGATGTAAACATTTTTTTACGTATAATTCACAGTAAACTTATTGGATTAGTTAAAAAGGAGGATAATAATGAAAAACTTGAAATATATTAGATTTTTATATGCAATTTTATTGTTGCTTGTCGTCATACTTGCCGGATGTGGTACAGATGGTGCAAAAATGGCTTCAGGAGCAAGTGCGAAAGACAAAACAATTCGGATTGGCTACCAAAAAGGAAATACGATTAACATTTTAAAAGAAAGTGGAATATTGGAGAAGAAATTAACAGATGAAGGCTACAAAGTTGAATGGAGAGAGTTTGTTCATGGAGGGTCCCTTCTTGAAGGTCTTTTTACGGGTAATATTGATTTTGGGCATGCAGCAGATGGCCCAGGGATCTTTGCCCAAGCTGGAAATAAACCTTTAGTTTATGTTGGGGCGGACCTGCCAAATCCCAAAGGAGTTGGTATTTTAGTTCACAAAGATTCCGGAATTCAGTCTGTTAAAGATTTAAATGGGAAAAAAATTGGCGCTTTGAAAGGGGGAAACCATCATTACTTGGCGATCCTTGCTGTTAAAGATGCCGGTTTAAGTGTTGATGACGTTGAGTGGGTTTATTTTAAAGATGCAGCCCAAAGCAGAACAGCTTTTGAAACGAAAAAAATAGATGCATTGGCAACATATGATCCTTTCTTCGCAGGGACTGAAATTGACCTCGACACGGTTAACTTGACAGAGGGAAAAGATTACGGTTATCCGAATAGAACCTTTTATTATGCAAATGTCGATTTTAATAAAAAGCATCCGGAAATAGTAGACGTTATTTTGGAAGCATTAAATGAATCTGACAAGTGGGCCAATGAGAATAAACCGGAAGTAGTGAAATTATTATCGGAAGAGCTAGGAATAGATAGCAATATTATTGAGCGGGCAACGAATCGCCGCCAATATGCGGTAGATCGAATCAATGAAGATATTATTAAAGCTCAGCAAAAACAGGCAGATGTATATTATGAAATTGGATTAATTCCGAATGAAATTGATGTTTCAAAAGTAATGCCAATTAAAAAATAAACGGAGGATTGAAAGTGAACAATAAAATGGTTATACAATTCCTGCCGTGGCTGATTCCAATTTTATTCATTGTGGGCTGGCAAATTGTTTCCGCGGATGAATGGGTATCCACACAGCTTGTTCCATCACCTTTAACGGTATTAAAAAGTTCATGGCAGTTAATCACGTCGGGAGAATTACTATATCATATGGAAGGCAGCTTGATTAGAGCCTTTGTTGGTTTGCTCATAGGAGGAGGAATTGGTTTCATTCTTGGAATAGCGAATGGACTATCGAAACTTTCTTTTAGTGTCACTGATACTTCACTGCAAATGATACGAAATATCCCGAACCTTGCACTTGTCCCACTCGTCATCATTTGGTTTGGAATTGATGAGGCAGCCAAAATATTTCTCGTATCCATCGGCGTCATGTTTCCTGTCTATATTAATACACTTCATGGAATTAAAAACATTGACACCGGATTTATTGAAATGGGGAAAATGTACGGGTTAAAAGGTTGGCAGTTATTTAAGGAAGTATTGCTGCCTGGAGCATCGCCATCTATTTTTGTTGGTCTAAGGTATGCACTTGGCGTCATGTGGCTAACCTTAATTGTTGCGGAAACGATTGCGTCAACAAGAGGTGTGGGTTACCTGGCGATGACAGCACAGGAATTCATGCAGACGGATATCATTATCATTACAATCATTTTATATGCCTTGTTTGGAAAAGTGGCTGATTTACTTGCTCAATTTGGTGAACGAAAAGCCCTTCGCTGGCATAAAAGCTATATACAATAAGAATGGAGGGAGATGAAGATGGCAATACCTTTTTTAAAGGAAGAAAAGGTTTTTCACAAACATGCTGTTAAGATTCAACTGCAAGATATTAGCAAAAACTTTGGTGATAAACCTGTATTAGAAAACCTAAACTTAAACATTAACGCAGGAGAATTCATTGTCATTGTCGGGAAAAGCGGGAGTGGAAAAAGCACCCTTTTGCGTTTGATTGCAGGGTTAGACGAACCGTCCAGCGGACACATTACTTTTAACGGAACACCCATAAAAGAATCGGATAAAAGCGCAACGATGATGTACCAAGATTCTAGACTCCTCCCTTGGAAAACGGTTTTGAAAAATGTGGGGTTAGGGTTAAAAGGAGATTGGAAGGGAAAAGCGGAGCAAACCCTAGAGCAAGTGGGACTACTTCCGTATAAAGATCAATGGCCATCTACACTTTCAGGTGGACAGCAACAGCGTGTAGCCCTTGCCCGAGCACTCGTTCATCAGCCTTCCTTACTCTTATTGGATGAGCCTTTAAGTGCGTTAGATGCATTAACAAGATTGGAGATGCAAAACTTAATCGAAACCCTTTGGCTAAACCAAGGTTTTACTGCTTTACTCGTAACACATGATGTTCGCGAGGCGGTAAGATTAGGAGATCGAATCATATTGATTGAAAATGGTCATATTACGATGGATATTCAGAATCCGGCAAAGCGTCCGCGTGAGTTATCTGATGTATCCCTTGTTAGATTAGAAAAAAGTGTTCTTGATAAGATTATGAATGGATAACGATTGTAGTAAAAAACAAAAGAATGGTAGGTTATTTCATAGGTGTAGGTAGCCAATGGAGTAACCTGTTTGTATTGGTTTAAGCTATTATATCATTCTATTTTTTTGATATAAATCTTTCGTGAATAGAAACATGCCAAGGAATCACTCCTTGGCATTTGTAATATGGTACTTACAACAATATATCCACCTTTTTTTCTCTAAACCATAAAAAGATTACACCAATGATTACAGCTGAAATTAGCCCTACATAACAAATTGGTACAATCCATATTGGCAACCACATGCTAACGATAAAGTTAAGGAGATATTTTAATCCAAAAATGAGCAAAGCTAAAATAATTGGAACGTGTACACCGATAAGGGCAATATAGCTTGGAACGAGATTGGAAATACCCATAGAGATAAAGGCTAATATGAATCCCAATACATAAATAGCGATGATAGAAAGCACGATGTATTGCAAGAATGTTAGGTTGTACCAGTGCCAGTGACCAATAAACGAGTTGATTGGGACCTCGAAAAAAATTGAAGGGTTGTTTAATGAGTAAATGGATAAATAGATAGCAAATAATACCGTCATGACGATGAACGAAGAGATTAGCCCGGCAGTAAGTTTTTTCTTAAAAATCAATCTACCAATTTTTGATGTATATTGTAAGTCTACTAGATTTCTTGTTCTGTCACTAAGAAAAATAGGAGAAACGACGAGTACAACACTGATCAAAACAGCAATGGCGATACTTGAATTAATATCATTAAAATTCATTAACGAAACTTCAGGATATAGATTAAATTGACCTGTCTTCTTCAATTCGCCTAATTGTTTTTGCCCGATGGCATCAGCTCGCCCGATTTCATTTTTAATAATCATTTCTTGATCTCGGTGGTATTCTAGTAATCTTTCCCTCTCTTGAAGCTCCCAGAACAAATCAATTTCTTCGTCAAAAATAATTTTATCATGAAGTTTCATCTGGGTTTCATTATTGCGATCCATATTTACAAATTCCTCGTAAGATTGAATTCCAACCTTTTTAAAATCCTCTCTCCCCTGAAAGAACTCATCCGCTTTGCGCACTTCCTCTTCGTACTTCTCCTTGAAGTCAGCTTTTTCAGACTCATCCATTACGGGCCCGTAGTTTTGAACCATTTCCGCTCCAATCCGATAGGAATCCAAGGCTGGTCGACCATTAGGAAAGTATTTAATATTAAAATCAATCAAAAAGTAGTACAAAATCAAATTGACGAAAGCTAAAACGAGAAGTATTTTCCAGTTTAAGATTTTTCGGATTTCTAATAATAAAATCTGCATATTATTTTCTCCTTACGAGATATCTAGTTTCGCGAATTTTTTCAAGGACATGTAACAGCCAACAGCGAAGATCGCTGTCCATGCTACGATGGTACTTACTTCAAAATATTTAAACATCGTGAGTCCACTCGTTCCCATCCACCATTGATGAGGATTTAAAACGAGACTGGATAAATTAAATCCTGCAAATAACTTTAACTTTAAAGATCCTGGTATAAAGGCAGGTAACATAAACAAGGCAATAAAGATAACAGCAAATAAGATAAACGTAAAATAGCTGTTTTTCAACATGACGGATAGGCTAAAAGTAAAGATTGAAAACAACAGCATGCAAATATATGAAACGATGATTGCTAAAATCAGATAGGTCAAAAAGGAGAAATCCCACCATGATACATATGGGAAATTATAATCCCAATTAAACCCGCTGTTAATTGCCGTTTTCCATAAATAAGAATAATCAAACACGATAAAAAAGGCAGCTAGCGTTACAATCAGTAAAAACGTAGTAATGATGGAGGTAGAAATTAGCGATGCCATAAATTTATCCACCATTAGCTTTCTACCTCTACGTGTTGTATATGCAACGAGCTGAGTGCGATTCTCAAATTCGAAATTTGTAATCAAGGCGGTTGAAAGGACAATTAAAATCATCGCTTCGATTAAGATGGATATAAACAAAGTGCGAAATAATAAGCTATGCATAGCGTATGGCTTTCCCGCAAAAAACCAGTGCATGTATTCCCTGTTCTTTTTTAATTCTTCAAAACGAGAATCAAACTTCGCGTATTCATTTCTGAGCATCTCGGCTGCAGCACCACTCAAACGATAACCGTTTATTTCTTTTTCACCGATCTTTTTAATATCAAAATCTGCATAGGTATGTTCGAAAGACTTTGCCATCCCAACATACATCTCTTTTAAGTACAACTCATAAAAAGATTGAAGCTCTTTTGAAGTAAATTGGTCTTGATTCTCATAGTTTAATTGAGCAAAAAAATCGGATGCATGCTCAAATGTTTTCCCAGATTTTTCTTCAGTAATGGAATTCAAATGGGATAGCTCCGGCTGCATATCTTTATCAAGTTTCCCCAAGGATTTTTCCGTAATTTCCGTACCATACTTTTTAGCGATTTGATTGACAACGCCCAATTCCTCCTTAAAATCAGAAGAATCATAGACGATAAAGACATTCCAAGCGGAAAATAAGAGCAATAAGGTAAGAATGATTGGTGAGGTTAGAGCTTTTTTACATTCCAATAAAATAATTCTCATGGCTCACACTTCCACTTGTAAATCATCGCGGTATTCATATAAAAAGACATCTTCCAAATGTGGAATAACAGGCACCCAATCCTTGTCCATTTCTCCTTTATGAACAAAACGCACCAATACATTTCCACCTTCCTGCTTTTCGCCGATAAGTGTGTATTTCTTACGAAAATTCTCCAATTCATCATTCGTTATGGAAGTTTCATAAATAAATCCATCAAGCGTATCGCAAATAGTTTGAGCTGTGTCTTTAAATAGAATTTCATGATTTTTTATCATGATCACTTGATTAGCGATTGATTCAATATCTGAAACGATATGGGTAGAAATGATAATCAGTCGGTCTCTGGATAAGCCGGTCAAAAGCTGACGGAATCTTGCTCTTTCCTTTGGGTCAAGACCAGCTGTCGGCTCATCCAAAATCAATATTTTGGGGTCATTTAATAACGCCTGTGCAATGCCAACACGCTGAATCATCCCACCGGAAAACTTCCTCATTTTTTTATTGGCGACATCACTAAGCGCCACTTTTTCGAGTAGCTCATGAATGATAGGCAATGCCGTTTTTTTGTCAATTCCTTTTAAAGCCGCAAGATACAATAAATACTGCTTTGGTGAGTAATGCTTATAAAACCCGAAGTTTTGCGGCAAGTATCCAAGAATATCACGGTAATCCTCATCAAGATCGACTATATTTGTTCCGTTATATAGGATTTCACCATTTGTTGGGGAAATGAGGGTAACGAGCATTTTAATTAATGTCGTTTTCCCAGCACCGTTTGGAGCGAGAAGCCCATAAATACCTTTATCAAATTCAAGGTTTATTTGTTTTAAAGCGGTAAAATCACCATACTGTTTACTAACATCTTTTACGACCAACATATTAAAAAACTCCCTCCGCTGGTTTCATTCGGACCAGCTTGCTTAAGTAAAGAACATACAGAATAATGCTGCCGGCAAGGACGATTCCATAGATAAAAATCGGAATGGTCATCAGAAAATGAATATAGGCTTGATTGTTTACAAAACTAAAGACGATATTAAGTCCAATCCAACCGCCTCCGACTTGAAGGGCAGTAAATCCTGAACGACCTTTCATGTATACCATTAGAAAAATAACTGAAAACAAGAATAGGGCAGTCGTCGAGATCATGAATGTTCTAAAAAACTGTAAAGTGTCGTATAAGGAAACAAGAGAAATAATGCTAATTGTATTCACGATGATGGAAATCACACTAAAATTGAACATCCGAAAGGCTGCCACTTGATACAGGTTATATTTTGCAACCATCTCCACCTCAAAGGTCGCACTATGCTTCTTATGGAAAAGGTCATAAAGTGATAAGGCCATAAAAAGGAGAGGTGAAATCAAAAAGACAAACCCATATACATCTGTTTCATTTACATTGGATGGCTCAGTAATGGTCAAAAATAAAAAAATCAAGACAGCCATCGCGGATAAGGTTACTAAGATCCCATCCTTCGGGTTCGTAAATAAATATCGAAATCCGATTTCCCTGTATAGATTCAGCAAAAAAGAGGGGAAGGATTCTTTTCGTTTCACTCCAGCTCTGACAATCGTTTTAATTTCTTTTCGAACGATCTCATCATCAGGCATAGGAATATGGAATTTTTCTTTAGACATGACGATGCACCTGCATTTCCTTTTTAATGAATTTGATGGCCGCATAGTATCTTGTTTTGACGGTAGATAGTGGAGCTTGTACCATTTCAGCAATTTCCTGCAGAGTGTACTCTCCAAATAGCTTTAGGCGGACAATTTGTTGCGAGTTTGTCTCCAATCGGTTAATAATCGAGGTGATTTTTTCAACATCCTCTTTGAATTCAAAGGATACCGTCATATCTTCGGTACCTTCAAAATCATGCCCCTCCAATGACTCCGTCAGCTTCTGATATTGATAGTTTTTCGAGCGAAAATAATCGACCAATCGATTGGATGCGATTCTATAAAGCCAAGTCCGAAAAGACGCTTTTTTATCATCGAATTGTCCGATTGACTTTAGTACGCTTATAAAAATTTCCTGAGTTAGATCAAGAGAAAGGTCGGAATCAATTGTCTGCTTGTATACAAAGGCATACATTTCCCGATAGTATTTAGAAATTAGCTCATTAGCGGCTTCATGGCTGCCATTTTTCTTTATTTTCTTAATCCAGCGCTGTTCTTGTTTCATCGTCTCACTGCCTTCTAACCGTATATTCGTAAGCAGAGGAAAAAAAGTTTTAATAAAATCAAATAAATTTTATCCTACTCCTGGGTAAATGAAAAAGTTTCTTATGCTAAACGCTAAATATCAAAGAAAATTTTTCTTGTAAATGTTGGGCTAGTTACAATGTTGGAAAGTATTTCGTGAAGAAAATTTATTAAAAGGGGATGGAAAATGAAGTATATTAAAGAGAATTCAATATTATTAATAATGATGAGGGAAAGAAAGATTGATTCATATGTTGCAGGAATTCACGAATTACTCCAAATCAAAGGAATTTGAAGAAAGACGATTAAATTGAGGAATTAAATAAAGCATTGACTCAAGGTTAATAAAAGCAAAAGTGCTAGACTTTTGCTTTTTAAGGTCTCATATCCCAAGGTTCTACCGTTCCAATGATATGGACAGACTGGTCTTGTGTGATGGCTTTTATAACTCCGGCTGATATTTCCTGATGGGTAAGCCAACGAGAGCGGTTATGTTCAATGATAAATCCAAGCTGGACCTGCCGATAGAGACATGAAGCAGGCACTTTTACTTGATTAATGACTTCTTGAAGATTCGTACTGCTTCCTAGAATGTGAAACAGTCGCCAAGGCCGCTCAAATAGTTTATTTTCTTCCGCGATAATCGGCAGTACATGTTCAGCTCCAGAGTGAATCCAAGCTACTACAATCTCAAAAGGACCGTTCTCTTTGATTAATTGCTGTATTTGAGCTCTAAACGAATCTTCATCTCGATAATTGACCAAAGCTGGAGTAATCGTTGCTGGACGGTCCACCCGCTTAATAAGTTCGTCCATCCGCTTTTCGTTCCGAGCAACAATAGAGACATGATATTCATTAGAAAGAAATATAGAGACGTCGGTCAACATTCCAGTCCCGCCGATGATGAGGGCATGCTTCAACTAGATCACCTCCCAAGGATAAAGCCTATTAATTTTTGACTACTAATAATAGAAAAGGCTAATAAAAAAGGGAGGATGATAAAAATAAAGATCAGATTGAAGGAAGACCCAACTCCTCCTAGTCCAATTGTGTTAGCGACAACTTGAATTATTTTAAAATAAATAAAAATGAATACAACACTAAGGAAAATTTTTACCAATGACATGGTCTCACCTACGTTATGATTGTATTAACTATATTGTGGCAGAAAAATCTGTAAACTTCAATCTAGTCCGTTAAGGTATTATCATAGTGTTAAAATACGTGTGAAAGAAGCTGAGAAAATGGAGGTAAGCATTACAAAAGATTACGAACTAATCGCAAAACTAAATAAATCTGTCCATGATCTTCATGTCGAGTTGTACCCTAATTATTTCAAAGAATATGATTTTAATAAGGTTAGCAGCTTCTTTAATGGGCTCATCCAAAAGGACAATCAGTTATTTTTGCTGTTGAAAAACGAGGATGAGACTGTAGGATATGCATGGATAGAAGTGAAAGAATACCCGGAAAATGTCTTTAAAAAAGGATATAAATCTGTATATGTTCATCAATTAAATGTCTTAAGACCTAATCAAGGGCTAGGCTCTGTGTTAATGGATAAAATTTACAATATTGCAAAAGAGCAAAAGATAAAATTGGTTGAGGTCGATTATTGGGCGAATAATCAAGTAGCTGAGAGATTTTATCAGAAGCAGGGCTTTACGACATATCGGGAGTTTTTATATAAGGAGTTGTAAGAAGGGATAAAAAAGCTAAGAATTATCCCTTTTTATTCTTGGAGCAAAGTAGTCATCAATTTATTTTTTTCCTTTGGATAAGAACCATCCACCAATAGCAATTAGAAGCATAACCGCCCAAAAGATTGTGTTCCATATAGGACCTTCGACAAATTCATGTGAAATAATGTGTAAAGCTGGATGTGCAAGAGTATGCATTAATAACTTAACCCCGACCCAGCCTACAATTAACATCGCTGCTGTTTCCAAACTAGGGCGTGTCGTCAAAATCCTTACGAAGAATCCGGCTGCGAATCGAATGACGATTAACCCTGCAATCGCACCTATTATAATGACAATAAACTTTGCGCCATCCATACCTCCTATTTGAAACACAGGTGTATCAGGCAATGCAATAACTAGAGCCACTGCTGCTAATATAGAATCAATCGCAAAAGCTATGTCTGCCAATGCAATTTGTGTAACAGTCCAGGCATAACTTTTCCCACGCATCTCTTTATTTTTGTTTCTTTTAAGTAAATGTTTTAAAGCGATGAAAATTAAGTAAGCTGCTCCAATTGCCTGAACCTGCCATACGTGAAAAAGGTATGAAATAATGAAAATGGCACCAATCCTAAATATAAAAGCCAATAACAAGCCAATATTTATTGCTTTTTTTTGCTGATTTTCTGGTAAATGCTTTGCCATAATAGCTAAAACTAGAGCATTATCAGCAGATAATAAACCTTCCAAAAAAATTAAAACAAGTAAAACCCATCCGTATTCTAGTAATAATGATATCTCCATATGTCACCTGAATTCATATTTATATTAGGAAATTGTGGTTGAAGCATTTATCAACAAGCTTGAATCTAAAATATAATGCCCTTGTAGCAACTGCCTTATTCAGCCGATTCGTCCTTTAATATCCCACTCAAACCATCTTCCGTGCCCGTCCGTTTCTCCAATGACATGACATTCATCTCGACCGTTCACGTAGGAGTCGAGATGAAGCTTACGATCCCACATATTGTTGTAAAGATGAAATACATCCCTCTGTGATCCAAGTGATTTAATAATTTCTAAGAGTTTGTGCTTTAAAGCTTCCGGCATCTGATTTGCCACATGGGTATGGAAGATGCAAATGGCACTATCTTCGGGAGTCTGCTTAGCAATCTCGGGTAATAACGACACTCCATCCCCTTCAATTAAATCTACTGGGTTTTCGATAAAAAGTTGAGCAGCTTTTTCAAAAAGCTTCACTCGATCTCGATGTTCAGGCCAAATGAGCGACTTAAGCCAAAGTGCATTTTCCGGGACTGTAATATCACAAACATGCAGATCTAACCCAACTCTCGATGCAACAGGTGGGATATTTTCTAAGTATGCAGGAAATTGTTCACCCCGAATTTCTGAAGTGATGAGCACCTTGGAAGTCTTATTTCCAAATAGAAGATTGTTGCCATAGGAATAGCAATACTGATCCCATAGCAGCTGCAGCCCAGCACTCGTTCCAATTTCTATTAAGGATAAAGGCTTTTTCACCTTGTCAAACATATAGCAAAAGCTTGGGTACAAATACGCACTGCGCCGTACTTCATTCGTTTGTACTCTTTTCGTTTGCAAAAGCTCAATGACTTCACTTTTATAAAGTAGGCAGAAATCTTTAAATTGAGGAAAAATACTCTTAAAGTCGCGTGGACTTTCTACGATACTAGGATAATATTCTCTTAAAGGATGCTCAAGACCCAATTGTAAAAGGTAATGGACAGCTCCTAAAAATAAGTTAGGAATTGGTTGTCCTTCTTGCGCATGAGAGCTAAGCTCAAGCAAGTCCCGATCTTCGGAGATGTTTAACGACAAATATTCATATAAAGGGCTTGAGTCTTTGCACTCACGTTCCGCAAAGGTTTGACATCGATTAGATAGTTGAGTGATCTCCATTTTTGCCTCCTTTTAATTACAAAAATTAAGAACAGATAAGGGAAAGATACAAAAAAGTAGGTATGAAGAAGAGTGAATCTATAGATTACCTGATAGAACGTCTTCTCTATAAATTATTTAAATAAATGTAAGGGTTGATCTTCCCAGATCTGAACTTCAATATATCTTTCAGGTCCATACTTTCCATCTTTATTCCATTCTTGAGGAAATCCATATAATTTTACTAACTTTGAGATTTCTTCAATTGTATAAACTTGACCTCTGTATGGCTTTCCATCCTGAAATCTCATCGCCGGAAATGAATCTCCATATGTAAAACTAAGTGATTTTGGATCCAGTCTGTCTATGGGAATTTTTATCTCCATTCCTTCTTTAAACCATTCCTTTACCCAAGGACATTCTCCTAAAATAAAATAATGCGGAAATTGTTTCTTCGGTTCACCCCCTTTTTCTATAAATATTATTCTAATCTTTTGCTCTATTTCTCTACGTATTTCCAAATAATTATCAGTTCGTTTAGCGGCAAAAGTATTATTTTCCTTTTGAAGTTTTTTTAATATTTTTTCGGCATTATTAATATCAAGTTCAGATAGATTTTTTAAGGGACCAGTATTTCGTTCATAATAATGATAGAGATAAGGTGTTTTCGTGAAAAATTCCATAAATTTTCTCCCAACATATTATTAGATTGGATTTCTTTAATTTTTTTCTTTTATAATAATACAAGTAGAATGCTGCAAATGAGAGCAACTCCAACAAAGGTAAATACAAAAAAGGTAGGTTCTTCTGCGTACCCAAACGCTACTTCAGAATCTAAACAGATTGAGTTTATTAGGTGTATAATTTTTAGTAAGAAAATAGCCATATAGAATAGGTCCGCCAAAATATATTAAATGCAGCGCAAAGGATGCAAGTATTGCTTGAATCAAAGTTTTCATATACTACATACCTTTCGAAATGCTATATTTCTAGTATAATACCTTCATTATGAAAAAACAGGTGATAAAGGATGATTCATCATATTGAGTTATACGTTTCCGATTTGAAAAAGTCCATTGATTTTTGGGGGTGGCTTCTTGAGGAGATGGGATATAGCGTTTATCAAAAATGGGATAAGGGTCAGAGTTGGAAGCAGGGGGAAACGTATATCGTTTTCGTTCAGGCAGAGGAGCGGTTTTTAGATATTCCGTACCATCGCTGCCGTGTTGGACTGAACCATTTAGCATTTCATGGGAAGTCCCGTCAGCATGTCGATGAAATGACGGCCAAGCTGGAAGAGAGGAAGGTTAAAATCCTTTATAAAGATAAACATCCTTTTGCGGGTGGGCCAGATTATTACGCAGTGTTTTTTGAAGATCCAGATCGAATAAAAGTCGAGATCGTAGCCCCAGAAAGTGGATGCGAGAATAAATGAAACAGCTGGAGGAAGCGATTGAGCTAAGAAATAGTGGAAAGCATGTGGAAGCAAATGAACTCCTTGTTCGCCTTGCCGACCAGTTTCCAAACAACGCAGAAATGCAATATCATTGTGCTTGGAGTTTCGATGTTTTAGGCAGGGAATCCGAGGCAGTACTTTATTATGAATTGGCCATAAAATTAGGGTTAAATGATTCAGATGCAAAAGGAGCATACCTTGGCTTGGGTAGTACATATCGAGCACTTGGAGAATATGAAAAAGCGAGAAAAGTGCTGGAAGAGGGTATGAATCGTTTTCCAGACCATCTGGCGCTGAAGGTTTTTCATGCCATGACGCTGTACAATGTAAAAGAGTATGAAAAGGCAATGGAAATTTTATTACTAACCCTCACACAGACGAGTTCTGATGAATCTATTCAGTCGTATAGAAAAGCAATTGAATTTTACGCCAAAAACTTAAATGAAATATGGAAATAACAAAGGTTGTCGATTTGCATTAATCGACAACCCCAAGTGTTTTTAGTCCATTATAGACCCCTGAATCTGTGACTGCGGTCGTTTTTCGGTTTCCGTACGCGAACAAATCTGGATTTGCGTTACCCATTGCGAAGCCTTCTCCCACAGCAGACAACATTTCCTTATCGTTCATCCCATCACCAAATGCAATCGCGGCTTCTTTTTCTATATTCATCACATGCAATATTTTCTTTACGGCTTCTCCTTTATTAACTGTATCTCGGATAACATCATAGCAATGCCTCAAACCGTCGACATTTACTTGTGAAAAATGGTAGCTCGAATCAATCTCGTATAACTCAACTTCCTCCGGTTGTAAATTGATTAACGTCGCACCTAATATTTGATCAGCGACATCTGTTGTGAACAATTCATTATATTTGGTTTGAAATTTATCAATGAAAAGGTCCACATGTGGCGAATCCATTGAAGTGAAATAATTTTTCTCACTCGTATACAGGACGATTTCATGTCCATGCTTTTTAGCAATCGCAACAAAATCCAACACAATTTCACGGCTCATCGGTTCATCTACAATTGTTTCGCCGTGGTATTTTGCGAGTGCACCATTATATCCAATGAAGGAATCAACATTCAGCTCATCCGCCAGATCAGCTATTTCATGGAGCGGTCTACCAGTAGCAAGAAAAACTTGAATCCCTTTCGATTGCGCCTGTAAAATCGCTTGTTTAGTGGATTCCTCATATGTGTGATCTAGTTTTAAGATCGTCCCGTCTATGTCTAAAAATAATGCTTTATAGTCTGTCATTCGAATCTCCTTAACTTATTTTAATTCCATTTTAACAGATGCCCGCCCATTTTCGACTTTTACCTCTGCTTTAGCACCATTGACAAGAGTGATTTGCGGTGGAACATGACCGATGTCCGCATCATAAGCGATTGGCAGCCCAGTCACTTGAGAGAGTCTCTCCATCGCATCAAAAGTAGTAAAACCCTCCACATCTTCTCCAGCTGGAGTTCGACCAAAGATGATCCCACTAGAATATTTAAACCAACCAGCATATTGCAGCTGCAACAAGGAGCGATAAAAATCAGTGGCACTCATTTCACAGTTTTCAAAATACCAAAGTATTTTTTCATCAGGTATATATTTTTCCCGAAATGCTTTTATATCTGCATATGGCGTTCCGACTAAATTTTGCAGCGTGTCGATACAACCACCTAGAATTCTGCCCTCGATTTTTAAAGTTTTTCCATCTAAAGTTTTCCAATTTGTCGCCGTATCTAATTCAAATACATAAGGATTAGGCTTTTTATCATGATTCCATTCGGATTGATATTTTTCAGAAGAAGTTTGGAAGATTGTAGTGCCTTCCGTTCCCATAAGTACATCCATAAACTTTTTGGTCGTCTCATCCCATTCATCACTACGCAAATCAATTAAGTTCGTTCCATGAGCAGTAGCAATCCCGGTCATAACCGTAATCGAAAATAAAAGAGTACTAGTATCAGAATATCCTAATATCCATTTTGGCTGAATCCGATCCCATTCCAAAAGTGGGAGAATTTCCATTAAAATTTCCCCACCCCATGGTGGAATGATCGCATCGATATAGGAGTTTTGCAGCATCGAATTCAATTCCGCTGCACGAATGCTTGCTTCAGCTGATGCTGCTTTTTCGTTCGTCCAAGGGGTTTCTCCAACCTCGACTTGAAAGCCACGCCTTTTTAATTGTTCAATGCCGCCAGACAAGATCGGGTGCAGTTCTTTAGGTACACCAGAAGAGGGGGCGGTGATGCCAATTGTACCTCCAGATTTTAACGGTTTCGGATAACGAATCATCGAAATCTCTCCTCTCGTAATTGAGACTATTTTAGAGCATTAGCGAAGTAAAAGAAAGAGTTCATCTCAAAAACGTTTTCCTTTGACTAAATAGGGAAGAACTTACAAAGAATAACGTCAATATCTTTAAAATGGAGATGAAGCTTATGTCGAATGTTAGTCCAATGCCGAAAGAAGAAGGTTTAGATCATACGCTTAGCTTGGCGAGAGAAGGATATCTGTATATCCCAAATAGACGCCATAGTTTTAATTCCAATATATTTGAAACTCGTTTGCTTGGAAAAAAGGCCATTTGCATGGGTGGGAAAGAAGCGGCAGAACTTTTTTATGATGAAGAAAAGTTCATGAGGCAAGGAGCAGCGCCGAATCGGATTTTGCAGACATTGTTTGGATCGAAAGGTGTTCAAACTTTGGACGGGGCGGAGCATAAGCATCGAAAGGAAATGTTTATGGCTCTTATGTCTCAGGAAAGAATTGAGGATTTAATTAATTTGACGAGAAATGAGTGGGAGTCTGCGGTAACGAAATGGGAAGGAATGGACGAAGTCGTATTATATGAAGAAGTTCAGGAAATATTATGTCGGGCTGCGTGTCATTGGGCTGGTGTACCTATTCAGGTGGATGAAATAAAAGCGCGTTCTAAAGAGTTTGGGTCGTTATTTGAGTCGGTCGCAGCGATTGGGCCAAACCATTGGCTAGGAAGAACTGCACGGAATAACCTTGAAAAATGGATTAGTGGACTAGTTGAAAAAGTTCGCAATCAAGAGTTAGAGCCACCAGAAAATACAGCGTTGCATCAATTTTCTTGGCACAGAGATGCATCAGGAGATTTGTTAGAGGCTGAAGTCGTAGCAGTGGAAGTCATAAATATTATCCGCCCAATCATAGCTATTTCCATTTTTATTAATTTCACAGCACTCGCCATTCACCATTATCCTGAAGAAAAGGTGAAACTCCAATCGAGAGATGAAAAATATACCGAAATGTTTGTCCAAGAAGTACGCCGTTTTTATCCTTTCTTTCCTCTTGTGGCTGCTAGGGTAAAAAAAGACTTTATATGGAATGGATATAAGTTTGATGCTGGCACATTAACACTGCTTGATCTATATGGAACGAATCACGATCCAACGATTTGGGATAACCCGGATCTATTTAATCCAGAACGTTTTTCTGATTGGAAAGGTAATCCATTTTCCTTTATACCACAAGGGGGCGGCGACTATCATTCGGGACACCGTTGCCCAGGTGAGTGGATCACTGTAGAAGTAATGAAAGCAGTCGTTGATCAATTAATAAACAAAATGGAGTATCAAGTTCCCGAGCAGGATTTAAGTTTTAGTTTGGTTAGTATGCCAAGCATTCCTGAGAGTAGATTCGTAATAAATAATGTGAAGAGAAAATGAATTTTGGCAGACGTTACAGAAGTCTGCTTCTTTTATTTGGAAAAACATTCTCACCTTGCTTCATATTTTTATATATTATTATTGACCTCGAAAAAATATTTATAGTATGATATTCCTGTTTCGTTTTTTATTCAAATATAGAAAGGAGCATCGTTAGGAAGTATTAATAAGCGCCAGAACTAATCTGTTCGTAAAATTATTTAGATTAGTTGACGAGGTGGAGGTTTATCGAACGTTCGGCGGATGCCTCCCGGCTGTGACACACAGTCGAACTTTCTTTCTCAAATCACTGAGGCGACTCGGTGGACAAAAGAAAGAGAATGTGCACATACAGAAAAATAAAACAGAGATAAGGGGGCAAGTATGCCCCCGTGCTTGCTTGCCTCCTTATATAGGAGGAAAACTTATGTGCGGCATTACAGGTTATATTGGAAATCAAGATTCGAAAGAAATTTTATTAAAAGGCTTGGAAAAGCTTGAATATAGAGGGTATGATTCTGCAGGGATTGCACTAAGCAACGATAGCGGCGTCCATATTTTTAAAGAAAAAGGTCGCATTGCCGATTTAAGAAGTGCCGTAGACGAAAGAATTTTTGCACAGGCTGGAATCGGACATACCCGCTGGGCAACGCATGGAGTGCCAAGTCGTTCCAATGCACACCCACATCAAAGTACTTCAGGCCGTTTTACTTTAGTTCATAACGGAGTCATTGAAAACTATACATTGTTGCAGCAGAAATACTTACAAGATGTTTCATTTCAAAGTGACACGGATTCTGAAGTGATTGTCCATTTGATTGAAAAGCTTGCGGAAGAAGGAATGGACGTAGAAGAAGCGATTCGCAAAACGTTGACATTATTAGAAGGATCCTATGCAATTGCGATTATCGATACAGAAAACACGGATACCATTTTTGTCGCGAAAAATAAGAGTCCTTTACTTGTTGGTGTCGGAGATGGATTCAATGTTGTAGCGAGCGACGCGATGGCGATGATTCAAATAACGGATACGTATATCGAATTGATGGATCAAGAAATGGTCGTTTTGAAAAGGGATGAAGTGACGATTAAAAACCTTGCTGGTGAGGTCGTTAATCGCGATTCGTATAAAGCAGAAATTGACGCGAGCGATATTGAAAAAGGGACATATCCTCACTATATGTTGAAGGAAATCGATGAACAGCCCCTAGTGATTAGAAAAATCATCCAAGCTTACCAAAATGAAAAAGGGGAACTGGAAATCGCGGAAGACATTTTACAAGCAGTGAAGGAATGTGACCGCGTCTATATTGTGGCGTGTGGAACGAGCTACCATGCAGGTCTTGTCGGAAAACAATTGATTGAAAGCATGGCAAAAATTCCGGTTGAGGTTCATGTTGCAAGCGAATTTAGCTACAATATGCCGCTTTTATCTGAAAAACCACTGTTTATTTTTATTTCTCAAAGCGGTGAAACAGCAGACAGCCGAGCAGTTTTAGTTCAAGTAAAAGAAAAGGGCTATAAAGCTCTAACGATTACTAATGTTCCAGGTTCGACTTTGTCCCGTGAAGCAGATTTCACAATGCTTCTTCATGCAGGACCGGAAATTGCTGTTGCTTCAACGAAAGCCTACACTGCACAGATTGCCGTATTAGCCATTCTTGCAAATGTAACGGCACAATCTCGCGGTTTGAATACGGAATTCGATTTAATCCATGAACTCGGAATCATCGCAAATGCTATGGAAACACTTTGTGATTCAAAAGAAGAATTTGAAAAAATTGCAAGCGAGTTCCTGCCATTTACTCGTAACTGCTTCTTCATCGGGCGTTCAATAGACTACTTCGTATGCCTAGAAGGATCCTTAAAACTAAAGGAAATTTCCTATATCCAAGCAGAAGGCTTCGCAGGTGGCGAACTCAAACACGGAACCATCGCCTTAATTGAAGACGGAACACCTGTCATTGCCTTAGCAACCCAAGAAAACGTCAACTGGAGCATCCGCGGCAACGTAAAAGAGGTCGTCGCCCGCGGCGCCAATCCATGCATCATCTCAATGGCAGGTCTCGAAACGGATGAAGATCGTTTCGTCTTACCAGCCGTAAACGAATTACTAACACCTCTTATCTCTGTCATCCCACTCCAACTGATCGCTTATTACGCTTCCTTGCATCGTGGCTGCGATGTCGATAAACCTAGGAATCTAGCGAAAAGTGTGACGGTGGAGTAGGGATAATATATATAAATATTAGATTTGTCTAAACAAAATAAAGTTTGCAGAATGAGAAAAAAGTCTGCTTAAGAAGAAAAAAGTTTGCACAAAGTCTCGTGGGTGTATCCATAGTATGGGTATATTCACGGGGCTTTTTTATGTTTTTTATAGGCTAGCAAAGGTTTTTCGTGGGGGTTAAGGTATCCCTTTCGGGTTAGATAATACCTAAGAATAAAGACATCACAAGGGGTGTTCGTGTATCACTTTGAATGAGTAGTAATAGAACCAAACCAATTAAGGAAAGTCCACGTCCGGCAATGTGTGACAAGCCCCAAGCAGGTTCCACGCCCATAAGAAAATAAATATATATATAAATAATTAGGCAGAGGTCAAGTGGTAAGTATGGGGAATGGCGGTGGTACAGGAGAAACCGAAAGGTATAGTAGTGTGCTCCATCTTTCAAGGGAAGTCCACGTCCATGAAGGTATACCGTGCTTCAAACATAAGCACTCGCCCATAAAGAAATAATTAAAAATAAAAATAAATAATTATGTATGGGTAACGTGGAAAGTATGGGATTGACGGTGGTATATGAGAAACCGTAAGTGCTAGGTATGAAGTAGATGGATGAAAGGTATCTTCGATACCTCATTTATTGGCGAGATGCGAATATCATTACTGAAACACCCACTAAACAGATACTAGCACCTATCCAAACGTATAAATCAGGTGTACCCCATCCTCATATACGGAAGGACTCCTCCGAAAACACCTCAATAAATGGCTTACTTTTCATCAACAATAGCCAAATTAGATTCCATTCCATCAATTTCGGCAATTCCAACAAATATAAAAAATACAATTGCATAGGCACCTCATTAGAAGGCAAGAATCGGTTATGGTACAGGGGGCACCGTTAGGTGCCCTAATTGGGTTTTGGTCACTCCTCTAATATGGTGATCTCCCCACTATGTCTAAGCAAACTTTATTCTTATCATTTTTATTTTTCGAGTTCATTTTCGGCAGAAAACCGGCAAATCTTTGAGCAAACTTTATTCTCATTAAAAAAGTTGGGTAATGCCTTTGAAGTCAGATGTGGCAAGGGGTGAACGTGATTCCTCGCTTCTGCAAACTTTATTCTAATTTAACAAGATTTTATCCCCCTGTAACTCCCTCGGTACCCATGGAACTTTGTTCTCCCCTGCTGTAACTAAGTTGGTACCTGAAAGTGAAAAAGGGGAGAGAAGCTCCAAAAGAATCGGGATGCGTACCAATGGTACGTCTTTCTCGGTTTTTTTTTATTAATCAAACGTTTAATTAGTTTATCCAATATGCCCCCAATCCCTTGCCAAATAAGGCTTTTCAGTTTCTTTTCCACACCATCAATTCGCAGGAATTCCAGGTTCTATTCAGCTAGTTTCCTAACTATAACACCATCCCAAAATTGTTATATTTCCTGTCTTTTTTCCTGATTGGTTCTTCCATTCTTAGAAAAACTTAATAGGATCGGCGGCATATTCTATACAAGATAGAGTGAACGAAAGAGGCCGAAATAGGGGGTTTTAGGGAAGAACTTTATAGCAGAATGTAAAGAAGAAAAAGACGAGGTAAGAAGGATAGGGCTTAGAGCGGTAAGGGTTTAAGGGGAGTGGGGAGGGAGTTTGGGGAAATTCCAACTATAGAACAGCTAGATACTTATCCTATAAGGAATTCAGTTGTTTTCCTCACTATATAAACCTGTAGGATTTCCAATCTTTCTTCACTTTTTTCCTCCGTCCATTCCGTCCCAAAATTGTTACATTTCCATTCTTTTCTCTGGACTCTATTCTCCATTCCAGGGGAGAACTTAGTTACAATGGCAGAATATTCTATACAAGCCAGAGTGGAAAAAAGGGGGCAAAAACGACCATTTTGGGTACCAACTTAGTTTCATTGCCTAGAGGCTTAAAAGAGGGCGTGGAATCAAGAGGGAGAAGGGATGGAGGTGGATTTGAGAAAGTTCCAACTAAGTTCCAGATACATAGATTTGTTGAATGACAAAAAAGTTTTTTAATTACAAATAAAGTCGTTTAATTTACAATAAAGTTGTTAAAAACTTCAAACGTCTTATTCCATTCAAGAGCCATTTAATTGAATAACGCACCGTCCTAATGATTGGCCTCGAAATCGTATATCAAGTTAATAAATGGAATAGCTCAGTGGAAATTTGTTACAAAAAGGGACAGTTACGATAAATAATCAGTAACTGTCCCTTTCTTTGACTTAATTATATCATGGTAAATCAAAAATTTTCAGTCTTTTTTTTTATTTTTTAACCTGCTAGTATTAATCAAACGGTGTAGACGCTTCGATGAGACATTTAACATGGTAAGATGCGCTTTTTTGTTAAATGATTTATCGAATCAATAAAGGAGGGAAAGAAATGAAAAAATATGTGCTGGAGTTTCAAGAGATTGATAAAACGAGACAAATGGTGGCTGGGGGAAAAGGGGTTAACTTAGGGGAATTATTGAAAATTCATGGAATACAAGTGCCAGAAGGATTTTGTGTTACGACAGAAGCCTATCAAAAAGCCCTTGAACAAAGCGTAGCTTTCCATGCATTGTTAGACCAATTGACAATGCTAAATGCAACAGATAGAGATCAAATAGGTGAAACCAGCAGAAGGATTCGACAAACCATTATCGAAACAGAAATTCCTTCTGATGTTGCGGGCGCAGTTGCTCACTATTTCTCCCAACTTGGCGATGAACATGCTTATGCAGTGCGTTCCAGTGCAACGGCTGAAGATTTACCGCATGCTTCTTTTGCCGGTCAGCAAAACACCTATTTAAATATCATTGGCAAAGAAGCAATATTGAAGCATATCAGCAAATGTTGGGCATCCCTATTTACGGATCGTGCTGTGATCTATCGGATTCAAAACGGATTTGACCATCGCAAGGTTTATATATCCGTTATCATTCAAAGGATGGTTTTCCCACAGGCTTCGGGAATTTTATTTACCGCTGATCCGATTACTTCCAACCGAAAGCTATTATCCATCGATGCCGGCTTTGGACTGGGAGAAGCACTGGTCTCCGGCTTGGTATCTGCCGATGGTTATAAAGTAAAGGAAGAGGAAATCGTCGAGAAGAGGATTGCAGCCAAAAAATTGGCTATCTATGGACGAAAAGAAGGCGGAACAGAGACGCGGCAGATCGATCCTGATCAGCAAAAGACTCAGACCTTGACTGACCAACAAATTTTACAACTGGCACGCATCGGCAGACAGATCGAAGCGTATTTCGGCCAGCCACAAGATATCGAATGGTGTTTGGCCCAGGATACATTTTATATTGTCCAGAGTCGGCCAATCACGACTTTATACCCCATCCCTGAAGCCAATGATCAGGAAAATCACGTCTATGTATCCGTTGGTCACCAACAAATGATGACCGACCCCATGAAACCATTGGGATTATCTTTTTGGCTGTTAACGACTCCTGCACCCATGCGTAAAGCTGGTGGAAGGTTGTTTGTTGATGTGACACATATGCTGGCTTCACCTGCCAGCAGAAAAATGGTAATAGATGCCTTGGGGAAATCCGATCCGCTTATAAAAGACGCACTCATGACCATCGTAGAGCGAGAAGATTTTATAAAATCTTCACCAGATGATAAAAAAGTACTGAGTCCCGGTAAAAGCAATCAAGATAAATCATCTTCGGATTCTCAAGCACAAATCGAAAACGATCCGGCAATCGTTTCTGATTTGATTCAGCGTAGTCAAACATCGATCGAGGCGTTAAAACAAAATATCCAAACGAAATCAGGAGCGGATTTATTTGATTTTATCCTGGAAGATATCCAGCAATTAACGAAGATGCTATCCGACCCGCAAAGTATGGGTGTGATTATGGCGGCACAGGATGCTTCATCATGGATTAATGAAAAAATGAACGAGTGGTTAGGTGAAAAAAACGCAGCAGATACGCTTGCTCAATCTGTACCTAACAATATTACTTCGGAAATGGGTCTGTCGCTATTGGATGTTGCCGATGTGATTCGTCCTTATCCGGAAGTGATCGAATATTTACAACATGTTAAAGATGAACACTTTTTGGATGAACTGGTTGAGTTTGAGGGGGAAAGGGAAACCCGGGACGCAATAATCGCTTTTCTTGACAAATACGGAATGAGATGTGCCGGAGAAATCGATATTACCAGAACTCGATGGAGCGAAAAACCAATCACACTTGTCCCGATGATTTTGGGTAACATCAAAAACTTTGAGCCTAATGAAAGCCTTCGGAAATTTGAGCAAGGACGGCGTGTTGCTTTAAAAAAAGAACATGAGATATTAGATCGACTGAAGCAATTACCGGATGGTGAACAAAAAGCCGAAGAAACGAAACGAATGATCAGCCTCATCCGAAATTTCAGCGGGTATAGGGAATATCCGAAATACGCCATGGTGAATCGCTACTTCGTATATAAGCAGGCTTTGCTGAAAGAAGCCGAACAACTCGTACAAGTGAGCGTTATACATGAAAAAGAAGATATTTACTACCTCACTTTTGAAGAACTTCATGAAGTCGTACGCACCAATAAACTGAATTACCGGATCATCAGCAATCGAAAAGAGGAGTACAAATTATATGAAAAACTAACTCCACCGCGTGTTATTACGTCTGATGGTGAAATCATTGCCGGCAAGTACAAACGAGAAAAACTCCCGGCCGGAGCGATTGCAGGTCTGTCTGTTTCTTCCGGAGTTGTAGAGGGGCGGGCACGCGTCATCTTAAACATGGAAGATGCAGACCTGGAGGATGGAGATATCTTAGTCACTTCCTTTACGGACCCTAGCTGGACACCATTATTTGTATCCATCAAAGGTCTGGTCACCGAAGTTGGCGGACTGATGACACATGGAGCAGTTATTGCACGTGAATATGGTTTGCCCTCAGTTGTCGGTGTAGAAAATGCCACTAAGCTGATCAAGGATGGACAGAGAATCAGACTAAATGGAACTGAAGGGTATATCGAAATATTATAATTGCTAAATACCTTACAGCAAGAGAGATGTTTTACCTGCTTCAGCCTTTCAGGTCCAATCATACCCACAGGGGCTCCAAGTCAAGTCCTTAACCGCTAATCTATGATTACATATAAACAAAGGTAAGGGGTGCACCATATCAATGTTTTTGATCGGATGCTATATATAATAAAGCTTTAATGGAATAAAAGAAACAGAAAGTAATCGATCTTTTTTACAAAACTCTTCGGAAGGAAATACTTTAAGAGCCTGTTTTGATCAATCTTTTTTCAAAAGCAGGCTTCGTCTAAATCAGGCTTTATAATCCCATTTTGGTCAAGCTTTATTTTTAAGCAACATTTACCCCTTCGGATTTGATTATCTAAAGGGGGGTTTTTATGTCGAAAAGAAAAAGAACATCTGAAATTGAACAGTGGATTAAACAAGGTCGAAGATTGAGGCAAGCAACCTTGTTGAGATAACCGCTAAGTAAATAGACGAACACGCCTTCTTAGTTTATAAATTACTTTTCATCTCTTGAATTCTCTTTGCTTGTTCTTCGGGTGTCAAGTCTTCAATTTGAGTCGCAATCCACCAAATGTTACCTAAAGAGTCTTTTACCCCACCGTATCTTTCACCTGCGTGTTTCATATCGGTAGGGGGCATAATTGATTCTGCACCGTATTGAACTGCTCTTTTATAAATGTTGTCGCAATCTTGAACATAAATATAGACGGAAGCCGGCATAACTCCATACTCTTCCATTGGCTCGCCCGCCATGATAATTGAATCTCCGATCATAATCTCGGCATGCATGATCGAGCCGTCTGGTCTATCCAGTTGATACTTTAGCTTTCCACCAAATATATGTTCAATAAATTCTATCAGTTGTGCCACGTGATCAACCATTAGGTAAGGATTGACTGTTTTCATTCCTTTGGGTTGGTATTGCACTGCTTGTGTTGATTTCATTAATTTGCAGCTCTTGATTTTATTTGTTGCAATAAGAATTCCCTATCACAACAGCAATATCCTCTAAATTTTTAACATTTTTCCGTTCTGATCAGAACTAGGAGGATTAGATTTATTTGTTCTAAATTGAAGTTTGAAGGGCATTTTTGATCAAACAATTTTTCAAGCAACACTTCATGTTGCATTGAATCCAAAGGCATTAGACCTAAAGATTAATGATGTAATATTTTTTACTTGACCAATGTACTTCGACAAAAACCGTTATAGTTACTGGCTAAGAGCAAAAGAAAAAGTTGTGCTTTCATTTTCTACGCTTGTGACATATATAATGCCGCCCAACCTATCTATAATTGTTTTGGCAATGGGTAGCCCTAAACCAAAACCGCCGCTATCCTGAGTTCTGGAAGGATCTGGTCGATAAAATCTATCAAAAATCTTGGGTAAGTCTTTTTTTGCTATTCCTTTTCCCGTGTTTTTTATTGAAAATAAGATTTGGTGTTTTGATTTTGTTAGTGATATATCAATGTGCCCATTTTCACTTGTGTATTTTATTGCGTTATCAAATAAAATCGAGATTACTTGTTTGATTCTCTCTGAATCGCTTTTAACCGTAATGGCTGGTTCTATCGAACTGAAAAGAGTAATCCCTTTTTCATTTGCTGCAGCTTCCATCGACAATATTTCTTCGTTAATAATATCGCTAATATTAAATGGTATTTTGCATATTTCTAGATTGACCTCATCTATCTTTGCCAAAGTCAAAAGATCATTTATAAGTTTCTCCATTCTATCTGTTCCAATTTTAATATAGTCAAGCCACCTTTTTTGGCTTTCAATAGTTTCTTCTTGGTTTACCAAAAGTGCGTCATAATTTGCATTGATAATGGAAAGTGGGGTTTTTAACTCATGAGAGGCGTCGGCAACAAATTGTTTTTGCCTTTCCCAATTCTCAGATATTGGTTTAATCGCCTTGTTTGCGAAGTAAAGGCTGATCAAAAAAATAACAATAAACATAATGAGCCCTACGATGAGAAAGGTAATAAGCAAGTCAGACAGCGTTTTACTTGATTCTGTAACATCTAAAAATGTAATCTGATTATGTTCTGATTTTCCATTTTTTAGAACGTTGTCTTCGTTTGTCGATGTGATTTTATATTCCCATGTATCTCCATCGACTGTAATTGTGGATTTATCCTTTTTATTTCTTAAGGCAATTTCAGCAGCTCTATTATAGGTTTCCTCAGGTAGATCAATAATAGACTCGGTATTTACAATATTGCCAGCTGGGTCTACCTCAATCTTAAAAGAAGGAGAATAGCCCAAAGGAATTTCTTTATCCGTTGTTCTTTCTTCCGGTGCATTATTAGTCTGAGCTGATCCTGTCCCTTTTTCCAACTCTATGGTTGTTAAGTCCTTTTCGGATATGGAGTTCAGTTTAGTTTGATTTTTCAATTGAATGTTATTATAGGTAATTAAATAAATGATGGAAAAGGCGGCAATCATCACCACCGAAGTTATTGTCATATTAAGAATGAGAAATTTGTTTCGTAACCCCTTAAACATCTAAACCTTCGTCCTTTTCTACTTTTAATACATATCCCGCTCGGCGAATTGAACGAATTGAAACGCTTGATTCTATATTTATTAGTTTTTTTCGCACAAGGGATACATGAGTTTCCACGTGGTTATCTGTTGCGTCAGAATCGTAACCCCATAATTTTTCAATGATTATATCCTTTGAAACAATCATGTTCTTTCTCAAAATAAGTAGCTCCAATAGTTGAGCTTCTTTTAATGTCAGTTCACTTTCCTTGTTTCCACAGACGAGCAGAAGAGTGTGAGGATTCAAATTAATATCACCAAATTTAAGTATGCCATCATGATTCAGTTTAGGTTTCCTTCGTCCTAACGCTCGTAAACGGGCTAATAGCTCTTCGGCGTTGAACGGCTTTGATAAATAATCGTCGGCCCCACTATCAAGACCGTAGACTTTATCTTCTATTTGTTCTCTTGCGGTGAGCAGGATAACGGGCGTTTCAATACCGCTTTCCCTCATACCTCTCAACACCCTTATACCATCCATTTTAGGGAGCATAATGTCAAGAATAATGATGTCATAAATATTAGAAATAGCGCAATCCAATCCGTATTCTCCATCGTATGCCAAATCGACGGTGTAATAGTTCTTTTTCAAGATCTGGGCTAAGGCCTCGGCTATGTATTTTTCATCTTCGATTATTAAGATTCTCAATGATTTTCCTCCCTAAACATTAGCATATATGGCAAAGAAGCCTTTAACCAGCCTCTTTGCCATAGACATATACATATTACTTTTGCTCAACACTTACGCTTCCGTCTTCGTTAACTATCACAGTAAGAATATCCCCGGTCAATGGAATATCATCTGTAGAATGACTCATTTTACTGTTTTCATTCTTTTCTTGAATTCCTTTACCATCAGCAGATTGGCTGGTATCCTTGCTAGCTACAATCTCACTCTCTTTTTTAACCGAATATTCTGACTTATCACCATCACTTGTTGCAAATGCTGCGCCTGTACTAATAGTAAGGGCAAGCGCACCGCCAATGATAGCGACGACGGCTTTCTTTTTTCTTGTGCTCATGATTCTTTCCATTTTGTTTTCCAAAGTGATTACCTCCAATAATTGTAATTGTTAGGTCCTAACGATTACAATAATAAACTCAAAACCTTTAGTGAACCTTTAATGAGAATATTTATTTATACCCTTTTAGGTGTCGGAATACCCCCATAGATAATAAATTTATATGGAGATTATGAATGGGGATATTGGCATTTTGGAGTATTCTATTTAGTAGGTTATTTTGAATTGGGAGTTGTTCAATAGGAATATTTCTACCTTACTTGATTCCAATATTGAAGAAAGTGTTGCCTCCTAATTACGACTTTTTTTGGAAGATTTAATAATTCTATATGAGAAAAATTAAGCCCTAAGATTATAATGAGTGGCTTTCAATAGATTAATATTGTTTACAATAAATAAAAAAACGTTCGGATTTAGTCCGAAAAATTAGGTAAAAAGTATTGTTTTTGGGTTAATCTTCGTAAATGAGGTTGACCGACTTATATGGATGCGGTAATTTTAAAATGGATGCATAGTAATCTAAGGGAGGATAACCATGAAGAACCTTTTTAGGAAAAGACTACTATCTTTGTTAACTGTCTTTAGTTTAGTAGTTCCAGGTACTCTAGTAAATTTTGCTCCTGTGGTTAGTGCAGCAGAATTAACAACCAATGATTTTACATATTTATCCAATAAAAACTTTGAATTAACCGTCATGCATACGAATGATACTCATGCTGCGTTAGACAATATGCCTAAGACCGTAACTGCAGTAAAAGATGTAAGAGCAGAAAAACCAGATTCACTTCTTCTGCATGCAGGAGATGTATTCACAGGAACATTGTATTTCAATGAATTCCTTGGTCAAGCAGACCTAGCGTTTATGAATTTAATGGGCTTTGATGCCATGACATTTGGTAACCATGAATTTGACTTAGGTTCCTCTTCTGAAGGTCACCAAGCTTTAGTTGACTTTATAAACGGAGCAGAGTTCCCATTTGTCAGTGCAAACGTTGATTTTTCAAATGACGATAAATTTAATGGGCTATTTAATGACTTTATTACCGAAGAAATTGAAAATGGCCAGATTTACAATGGAATTATTAAAGAAGTCAATGGGGAAAAAGTCGGTATCTTCGGACTAACAACAGAAGAAACAGTTGATATTTCCAGTCCAGGTTCAATTGCATTTGAAAACTACCTCGAGGAAGCAGAGAAAGCTGTCAAAGCTTTCGAAGCAGAAGGTGTTAACAAGATAATTGCATTAACACATATTGGTTTTGACGATAATGCACTGGTTGACAATGACTTAATCCTTGCCGAAGCTGTTGAAGGTATTGATATTATTGTCGGTGGACATAGCCATACTACATTATCTGAACCGGTAGTAGTTTCTAAAGATGCAACACCTACAGTCATTGTTCAAACTGGTAATGCTAATAGTAATTTAGGTGTACTTGATGTTGTCTTTGATGAAAATGGTGTAATCATTGAACATGCTGGTAAATTAATACCTATTGGCAGTCAAGAAGATGACCAAGAAGCAGCTGGAATTTTAGCACCGTACAAAGCAAAAGTGGATGAAGTAGCGAAAGAAGAAATTGGTGTGTCAACTCCGTTAGAATTAGAAAACCCACGTACAAATGGAGATGACACAAAACCAAGTGTACGTAAAAACGAAACAATTCTAGGAAACTTAATTACAGATGGAATGCTTACAAAAGCAAGAGAATTCACTGGAAAAAATGTTGTTATGGCGTTGCAAAACGGTGGTGGTATCCGAGCAGCAATCGATGCTGGTCCGATTACCGTTGGTGAAGTTATTACTGTTTTACCATTTGCTAATACATTGGCAACTATGGAAGTCACTGGATCCGAGTTAAAAGTAGCATTTGAAATCTCCTTAAGTAGATATCCAGGAGAAAATGGCGGTTTCCTACATGTTGCAGGTGGTAAAGTAGAATTCGACTCTACTAAACCAGCAGGAGAACGTGTAGTAGAAATTTATATTAAAGATGCTAACGACAACTTTGTACCAGTGGATGATAATACAACATATACCATTGCAACTAATGCCTTTACAGCTAAAGGTGGAGACGGATATGATGTATTTGCAAAGGCCTATGAAGAAGGACGTGTAACAGACCTTGGACTTTCTGATTGGGAAAACTTCCGTGATCATTTAATAAGCTTAGGTAGTGAAGGGATTCCGACTGAAATTGAAGGCAGAATTGTAGATGTTCATTCAATACCAAATGAAGAACCGATAACTGTAGTTGTTAAACCTGAAAGAAAAGGTAATAAATATCAAGTTGACGGGGATTTATTAGGTGAAGTAGAAAAAGAGGCTACTGTCATTGTTGAGATTTCTAAGCAAAAGAATACAATCATTTCCTTAAATGGAGGAGCGATTGCAAAACTAAAAGAAGCTGATGGAAATCTAGTAATATCTAATGGAGATTTCGATCTCCAAATACCTGCATCAAACCTACCAGATGGTGCAACAGACATTAAAGTTAAGGAAATCAAAGTAAAAGACAAATCAGCCCTAGTTGTATATGACTTTACAATTAATTCTAAGGGTAAAAATTATAGCTTTAGCAAAGAAGTTACTTTGTCCTTTACTATTGATTCTAAACAGGTTAAAAACCCTGAAAATGTAAAAGTTCTCTACGAAGCTAAAAAAGCATGGGAACTAGTCGGTGGTAATTATAATGAAGGAAAAATTACTGTAACAACTGACCGCCTAGGTACATTTGGTGCATTCGAAAAATAAAATAATAGAAAAAATTTCTCAAGGCCATAGAACTAGATTCTATGGCCTTATATTGTAGAAAAATTGACATAGTTTAGAATGCTCGCAATCTGTGTGGTCAGTTACGTTTTGATATGATTCACGAACCATTAAAAGATACAGAGGTTATGAATGGCAAAATTGAATTATGGATAAGATGGAATGTCGATATTTATCCATGTGATGGAAAAGTATTATTGATATGAGGAGCTACCATCAGCTATTTAACGCATCAAATACCAGTGCCATAGGGAGATGTTAATTGCTTGAAAGCCAGCCGATTTTTTTGGCCAACCGTAGCAACGAAAGCACAAAACACAACACTAAAGAATTCTTACTCATATCAATTGTATTTGAAATGACGGACACATATGATAGTTTAAGTCTTTCAAATTTCAATACTTAGTTCTGGATGGTTATGTAAAGGAGGATTGGATAATGCATACGACAGAAATAATAGAGTTAATGATTGTTGGGGTTGTAATTATATCAATCGTAATTATTGCAATCTTTTTAAAAGGTAGATGGCGAAAAACTGGTTGGTTATTAGCATTAGTTATATTTGTAGCTTATTGTATCTTTTTTGTTGCTCGTCCTTTTTGGATTGATGCACAAATTGACAATAATGTGAAATTACTAAGACCATACTTAGAAGAGCATTATCCAGATGAAGAATGGACTATTTCCACAGTTCCTCACCGTAAGGACGGCTTTAAACATCTAAATCCATACTATATTGGTGTTGTTTTTGAAAACGAGCCAGAAGCTACGTATCATTATTGGGTTGAAAGTAAAGAAAATATATATCAAATTAGTTTTTCAACAAACAATGGGTTAGAGGAATTAAAACATTTAGAAAAAAAGAATGAATAATTTCAGGTATTTTTATTCAATAAAAGATTGGGAAACTCCTATAAATCAAAGTACCTCCTTAAATTGACCTAAAATCAACATTAAAATTTAACAGCTTAGGGCAGAAGTCTCCTTCCTCAAAATCTAAGATTTAGGTGGAAGATGAATGCTTGCCCTTTATTTTTCTACCCTTGAAACATTTTCTCTATATGCTATACTAGGATATAGGAACGTGTGTTTGGAGGTGTAAGGATGATACGGTGTATGAAAACCTCTTTTCGTGCAAGCCCAGAGACGATCAATCGTTTGTTCGAGTGCAATCGCATTTCGGCTGAAATATGGAATCACTGCCTCTTACTCCCCAAAGACACTCATATGAAAACAGGCAAATGGATTACAAGAAGTGAGCTCCAGAAAGCAACGAAAAGGAAGTATCCCATCCATTCCCAGTCCGTGCAGGCGGTTTGCCATACATACGTGTTTGCCCGTGATGCGGCAAGAAAAGCAAGGAAAAGGGGGTATCCGACCAAATATCCGTATAAACAGAAGAAATATTTCAACACAAAATGGGCAAATAACGGCTTCACGGTGCATGAGAATGGGAAAATCGAGTTAAAGATGGGAGATTTTGAAGGCAAAAGACAGAAGCTCTTAACGATCTGGATCAAGGATTTGCCAAAAGGGACCATCAAAGAAATGGAATTGATCTTTGACCGGCAATTGATGATTTCCATTGCGTATGACGATGGAAAAGAAATCAAAGAGAATAATTCCACCAATCGTTCAGCTATTGACGTGGGAGAAATCCATACGATTGCGGCAGTGGCGGAGAATGGTGAGAACATTATCATTACCGGCAGGAAAATGCGTTCCATTCACCGTCTGCGCAACAAAAAACTTGCAGAACTTCAGCGGAAGATGAGTCGATGCAAGAAAGGATCGAAGCAATGGAGAAAGTACCAACGCGCCAAAATGTACGTCCTGTCGAAAAGCGACAAACAATTAAAAGATGCAGTCCATAAGACGACGAAGCAGTTTGTGGAATGGTGTTTGACGAATAAGGTAAAAGAAGTGGCTTTTGGCGATGTGGACGGTGTTCAACGAAACACATCCCGTCGAAAAAAGAAAAGGGTTCGAAACAGAAGAACCAATCAAAAATTATCGAATTGGTCCTTCGGGAAAGTGTACAAGTATTTGGCTTACAAATTGGAAACAGAAGGTATTCAGATAGCAAAACAAGATGAACATAATACCACGCAACAATGTCCTTGTTGCAAGAAGAAACGAAAAGTGACTTCTAGAATCTATACTTGTTCATGCGGATACAGCCAACATCGAGACATTCATGGAGCCGCGAATTTCTTCGCCAAAACCTTTTACGGCGAAATCAGGGAGCTCGATTTTAGCCTGAACTATACAACGTATCTACGGATTGCCTAAGGCAGGAAGTAGTAGATGGTCTGTTCCGACCCAGTCAATGAAATGACTGTTGCCAAATCTAGTTGATAGGAAGAGTTCCTATGACTTGTCATAAAAGGAATGGGCCACCCTCATTCCTTGTTGGATTCTTTTATCGATTTGTTTGGAAACCCCCACTTCAAAAACAGAATGTTTTAAGTGGCGGGAGGTTCATAAGATAAGGCAAAAAACATATTGCAACGTATAAGGTTTTATGATGACAATTCAAATCCTATTGAAGTGGAACTATCCGAAGAAAGTGAAAGATATTATTTAAAAGATCTTTCTCTTGATATAGAATACTTCGGCAGAACCTATAATAGGGCAAACTATCAATATCGTATTGATGGAAAAAGCCCTTCCGAGGTGGTAGATGATTTAGAGGAACTACTTTTAGCGTAAAAAGTTTGATTCTGACTGGCAAGACGGTGCTTAAGGCATAAGGGTAGCAGAAATGATCAATCTTTTAATAAAAATCAATCTTATGACTCCACTAAAAGAATCCATTTTGATCAATCTTTTTTCAAAATGGATTCTTTTTACTTATCGTAAAATGCTCGTTTGTTGGGTATTATTATATAAGTTTTTCCAGAACGATTGTCGACATGTATCAAACATCAATAGTAAATATTTCTTTGAAACTCCGTTTGCCTTCTATCTTTTCGTCGTTTGCATTTATACTAGCTTGTTAAGTACTAGTTTGACCTTGCTACATATTCATCCGATTTATAAATGGTAGTAAGAGAATTAGGCAATGATTTAAGACAAACTTGATAACGGTGGCATCATTGTTTGATGGATAATAAGTATGCGCAGTTCTACCTCTCTTTACTATCAGAAAGAGGTGAAGATTAATATGCAAATAGGAGGATTTCGTATGCAAAAAGTAATTTTAAACAATGGTGTTGAGATGCCTATACTAGGCTTTGGTGTTTTTCAAATGAATGATCCAAAAGAATGTGAACAAGCTGTTTACGAAGCTCTTATGGCAGGCTATCGTCTGATTGATACCGCTGCGTCTTATCTAAATGAAGAAGCAGTCGGCAGAGCAATCAAAAGGAGTGGAGTAGCAAGAGAGGAATTGTTTATCACTACAAAACTCTGGGTGCAGGATGCTGGTTATGATAGTACAAAGAAAGCATTCGCAAAATCACTGGAAAGACTGCAATTGGATTACTTGGATTTGTATTTAATTCATCAGCCATTTGGGGATGTATACGGTTCTTGGCGTGCAATGGAAGAATTGTACCATGAGGGGAAAATTAGGGCGATTGGAGTAAGTAACTTCCATCCAGACCGCTTGATTGATTTAATCATTCACAATGAAGTGATTCCTGCTGTTAATCAAGTTGAAACACATCCTTTCAATCAGCAAATCGAAAGTTCTAAATTTATGAAAGAGAACAATGTGCAGATAGAATCCTGGGGACCATTTGCAGAGGGAAAGAATAATATGTTCCAAAACGAAATTTTACTATCAATAGCCGAAAAATATCATAAATCTGTTGCCCAAGTGATTTTACGTTGGTTAACACAAAGAGGAGTTGTTGCAATTTCAAAGTCTGTTCGTAAGGAAAGAATCATCGAAAACTTTAATATCTTTGACTTCGAGTTAAGCCAAGAAGATATGGAGAAGATCGCAACGTTAGACACGAAAGATAGCTTGTTCTTTTCACATAGAGATCCTGAAATGGTGAAATGGATAGGTACCCGAAAACTAGATATTTAAAATATGCTGTCAGATAAGGTTATGAAAGAACTAATTCATCAAGAATAAAGCCGATTACCTATTGAACATCGGCTTTTAACTTTTATAAACAATATGATATTGTTTAATAATTCTCACATTTGTGAATAAATGATCTGATAAGAATTAACCTTCTTATTGGGAACATTAATTTTATGTAAGGATCGTTATTTTTTCTGCTAATATAAAACCAAACAGAATTCTCCATCTTATAGGTGAGAGAATTCTATTTGGTCCTTTTTGTATAACTATTCAAATAAAAAATTATTAGATTACTTGGTAAATGACATCTGCGATATACACAACATCCCCATCACCTGGGTGGAACTCTTTTTCTTCTTGCCACTATTCCTGATAACAGCAACAAGTAGGAGCTACCCTTCCTCCATTTGTTACCTTTTTACTTTAATTTCCCGCCAAATACAGGGAAGAAGCTATGCTCACCATAATCCTGGATCGGCTCCACATTCTTCAAAGTCTCCATATCCTCATCGCTGATTACAAAATCAAGGTCTGCATTGTTTCCCATGTGATCCGGATTTGCCGTCTTAGGAATGACTACAAGACCAAGCTGTAAACAATAACGTAAGCAAAGCTGAGCAACAGATACTCCATATTTATCAGCTATTACTTTAATCTCTGCATTATCGAGAACTGCACCGTGAGCAATTGGTGAATATGCCTCTACCAGAATGTCATTCTTCTGGTAGAATTCTCTTGATAAAAAATAATGCTTAAAGAAAAACTAGAGTGAATTTTATGATAAAATAAAAACATAGGAAAAAAGTCACATTGGATGATTACTTATAGCCACTAGGGGAGATGAAAGTTGAAAATAGTTGGGGGAAGAGCAGGATTTCATTCTGTAAGTTTTACCGGAGAAAAATATGAATCAATATCCAAGTTAAAGAATGGAAAAATCACAACTGAGATTAGACAGAAAAAGGAGCATATGAAAATAGTAGACATTCTCTCCAAAATTCCTTTTATTCGGGCTTATGCCATGTTTTTTGAAATCATTATTCGATTTTGGAAGCTATATTTGTTTACACTAATCGCTTTGCTTGTTTTGGAGTCGTTCTTTAATGAAAAAGGAAATGTTTCTTTTTTGCATAATATTAATATGAATACATCGGTTGTGGTGCTGTCGTTTTTGATCATAGCCAGCTTTATAATAAAATTAACTCCAATCGGGAAATATCATGCAGCGGAGCATATGGTAGCACATGCTTATGGGAAATATCCAAGTTTGACATTGGAAGAGGTAAAAAAGCAGCCGAGGATACATAAAGATTGCGGGACAAATTTAGTCATATCCGTTCTTACCTGTTTCTTTCTGTTGAAGATGGTATTTGGGGATGCAACTTGGGTGTTTATAGTATCCTGGAGTATTGGATATGAGTTATGGAAGAATGAACCGAAATTACTCTGGGATGCCATATTGGCAATTGGAAAAGCTATACAATATCTCTTCTTCACCTCGAAGCCCGAGGAGAAACATTTGCTGGTAGCGATGGAAGCCATGAAAAGGTTGGAAGAGGAAGAGTGTGCAAATTTATGATGGAGTATTTGAATGTTTGAGATAATTTGAAACGTCAAGGCTTTACGGTAAAAGTGGTTCCTCAAGGATATGTATTATTAGAAAGAAAGGTATTAGTGATATGTTAATTATAGACCGGCGATATAATTATAGTATCAAAAGAAAGGGACGGTGGAAGGTGTGAAGTGGCAAGAGGTTAGAAAAATATACCCGCATCAATTTGTCAAAATAAAAGTATTATCTTCTCACATTGAAAATGGTCAAGAATTCATTGAAGATATAGCTATAATAAAGCCAATACCGGATGAACTAGCGACAAAGGAACTTTTAAAATCAAAAGGTGATGAGTTGGTTTATCATACTGTTAATGAAAATATTGTACTTGAAGTTCGCAAATTAGGGTCCAAATAAAGGTCTATGGATGATTCCTGGAGGGATTGTTGAACCGGGTGAATCATTGAAGAAGCAATAAAACGAGAAATTAACTTGTACAAAAAGATAAAAATTACATTGTATAATATTTTTTCGATGTCCTATTAAATCAGGTTTAAATGTAGAAGAGCGAATTGAAAACATGGATATTTTTCAAGAATGGAAATGAGTATAAAAGAAAAGGAACACATTTTTGATGGAGCGGTATTTATGCAGCTTATGTACATGCCAAGTTATGGAGAGGATGCAGTGGAAGATATGTGGAAAATATTAAAGTTTTCTTTAAATAGAAAAGATCAATTACTTTCTGATGTGGACACGGTGAATTTACAAATCAATGGGATTCAAAAGTTAAGGAAGTTATAGGAATTGATGTTGTAGAAGATTTTATTCATACAGCAAATAAAAATAAACCCTCAGACTCGTTTCAATTTTTAACAGTTAATCCTAATGAAGAAGTACCTTTTCCTGATAATTATTTTGATTTAGTATATACGAAAAAAGGACCTTGGATTTCTCAATATCCAGAAGCCAATCGAATCACTAAACCAGATGGTGTAGTAATGGGTCTTTACCACGGAGGTACTGACGGAGGACTAAGAAAACTGTTTCCAGGCTTATATAATCCTATGCCTGTTGACCCTTATGATTTGGAGCTATTAGCAAGTAAGTTTGAATTTAATAAAAGTGAATTAACAGATTTTAATGTGGAGTTAATCGAAGAAATCGAATACTTATTAACCCCAGAAGATGTTTTAATAAAAAAGTGCTTCGGGCAAAACCAAGAATTAATAGAAGTAGCTTGGAGTAAATGTTTGAAAGATGTAGAAGAAATTTTTTGTAAAAATGCTACGCCAAAAGGTCTAAAGGTAATTAATTATCATCATTTAATAACTGCTAGAGTTAAATAATTTTTCCAAATAAATCCGTAAATGAAGAGGGGATTTATAAGTTTACTTGTTATTTGCTATAAAGGAAATGAGACAACAGCTATATTAGGATCCACCACCTATTTTCAAGGAAATCCACGTAAATTAGGGATATGGACAGACATCGTGAGGGGAAAGTAAATATCTCATGGATTTTTTAGCTATCTTTACTGAGTTACAAACTGTAAACATTTTTGATGCCTTTCTAAATACGTCAGACACGGTTATATAATTTTCCGGTTAATTATAATGGCCTTAAATGAATCGGAATGCGTGCTAATGGTACGTCTTTCTCGGTTCTTTTTATTAATTAAACGTTTGATTAGTATCGTTTTACAATCATTTTATCTTTGTTCAATAAGCCCTCAAACCCTTATCCAATAAGTCTTCAGTTGCATTTTCTTTCTCATCTCATTGCTCTCCCACTAACTGCGACGAGTCTACGATAGTAGTCTTAAAATAATGAATTAAAACAAAGTATTTGACAATAATACATAAGGGGGGTATAGTATTTTATGGAGGCGAGATAAATGTTGTTCCTTGCAAGGATTTCGCAATGGCCATGTGGTTATTGTAGATGGGAATGTCGAACAATATATTCATGTCCATCCAGCTTCAGATGATACCACAACATTTAATGCGCATTTTTCTAAGCCTGGCATGTACAAAATATGGGCAGAATTCATGTTTGGTGATCACGTACACGTCTATCCTTTTATTATAGAAGTAAAAAATAGGTAAAATTTAAGCTAAAGGAGGTAAGATTTAGAAATGAAAAACTATCACCTTGAAGTCTACACTAGACCTACTTGCTCGGATTGCCAAGAATTAAAAACATTCTTGCAAAGTCATCGAATTCCTCACAAGGAATACGATTTAGCAAAACAACCATCAAAAGAAAAAGATCTTATTAAGCTTACGGGAAGCAGAATTGTGCCGGTACTTGTATTTTCTCATCCGTCCCTCTTAGGATTGGTGAAAAAAACAAAAAGTATGATAGGTTTCGAGAGGAACAAAGAAGAAATAAAGAAGTTATTAAATGTAGGATAAGGAACATATACTTGCTACTTTTTGTAAGTAGATATATTTTTTATTGTAAATATACCCTACAGTGGTAAGGTAATTTTCATTTGATTGAATAGTTCCCAATGATGTTAAAACTCTTTTTGAATAGTATACGAAAATGTGGTTAATTTTATAGAACATACGGCTAATACTACCGTGGCGCGATCTAACTAACAAAACAAGACTGTATTTTCAATAAAGTTTTAAACTCCCGGGACATTCTACAGAAAATGAAGTTATCCGTTGACAATTATACCATATGGGGGTATAGTATGAGTATAAATGAAAAGGAAGTGACTCATTTGGATAAATTCTTACATGATCACCCAAGTAAACCGAGAACACAAGATGAAAAGCAAAAAGTCATTAACCGTTTGAAACGGATAGAAGGTCAAGTACGTGGAATACAGAAAATGGTGGAAGAAGATCGATATTGTGTAGATATTTTAGTGCAAATTAGTGCGATTCAGTCTGCTTTAAAAAATGTCGGTTTTGTAGTCACTGAACGCCATATTAACCATTGTGTCAGTGATGCGATTAGACAAGGTGAAGGGAAAGAAACCATTGAGGAATTAATGAGCGTCTTGAAGCAGTTTTCCAAGTAAGGAGGGAACAATTATGAGTGCAATGAATCATACAACACTTGGAATCACGGGTATGACCTGTGCGGCATGTTCAAACCGTATAGAAAAAACATTAAATAAAATGGATGGTGTAGAAGCACAAGTTAATTTAACGACAGAAAAGGCATCCGTGAATTTCGATCCGGAAAAAACTTCTCTTGATGATATTACAAAAAAAATTGAGAATATCGGTTATGGTGTGTTAACAGAAAAAGTTGACCTTGATGTGATTGGGATGACTTGTGCAGCTTGTTCAACCCGTATAGAAAAGGTCCTGAACAAACAAGAAGGTGTTTTAAAAGCCTCCGTAAATTTAACGACTGAAAGTGCAGTGATTGAATATAATCCTGGATTAGTCAATGTGGAAACCCTAATTGAAAAAATTAAAAATACAGGCTACGATGCAAAACCAAAAGCGGAAGCAAAAGAAAAACAAACCTATAAGGAAAAAGAGCTTCAAGGTAAGAAAATCAAATTGATTGTTTCAGCCATTCTTTCTTTGCCACTATTGGTAACAATGTTGGTTCATTTATTCAATATGAATATACCGGATATTTTCATGAATCCATGGTTCCAATTTGCTTTGGCAACGCCGGTTCAATTTATCATCGGATGGCAATTTTATGTCGGGGCGTATAAGAACCTAAAAAATGGCGGAGCGAATATGGACGTACTTGTTGCATTAGGGACAAGTGCAGCCTATTTCTATAGCTTATACGAGGCAATTAAGACCATCGGCAATCCTGAATATATGCCACATTTATACTTTGAAACGAGTGCTGTATTAATCACATTGATTTTATTTGGTAAGTATTTAGAAGCAAGAGCTAAAAGCCAAACAACGAATGCCTTATCTGAATTGCTTAATTTACAAGCAAAAGAGGCTCGTGTAATTAGAGATGGCGAAGAAGTGATGATTCCAGTTGAGCAAGTAGTTGTTGGAGATCGTTTAATCGTAAAACCAGGAGAAAAGATACCTGTAGACGGTATTGTTGCTAAGGGAAGAACTTCTGTCGATGAGTCCATGCTTACAGGTGAATCCATTCCAATTGAAAAGGATCCAGGGTCTACAGTAATTGGAGCTACCATAAATAAAAATGGTTCAATTGAAATGGAAGCGACGAAAGTTGGGAAGGATACTGCCCTTGCCTCGATTGTCAAAGTAGTGGAAGAAGCTCAGGGATCGAAAGCCCCTATTCAACGTTTAGCTGATGTGATATCTGGCTATTTCGTACCGATTGTTGTAGGGATTGCCATTCTAACATTTATTGTATGGATAGCGTTTGTCCAGCCTGGTCAATTTGAATCTGCTTTAGTTGCCGCCATTGCTGTACTTGTTATTGCCTGCCCATGTGCTTTAGGGCTTGCAACACCAACTTCTATTATGGTCGGAACAGGAAGAGCTGCGGAAAGTGGAATTCTTTTTAAAGGTGGGGAACACTTAGAGAGAACCAATCAATTAGAGGCCATTGTTCTTGATAAAACAGGAACCATCACAAAAGGAAAACCAGAAGTAACCGACTTTTTTGGTGACGAAGAAACATTACAACTGCTAGCCAGTGCAGAAAAAGGGTCAGAGCATCCACTTGCAGGAGCTATTGTGGCATACGCAACGGAGAATGATATTGATTTTGTGGATGTGGAAGAATTTAACGCCATACCTGGCCACGGTATTGAAGCGAGACTCGCTGGAAAACAAGTTCTTGTTGGAAATCGAAAACTAATGCAGGATCACCAAATTGATATTGGTAGTAACGAAGAGATATTAGCTGAATTCGAATCCAATGGCAAAACAGCGATGTTGATAGCCATTGATGGAAAATACAGTGGAATTGTTGCGGTTGCAGATACCATTAAAGAAACAGCACCACAAGCAATTAGAGAGTTAAAAGAACAAGGCTTAGAAGTTATCATGTTAACAGGGGATAACGAAAGAACAGCTCAAGCAATAGCAAAACAAGTAGGAATAGACCATGTGATTGCTCAAGTATTACCTGAAGAAAAAGCTGATAAAGTTAAAGAAATACAAGATAAGGGTAAGAAGGTAGCAATGGTCGGTGACGGTGTGAACGATGCACCTGCATTAGTTACGGCCGATATTGGAATTGCGATTGGAACTGGTACAGAAGTTGCGATTGAAGCTGCTGACGTTACCATTCTTGGTGGAGAACTATTGCTCATTCCGAAAGCTATTAGAATCAGTCATGCCACGATTAAAAATATCCGTCAAAACCTCTTTTGGGCTTTCGGATACAATACAGCAGGAATCCCAATTGCAGCCATTGGATTACTTGCCCCATGGATTGCCGGCGCAGCAATGGCATTAAGTTCGGTAAGTGTCGTTGCAAATTCACTTCGTTTAAAAAGGGTGAAATTATAATAAAAATTTCTTAATAAACACTCCACTTAAAAGGAGGTGAAATAAATGGAAAAGACAACATTCGACGTGCAAGGTATGACTTGTGGCCATTGCAAAATGTCTGTTGAGGGTGCATTAAAAAAATTAGATGGTGTATCAGCAGCTGAAGTTCATTTGGAAACTGGTAAAGTAGATGTTACCTTTGATGAGTCAAAAGTAAACGTCGAAGTCATGAAAGAAGCTATTGAAGAACAAGGCTACGATGTTGCATAAATATAATAATAAAAGCTGGTTTTCTGCTTAGAAAGCCAGCTTTTATTGTATATCCAGAAAGCTTATAGCGATGTATTAAAAAGTACTCTCCTGCTAATTAGTGACTCTTAACCAATTATGGATTGGATTGAAGAAAACCAGATTGTGGAGGAATAGATTTTTTATGATTCCTCAGCGGAAAGTCCAAAAGGTTGAAGTTTGGCGACCGCCAACAGCCTTATCATAAGCCATTTATAGAATGCTAGATTGATTATTGGATTTTAGCGTGTTTGTAACCATAGACGAAATAGATGATTAACCCAATTGCAAGCCAAATCGTGAAACGGAGAATGGTAAATAAAGGGAGACTAAAAATTAATGCTAGTGAGCCTACAATACCAATTGTTCCAACGAGCCATAAAGCAGGTACTCTAAAAATTCTTTTCTCATCAGGTCGGGTAAAACGCAAGATGATTACACTTAAAGTAGTTAATGCAAAAGCAGTTAGTCCTCCAATATTGGCAAATTCGGCCAATTCCCCAATTGATAAAAACCCGGATAATAAAATTCCTGTAACGACTACAATGATAGTGGAAATAACAGGGACACCTGTTCTTTTACTAGTCTGTGCGATCCGGTCTGGGAGCAGTCCGTCACGGCTCATTGCAAATAATACTCGTGTTGCACTAGTTGTATTGGCAATCATGGTCGCTAATAATCCGAAAATAACAGCAACAGACACAATCGCTCCTCCCCATTGAATGCCTGCTTGTTGAAGCGCAAAAACAGTCGGGTTTGGTACGTCTAATTGAATATATGGGACCATGCCGGTAAGGATTAATGCAACAAGAGCGTAAATTAAAGTGAGAACTGTCAATCCCCCGATTAGTGCTCTTGGAATGGTCTTTTGTGGATTTTTCACTTCTTCCAACACGGTTGTTACTCCGTCAAAGCCTGTAAAAGCGAAAAAAACCAATGCAGCTCCAGCCATTACCCCAGTCCAGCCGAAAGGAGTGAAAGGTGTCCAATTAATCGGAGAAACGTGGAAAACACCTATAACGATAAAAAGAATGATAGCGCCTACTTTGGCGAAAGTAAATATAGTATTTGATCTTCCCACGTTTTTAATCCCGCTTAACGTGATCCAGGAAACAATTAACCATCCTACAACTGCAGGAAGATTAACCACTCCGCCATGAGCAATATCTTTCGTCAATACTTCGGGCATGTGAATCCCGATTGATTGCAGAAGTGAATCGACATATCCACTCCAGCCGACTGCCACAGTACTTGATATGACCGTAAATTCGAGCAATAAATCCCAGCCAATAATCCAGGCAATAATTTCTCCAAGTGCAATATACGAATACGTGTAGGCGCTTCCAGCAACAGGTGCCATGGAGGCGAATTCTACATAGGCCAATCCAACTGCAATCGTAACGATTCCACCTATCAGAAAAGAAACAATGACACCGGGACCAGCGTGTAAGGCAGCAGTTGTACCTGGTAATACGAAAATACCTGCTCCGATGGTTGCTCCCAATACATATAGCAACAATTGCCATGAGCTTAACTCTCTTTTTAGTTTAAACTGTTCCACTTCGGTCATTTTTTTAGCTTGTGCAATTGTTTTTTTTCTTAAAAATCCAGTCATCATATCACCCTTTTTCTAGAATAATAGAATCATGCCCCTGTAGTATTTGAAAAATGATGAGTATTCAAATACTTCCTTACAATCTTTATTAGTAGTATATAGTAATATGGAAATCGCTTTCAATATATTTATTCTTAAACGACCAGTCTGTTAAGCAGGTAAATTTTGACATAAATGTCGACCCGTTACTCATAAACTAAGCCTTTTTCATCTATTTATTATTTGCTTAAATTCTCGTTCAATTGTGTTTTAATCTATCTTTTTCTACACTAAATAGAAAGCCGTCATTACCTTTTGAACAGCCACTTATAAAGAATTCAACTGTGCCTTGTTCATTTTCCTTCTTGGTTATTTCGGTACAAACATCTTTTTCTATTCCTTTATCTTTTCCAGCATACTCATCATTTGAATTATCATAAGTATATTGAATATCCTTTCCATCAAATTGCAAGTCTTGGAATATAGGGTCTCCTTCGTGTGTATAACCTGTAACTCGTATAGTGTCTTCTTTTTTGTCCGAAAGGTTAATTAAGAACTGTTCAAACCTTTCTAAATTAGCGACTTCAACCTGATAAACAATATCACCTCTGTTAATCGCATCCTCAGAACTATATCCTCTGTTGTTTGAACAACCAATATTGCTAAATACAATCGTAAGCAAAATTATTATCAATGGAAATCTTTTCACTGCTTCAACTCCAATTGGATTATCTATTCAAGTCTATTTCCATACCTTTTTAGCGACGATTTTAAAAAAGTTTGATGGGAATGTTGGACGATATTTGATAGAAACTCTAGGCGTGGATCGACAAGTAGGCAATACCATGGAGGCCTGAAGAGAATTTTAACGCCACTAAAGAAAGAGCCATTGGTTCTTTCTGGATTTTGTCTATCTTCTAGTCAACAACCTACTATCAAAACCGGTGTCAGCGTGGCTCGGAATTTGAAAATTTCTTTTGAATTTCTTTTAAAAATAGATCAGCAGCTGAAGAAAAAACATGATGCTTTTTCCAAACAATATTTAAGCCGGATTCAAGTCTAGGCTCAAGCGGTCTAAAACAAAGGTTGCTATCACTGGACGTATTCACTATTTTATCAAGGGCGATGGCATAGCCTATTCCTTCTTCAACCATTATGGCAGCATT
>NZ_JAIAZY010000032.1 GCF_019459225.1 Bacillus sp. IITD106
TTTGATATGAAGGTCATTCTCCCAATCTATGAAAAATGATATAATATTTTTATAAATATATAGATTGCTGGGGAGTAGGGGCTAAGGATGCGCAAATGGTTGATTGTTCTGCCTTTTTTATTTATCATTATTTTTGCAATTACTACTACTACTAAAGCAACATACGAAGGTATTCCTTTGAGTGAGAGCGATTTATATGCAGAATTGACTTTAAAATCGGGAATCTATCTAAAGGATATTGTTGTGTTGCCGGAAGATTCATATAATTTTAATGAAGCAACTGATATAATAAAAAGACTAGACAAACTTCCTCCATCCATTTTGTCTAAGGTTGATGAGGATAAGATTAAGATCATTCTATTTAATGGAAAATTGACAGATAATCCTAGTGCTGCCTATTTAAAAGGGAAAATTCCTCGAGGTTATCCTGAAAATGTCACTTGGGATGATGTCCCAGGAATTGGTGGATCCAAGTTTGTCTTAGTGAAAATAGGCTGTAGTAACAAAGGAAAAGGACATGGTTCGGAATTACTGGAATACCATGAATTAGCCCATACACTTTATCATTTAGTTTATAATGATAAAAAGAGCGAATTTAAAAATATTTGGGCGCATGAAGCAAAATTATTATTCCCGAATAATTCATATTTCCTAAATTATGACGAGGAATATTTTGCCGAAGGATTTGCATATTATTTTTCTTCAGCTGATACAAGAAAATTAATGAAGAAAAATGCTCCCGAAACTTTTCATTTTTTCGCTGGATTACAATGATATAAGGATGTGTCAAAATGGAACAATATTTAAATTTATGTAAAACCGTATTAGAAAACGGTACAAAAAAAGAAGATCGAACAGGTACGGGAACAATCAGCACCTTTGGTTATCAAATGAGATTTGACTTACAGAAAGGTTTTCCGTTGCTTACAACAAAAAAATTGCATACGAAATCGATTATTCATGAACTATTATGGTTTTTAGCTGGCGATACAAATATAAAGTATTTGCAAGAAAACGGAGTAAGAATTTGGAATGAGTGGGCAGATGAAAATGGCGATTTAGGCCCTGTTTACGGAAAACAGTGGAGATCATGGCCAACAGCTGACGGAAGAACGATCGATCAAATTAAGGATGTTCTCCATCAAATTAAGCATAATCCAGATTCACGCAGAATGATTGTAAATGCATGGAATGTAGGCGAAATTGATAAAATGGCACTTCCTCCTTGTCATTGCCTTTTCCAATTTTATGTGGCAAATGGAAAACTTTCATGCCAGCTGTACCAGAGATCTGCTGACATCTTTTTAGGCGTACCGTTTAATATCGCTTCATATGCATTATTAACGATGATGATTGCTCAAGTTACAGATCTTGATCTAGGAGAATTTGTCCATACGCTTGGTGATGCTCATATTTATTCGAACCATATTGAGCAAATTGAACTTCAGCTGCAAAGAGAACCGCGTCCATTACCAACAATGAAGATAAATCCAGCAGTTAAAGATTTATTTGCTTTTAAGTTTGATGATTTTGTTCTCGAAGGGTATGACCCGCACCCAGCTATTAAAGGAGTAGTGAGTGTATGATTTCTTTTTTATGGGCTGAGGATGAGAATGGATTAATTGGAAAAAATAATGATTTACCTTGGCGACTCCCAGCGGATTTAAAATATTTTAAAGAAACAACGATGGGCCACGCTATCATTATGGGAAGAAAAACTTATGAATCAATAGGAAAACCTCTTCCAGGCAGAACTAATATTATCCTTACTCGTGATGATAATTACCGTGCAGAAGGATGTTTAGTTTTTCATTCTAAACAAGAGCTTCTTCAATGGTTGGAAAGAAATGAATCAAATGTTTTCGTTACTGGCGGGGCAGAGATTTTTCGACTATTCATGGAAGAGGTGGATCGTTTATATGTGACGAAAATATTTCACACTTTCGAAGGCAATACATATTTTCCCACAATAGACTGGGATAAATGGATTCTTACATCAAGTCAAAAAGGACCGAAAGATGAAAAAAATCCGTACGATTATGAATTTAGGATATACGAAAGAATGTAAAAAGCGAATCCATGAGTGATTCGCTTTTCTCTGTAAAACTCAAAATCCTAACGATGTCCTTTTCCTTTGACAAAGGCGCTTACGCTTTCTATCTACACATAAAACAATATACAGAAGTACATAAACGAACTGCCTGCGATGACAAACAAGTGCCAAATGGCATGTGAATAGGGAAGGTTACGCCAAATATAAAATATCGCACCGACTGAATAAAGAATGCCGCCAGTCAATAATAAAGCAAACCCTGCTCCACTTAAGCTCGCATAGAGAGGCTTGATTGCAATAATAACGAGCCATCCCATAGCTAAATAAAAGATAGTGGAAATAATTCGGAATTTATTAATCAGAAAACATTTAAATGCGATCCCAGCTACTGCAAGTCCCCATACGATACCGAATAGGGTCCATCCAAGGGCACCGTTTAAAGAGACGAGGACAAGTGGCGTATATGTTCCCGCAATTAAAAGATAAATGGCAGAATGGTCTAGAATCGCAAATACATTTTTAACTTTAGATGGTTTGAAGCTATGAAGCATCGTTGAAAACAAATAAAGAAGTAGCATCGTCACACCAAAAATAGTAAAGCTAACGACTTGAAGTGCTCCTCCATTTTTAGCTGCTGAGACAATTAGAATAACGAGCGCAGGAATGCTTAATAAAAAACCAATTCCGTGTGTAATCGCATTTGCCAATTCTTCTTTCCAGTTATAAGTTTCACCATCGGTATAATAGGTTGTCTCCATATTATTCACCATCCTCATCTTAGTAAAGCTCTTTTAATCATAGAACGTTAGTTGCATAATAGCAATGTTTTTCCTTCAAAAGATATTATAACCTATCCAACCTTACGCGGAACCTGTATAATGGACATTGAATCTCTTAAGGATGTGACGAATTGAGCAAAATTAAAATTGTAACTGATTCAACATGTGACTTATCACAACATGAGGCACAAAAGTTAAACATACATGTAATTCCTTTATCCATTACAATTCAAGATGAAACGTATTTAGATAGAGTCGATATTACTCCGACAACCTTTATGAAAAAAATGAAAGCCTCGGCTGAGTTGCCAAAAAGTTCTCAGCCAGCAGTAGGAGAATTTGTGAAGCTATACGATGAATTAGGGGAGGATGGGAGTGAAATTCTCTCAATCCATCTATCTGGTAAATTGAGCGGTACAATAGAATCTGCTAGAAGTGCTGCAAACATGACGACCTCCAAAGTCACGATTATCGATTCATCCTTCATTTCTAAGGCACTTGCTTTTCAAGTTAGAGAAGCTGCAAAAATGGGAGAAGAAGGTAATCCAATCGAAGACATATTAGCGGAAATTGAGAAAATACGTTTAGGGACAAAATTATATGTTATTGTTGACACTCTTGAAAATTTAATGAAGGGCGGAAGAATCGGAAAAGGTAGAGCTATGATTGGTTCCCTTCTAAATATTAAGCCTATCGCTCTTCTAGAAGATGGGGAGTATTCTCCCGTTGCAAAAGTAAGAAGTAAAACCCAAGCGGTAAAATACGTCATTAAACAATTCATGGAAGATATTAATGGAAAAACACTAAAAAACTTAAGTATTTGTCACGCTGATGGACTGGAACTTGCCCATTTATGTAAAGAAAAGGTAGTGGAGCTAACTGGGGTCATAGATATTGAAATTGCGGATACGACACCTGTAATCAGTACTCATACAGGTCCTGGAGCTATTGGATTTATGTATTATATGGAATAATGAATATATTTAAAAAGTGATCTAATGCTGGTCGCTTTTTTCTTTTTAATAATCTATCTGTTAACTACCCTCTTTCGTAAGATGTTATAATAATATGACTTTACATTAGAGGGTGAGGCATAAATGATAAAGAAGTATATTACTTTTTTTATTGTAAGTATGTTAATTTTATCTGGTTGTTCTGTACCTTATTCTAAACAAGGTATTCATATAATAAAACGAGAAGAAAAACAAATGCCTCCAGCAGATTTTATGCCATTAAAAGTTAATATTGTGTCTATTGGTGATTCGCTTACACAAGGTGTAGGTGATATAGAAGAAAAGGGAGGTTATGTTCCATATTTAAAAAGTAAATTAGAAAGCAATCGCAGTATTAAAGAGGCTAATTTTACTAACTTTGGGATAAAAGGTAATCGTTCTGATCAGTTATTGAATCGTCTTAAGCAGGAAAAAATAAAACATTCAATTAAAGAAGCAGATATTGTCATCATTACGATTGGCGGAAACGATGTAATGGAAGTATTCAAAAAAAACCTAACGGGTCTTCATGTAAAGATGTTTCTTGATGCTGAAAAAGGGTATAGTGAAAGATTAACAGAAATAATTGATACGATTATTTCCTATAACAATGATGCTGAGATTTATCTTGTAGGTATATATAATCCTTTCATTAGATGGTTTTCGGATTTAAAAGAAATGGACGACATTGTAAATAGTTGGAATCAATCAAGTTCTACTGTAATTGGTCATTATAAACAAACGACCTTTGTTCCAGTTGCTGATATCTTTCAAAACCAAGAGGAAAACCTTCTCTATACCGATTATTTTCATCCTAACAACGAAGGGTATAAATTAATGGCCGGTCGTATTTATGATTATTTAGGTAAAAAAGGAATATTAAAAAATATGTTGAATTAACGCAGGGTTACAGGGGAAGAGATAGAAAGAGATAGGAAGAGATAGAATGATGAAAAAAAATAAATGGAAGCTTTTGTTTTTGACCTTATTATCCATAAATATACTTGTTCTTCTCGCCTTAAGTATGATGCTATTTATTGCGGCTGATCAAGATCCAATTCCAAAGACGAATATATCCACTGATAATATGTCGGAATTTTTAATTCAAACTAAAAAACAGGATCTTAACCAACTCATTAATCATTATATTGAAAAGGAAGGGTTGGACGGTCCCATCCATTATCGAGTCTTATTGACAGATGACGTTGAATTATATGGAGAAGTACAAGTTTTTTCTCAAAGCATGTATTTAAAAATGACTTTTGAGCCTGAGGCATTGGAAAATGGTGATCTTATCCTTAAACAAAAATCTTTATCACTTGGTGATGTTAAGCTACCCGTTACGTATATACTCAAATTTATTCGAGATTCGTATAAATTACCAGATTGGGTCATTATCCAGCCAAATGATAAGCAAATATACGTATCGCTTCAACATATGAAATTGAAAAGCGGCATCAGAGTAAAGGTTGAGGATTTCAATTTAGTGGATGATCAAATTGCCATGAAAATGTTTGTTCCCGTTAAATAAGAAAACGTAAGAAAAAAAACATTATGAGAAGGGAGGTTTTTTTTTGGAGAACTCTACGAGCAGCGAATTAGCAACTTTTGCCGGAGGCTGTTTTTGGTGTATGGTGAAACCTTTTGATGAACTTCCGGGAATTGAAAAAGTTATTTCGGGATATACTGGCGGAAGGACCGAGCATCCTACGTATGAGGAAGTATGCTCAGGTTTAACAGGACATACAGAAGCGGTGCAAATTACATTTAATCCAAAAATATTTCCTTACAAACGTTTGCTGGACATATTTTGGATGCAAATTGACCCAACAGACTCGGGAGGACAATTCTATGATCGTGGTGACTCCTATCGAACAGCAATCTTTTATCATTCAGACGAACAAAAACAACTTGCAGAGGAGTCAAAAAAAGACTTGGAAAAAAGCGGGAGATTCTCTCGTCCGATAGTCGTTCCTATAGAACCTGCTCGCACCTTTTACCCAGCTGAAGAATATCATCAACACTTTTATCGGAAAAATCCCGAGCGGTATGAAGCCTATCAGGTAGGATCAGGCAGGAAAGATTTTATTAATAAGCATTGGGGGGATATGTAGTGAATAAAGAGGAACTTAAGAAAAAACTTACACCCATGCAATTTCATGTAACACAGAATAATGGAACTGAGCCTCCGTTTGATAATGAATATTGGAATAATGAAGCAGAAGGAATTTATGTTGATATTGTTTCAGGAAAACCACTTTTTAGTTCCAGAGATCAATATGATGCTGGTTGTGGATGGCCAAGCTTTACAAAGCCGATAGATGAAAAGGAAATAGTAGAGAAGGAAGATTTAAGTCATGGTATGAATCGTACTGAAGTTAGAAGTAAGGAAGCGAATTCACATTTAGGACATGTTTTTCCTGATGGTCCTGGTCCATTGAATTTAAGATATTGTATTAACTCTGCTGCTCTGCGGTTTATTCCTTTAGAGGATTTAAAAAAAGAAGGATATGAAGAGTACGAGAAGTTATTTTTATAAGAAATAGACAATAACATTGAGCATCCATATAGATGGGTGCTTTTATTATATATATAGGCAAACGCACAAACAGCCCATATCTTACATACATAATATAGGAGCGAAGATATTAAAGAATTGAGGAGTGAATGTTATGTATTACGGGAGGTTACGGAGGCTACGGTGGTTACGGTTATGACGGCTGTTGTCCCACCTATCCAATATATACTGGATGTGGTTATGGAGGTGGATTTGTAGGCGGAAATGGTTTTGCGCTAATCGTCGTTCTATTTATTCTTTTGATTATTATTGGCGCTTGCTGGGCATTTCCACATTAATAAATATGCCCCCGTTTTTTAATGGGGGCTAAAATATTGCGAATGAAAGGTGGCTTGGAGCATACATTTATAAAAAGTAACAAATAAATTTATTTACGAATAATGAACAATCCGCTATATTGTTAGAAAGATAACTGAAGGGCGGATTCCTCATTATGAATAAATCTTTTTATCATTTTCTAATGAAATATAGGCAGCCACATTTAAAAGACGATATTAGCAAATTTGCGAACGATGCATATAAAGATCACAGCTTCCCCAAACATTCGGATGATTATCATGAATTAACGAGCTATTTAGAGTTAAATGGAGACTATTTACCAACACTGGCCCTTTTTGACCATGTTTGGGAATTATATATAGAAGCTGAGAAAAAATAAATGTAGATAGAAAATTCAGAAAGGGAGAGAAGGGTATGCGTGAAACTGAAGTATTTATTGATTCAGAGGAAATCGCTGAATTTTTCTATCATGAACTTATTAAAAGGGGTTATACTCCAACGATCCAAGAGTCTGAAGAATTAGCTGATATCACTTTTGATTATTTAATTTCTAAATGTATTATTGAAGAGTGGGATGAATAATCTCCAAAAAAAAAGATAACACTCAACGCCAAAGTTATTGGCGTATTTTTATTGTCTAAATTTCTGCATTTAAAGAATTTTTTTCAACAAAATTTGCAACGAAGGATTGAAAGAATTAGAATGGTATAGAGAATAGCGAAGCATCTTTCTAATCGTCGGATGTTTGCGTTGGTTAAAAGATTTAGGAGGGGTTATTCATGAGTATTCATATTGCGGCGAAACAAGGAGATATTGCTGAAACAGTCTTATTGCCAGGTGATCCATTACGAGCAAAATACATAGCTGAAACATTTCTTGAAAATGCGGTTTGTTATAATGAAGTTAGAAATATGTTTGGTTTCACTGGTACTTATAAGGGGAAAAGAATATCAGTACAAGGTACAGGAATGGGAGTTCCTTCTATATCTATTTATATTAATGAATTAATGCAAAGTTATGGTGTTCAAAAATTAATTAGAGTTGGAACTTGTGGAGCCATTCAAAAGGATGTAAAAGTTCGTGATGTAATACTTGCCATGACTGCATCTACTGACTCACAAATGAATCGCTTAACGTTTAATGGGATTGATTATGCTCCAACAGCATCTTTCGAATTACTGAAAAATGCCTATGATGGAGCTGTAGAGAAAGGACTGCATGTCAAAGTAGGAAATGTATTTACTGCTGACATGTTTTACAATGACAATGCAGAACATGAGAAATGGGCACAATATGGTATTCTTGCATTGGAAATGGAAACGTCCGCTCTATACACACTTGCTGCAAAATACGGAAGAAAAGCGTTATCCGTATTAACCGTCAGCGATCATATCATAACTGGGGAAGTTACTTCTGCTGAAGAAAGACAGACAACTTTTAATGATATGATTGAAGTGGCGTTAGAAGCAGCAATTAAAGATTCGTAATTCAAACTATTTGAAGAAAAAAGAAATGTGGGTAACTATGAAAAAAATTATCATTACATTCATTGCAGCAATTCTTCTTTCTGCCTGCTCAGTCAAAATTCCTTTTATTAATGAAAAGCCAGAGGAAAAAGCTGAGAAAAATCCCCATTTAAGAGAAAAGAATGAACAAACGAAAGAAAATTATGGAAGTAATATATCAGGAGATGGGTCATCGATTGAACTTGAAGCTGCCTTCTTTAATGAAATCAAAGAAGTAAACGGAGTGAAAGAGATTGTCAATGCCGATAATATTTTAGCATTGGTCAATAAGGAATTCGCTTTGCCTGGCACATATATACCAGATGATCTAGTCAGACCTGACGTACCATTTTCGTTTGGCGACCAAGATATTGAAAAGAGCTATCTACGAAAAGATGCGGCTAAAGCGCTTGAGAAAATGTTTTCTGTTGCCAAGCAAGAAGACATTAACCTCTTTGCTGTTTCTGGATATCGTTCCTATAAGAGGCAGGAATCCCTTTTTAACAATGAAATTGGGAAAGTAGGAAAGGATAAAGCACTAGAAGCAGTAGCTAATCCTGGAAATAGTGAGCACCAAACTGGACTAGCTATGGATATATCCAGCGAAAGTGTACAGTATTTATTAACTGAAGAATACGGAGAAACAAAAGAAGGGAAATGGCTGAAAGAAAATGCTCACCGTTTTGGCTTTATCCTTCGCTATCCAAAAGAAAAAGAAGATATAACTGGTTATCAATATGAACCATGGCATTTTCGCTATGTCGGAGAGAAAAATGCCCAAATTATTTATAAAAACAATTGGACGCTTGAAGAGTTTTTCGAGGAAGTCCATAAATTATAATATTTAAATGGCCAAGCTTCTCGAAGGATGTATTGTGGCATAGAGAAAGCTTGGCTTTTTTTCAGTAATGATACTATTTCTTTAATAATGTAAAAATAGCTGATAAAATAAAGAAATTGCAGTACAATTTATAAAAAGATATATCATAAAGTCTCGGTTGCTGAAATGAAAGTGGTGAAGAAAATGGAAGAAGAAAAAAAAATAGAACATCATTCTGAGGAAAATAGTTATATCCGTATAAAGAAATTCAAATTTATCATGCTCATTTTCCTACTTGTTTTTTCTACTGCCGGCATAACATTGGCAGCACTTTCATTCGGAGATGAAAAAGCTGCCACAGTTGCCATACAAGAAAGGAAAGAATTCAGCAAATTATATAAAGCCTTCGATATGCTGGACGATAAATATTTTGAAAAAGTAGATCATAAGAAATTAATCGACGGAGCCATTTCTGGAATGGTAAAAGCTCTTGATGATCCTTATTCCGATTATATGACAAAGGAAGAAAATGAAAAGTTTCAAGAAAGTATAGCAGCATCTTTTCAAGGCATAGGTGCGGAAATCCAAGAGCTGAATGGAGACATCGTAGTAGTTTCGCCAATAAAAGGGTCGCCAGCAGAAAAAGCGGGTATTAAGCCGAACGATAAGATTATCACTGTTGACGATAAAAATATCCAAGGAATGACTGCGAATGAAGCTGTTCTACTAATCAGAGGAAAAAAAGGAACAAAAGTAACATTAGGGATCCAGCGACCGGAAAATCCTGAAATGATAAAAATGACAATCACTCGAGATGATATTCCTATCAATACGGTTTATGCGGAAATGTTAGATAATGGTGTAGCTAAGATTCAAATTACGACCTTCTCCAAGCATACGTTTGACGATTTAGCTACAGCTATGAAGGAAATGCAAAGTAAAGGAATGAAATCTCTCATTATTGACTTGAGAAGAAACCCTGGTGGGCTACTAGATCAAGCTATCGAGATTGCAAATCTCTTCGTTCCTGAAGGGGAAAATATTGTCCAAGTCGAATACCGTGATGGAACAGTAGAAAAAACAGTTGCCCAATCAGGAAAGAAAATTGACGTTCCTACTGTCATGTTGATCGATAAAGGAAGTGCAAGCGCATCAGAAATTCTCGCAGGCGCTGTAAGTGAATCATCCAATATTCCTTTAATCGGAGAGAAGTCGTTCGGAAAAGGAACTGTTCAAACGGCCCAAAATTTTAATGATGGTTCAAATGTAAAGTACACGATGGCAAAGTGGTTAACACCTGACGGCAACTGGATCCATAAAAAAGGAATTGAGCCTAACTATGAAGTTTCTTTGCCTGAATATGCGAATGTATCCTATATCGATCCTGATAAAAAGTTACAAGTGTCGTCTTCATCTAATGACGTTAAATCTGCAGAAGAAATGCTGAATGCTTTAGGATATAAGCCCGGTAAAATTGATGGTTTCTATGATTCCGAAACAGAGGAAGCCGTGAAAAAATTTCAAAAAGCTGAAAAGCTCAAAGAGGATGGTATTTTAACCGGAGAAACTACTGTAAAATTAATGAATAAGCTAAGCGAGCATATTCAAAAGAATGATCCGCAAGTGAAGAAAGCAATCGAAGTGTTAACTAAATCTAATAAATAATTAAGTAAGGACTCCAATTTTTGGAGTCCTTTTTTCTGTCTAGCTCAGGCGCTTGGGCATTTGTTCTTACCTTTCTGCAAATTTGACAAATGTTCTTTCGTCTTCTATTAGTCCGCAAGAACCGCATTGGACTCTTCTTTCTGGGCCGTTATAAACAGTATGAAAAGGTCCCGCGTCTGCTGCATTTTCATATTTTTCAATCGTTTCTCCAGTTTGTGGATCCAATTTTACTGGATATGCATTTTGTTCAATAATATTGAAGCGTGAACGATTAGTTTTACAATTAGGACAGCAATATCGAGTACTCAAATTAAGACCTCCTATTGTAATTTTACAAATAGGTTAACCAAAACCGTACAGATTATTTATTTAGGATAGTAGAAAATCTAGAAACACATTTGTAACATTAGTAATAAAAGAAGGATCTTAAAAAGTTGTCAATATGCTCTTTCTTGTAGTTTATGGTAAAAAGGGATGAAGAATGGTAAAAGCGCTAATGAAAGCCATGATCAAGAAGGGGAAGAAAGGTTGCTAGAATATTAGAATGATAGAAAAAAAACAATGAAAACGATTCATATTATCACGAAAAATAGCTCTCTGGCAAATCCTCCCTTAAATATTACATAAAAACATATGTTAATATAATCATGCAAAACGAAATGAGAGATTAAAGGGAGGAAAAAATAGAATGAAAAAACTAGTCATGTCAACTGTTGCAGCCGCCGCATTACTCGCAGCGCCATTTACAACTGGAAAAGCAGATGCAGCAGGTTTTCAACCTGACAATACAAAAGTAGTTTACTATCAAATTAATGCATCAAATTGCCAAGATGTGTCCAAGGTATTGGAGCAATATAATATAGATTTAAATCAAATCTTTAAGTTTCAGCCTTCACCATCAAGTAACACACAAAAACAACCTGTAAAGCAGCCGGCTCCAGCTCAAAAGCCAGTTCAGCAAAAACCGGTACAACAACCACAGCAGGTGCAAAAGCCAGTTCAACAACCAGCACAACAACCGGTACAAAAGCCTGCTCAAAAACCGGCACAAAAGCCAGCAACTCAAACGAATTCTCAATTGAGTGCTTTTGAACAGCAAGTTGTAGATTTGACAAACCAAGAAAGAACTAAGAATGGTCTTGCTCCACTTAAAGTAGATATCGAGCTAAGCAAAGTTGCAAGAGAAAAATCAAGAGATATGTCTGCCAATCACTATTTCGACCATACGAGCCCAACTTATGGATCACCATTTGATATGATGAAGAAATTTGGCATCACTTATCGTTCAGCTGGTGAAAACATTGCAATGGGACAACAAACTCCTCAAGAAGTAGTTAAAGCTTGGATGAATAGTGAAGGCCACCGTGCCAATATTCTAAATAGCAGCTTCACACATATCGGTGTAGGATATGTTGCTAACGGTAACTACTGGACACAACAATTCATTGGAAAATAATAATGAAAAAGCGAACTCGCAGCCTATCTAATAGGTTACGCAAGTTCGCTTTTTTGTATTCTCATTTGTTTTTTCTGAACATAAATTAAACGAGATGAAAGTGTAATGGCGCCAATTGCCAATCCAGTAATTAAACCAAGCCAGTATCCGAAAGGGCCTAATCCCGTATTAGTGGCTAATATATATCCTAACGGCAATCCTATAACCCAAAAAGATACTAATGCCATAATAAAGGTTACATTAACATCTTTATATCCTCGAAGCGCCCCTTGAATCGGTGCAAGGATTGCATCAGATAATTGAAAAAACACTCCAAACAGGAGAAACTTCGAAGTTAGGATGACAACATCATGGTTATTGCTGTACAAATAAGCTACATCACTCCTAAAAATAAAGAGGAGTGTCCCGGTTATCAAGGCAATGGTAATTCCTCCACCTATTCCAAGATAACTATAATGCCTGGCATCTCTAAATCTTTTTGCTCCTGATTCAAAACCTACCAAGATGGTTAATGCCATGGAGATGCTCAGCGGAATCATATAAATGAACGAAGAAAAATTCAGTGCAGCTTGATGGGCGGCTATGACTTTCGTGCCGAAACCACTCATAAATAGCGTGACAGCCGAAAAGATACTCGTTTCAATAAAAATGGATAATCCGATCGGTACACCTAAAGAAAAAATTTCTTTCCATTTACTAAAAGAGATCTTAGGGAAACGATGGAATATGTTATATTCGATAAATGGTTTCTTTCTATGAATGATCCATATAGCTATAAAAGTAATGATCCAATACGTAGCAGCTGAAGCAATTCCTGCTCCAATTCCGCCCATTTTTGGAAATCCAAGCTTTCCGAAAATCAAAATATAATTTAGTGTTACATTGATAGGAAGGGAAGATAATGTAACAACCATCGTGACTCTCGTTTTCCCCAAGGCATCAATAAAAGAGCGTAAAACGTTGTAAACAAATAGAGGAACGATCCCAAAGCTAAGCGAAATTAAGTAATATTTTGCAACCTTCCGTACATCATTTTCCAGGTTCATACTATTTAACAATGGATTCAAAATAAAAAAACCAATAATGATAATAAGGAGAGCCATGGCAATACCAGCATAAACCCCTTGCAATACTGAAAATGGTACTTTATCTTTTTTGTTGGCCCCAACTAAATGAGCTACAATAGGTGTAATCGATAATAAAATACCACTTAATCCGGTATTTATAGGTACCCAATAGGAAGAACCAACCGCAACTCCAGCCAAATGATCAGCAGAATACTTTCCGGTCATCATAATATCAAAGAAACTCATCGAAAACATGGCTAGTTGGGTGATTAAAATCGGAATAAAAATGATCCATAATTGCTGAAGTTTTTCTTTTATTGTAAATGTTTGCTTCATATCTACCCTCATTACTGACATTAATACAATAAATTATAGCATATAAAAAACAGCCGGTTATACGAAACCGACTGTTATGCTTCAAGTGGCTGCAGTTCTGCTTGTTCAGAAGATTGCCTCATAAAATTCATAGTAAATAAGTCTTTTGGTATCTCATATAAATCATAAATATACTCAATTTGATTTAATTGTTGAAAAATCAACGAACGCGAATCATTTGCCTTAACAGTATAAGGAAGTTTTTCTGCCGCTTTCCTTGAACGTATATTTTTTTGACGTATTCTCATAAAAACAGTCAAAATATCTTTTTCATAAAATAATTCCTGGAAAAAGGCTTCCTTCGCTAAGCTATTATAGCCTTTACCGTGGTATGGCTTCCCCATCCATGTTCCTAAGAATCCTGCTTGATCTTTTATATCATATAAACTTATCGTCCCGATAGGATTTTCCCATTCGTCAAGAATCGTTCTTGAAATCATTTCTCCGCGTTCCTCAGCTTCAATTGTTTGTTTAGTCATAAACATAAACTCTTCAAAAGAGTCGGCTTTTTGACGTACGAAAGGGAAGACATCCGGGTGCGTCATCAGTTCAAATAAAACATGACATTCATGCCCATTCAATTCTCGCTTTTTGAGCATTTGAACCCCTCCAGTAGGGCAGTCCCGCAATCCTCGTTCCTACCCTCGAAATTTTTTAAACTTGCATAAAAAATTTCGGGGTGGGAATCGAACCCACTAGGACCTTCCGTGTTTCGGATAGGTGGCGCACCATTTGCCTTCCCTCAATTATGAGCTGTATTTTATTTTTGATTTTCTAATGACATCATACAAAAAAAAACACTATTTGAAAATAGTAAATTTCATCTAAATAGTGACGATTTTCTATGTAATTCGACAGCATTCTTGAAATAAAAAAATATAAAACGATGAAACTTTTTTTCGTTTCAAGCGTATATTTTATGAAAACAATGAAGTATAGGGAGAGGAAAGTATGGGAGATCAAAATGAAAGAATATTTGCTGCCGCCATCTATATAACAAGCTTTTTTTCAACATTTATTGGCCCGCTTATTATATGGCTTTTGAAGAAAGATGAATCATCTCTTGTCGATTTTCATGGAAGGGAATACTTGAACTTTTTAATATCTTATACGATATATTTGATCGTTTCAGGATTACTTTGTTTAGTATTGATTGGGTTTCTTCTATTGCCTATCATTGGCCTGCTTATGACCATTTTTACGATTATCGGTGCTATAAAAGCGTTTGATGGGCAAGCGTATAAAATTCCTTTCACGATTCATTTTTTATAAAACATTTATACCGGCATATCCTTGTCCTCTCAGACATATAATGATTTCACACGGAGAGCAGGGGGAGCCACATGAATATTAAAGATTATTATACAGGCATGTCCCGTTTATATAGTCACCAAACTATATTATGCACGGTTGTGTTTATCATCGTGATATTACCAAGCATCAAAATCACACAATTTTTCCCTGCTGTAGGTGCGGGGATTTTTGTATTGATTCTCATGTTCTATTTTTTTCTTAAATATTTATATTTTGCGTTTAAAAGCAATGCTTTGCCTAGTCCACGTATTTTAAATCAGCAAAGCACCACTCTCTTTATGATTATGCCATCGCCAGTCTCGACTTATAATTGGAAGTTATATACAGGAAATGGATTATGCCGATATTCCGCGATGGAAGTAAAGGGGAGAGAAAAGAAAATGAACAAACGCCATGGTAGAATATTTAGGATTATGGATCATGAAAAAAATCTACTTTGGAATGTTCATATTGAAAATCAAGGAATAAAAGTATATTCAAATAATCAAAGTTTAGTTTTTGATGCAAAGAAAATAGATAAAAGAGAATTTTGGGCAAATAACGGAAGAGACCGTTATCAAATTCATAAAATTGCTTATCAGTGTGTAATTAAAAAAAATGGAAGAAAGATCATGACGGTATCTCAAGGAATTATGCCGTTGAGTCTTCAAAAGTTATTTTCTTCCTCTACCCCAATGGTCATATTGGATTCGAATATTAAAGATTATGAACGATTCGTATGCTTAGCCCTTTTTTTACAATGATTATAAGAGTCTTCCTTCTCTAATCATTTGTAACGCTTTGTCAAAAGGCTGGGCTTCTTTACATGCAAAAAAAGATGAAAAAGGATCACCCCATTTATTTATCCTTTCGTTCACATTTTTAATCGTAAAATCAGTAGGATTGAGGCTATCATTTATTTCTTGCCAAAAGATTGGAGCAGCTACAAGTCCATTTGAGTGGTTTCGAACAGAATATGGAGCTACAATTGTTTTTCCTTCCGCATGCTGAATATAATCAAAATAAAGCTTCCCACCACGGTTCTTTTTTAATCTTTCTATCGTAAAAGAATCAGGGGCGTAAGAAATCATAAACTGTGCAACAAATTCAGTAAAAACACGAGTTTCTTCCCAAGTGTACTTGTTATTAGGAAGTGGTATATAAACTTGCATTCCTTTATTTCCTGATAACTTTACAAATGAAGTCAATGAAAAGGAATCAAGAATTTTTTTCAAAATTAAAGAGGCTTTGATCGCTAAATGAAAATCCTCACGAGATGGAGGATCTAAATCAAATACAATCTCACTTACAAATGGACTATTGATCGTTTGGAACGGAATATGATATTCAATTGCCAATTGATTACCTAGCCACATAAGTGTCCTCAAATTATTGCAAACAATCATCTCATTTGATTCATGTAAATATGAATCCACAAAATCTGGTGCTGAATCAGGTCTATTTTTTTGATAAAACGATTCGCCAAATTCTCCATGTGGGGCTCGAATTAACGTTAGTGGACGATTTTTTAAAAACGGCAGCATCATCGAGGAGCATTTTCTTAAATAACGCAGGAAATCTAATTTTGTGACGGAATGATTTTGCCATAAAATTTTATCTGGATGGGTAATCAAAATGTCTTGCGGAAAAGTTGCATCTGCAATTAAAAATTGTTCGTATGTGCAATCATCCGGATGTAGATCAAAACGGATTTTACTAAAAAAAGGTTCCCTCAGCTGCTGTTCTCCATTCCATTCGATATAATGCAAGTCGATACAAATGCCGGGGTGAATATAAAGAATATCCTCGTTTTTTTCTTGAGCGTTTTCGATGATGGATTTTCGCAGTGCCGTCTTAGTTTCTAAATCCATTCCGTTAATAAAATTGCCCAAAGAAAAAATCTTTTGATCTTTAAATACCCCTACATAAAAAAATCCGTTATTTTGATCATAAGCTGTCAGAAAACAACTCACTGTTTTCCAATTTTTTATTTTGATCCAAGAAGTTGTTCTTTTGCCAGCTTCCCATAAACTATTCGTCTTTTTAGCGACGATGCCTTCACTCATGGAATTTTTCATCGTTTCAGAAATAGAAAAAAAGTCTGAAGTGGGAGGTATATATTGAACCATTGATTCTTCTCCCATATTTGGATGGAGTGAAAAACCGAGCTGCTCGCATAAAGATAAAAGCAATTCTTTTCTCTTTGTATAGATGATATTTTCAGTTGAAGCACCTTTTTGGGATAATAAATCAAAAACTAAATATTTACATGGTCTTATCCGAGAAGACTCTTCTATTTTTTGCTTTGTTTTCATTCTACCCCTTATCTGTAGCTGCCCAAAATTAGCTTTATGTTTATTTTCCAGTATAGTAATTTCTCCATCTAATATAAGGGGGAGTAGTTCGGAAGCTTTATCTCGCTTACTATGTAAGAAATCCTCCAATTCCGGAAATTGAGGCATTAAATCCTTCCCATTTCTACTCCATAAAAAACTTCTCTCTTCTGTCCACTCTAGAATACCACGGAAACCATCATATTTAATTTCATATAGCCATTCCCCATGCTGAGGAGGTTGAAAGGCTAAAGTAGGTAGCATTGGTTTCATCAGAAAACACACCTCGAAAAAGTAATATCGTCACTCCAGTATTTTATGCGAATGTATTTTTTTCATTAGTAAAAACTAAAGTAAATGTAAATAGAGGTGAGATTATTGTGAATACGATGTGGAAAGGAAGCATTAGCTTCGGTCTTGTAAATATACCAATTAAGCTTCATGCGGCAATAGAAGATAAAGATGTTAAATTTCGATCACTTCATCAAAAATGCCACACGCCAATAAAATATGAAAAAGTATGCCCTGCATGTGAACAAAAATTAGACACGAAGGAAATTGTAAGGGGATATGAAGTGTCAAAAGGAAAATTTGTAATCGTGGAAGATGATGAACTACAAGAACTTAGCAATGCAAGTGGGGAAAAAGCGGTAGAAATGATTGATTTTATTAAATTGAACGAAATCGACCCTATTTATTTCAATAAAAGTTATTATATGTCTCCTGATGGCGGGGGAGTTAAAGCCTATGGACTTCTACGCAAAGCTTTGATCTTATCAGAAAAAGCGGGTATTGCTAAAATTATGATTCGGTCAAAAGAACAATTGGCGGTAATTAGAGTTTATAATGACACATTAGTAATGGAAACGATTCATTACCCAGATGAAGTTCGAAAAGCAACGGATGTACCTAATGTTCCAGCAGAAGACCAAGTCTCTAAAAAAGAAATTGATACTGCCATTTTACTAATAGATCAATTAACGACTACTTTTCAACCTGAGAAATATGAAGATGTGTATAGAAATAAAGTGCTGCAATTAATAGATGCGAAGCGTAATGGTAAAGAACTTGTCACGGCAAAAGAAAAAGAGCCTGCAGCTCCAATGACAGATTTAATGGCAGCTCTACAAGCATCAATCGATAGAACAAAGCCAGCTGCCAAGCAGCCTGCAAAAAGAAAAAGATCTTCAAAAAAAGAAGCTTGATTTAGGTAAAGAATAAAATTTTCTATATTTATATATGTTTAAAGCTATTTTAAATGGGTAAAATACTTAAAGTTAATATACGTTCTTAGAACGATTACGAGTTGGTAATGTCGACTAAACCCTTGTGCCATAAGACTTTTTGACGAAAAAAGACGAAAAAAGATTTTGCCCATTTTCTTGCTTTTTACATACATCTCATGTATGATTAGTTTGAACTTAATAGTAAGTATATCTAGTATAAGATATGGAATCCTTTTTCTCCAATGGTTGTGTATCAACCATTGTTTGCTAATACAAATCTCACTGGCGCGGTCTAGGAGCCGTAAGGACGGGAGAGAGGAAGGGCTTTCGTTGTTTTGAATTACCAAAAGATCATGATGTTTTACCCTGTATTACCCTAGTATTATTTAATATCAATGAATATGTATGGAGTTAAATTCGCATGTTATAATGAATATCTACTCCTAATTGTGGGTATTGCTTATAATATGTGAATTTTTATTTACACCGTAAATATGAGTAACATATTAAAAAATTTTTGGAGGTTTTTACGCATGGCAACAGGTACAGTAAAATGGTTTAACAGTGAAAAAGGATTCGGCTTCATCGAAGTTGAAGGCGGAAATGACGTATTCGTTCACTTCAGCGCTATTCAAGGAGAAGGGTACAAAACTCTTGACGAAGGTCAACAAGTTGAATTTGAAATCGTTGAAGGACAACGTGGACCACAAGCAGAAAACGTTGTTAAACTATAATTAAGTTCACAAATAAAAAACTGCCTCTCGGGGCAGTTTTTTTCGTGTGGTTATTACTACATACTATATTACAACTCATCAAATCCGTTCAAATCGCTTGTTTTCGTATACTGGCGTGATTTTTGCTCAAAGAAATCTGTTTTTGTATCATCGAAATTGTCTACATAGGCACGTATCCACTTCATTGGATTTTCTGTATAGTCCTCATAAATATCACTTAAACCTAAAAGTCTGAGCATCTTATTGGCGCGATATTTTATATAGCCTTCCATTTCTATTAAATCGATTCCATCAATACCATTGAGAACATACCTACTCCAAATCGTTTCTTGTTCTACGGAATGTCTAAACTGATCGTATACCCAATCAGTAAACTCTTTTGTGTTGTATTCAGGGTTTTCAGCAAGCGTTGCTCTAAATAAATCGCTTATAAAACGGCCATGCTGCAGCTCATCACGATTGATATATGAAATCATTGTTGAAGTTCCAACCATTTTTTGATTTCGCGCAAGATTATAAAAGAAAGCAAATCCCGAGTAGAAAAATAATCCTTCTAGAAGGGAAGTATATACCATTGCTTTTAAAACATTTTTAATGGTTGGATCAGATGCAAATTCGTTATAAACTTCCATAATCCGCTCGTTTCGTTTTAATAGAATCTCATCTTTTCGCCCCGTCTCAAATGAGTTATTTTGTTCAATCAAATTCGTTACAGATGAAAGAACATATGCGTAACTATGATTATGCTCGCTTTCCTGGTCAGCAATTGTAGCCATAATGGATTTTACTGACGGATCAGTTGAATAGTGCGATATTCTAGCTGCAATATCTGTTTGCGGTCCGTCTAAAGTTGCAAGTAGTCCAATAATTTTTAAAAAAGCGTTTCTCTCCTCGTCTGATAGAGTAGGGAATTGCTTAATATCTGCTGACATATCAACTTCACTTGCACGCCAGAAAAGTGCTCGAATTTGTTCACGATGTTGATAAAAATGTGGGTAGGCAAGATCATTCCAATTCAGTATTCCGCTCGCTCTCCCACCAAAGAGAGCTGTGGATTTATTCGGATTAAGCGGATCTAAAACAACGACTTTACTAAGTACTGTTGACAATGTTTCATAACTCCTTTCGTCCACGCAATGACTTTTGATTCTTGTGATCCTCTTGGACTTTGTTCAATTTTAAGTGGTTCATACGGTGAATTGTAAAATTTCGCTAGTTTTTCTGCAGCTTGACAAAATAAATGATCGCCGCCAAATTGTGTATCTCCCGTTCCGAAAACAAAAACATAAGGGGGTTTATAGCCAATCTCATATACAAAGTCCTTTACATCTTCAGGTGTTGCGCCTTTCGCCCATGTAAAGGAACCGATCATCATTACATCAAAGAGGGAGGGATCCGGAATTTTTCCAGACCCAATTCGATACAAATCTACTTCATATCGTTCTTGCATGAGTGTCTTGGCAATCAACTCTGCTGTTTCTTTCGTATTACCGCTAAAACTTGCATAACAAATTAGGACTCGCACCACACACATTCCTCAATGTCCGAAGCAGTCGAACGGACGTAATATGTTGTTTTTAAGCCTGAATCCCACGCTTGTAGATGTAAATCGAGCATTACCTGGGCTTTAATATGATTTGGTACATAGAAGTTAAACGAAATCGATTGATCAATATGACGTTGTCTTGCCGCATTTTGTAAAATAGACCAGCGTTGATCTACGATATAAGCTGAACGTCTATAAATATCATACGTATTATGGTCCAAATCTGGAGCAACGACAGGCAATTTATAGTCTTTCTTTTCTTCGTGATAAAATGGTTTAAAAATAGGATCGATGCTAGCAGTAGAACCGGCAATGACAGATGTACTAGAGTTAGGAGCAACAGCCATTAAATATCCGTTCCTTATGCCGTGTTCGGAAACATCATTCATTAATTCCTTCCAACTTTCAGCATTTTCACTTACTAAATATCCGCGCTGTTTAAAATAATCACCTGTTTGCCAATCACTGCCTGCAAATTTTGAATATGAACCTTTTTCTTTCGCTAATTCTACACTCGCTTTAATTGTTAAGAAGGAGATACGCTCGTACAGTTCATCGGCGAATTTTACTGCATCTTCTGATTCCCATTTAATTCTTTTTTGTGCCAAAAGGTGATGCCAGCCGAAAGTACCTAATCCAATCGCTCTGTATTTTTTATTCGTTATTGTCGCTTGTTTAACGTCAATCGTATTTAAGTCAATTACATTATCAAGCATTCTAACTTGAATAGGAATAAGCCGCTCTAAAACATCTTCTGGGATAGCTTTTCCGAGATTAATAGATGAGAGATTACAAACTACAAAATCGCCTGCTTTTTTATATGTGATGATTGTATCGCCATCTACTGTTTCTTCATATTGAATAGTAGGGGACATATTCTGGGCGATCTCTGTACACAAATTACTTGAGTAAATCATTCCTTTATGTTTATTAGGATTCTTTCGATTTACTTCATCGCGATAAAACATAAATGGAGTTCCTGTTTCAAGCTGTGATTTCATAATTCTAGCCATGATCTTGATAGCAGGTATTTTTGTTTTAGATAATTTATTGTTTTCAACACATTCTTCATACTTTTCTCTAAAAGAACCTTCGCCTTTTTTCTCATCGTAAAAATCTTCAAGGGCATAACCCATCACATTTTTTACTTCATGAGGGTCAAATAAGTACCAATCTCCGCGTCTTTCCACTTGTTCCATAAAATAGTCCGGCAAGCAAACTCCTGTAAAAATATCATGTGCTCTTTGTCTTTCATCACCATTATTCAACTTCAAATCCAAGAACGACAGTATATCAGCATGCCATACATCTAAATAAACGGCGATTGCGCCTTTTCTGCGTCCAAGCTGGTCGACACTGACAGCTGTATTATTTAATTGTTTAATCCAAGGAATACAACCAGAAGAGGCCCCTTTAAAGCCTTTGATTGAACTGCCGCGACTTCTGACTTTTCCCATATAGACGCCGATTCCACCACCGTCTTTAGAAAGTCTTGCAACATCTGTATTACTGTTATAAATTCCCATTAAAGAGTCTTCAACTGTATCGATAAAACAGCTCGATAATTGTCCGTGGGCAAGTCCCGCATTTGCAAGGGTAGGGGTAGCAACGGTCATATAAAGATTAGATAATGCCCAATAGCTTTCCGCAACTAGCTGTGACCGTCGGCTCGTGGGCTCGTCCTGCATAAGATGCATGGCAATCACTAACCAACGTTCTTGTGGAAGTTCGTATGTATTTTTTTCATGATCTGTCGCAAGATACCTTGTTGCCAAAGTATGCAGGCCGATGTAATCAAACAGTAAGTCACGATCAGGCTCGATTAATTTCGATAACTCAATGATTTCTTCTCTACTATATTTTTCTAGTATATTAGGAGAATAGATGCCTTTCCCAGCTAATGTTTTTAATAATCCATAAAAATCCCCATATTTTAATTCTTTATCGTAAGAACGGTTGACACTTGCTTTTTTGTACAAGCTTTGTAGATAGATTTTAGCAGCATCATAGGTCCATTGTGTGTTGGCTTCATCAACATTTTCCAATGCCGTTTTAATAAGGAGGGAGGTGATATGTTCCGCCTTATACTCATCTTTTGACTCTATACTTCTGAAGATTTTTTCGTTAAATTCCTCCGACTTAATTGAAGTGACTCTTTTAATAAATCCCTCCAGTCTCTTTCTATCAAATGTTAATGAACGATTTCCTTGTTCTTTCAATATCGTCGTCATCTTTGTCACCTTTCTTTGTAAAATAAAAATCCGCCCCGGGAATGGAGCGGATCAAACGATAGGGAAAAGGAAGAAACTAATTTTCACTATCGTTTCATCTTCTCAATCCCCGAAGAATTGAAACTCAGACAAGCAAGGCAGGTCTCCTGACTTATGCATCATCCTAGTAGGGTCCTTCCCGTATCAGCAAACCGATACAGTGGTATTTCCCGTTCGTACGCATATACAGTTGCGGGGACAGCTCCGGCATCTCACCGGATTCCCTTTTAAGCCCTGAATGGGCACCTTCACTCGTTTGAAATCAATATATAGTATTAAGTTTCTTTTAGACTACTAAATATAGTATATATTGATAATAGCATGTGAGTTTGTGAATATCAACAAAAAAATGAATAGATTAAAAAATTGTCATATCCTGTTGAATAGTAGCTCTCATAATATCTTTGCAAAAAGTGTGTCTCACTAGTAAAAAGGTTAAAATACTATAAAAGGGCTATTACGAATAGGTGAATAAAATGATTAAAACGATTGCCATTAATAAAAATGATGAACGTCAAATAAATATCGAGGTCAAGGAATTGTTAGAAGGGGATTTCCTTTGGTATTGGGTGGACTTTGATAGCCCAACAGAGGAGGAAATAAAATTATTAAAAAATCCTTTGCATTTTCATCCTTTGGCGATTGAAGACTGCATCAATACTATTCAAAGGCCAAAATTAGATTATTACGATGACCATTTCTTTTTTGTAGCCCAAGCAATAAAAGGAGAAAGCTTAATAAGAGAGGAAGTAAATTTTTTCTTAGGAAAAAATTATATCGTTACGTTTCACCAAGAAAGCTCTATAGAAGTTAATAAAGTTTGGGATCGACTTATACAAGAAGTCAATATTGAACATTGGGATCCCATCCAAGTGCTATACCATGTCCTGGATGAAATCGTAGATAATTACTTTCCGATTGTGGAAAAAATCGAAGACGTGTTAAATGATATCGATGAAAATTCAAATAGAAGAGCTATGAAGCTGCTGCTCCAAGATTTATACGATACGAGACATGATCTACTTTCAATAAGACATGTTGTTTCTCCAATGAGGGATTTATTGTATCGAATACTTAATTCAGAACGGTTGAAGAACATCCGACCTAATATGGAGTATTTTTCTGATATTCATAACCACTTAATAAAGTTATCCGAAATGATCGAAGAAAATCGGGAACTAACAACGGATATTCGAGATAGTTATCTTTCTTTAAACGCCCATCAAACGAATCGAATCATGCAAGTGCTCACTCTGATTACGACTATTTTTATGCCTTTAACCTTTATAGCCGGTATTTACGGGATGAATTTTGTGAATATGCCAGAGTTAGAATGGGAATACGGATATTTTGGAACTTTGATAGCAATGCTCTTAATAGGAACAGGCATGTTTGTGTGGTTTAAAAGTAAAGGTTGGTTTAAATAAAAAAGATATGGAATGTCAACAAAGCATTCCATATCATTACTTATTCAATCGCCTTGATAGCTAAATTGCCAGCATACACCAAACTTGTCTATTAATTGCCCATAAGACTTACTAAAGAACGTTTCTTGCATCTCCATTGTAATTTCCCCGTCTTCACCCAGTTTCGTAAAGGCAGATTTCATTTCATCCAATTTATTACTGACGATCGCTAAGGTGATATTATTGCCTACAGTAAAAGGCATACCTTGCATTGTGTCGGAAAACATGACATCACTGTCAAAAATGTTCAGTCGAGCATGCAAGACTAAATTGTTCATTTCTTCTGTATTCGGGTGATCAGGATGTGGAGGTTGATCCCCGAAAGTCATAATTTCCGGAGCTCCCAGATTAAAAACTTGTACGTAATATTCTACAGCTTCACGACAATTCCCATTGAAATTCATATAGACATTTACTGGCATTTCCAACACGCTCCTTAGCGTAATATACATTTATTATATACAGGTTTTCCCAATTATTCCATCACTGGATCCATTTCTACCACTTTTTTTTCTCTTTTAGGTTTAATTGCTTTAAACGCCAATAATGCTGCTAGAGCACTAAGGATGGTTAACAATATTACCATACTGCTTATGTTTCCTTTCATTAACATCGCGACGATCGGAGGTCCAGCAGCAACCCCGGCAAATCGCATGGAACTAAAAATAGAAGTAATGGTTCCCCGCATTTCTTTTTCTATACTTTGAGTCAAAATAGCATCTAAGCATGGAAGGGAGGCGCCAATGCCTATGCCACAAAATAAAATGATGACAATTAAATAAATAAAACGATCAGAAAACATCGTAGCGGCAACACTAACACCGGTTAAAATCATTCCAAAAAAAGTAATCCATTTCATCTTTTTTAAATTATCTTTAATCGTCTTTCCAGTTATAAAAGACGCTATGCACAAAGCAGCTAGAGGAATTGCAAGTAAAAATCCTTTTTTCACTCCATCATAACCATATTTGTCTTCAAGAATAGATGACAAATAAAAAAGAAGTCCGAACAATATAAACATGATGATCGCTCCTATTACAAAAACAGCTAATAACCACTTCCAATGCTCTGAGAAAATTTTCTTTGTATTTTTTACAAATCTGCCAAAAGAGAGCTGATGATCATCATCTTTTGGCTTTTTCACACAAAACAAGATCAATATTAAAGATATGATGCAAAAAATTGGTATAGCGAAAAATGGAAGATACCATATTATTCCGGCAATGAATGCTCCAAGGATAGGGCTTAAAACTTTTCCGAATGTATTCGCTGTTTCGATAATACCTAGTGATGAACTTACGTCTTCCTCCTTTTTATATAAATCACCAACTAAAGGAAGAACAATAGGAAATGCTCCCGCCGCTCCGATTCCTTGAAGAATGCGACCTACAAGAATCCAAATAAAAGCATGATCCAGCTGCCAGGCAGCCCATCCAGATATAATACCGCCAATACCAGCAATTATAAGTGACGGTATAATGACGACTTTTCTGCCGAATTTATCTGAAAGAAACCCAGCAATTGGAATCAAAAAGATGGCAACAATGGAATAAACAGTAATGATATAGCTTGATTGCAGCTTTGATATATGTAACTGCTTTTCCATTAATGGCAATATTGGAATAAGCATTGAGTTTCCTAATGTCATAATGAGAGGAATCGAGGCAATGGCTACAAGAGCCCATTTATTCTTTTTCTTCCCGTTAAGCAATTCATCTCTATTTACTAATTCCATGGCAATTTCCTTTCAAACTTAGTAAGATTAATATTAACCTATAGGAATTTTTTATCCTTACATACATAAAGCATAATTGGGAGGGATCATGGATGTTTATAAAATCAGTAAATATTGGGAGACCACAGTTGATTAGTAATCAATTTGGTCAAACGTTAAAAACAGCAATTAGAAAACAGCCCGTCCAAAAGGCTTTTCTTCGCAAGGGAGGATTTGACCAAGACGGGGTAGCGGATTTACGAAATCATGGAGGGAAAGATCGTGCAGTTTGTTTTTACCCTATTGAACACTATGCATGGTGGGAGGAGCAAACAGGTAAACCCTTACCTATTCCTTCATTTGGAGAAAATTTGACTGTTGCAAATATGATGGAAAATGATGTCTGTGTTGGAGACATTTATCAGATTGGGGAAATAATTGTTCAAATAACCCAAGGTCGTATTCCTTGTATTACAATTGATCATTCGAATCGGACGAAAGGAATGTTAAAAGAAATTATTCGGACAGGGAAGTCTGGCTATTTTGCAAAAGTTCTTAAAGAAGGGGAAATCAAACCTGATTTAGAGCTTAAACTGCAAGAACGACCTAATCCAGGTTTGAGTATTTCCATCCTGCATCAATTATTTTTTCATGATCGTAAAAATTATGAAAACATAACTTATGCCATATCCGTACCAGAACTCGCAAACGACATGAGAGAAAAATTTCAAAAACTTTTGCCCATAAAAAGTTTATAACTTTTCCGAAACAGTAATCTCCGTATACTGAAGGTCATCATGTCTTGGAATTTTTAGTTCTAATATTTGGTTTTTTACTTGAGCGGTAGCTCCTTTTTTTTTGACTAGGCTGGGAAGAGTGAAAATCTGCTTACTTCCTTCTCCTGATAAATTTTCAATAATGACTTGGTTAGAAGTATGAAAAATCTTTAATTGACTTAATGAAATGTTTGGAGGTAAATGCAGCCTGACATATACATCATCAAATGTTTCGAATACTTGAGCGGAGACCTCGTTATTTGATTTTTGTGTATCTTTCGTATTATTCATCTGCGGTGAAAGCATATTATCCATTGGAGTATTATTCATTAGTTTTTTCATCATATCGTTGACATATGAATGAACATCTGAAGGATTCAATTGTTCTGTTAACTTTTTAATATCTTCATTAAAAGGAAACATCCCCCATGGAAACATAATTCTCACTCCAGCATGAATTTCTTTATCACAATATATGCTTAAGTAGGCTTAGGTGGGAATCACGATAAAAAACTATCGAGCAAAACCATTGGATTTTTTATGTAATCATAGTAAGATTGATATGGTTAAAAAACAATAAATGAAATCTAGATTTTACATTCGACATATATAGCTAAATTCATATGAAAAATTACATTTAGTCTTTATATTACGGTTTGTCAATGATAAAATGGAGATTGTGAGCTTTTCACGAAATTTTTATGAAATATGCATGAAAAATAAAAAATTATGGTTGAAATGGTGGAGGCGTATCACTAATGAGTAAAAAGGCTTCATATCAAGGGAATCCTTGGCATAATTTTTCGGGGCCAAATCTTGGTTATGTTATTGAAGTATATGAGCAATATCTTACAGATCCGGATAGTGTTGAGCCCGATTTGAGACAACTGTTTGATCAATGGGGCGCTCCTACTTTTGCTGTTGAGGAAGAGTCAACGAAAGGGCAAGCTGATGTTTCTTTCCAGCTTCCTACAAATCCTAACTTACTTAGTAAAATGGTTGCAGCAGTCAAACTCGCAGATAATATTCGTACATATGGTCATTTAACCGCGGATATTAATCCGTTAGACAATAAAGAAAAAGTAAATAGAAGAATTGAGCTATCTGAATACAACTTAACGGAAGAAGACTTAAAACATGTTCCGGCATCTTTTATTTCGCCGAATGCACCATCCGATTTAAAGAATGGTTTAGAAGCAATTAACCACTTGAAAAAAGTATATACTCAAAAACTTGCGTTCGAATATCATCAAGTTCATGAGTTAGAAGAGAAAAACTGGTTACAGAAACAAATTGAGTCTGAGAGTTTTTACCCTTCATTAACGAAAGAAGAGCGCATCAATTTATTAAATCGTCTCTCAGAAATAGAAGGCTTCGAAAAGTTTTTACACAGAACGTTTGTAGGGCAAAAGCGCTTTTCTATTGAAGGTGTAGATACACTCATTCCATTAATAGATCGAATCATTAGTTTGACCGTTGAAACTGGAACAAGAACAGTAAATATTGGCATGGCACACCGTGGACGTCTTAATGTGCTTGCACACGTACTTGAAAAGCCATATAAAATGATTTTTTCAGAATTCCAACATGCTCCTAATAAAGATTTAATACCATCTGAAGGTTCAATCGGCATTACATATGGTTGGACAGGGGATGTTAAGTATCACTTAGGTGCTGATCGCAGGTTAAAGCGGGGAAGCACAGCCAATACAAGAATTACACTTGCCAATAACCCGAGCCACCTCGAAGTAGTGGGACCAGTTGTGGATGGATATACACGCGCAGCTCAAGAAAATCGCAATAAATCTGGTTATCCTGAGCAAGATGTAGCTAGTTGTCTTGCCATTTCGGTTCATGGAGATGCCGCATTCCCTGGTGAAGGCATTACTCAAGAAACTCTAAATATGGGTCAACTGAAAGGATATAATACTGGTGGAACGATCCATATTATTGCAAATAATATGATTGGATTTACTACAGAAAGCTCTGATTCACGTTCAACGAAATATGCGTCTGATATCGCAAAGGGATTCGAAATCCCGGTTGTTCATGTAAATGCGGATGATCCTGAAGCAGTACTGGCAGCAGCCATCTTAGCCTATAATTATAGACAAAAGTTTCATAAAGATTTTGTTATAGATTTAATAGGATATAGAAGATTTGGCCATAATGAAACGGATGAGCCAATGGTTACGAACCCATTGATGTATAATATTGTTAGAAGCCATCCAACTGTGAAAGAAATCTATGCTGAACGCTTGATAGATAAAGGCTTAATTTCAAAAGAAGATGTTGTAAAAATCGACAATGATGTTCGAGATCGTTTGCAAAAAGAATATGATTCGGTTGTTTTAAATAAAGAGGAAGATCAGGATATCGCCATGAATCCTCCGGAATACATTATGAATGGCTTGCAGCAATATAAAACGAATGTAGATGAAGAAGAGCTGAAAACAATCAACTCAGAACTATTGCAATGGCCAGATCATTTTAACGTATTCCAAAAACTTGTTCGGATTTTAAAAAGAAGAGAAAATATTTTCGATGGTAAAAGTAAGATTGAATGGGCACATGCCGAGTCACTTGCTTTTGGATCAATATTAAAAGATGGTACGCCAATCCGATTTACCGGCCAGGATTCTCAACGCGGTACTTTCGCCCAAAGAAATCTTGTTTTGCACGATGAAAAAACTGGTGAAGAATATATCCCAATGCACCATCTTTCAGGAGTTAATTCTTCATTTGTCGTGTACAATAGCCCATTGACAGAAGCTGCGGTAGTTGGATTTGAATATGGCTACAACGTATTTGCTCCAGAAACACTCGTCATTTGGGAAGCGCAATTTGGTGACTTTGCTAATATGGCACAAGTATATTTTGATCAATTTATTTCATCTGGCCGAGCGAAATGGGGTCAAAAATCTGGTTTAGTTATGTTGCTTCCTCATGGGTATGAAGGTCAAGGTCCTGAGCACTCAAGTGGAAGAGTGGAAAGATTCCTTCAAAGTGCAGCAGAAAATAACTGGACGGTTGCGAATTTATCAACGTCCGCACAATATTTCCATTTATTACGAAGACAGGCTGCTACTCTTGGATCAGATGGAGTCAAACCGCTAGTCATCATGACACCAAAGAGCTTGCTAAGGCATCCACTTGCTTCATCAGATGTGAAAGAACTGACAGATGGGGGCTTCCAGCAAGTGCTTGAACAGAAAGGCCTTGGTCAGAATAAAGAAGCGGTAGAACGAATTGTACTCTGCTCTGGAAAAGTTGCGATTGATCTTGAAGAACAATTGAAAAATGAATCTGATTTGGATTGGCTCCATATTTTAAGGGTAGAACAATTATATCCGTTCCCTAATAAAGATATAGAAAATATTTTGTCCCGTTATCCAAACGTAAAAGAACTTGTTTGGGTTCAGGAGGAACCAAAAAATATGGGCGGCTGGATGCATGTTGATCCATATTTAAGGGAAATAGCTCCTAAAGGGGTAGACGTAAAATATACAGGAAGACGGAGACGTTCCAGTCCTTCTGAAGGCGATCCTACCATTCATAAAAAAGAACAAAATCGCATCATCCAAGAAGCTTTTACTAGATAATTTCATCATAGAAGCAACACACTAAAATTGATAATTGGATTGGTTAAAGATTAGAGGAGGATTCAAAGTGGCTGAAATTAAAGTACCTGAATTAGCAGAATCAATTACGGAAGGTACAATCGCTCAGTGGCTAAAACAACCGGGTGATCATGTTGAAAAGGGAGAGTACATCGTTGAACTGGAAACAGATAAAGTCAATGTGGAGGTAATCTCCGAAGAATCTGGAATTGTTAAGGAATTAAAAGCAGCAGAAGGCGATACAGTTCAAGTAGGTGAAGTCATTGCTATCGTAGAAGCGGGTGGAGAGCAATCTGCAGAGGCTAAACCAGCAGCAGAGCCTGTGAAGGAAGAAGTAGCTGCCGAAGAACCAAAAAATGAGCAAGTTCAAGAAAAGGCTGACACCGAGAAAAAGGATCGACCTATCGCTTCTCCGGCAGCTCGTAAGCTTGCTAGAGAAAAAGGAATCGATTTAAGCGAGGTTCCGACTGTTGATCCGCTTGGCCGTGTTAGAAAACAAGATATTACATCTTATTCTAATCAGCCAAAGCAGTCTGCTGAGCAAGCCCCGGCACCAAAAGCTGCTCCTGCAGTTTCTCAAGAAGAAGGAAAACCAGTTGAACGTGTACGTTTATCTAGACGTCGCCAAACAATAGCAAAAAGACTTGTTGAAGTTCAACAAAATGCAGCAATGCTAACAACTTTTAATGAAATTGATATGACGGCTGTAATGGATTTACGTAAACGTAAAAAAGACAAATTCTTTGAAGAAAATGATGTCCGTCTTGGCTTTATGTCATTCTTCACTAAAGCTGTAGTTGCAGCCTTGAAAAAATATCCTGCAGTCAACTCCGAACTGCAAGGAGACGAACTCGTTTTGAAAAAGTTTTATGATATCGGCGTAGCTGTATCAACTGATGAAGGACTCGTCGTTCCTGTTATTCGCGACTGCGACCGTAAAAATTTTGCAGAGATTGAAGCAGATATTTTAGCAGTAGCCAAAAAAGCAAGAGATAATAAATTGGCTTTAAGTGATCTACAAGGTGGAACTTTTACCATTACAAATGGAGGAGTTTTCGGATCATTGCTTTCTACACCAATCTTGAATGGTACTCAAGTCGGAATTCTCGGTATGCATACAATTCAAACACGACCTGTTGCAATTGATGCTGAACGTATGGAAAATCGCCCAATGATGTACGTCGCACTTTCATACGATCACCGAGTAATTGACGGAAAAGAAGCTGTTGGATTCCTCGTAACAGTTAAAAAATTATTAGAAAACCCAGAGGACCTTTTATTACAAGGTTAATGGATACAAAAAAACGACCAATGGTGGTCGTTTTTTTATTGTAAAAAAAGTTAACGATGTCATTTAGGTCTCAATCTGGATGTCCGATCTGAAAAATAGTTTTCATTAAATGCAGGGGAGATAGAATATGCTAAATTGAATGCAAAAACAAGGAGGGCATTACTTTGACTCTTATTTTAAATGAAGTAAAATTTGAACATGAATTTTGGCTGCAGATACTTGGTGATCATTCACGATTTATTTTGGATTCTTTAGCTCCATCAGAAACTGCTGATATTAAAACAGCGGAAAAGTTCAAAAATTTATTTGACCAATTATTAGAGCAGGCAAGACAATTAGGAAACATTGAACAAGCTTTGACCTTAACGAGTAAAGTTAAAGCAGCTACAGAAGAGTTAAAAGAATTTAAATTGGCATTACTTGAAAAATTGTTGTTCAAAAAAATTAAGTTTCATTTATCGCCGACATTTGTAAATCATATGATTAATGAGCTTGAAGAATATGAAAGAATTTTAAGCTATTTTTCAAAAAACGAATCACCTCCGATTGCCCATGAGTTGCATCACCACTTATTATGGCTAAGCGATGCGGCAGGTCATGCAGGTGCCATTCAAGATCAGATGGATGGAACTGAAAAAATGTTGAAGCATGAAAGTGCAACATTCAATAAGGATTTTGAGCATCTATATTTAAAAGCTGTTGAATTTGCTGGATACCTTCGGACTCATATTTATCAATTCCCAGCACTAGCGAGATTAAATAGTGAGGCTAAATTGGAAATAGAAGCGTTTCAAATATTCTTAAATGAAATTTTGGAACTTGAAATATCGGAACAAGTCTTAGGAACATTTCCCGCCCTGATGGCAGATCATATGTTCCGAGAAGAATGTTATTACTTAACAAAATTAGCACAATCGACAAAATCGCAAAATCCTGACTGTAATCCAGCTTCTCCACGAATTGAAGAGAATTAAAAAAGCGTGCTTACGTTTAAGCACGCATTATCATAAAGTTAAAGTTTCATAGAGAATCACTATAAAAATATTATGGTTTTAAACCACGTTTTTTCATTTCTGATTTTAATAATCTTATCCATTCACTCTCTTGCTCGTTCTTTTTAGCATCTCGATAGGCAGCAACTAGCAGTTCATTACTCATGATTTTCATGCCAGTAAAAAAACCTCCTCGTGAAATTGGATTTTTCTCTATATACAAATAATTGTAACCTTTAATTTGATAAAAGAAAAGCAATAACCATTAAAAAAAGAAGAAATACAGTTTTTTATACACTGTATTTCTTCAATATTGTTAGTTCATCGAAATCCAAATGCTCTTTACTTCCGTATAATTATCAAGTGCATAGGAACCCATTTCTCGTCCTATTCCTGATTGTTTATAGCCACCAAATGGAGAAGCTGCATCGAACGCATTGTAACAATTGACCCATACCGTTCCGGCACGCAGACGGTTTGCGATGTAGTGTGCGTTAGCTACATCACGCGTCCAAACCCCCGCCGCAAGACCATAATCACTATTATTTGCCCTTTTGATTACTTCGTCTAAATCCTCATATGGAAGGGCAGCAATTACCGGGCCGAAAATTTCCTCTTTTGCGATAGTCATTTCATCATTTACATCCGCAAAAATGGTAGGTTCAACAAAAAATCCTTCTTCGCGCGGTTTTTGTCCCCCTGTTAACAACTCAGCCCCTTCATTTAGGCCTTTTTCTATATAATTCAATACTCGATTTTGCTGCTCAGCAGAAACGAGAGGACCCATCTGAGTATTTTCATCAAGTCCTGCTCCTTGCCTAATACTTTGAGCATGTGAAGTCATATCAGCGACGACATTATCAAAATGTTTTTTCTGAATAAATACGCGTGAACCCGCACAACATACTTGCCCTTGGTTGAACATAACGCCATTTAATGCTCCTGGAATGGCATGGGTCAAATCGGCATCAGGTAAAATGATGTTTGGTGATTTTCCCCCCAGTTCAAGAGTTACACGCTTTAAAGAATTAGAGGCTCTTTGCATGATTAATTTACCGACTTCTGTAGAACCAGTAAAGGCAATTTTATCTACATCAGGATGGTCGACTAATGGTTGACCAGCAGTTTCACCGAAACCTGGTATGATATTTACAACTCCTTCAGGAAAACCAGCTTCATCTATTAATTCAGCTAAAAATAATGCGGATAGTGGGGTTTGTTCGGCTGGCTTTAATACAACCGTACAACCTGTAGCAAGCGCAGCTCCTAATTTCCACATAGCCATTAATAGAGGGAAGTTCCACGGAATAATTTGACCGACTACTCCAACAGGTTCATGACGTGTGTAATTAAAAAATGGCCCAGAAACCGGGATCGTTTGCCCAGTAATTTTTGTTGCCCATCCTGCGTAATAGCGCATATGATCGATGGCAAGTGGGATATCTGCATTTGTTGTTTCTTGAATAGGCTTTCCGTTATCAAGTGTTTCTAATTGCGCCAATGCCTCTTTATTTTCTTCCATTAAGTCTGCAAGCTTGTACATAAGACGGCTTCTTTCTGAAGCACTCATTCTTGACCAAGGTCCGTCATCAAAAGCATTTCTTGCTGCGCGAACAGCACGATTCACATCTTCTTGCTCGGCTTCATATAAAGTAGCCAACGTTTCGCCAGTTGCAGGATTGGGAGTGTCGAACGTTTTACCTGATGCACTTTCAACAAATTCACCATTGATATATAACTTTTTTGTCCCATGCAAGAACTTCTGCACCTTTTCGTTTACTTCCACTGTCAATTGGCTCATTGAATACCTCCTAAAATTTAATAAATTTTGTAGAGAGATTCTAGCTAGAAGTGTTACCAACCTTAATTCTATTAGGATAATCTAATAAAAACAACTAAAACTTTCTGATAGTTTAGAACATTATTTTACATTTTCGATTATAAGTCGACAGTTTCCTTCAGTTAACAGATGAAAATTGTTTTTTTATACTCTTTACTATTATTACTCTAGTAAATTATAATTAAAAATATACACTCAATTTAGAAAGTTTATCGTTAAGTGAGGGGGCGGAAAAATGTTTAATGAAAGATTAGCTTTAAAAATGAGATTAGAACAAATGAAAGATGCAGAAGAGAAATTACTTTCAAAATTACAAAAAGAAAGAGCCGAAATTTTCAATAGACTTAGAGAATTAGATGCTAAGTCAGAGAGTGAGAAGACAACTACTGAAAAAATACATTATATAGACTCTCATAATAAAATGATTGATACGCCTTCAAACATCTCGGAAAATGCTCCCAAAACTAGAAAAGGCCGCCCTTCTAGAAGAAGTAAGACTACAAAAATGAGAGAAACTGCCATCACGATATTAAAAGAGCAAGATGCACCTATAAGAGGCTCGGTTCTCCAGAAACAAATTGAAGAAAGAACTGGCTTTAGAATTGCAAACATGACGACCTTCATGAATACAATTAAGAAAACAGATGATAATATTAAGAAATTGGGTAGGGGTTTATACTATTATCAAAAAAGTGATACGATTAGAAATAACGAGACGAGAATTCTAGGATGAGTCGAAATACACGGACGATAAAAGCTTGCTAGTCGCTAGGCTGCTTGCGCTAGACGAAAACTTCACGCATTGAAAGTTGTCCACAAAGTTCAATTTTATTTCCTCAGCAACAAAAAGAACCGGGCGAGTTTTTGCCCGGTTTTTAAATGTTAAACGTTAAAATAGAGGCGATGGTCATTGCAATTCCAGTAATAATATAAATTTGAATCGTTTTTTGATTGGCCTCCAATAACTTTGGAATGTTATTCTTTTGCTTTTTTGTGATATTAATAGATTTAACGGCAAGTGGTGTACTAATTAAGCCTAACAACCAAATTGGATTTTTATATAAAATGGCTAGATACACTAAACTTACATAAGCTCCGATAAATAAGAGTGCATAAATGATGACGCCGTTTTCTTTCCCAATCCTAACTAGCCAGTTACGTTTCCCACCTTTTATATCGGCTTCATAATCTGGATATTGGTTTATCCAAAGAACAGCTGTAATTAAAAATGCGACAGGAAGACCAGCAATTAAAACTAACCAGTTCCAAGTTCCAGTAAGTAATAAAAATGTCCCACACATAATTAATGGTCCAAATGCTAAACCTACCGCAAGCTCACCCATGCCGCGATAATTCAATTTGAAAGGTGGAACACTATAGAAGATTGCTAGAGCGAGTCCAACTACACCAACCCAAAAAATTGAAGGTTCTCTTAATATTGTGATGAATATTCCAATGATTAAAGCTCCAAGCAAGGTAAGGACTGCAATAACCATCGTTTCTTTCATGGTTAATTTTCCATCTACAATCGTTTTTTTGCCTCCACTGAAAGGATTTCTCTTGTCTTCTGTAATAAAACGATCCACTCCAGTTTGATAGTCAACAAATTCATTTACAGCGTTTTTACCAATTTCAATTAAGTAAATTCCTAGAAGGGCAAGTACAAACCAGCCAATATCTATTGTTCTTGTATAACCATAAGACAAAGCAGCAGCAATAAACATTGGTATTGTTGATGCAATCCAAATTTTAGGATCAGATAATTGCCAAAAGCCTTGCCAAATTCTTTCCATCATGGTCACCCTCATTCAAAATAGTGTATTTAGATATTGTGAAATACTTCACAATATCTACTTTTATTTTAGCATATTTTTCATGAAAGAGAATCATTTATTTTACTTTTCTATTGATATTTTGTGAAATAATAAGGACTAAAACGCGAAACGAATGATTTATTTTGTTAAAATGTTAATGGATGAAAACATATGCGTAATTTATTTTCGTGATTAATACTATTTACTCCTATACAATTTTGAATAGATGAAGAAAGGAAACATCATTATGAGCATACCCGACAAAATAAAAAACTTGATTGACGAAAGACGAGTTGCTTTTTCAAATAATAACGAAAAAATAACTGGAAAAGAAGGATTTATTTCAGCAGATGATGATATATTAACCGATGCAGTAATTGCATTATCGTTAGGAAAAAATGTGCTGTTAAAAGGACCGACTGGTTCTGGTAAAACTAAATTGGCGGAAACACTTTCTACTATTTTCAATCAGCCAATGCATAGTATTAATTGCTCCGTTGATATGGATGCAGAGGCATTGCTTGGTTTTAAAACGATTGGCCAGAAGGATGGGAAAAATACGATTGAATTCGTGCCTGGTCCAGTCATAAAGGCGATGAACAAAGGACATTTATTGTATATCGATGAAATCAATATGGCGAAACCAGAAACATTGCCGATTTTAAATAGTGTATTGGATTATCGGAGAATGGTTTTTAATCCATTTACCGGAATTGTTGCAAAAGCGCAAAATCATTTTGGAGTCATTGCTGCTATTAACGAAGGATATATTGGCACTGTTCCACTAAACGAAGCGTTGAAAAATCGATTTGTCGTTATTGAAGTACCATATGTTCAAGGCGATATATTAAAAGAGGTCCTTTACAATGAGAGCATCTTAAAAGATCATGCAATGATTGAGAAATTTATCATTTTATCTGAAGACTTAATTACCCAAGTCCGAAATGGGCAAATTCCGGAAGAAGCTGCCTCCATCAGGGCTTTAATTGATACATGTGACCTAGCTTCCTATATGCCGCCTTTGCGTGCAGTCAAAAGAGGGATTGCAGATAAATTAGAGGAGGAAAGAGAAAAAGCGGCTGTCATGAATATTGCGCAAACTTTATTTGTATAGGTGGTGGCTCATGTGAATATGTATCGATTTATCGATTTTAATGACGAGAAAATAGATTCGTTATTATTAATGGAATTGGCCGATTTGACAAAAACTTTGGCGAAAGATCAAGAATACATTACAGAGTTTCGTGTCCATTCATATATTAGTAAAGATGAAAAGAAAATATATGTCAGTCATTTTTGGAATCATCGTCCTGAAATGATTATGCGGGCCGGAATGAAAAGTGATGTTTTTTTACGGGCATTCGGAAATATGTATTATACAGAGGATCAAGTCATTGTCCGTTACGGAAATTGGTGTGATGCAACCAAAATTCCCCGCTTTGCGAAACAGCTTTTTGTCCTTGCTGAAGATATTAGAATAGAAGAAATATGTAAGAAAATTCGTCCAGGAATGACGAAAGAATTTCGAATAAGACGTGAAATTTACAACAATTATTTTGAAACCCAGTTAAAAGTGAATACAGAAAGAAGCCTATTTCTTGATGCCATTTATAACTTAATATATTTAATGATGAATAGCGACACACCTATTTTTGCTGTACCTGATTTACATGAAAATGCTGAGTCATTTCTGCCATTAATTAGAAGTAGAATTGAACGTTTTTATGATGCCGCTTCAACTCATGAAATAGCTGAAATTTGTAAATCAATGGTGATGTTGCTAGAGGAAAATACAAATCGGGATATGGTGAATGAATATTTCCATCTTTCTTTACAGACAATTGAAAAGCAAGAGATGTTTTACGACGATCTACTAAGAAAAGACCCACTTGTGAACGACGATGAGGCAGATGAAAAAAGCAGCGGTAAAGAAGATATAGTTGATGAAGAACTGAAAACTTGGCACCGCGAGACGAAAACACCCGGTGAAGTATTCCTCCAATTTAATTTAGATCAAGGGACAAAAACGGATATGCTGACAAATGAGGCAAGAGAAGGGGAAGCTGGGGATCAGGCATTAGCCATCGTTCAGGGATCCGCAAAGAAAACGTCAAATAAGGATTTTTCAAATTTAGAGACAAAAAATAAAATAGAGATGGAAGGAAATAAAAGGAGCGCACCATATGGTGTAGAAAATAAACATGCTGAGGCAATTTTTTTATCTAAGCTTCCACCTTCTACTAAACAAATATCTGAATATCAGCAATTAAAAAATGGCATTCAGGTCTACCAGAAACGCTTGAAAAAATCGATTGATCTTACGTTAGAACATAAAAAAATCTTACCGCGTTCCGATTTGCAATACGGAAGGTTAAATAGAAAGTTGATTAGATTTTTTACGGATGAACAGCCTCGGGTTTTTCATAAGAAATTGGATGAATCAAAGGAAATCGATGCTGTTTTTAGCTTGCTTATTGATTGTTCCGCGTCGATGGAAGATAAAATGAACGAGACGAAAAAAGGAATTATATTGTTTCATGAGGCACTGAAATCAGTAAGAGTTCCACATGAAGTAACAGGATTCTGGGAGGATGCCAATGAAGCCTCGACAATGAGACAACCGAACTACTTTAAGACAGTTATTGATTTTCCAACATCTTTAATGTCTCATTCAGGTCCTGAAATAATGGGACTGGAACCTGAGGAGGATAATCGTGATGGCTTCGCGATAAGGATCATGAGTGAGAGATTATTCAAAAGAAATGAAAAACAAAAATTTCTAATCGTATTTTCAGATGGGGAGCCAGCAGCATATGGATATGACCGAAATGGGATTGTGGACACACATGAAGCTGTTACAGAGGCAAGAAAAAAAGGGATTGAAGTATTCAATATTTTTCTTTCTCAACATGGAGTAGGGGACGAACAGCGGAAGGTTTTCCAAAATATTTATGGTCCATACAGTTTAGTTGCACCAACAGTTGCTGAGTTGCCAAATCTGCTTCTCCCACTTCTAAAAAAATTACTATTAAAAGCAATATTATAAGGCTGTCCAGAGACAGCCTTATATTCTTGATCGCTTTTTTAATAATTTTCTTCCAATTTTTCTTATGATTACAACAAGTATTCTTAAGGTTGTTTTTAAAATCTTACCCTTTAAAAATCGATAATCTAAATAAATGATTCCAAGGACTATGAATAAAAAGATTATGAGTGACCAACGGCCCTTTCCGTCATTATATCCATATTCGAAGCTTTCCGTTTTTACAGACTTTTTAAGCTTGTATTCAGCACCAACTTCATTAAACAGCTTTTTATATGTATTCGTAATAGCTTGTGAGAGTTCTCCATTCTCTAAATAAGGCAACGCGTGGGTATCCAAAATTTTGCCTATGACTTTATCATTTAATCTATCTTTTAATCCCGACCCTACTTCAATATATATTTTGCGGTCGTTTAATGAAAACAGCAAAAGAACCCCGTTATCCTCTGTTTGACTCCCTAACTCATACTCTTTCAAAGCTTTTGAAGCGAATTCCCCTATTGGAGCCTTTTCAAGGGAGTTGACGGTCAAAACAGCAATTTGTGCTTCGGACTCTTTATCCAGATATGTACCGAGCTTTATTAATTCTTTCTTTTGTGCTGCACTTAAAATCTTGGCAAAATCTTGTACATATATATCACCGACTGGATTAGGCACTGTTTCAGCATACGAATGTTTATTTGTTGTAAGAAAGATTGCCGTAAAAACGAATAAGATAAAAAGGAGATGCGTCTTTTTCATCAATCTCCATCCCTTCAAGAACAATACGTTTATTTTATAATATTGCTCGAATATTGTCACTTACTCATATTCGCATTATTAGAGGATGTTCAAAAAGCCCGATAAAAATGACACTTCGAATTTCTTCGTTGGCTTGTTTCTCCGCTGCTCATGTATATAAAAGCATACATTCCGCTGCTCAAACTGCGCCGCCTCGAAATTCTTGGTCCTTTTTATCCTCCTTTTTGAGCACGCATTATTAGTGATAATAGAGCGAAAATGATACAATGAAAAAAATGTAAGTCAGATAGGAGTTGATCTGTAGGAATGGTTAAAGACAAACTAAGACGTCCACTGCATGATCTCAGAATATCTGTTACGGATAAATGTAATTTTCGTTGTCAATATTGCATGCCGGCAGAAATATTTGGTTCTGATTACAAATTTTTAAATAAAGATGAAGTTTTATCTTTTGAAGAGATTGAAAGATTGGCCAATATATTTAGTAAGCTCGGCGTTAAAAAGCTTAGAATAACAGGTGGGGAGCCGTTAATGAGAAAAAATATCGCATTGTTAATTTCCAAGCTTAATCAAATAGAGGGCATCACAGACATTGGGTTAACAACGAACGGGGTATTGCTTGTCAAACAGTCGCAAGAATTATATGACGCAGGATTACGCAGATTGAATATTAGTTTAGATGCTTTAGATAATCAAATTTTCCAAAAAATGAATGGTCGCGGAGTTAAATCGGATGTTGTATTAAGAGGTATCGAAGCAGCATTAAATACCGGATTTTCCGTTAAAGTTAATATGGTAGTTCAAAAAGGAGTAAATGATAGCCAAATTATTCCGATGGCAAAACATTTTCGAGATATGGGAATTACGTTAAGATTTATCGAGTTTATGGATGTTGGAAATACAAATGGATGGAATTGGGATCAAGTAGTTACAAAAAAAGAAATCTATAATCTCTTATCCGAACACTTTACGTTAAAACCCGTTAATGCTGATTATTATGGGGAAGTGGCGAAACGTTATAAATATGAAGATAGTGAAGCAGAAATAGGATTTATTACTTCTGTATCTGAATCTTTCTGTTCAACCTGCACGAGGGCAAGAATCTCCGCGGATGGAAAATTCTACACATGCCTATTTGCAGCAAAAGGACATGACTTAAGAGCGCTCTTGCGAAAAAATGATGATGACGAGCAAATACTGAACGAAATATGTGAGATTTGGCAAAATAGACTTGATCGTTATTCAGACGAAAGAGTACTAGGTGCTGTCTCATCATCTAAAAAAATTGAAATGTCATATATCGGAGGTTAAACAAAGAGGAGGTGCGTATAATGGTTGAGCGAAGAAAGCCAATTTGGGTAAAAGAAGCAATTGATTATGTAATGAATTATAAAAAACACGGGGCAATTGAAATCGTTTCTTTAGATGATTGCGATGGCCGATTTTTAGCAGAGCCATTAGTAGCAGATCATGATGTACCGCCATTTGATCGCTCTCCTTATGACGGATTTGCTTTACGGTCAAAAGATACTAAAAATGCATCAAGAGAGAATCCGCTAATCTTTAAAGTAATCGATGAAATTGGGGCTGGGCAAGTAAGTCCATATAAAGTTGGACATATGGAAGCGATTAGAATTATGACCGGCGCGCAAATTCCAGATGAAGCAGACTGTGTTATTATGCTGGAGTTGACGAAGGAAAAGAAGGACAGCGAAGGAACGAGTATCACTATTAAACGATCTTTAAATAAAGGAGAAAATATTTCCTTTCAAGGCGAGGATACAAAAAAAGGAAGTCCACTTATCAATAGAGGGACCGCGATTAATCCTGGGATAAAAGCATTGCTTGCTACATTCGGATATAGCAAAGTAAAAGTATCCAACAGCCCTTTAATTGGAATAATTGCGACCGGAAGCGAGCTGTTAAATCCCGACGAAAAGTTGAAGCCTGGAAAAATCCGCAATAGCAACGGCTATATGATTGAATCGCAAATAGTAAGAGCAGGCGCACGCTATAAACGGTACGGGTCAGTATCAGATAATATAGATAACCTGACTGAAACGATTAAGGAAGCAATAGATGAATGTGATGTATTAATTACAACTGGCGGTGTTTCAGTAGGAGATTATGATTATTTGCCCGAAATTTATCAACGTTTAGGAGCAAATCTTTTATTTAATAAAATTGCAATGCGTCCAGGCAGTGTAACGAGCTGCGCTGAAAAAGACGGAAAATTGTTATTCGGGCTGTCAGGGAATCCATCTGCCTGCTACATTGGCTTTGAATTATTTGTACGTCCATATATTCGATATTGGCTTCGTTCCGAGCAACCATTTTTACGTTTCATAAGTGGTACCTTACATAATGATTTTCCCAAACCAAACCCATTCAGCAGATTTGTCCGCGGGAAAATTGTTTATGAGAATGGACAAGTATTTGTTGAGCCCGTAGGTTTAGATAAGTCTGGGGTTGTCACATCCCTTGCTTGGGCGGATTGTTTAATCATACTTCCCGGAGGAACGAGGGGCTATATGAAAGGTGATCAGGTAGAGCTTTTACTGCTTGAAGATCAACAAGGAAGTGAAAAGCCATGGGTGGAAGCAAAGTTTTCCAAATCGTAGGATACAAAAATAGTGGAAAAACAACTTTAATGGAAAAATTGATTGAATCGGGAAATGAGAGGGGATTGCGAGTTGGGTCGATCAAGCACCACGGGCATGGCGGACCACTTGATTCATCTTACGTAAACAATGACTCTAGGCGTCACAACCTTGCAGGTTCTATTGTTTCCAGTGTAGCGGGGGACGGCACATTACTCATTGAAGCAGCAAAAAACAATTGGAAGCTTGATGAGATCATTCATGTTTATCACCATTTTGATTTGGATTTAATACTTGTTGAAGGATATAAACAATCTCCTTATCCAAAAGCTGTATTGATTAGAAATGAAAAAGATCTTGCTTTACTTGATCATCTCACTAATATAAAGGTTGTTATTAGTTTGATTCCAATTGAATCCAATCATCGAGTTTTTTTTCAGGAGCAGGTGGACGAATTTATAGATTTCTTTTACAGCTGGATTTTCTTAGAACTAACCTCTTCTAAATAACGATAATAATGTAATTTTTCAATATGAGTAAGTAAATAATTGGCGAAAACACCGATAGCGATACCTGATAAAATGCCGATAAATGATAATACCGGCAAGTAGAGAAGGACAGTCCACGTTTGGGCAATCCAACTCGCAACAACTAATTGCCCAATATTATGCAAAATCGCGCCAGTTACGCTAACCCCGATTAAACTAATTCGTTTTGGACCGAGCTTTTTAACAAACAGCATGCCGAAAAAACTTAAAATAGCCCCTGAAGCAGAATACATAAAAGTGGAAATCGTACCACCAATAAGTGATGACAGAATGAGACGGATAGCAATTACTTTTCCGACATCTTTTGTAGACAAAGTATATAACGCCATGCAAGTAATAATATTAGCCAATCCTAATTTTGCTCCAGGAGCGAAAGCAAAAGGGAAGGGAATGGCCCTTTCAAGTAGACTGATGATGACAGCTTGGGAAGCTAATAACGCAATATAAACAATCCGTTGATTTTTCGTCATAGAACTCGCCTCCCTTTTGTCACGAACTAATAATCATTTCTTCTGAAGGGCCGTCAATTGCTTTAATTTCAATGACTAATTTATGAGGTAAGCATACGATTGTTTGACCCGGCTTCGAAATCGCTCTCGTTCTCACACAGACTTGATCGGAACAATTTGCACTTTTCATACGAACTTGATTATTTTTTATTTCGATTACATTAATATCGTTATCGTCACTTTTTATTTCAAAACTTTCTGTCCCAGTATGATTGGAAAGTTCGACTTCTTTTACGATTTCCTTATTAACTGTGATCACTGCTACATAACGAGAACTAGCTTCGATTTTACCTGCTTGGACATAACTAAAAATAAGGAATGGTAAGAAGGAAAGCAGAATGAGAGAGATGGTAATGAATACATCCCACTTTTTCAACATTAGAAAAAAATCTCTCATCGTTATTTCCTCCTTACCTTTTTGTTATAAGAAAATCCTATCGTTAGCGGTCCCTATAAAATCCTTTAACGTTTCCATACCACCGGGCGCCCATTTTTTTCTGTAAATAAGGGATAACCCAATAATCTAAACCGAGAGTACGGCCAGATCCGTTTAATAAGGCGATGGAAGCGGGGAGTGCCCAAAATTTATCCCATCCGAGCATCGCACTAAATGTGAACATAAGTAGGAACCCGGTACTCATAAAACTTGCTAGCCAAGTAAATAGTCCAAAAAGAATGGCAAGTCCAATCGCTAATTCAATAAAGACCATCATTTTTTGCATAAAGATGGCGACTTCTGGAGTAGGTAGCATGATTTTCATGATCCACTCAAACCATCCGGGCATATGACTTAAAATCGGAGTTGCCCAATCTCCAGACACCGCTTCACTTGCACCACTCGTAGCTGTTTGAAGCCAGTCGAATGGCATTGTCACTGTATTACCTGTTAACCAAGAATCTTCTCCTAAACCTTGAAAAAGCTTGGGTAATGCTGCAAAGCTTGCTGTCGCTTCTTTCCATGTTTCATGTCCCCAAATCTTAGAACCTGCTTCAGCAATCCAAAAACCGCCAACCATTAAACGGAGAGGGAAGCTCCATAACACATTTCCATAACGGGTCGTTGTGTTTCTGAATATATTTCGTTTATCTTTCGTTTGGAAAAACTCATGTCTGATATATTGGAACATATAATAGCCACTTCTAATTCCGAAGAAGTAATATAGATTTACCATATGCTTCATAAAATTGGCGAACCATCCACTTAAATGAATGCCACTTAAGTTCGCTACACCGTATCTTGCACCTATTGAAACCATGACGCCATGATACTTACCTTTATACGGCTGTTTTTCTGAACCATTAATTTCTGCAATAATGCTATTTGCCGCAGTTCCGGCTGTTTGTTCGGCCGCCTCTACGATTTGTGGAGTAGGTTTTCCTGGTTCTTCTTCAAAATAAGCTAAATCCCCAACGACATAAACATTTTCCAAACCTTCAGCTTCCATATATTGATTTACTTTTAGCCGACCCGCACGTCCAGTAGACATTCCATAATCTTTTGTATCAGAATTTGCTTGAACACCAGCCGTCCATATTAGCGTGTGGGTTTCAATGGTTTCTCCTGAATCCAATAAAACGGAATCCGCTTTTACCTCAACGATAGGAGAACTTTTTAGGATTTTGACATCATTGTTGGCTAAATATGCTTCTGCTTTATCTGCACCTTTTCGATCTAGCATATTTAATATTGTAGGTGCAGCTTCGACAACATATATAGTGATCTCCTGCTCATCTACTTTATAATCCTTAGCTAAGCGAGACTTCCATTCTAGTAATTCACCGGCCATTTCAATCCCGGTAAAACCGGAACCACATACCGTAAATGTTAGCATCGCACGGCGAACAGAATCATTCTGAATGGTAGCCGCTTTTTGTACTGTTTTTTCAATATGTTCTCGCAGTTTTATTGCATCTTCCCAAGACCAAAGAGTAAAGGCATGTTCTGCAACTCCTCGAGTGCCAAAATCATTCGGCTCACCACCCATACCTAAAATAAGATAATCGAAAGAGTAGTGTCCATGTTCGGTTGTAACAAACTTTTTTTCATAATCAACAAATGTAACATTATCCGTTACTAATTGGACCTTTGTCCGATTAAACAATCTTCTTAAATCAAACTGGATAGCATCAGGTTCAACCCTGTGTGCTGCAACTTCATGCAATTCGGTCATCATTGTATGGTAGGAATGACGATCAATGAGAGTAATAGAAACGGATTCATCTTTCTTAAATGTTTTCGCCAGTTTCTTTGCAGCATGAACACCAGCATAACCAGCACCAATGATCACAATGTCTTTCTTGTCCATTTACATGCGCCCCCCTTAATTTTGATCCAACACTCCATGTGAAATAGTGAGCATAAAATGATGAACATTGTTAAAAAGAACTGCTCATTAATAAGATTTTGTGATAAAGTGAGCAAGCACACACTCAAAAGTTTGTGAAGTGTTGAACTTTCATCTTTAGTTTACAATGATTATTCATTATTGTCTATGGTTTCTAATAAAATAGTGATAAATTCTTTAGGAAAGTGATAAATTCCTTAGGAAAAATATTTATAGACAGAATACAAATGAAGTGGTAAACTAACAGTGAAATAATGTGAAAAGTTTCACAAAAAAATATAATGATATATGTGAAATAATTCACATTATAATAATAAAAAGGGTGGGAGAGAAACATGAAGAAGATGCCGAAGTTTTTAACAGTCGTAGCAGCCGTAACGTTATTACTGGGGGCTTGTGGAACGTCAGGCAGCACGGTGAAAAATGATGAGGGAAATAAGAGTAAGAACACATCCAATGTAGAATCGGCTGTTAAAGTCATCGCCGGTGCAGAAATGAAGGATGGAACATACACGCTAACAGAAAAGGATTTTGATGATCACGGTTGGAAAGCGTCGATGGCGATTACCGTTAAAGATGGAAAAATTACAGAATCTAATTACAACTATGAAGATGAAAATGGAAAGTTAAAATCCGATGATGAAGGATATCAAAAGAGTATGTCTGAAAAGACCGGGGTTGGACCAAAAGATTTTATTCCAAAGTTAAATGAAGCATTAGTTAAAAATCAGGACGCACAAAAGGTAGATGTTGTGACTGGGGCAACGCATTCATCAGAAACGTTCCTGAATTATGCACAACAATTGATTCAAGCAGCACAAAAAGGCGATACAACAACGATTGAAATTGATACGAAAGCACCTTTAAAAGATGGGGTATATTCATTAGTTGAAAAAAATATCGGCTCAACGGGATGGAAAACCTTTTTAAACGTGACAGTCAAAGATGGCAAAATCGTTGAATCAGATTATAACTATCTTAATAAAGATGGAGATTTAAAAACAAACGATGAAGGCTATCAAAAACAAATGAAAGAAAAATCAGGAGCTGGACCACAAGACTTCGTACCTGCATTAAATAAATCACTAGTTGAAAAGCAAAATCCAGCAGAAGTAGAAGTGGTAACAGGAGCCACACACTCTAGTCAAACATTTAAAGTGTATGCTGCTCAGCTTATCAATGCTGCACAAAAAGGTGACACAACTAAAATTGAAGTAGATAACTATGTGTATGGCAAATAATCTACCATAACAAAAGAAAGGGGTTGTCCGGAAATATTGAGTCAGGCGTCTGCCATTTCAGAGCCTCACCCTAAATGCTTCGGGCAACCCTTTCTCCTTTTTTGAAAGGTTTGATTGCAATGATAATTAAAAAATCAATATTCTTATTCATTCTTTTTATTTTATTGATTTCCGGCTGCGGACAATCGAATCAGACGAAAGTGTTAAGCACCCCTTATAAAGAAACAGATTTTTTAATGGGAACTGTAGTAACGGTTAGAATTTATGATAATGGAAAAGAAGCTGTTCTCGAACCTGCATTCAAACGAATTAATTCATTAGCCTCTCGAATTACAGTGAATGAGAAAGGGTCGGAAATAGATCAAATAAATCAAAATGCGGGCATTCAGTCAGTAAAGGTTTCGAAGGATATTTATAAGCTTATCGCAGCTGGTAAAGATTATAGCGAAAAAGCGAACGGTTCCTTTGATATTTCAATTGGACCATTAACTTCGTTATGGCATATAGGCTTCCCAGATGCTAGAAAGCCTGACGATACAGAAATTAAAGCTGCCTTGCCACTCATTAGTTATAAACATATTGAAATAAATAAAAAGAATCAAACCGTTTTATTAACAAAGAAAGGAATGCAGCTTGACTTAGGGGCAATTGCCAAAGGATTTATTACGGATGAAGTAGCAAAGGTTTTAAAGCAGCATGATGTCAAAACAGCGATTATCGATTTAGGCGGTAATATTTATGTGATGGGAAAAAATCCATCAGGAAAAGACTGGACAGTTGGTATACAAGATCCTTTTTCTCCAAGAGGAGAAATTGTTGGTAAAATTTCCGAATCTAATAAATCAATCGTAACATCGGGAATATATGAGCGATATTTAGAAATCGATGGAAATAAATATCATCATTTACTCAATCCGAAAGATGGATATCCATTTAATAATGAAATCGCAGGTGTTTCTATTATATCGGACCAATCTATTGATGGCGATGCACTTTCTACCGTTGTTTTTTCAAAAGGAATAAAGGATGGTATGAAGTTTATCGAAGGAATAAAAGGTGTCGAAGCGATTTTTATTAGTACGGATAAAAAAATATATACAACAAAAGGTTTAATCAATAATTTTGAATTAACGAACGATGCGTTTAAGATGGGCGAACTCCGTTACCTAGGAGGGGGTTTAAATGTCAAAAACGATTTTGGAAGTTGAAAATGTATCTTTTCGGTATGATATCCGCCAGGAAGAAGAAATAATTAAGGACGTGAATTTTTCTGTCAATCGCGGGGAATGGGTAGCCATTATTGGTCATAATGGCTCCGGAAAGTCTACCTTGGCAAAACTTTTAGTCGGTTTATATACCGCAGAAAAGGGTCGTATTAATATTGCCAATATTGAAATGAATGAATTCACAAAATGGGAGATTAGAAGACATATTGGACTTGTATTTCAAAACCCGGATAATCAATTTATCGGAACTTCTGTACAAGATGATGTCGCATTTGCATTGGAAAATATGAATCTATCGTATGATGAAATGATAATAAGAATAGACGATGCGTTGAAAACTGCAGGTATTTCAGAACTTCGGTTACTTGATCCTTCACGATTATCTGGAGGAGAAAAGCAACGGGTAGCCATAGCAGGAATTCTTGCACTGAAGCCCGATATCCTTCTATTGGATGAAGCACTTGTCATGCTAGATCCGATAAGCAGGCGAGAGATTATATCTACGTTACAACAATTAAAAACAAATGAAAATATAACCGTTATTTCGATTACGCATGACATGAACGAGGCAGCGGAGGCTGATCGTATTCTCGTCATGAAAGAAGGAAGAATCGTAACTACTGGTACACCAAAGCAAGTATTTTCCAACACTAATATAAAGCAAGAGCTTCCAATAGCAGAGCAGTTAAGACGAGAATTGATCAAGCGTGGGAGAAAACTAGCGGATGAATATATGACGGAAATAGAGTTGGTGAAAAACTTATGCAAATAACATTTGAAAATGTTTCAGTCGATTTACAAATAGGACCGATTCGCAGTCCGCTTGTCCTTCATTCCGTTCATTTGAAAATTAAGTCAGGTGCGCTTACAGCCGTTGTTGGTCATACAGGAGCTGGAAAATCAAGCTTGCTAAAAGTGATGAACGGATTACTTATCCCGAAGGAAGGCAGAGTGCTAGTTGGAAATCATATGATTGATTTCAATACAAATAAAAAAGACTTAAAAAAAATCCGCCAAAAAGTAGGCATGGTTTTTCAGTTTCCTGAATCACAGCTATTTGCTGAAACAGTTGAAAAGGATATTTGTTTTGGTCCTTTAAATTATGGGGTATCGGAAAAACGGTCAAAAGAAATTGCAAGAAACGCGATAAAAATGGTTGGTCTAGACAATGATATATTACTTAAATCCCCATTTTCTTTATCTGGCGGGCAAAAAAGACGGGTTGCAATTGCTGGTGTATTAGCGATGGAGCCAGATATACTTATTTTGGATGAACCAGGCGCTGGTTTAGATCCACAAGGAAAAAAAGAAATCTTGGCACTATTGAAAAAATGGAATCAAGAGCGCGGCATGACGATCGTATTAGTGACCCATGATATGAACGATGTAGCCCTTTACGCTGAAGATGTAATCATTATGGAAAAAGGGAGAGTGGCTGCACATGTCGAAACACGCTTACTTTTTTCCGATAATAAGTTGCTGAATCGATATTTTCTTGATGTTCCCGATGTTCGAAGGCTCCAACTAAAAATTGAAGACAAACTTAGGATCGCCTTACCTCATGTTTGTCTATCAGTTGAGGAACTTGCAGATGCATTGATTGAAGGTGGCTATGTATGAATAAATTAATCCTAGGTCGCTACTTTCCGGGGGATTCTTATTTACATCAACTTGATCCTAGAGCAAAAATCATTGCAGGGTTTTATTTTATCATCATTTTATTTCTTGCTAATAATTGGCAATCATATTTTATATTATGGTTATTTACATTTATTGTCTTGCGTCTTTCTAATATCAGTATGAAAATTTATATTCGGGGATTAAAACCATTAATTTGGCTCATTTTATTTACGGTTTTTTTGCAAATTTTATTTACGGCTGGTGGGGAGATTTATGTAGATTACGGTATTATCACGATCTCGCAGTTTGGAATCATCAATGGTTTTTATATATTTTGTCGTTTCGTTATGATAGTGTTCATTTCCACCGTTGTAACCTTAACAACAAAGCCGATTGAATTAACAGACGGAATTAATCATTTATTAAGTCCTTTACGATATTTAAAAATACCCATTCACGAGATGACGCTAATGTTATCAATATCTTTACGCTTCATTCCCAATTTATTGGATGAAACTCAAAAAGTAATGGATGCTCAAAGAGCTAGAGGAACCGAATTTGGAATGGGAAACCTGCTACAGCAAATGAAAGCTCTTGTACCAATTTTTATCCCTTTATTTGTCAGTTCATTGAATCGTGCTGAAGATTTAGCTAATGCTCTAGAAGTTAGAGGATATCAATCTGCTCAGAAAAGATCCTCATTTCGAAAGCTGCACTGGTGTTTTAAAGATACGATCGCTATGCTCACGATGTTATTATTGACGGCATGTTTAGTATTTCTACGCCAATAAACGACCTAAATATAAAATGTGTTATTAATAGAATGGTATTGTATAATTACTTACATACCATTTTCGTTTTAAATAGAAAGAGAGATGTATATATGAGCACAGCTAAAGCAGAAAATATGAAGACACAAAAAGCAATGCCGCAAATGGCGACTGTTTACGGAGTTTTATTTGCAATTAGCGGCGGACATCTTTTTAATGATGCCATTCAGTCAGTTGTCCCCGCAATGAATCCAATTTTTGAAAAAACCTTAAACTTATCATACGCACAAATTGGTTGGATAGCATTTGTTTTAAATATGACATCTTCTGTCATGCAGCCGGTTTTTGGATACTTTGCAGATCGAAAACCAACTCCATTTCTTTTGCCATTTGGAATGTTTTTAAGTATGGCAGGTTTGATTGGGTTTGGATTATCACCTAATTTCTACGTTATATTAGCTTCAGTATTCTTTATTGGCCTTGGATCTGCAGTATTTCATCCAGAAGGATCGAGAGTTTCATATATGGCAGCTGGAGCGAGAAGAGGATTGGCACAATCTATCTATCAAGTCGGGGGGAATTTTGGACAATCGTTGGCTCCTGTCTTTACGGCTTTTATTTTTGTTCGTTTTGGTCAAAAAGGGGCGCTTGGATTCACTTTAGTTGCGTTAATGGGTGTTTTGCTTCTTTTATTTGTGTCAAAATGGTATAAATCACAGCTTGAGCTAGAAGCTTTTAAACCCATTAAACGACAAAAAGGGGAAAATGGAACACCGATTCATCCAAAAATAAAAGCAGCGATTGGATTGCTCGTCTTTTTAGTCATTGCTCGTTCATGGTATTCTGCAGGTATTGGGAACTTCTATCAGTTTTATTTAATAAAGGATTATGGATTAACTATTAAGGAAGCACAATTATATGTATTTATTTTTATGTTTGCTGGAGTGCTGGGAACCTTTTTTGGCGGACCGCTTGCGGACAGATTTGGAATGAGAAATATCATTTTTCTCTCCATGGCTGGTGCTGCCCCGCTTACATTAATTTTGCCTTACGTATCTCTTGGTTGGGTCATACCGATATTTTTCCTAATTGGCTTTATCATAACGTCCAGCTTTAGTGTTACAGTTGTTTATGCTCAAGAGCTTGTTCCGAAAAAAATCGGTATGGTTTCCGGACTTATTGTGGGATTTGCTTTCGGAATGGGAGCAGTAGGGGCTGTGGCTTTCGGAACGTTAGCCGACATTTTTAGCATTAAATTTGTTATGATCTTATGCAGCCTGTTACCGATTGTCGGTGTGTTGACATGGCTATTGCCAAGTGATAAAAAAGTAAGAGAATTAAACTCTTAAAAAAAAGCTGTCTGATTGTGGACAGCTTTTTTATTTGTCCAGCTCCAGCGCCTATCGACTAGTGGATTTCTACATTCCTTCCTCCTTCAAGAAAGTATGTTTATCTCACGAATACTCACTCATTCTCATTATTTCACTAACGTTTGTTTTACACACAACAGTAGACCACCTTGCTTACACATTAGGCAGAATATTCCGACGTGTGGTAATCCATCCTAACGACCAAACTGGGAAAGTTTGGTGAAAATTGTATGACCGTGCATGAAAAAGTTCCACATAACTCACGGCCGCTCACCCTCCTATATATCTCCGGATTGGCGTCCATACATTCCTTCGTCCTGCGTGTCCATGAGGTGGAGGTCGGATATGCTACGATGCTGGGTCTATGCCCGAATGGAGTATATAAGCTCCGACTCTGCACTGTTGGTGTTTGTTTTAAGAATGGAAAGTAATCACTTGAATAATGTTTAATCTATCTCTTGAATTAAGCAGCCTCTACGTCTATTTGAGGGAGACCTTTTAATAATTTTGAACCATCGAATTTACATTGCTGGTGGCCAATGACGAATAATGCCCGCAATAACTTACAACATAAGGCAATGAGTGACTGTTGACTTTTTAAGGGACGTACAGGGCGTTTAGTATAATATTGATGCAAGGCTTTAAAGTTTGGATTGTGAATGACAAGGGGCCGTATAGCGAGATAAAGAGCTTTTCTCAGCTTGCTTCTCCCTCGCTTTGTAATCCTTGTCTGACCTTTATATTTCCCTGAACTGTGTTCCTTCAATGAAAGCCCTGCAAGGTTAACGAGTTGTTGGGGATGACTATATTTTGTGATGTCTCCCACCTCGGAAAAAAATAATACAACTGTTGTAGTCGCCAATCCCTTAATGGCCATCATTTCCTTTGCACCAGGCATCTTTTCTACTATTTCTTCCAATTCCTGGTCTAATTCTTTCAATTGTTTCTTAAATAACTCGTATTGCTCCAGTAAATAGGCAATTTCACATTTAGCAAACTGTAGACCAATTTCGATACCGATGCTTTTTTGTGCTTTTTCCACTAACTTGGTAGCCTTTTTGATGCCTACCCCTTTCTTTACGTATGGCTTCCACCCCTTCGCCACTTCTTCAGGGGCCATTTGCTTGATCTGAGAAGGTAAAGGAAATAGTTTCAATGTACATAACGCTGCTTTTCCTTCCCAATCACTAAACACATCGAAAAACTCCGGAAAATAGCGTTGGATGAAATTCTGGATCTTCCCACCTGTTGACGTCAGTAATTTAATGAGTTGATCCCTTACTTTGACGCCTTCCCTTAGCTCAGCATGAATGCCTTCAAGAAGGTTAGGTATGGAGTATCGACCATCCTTGATAAGCTGTGCAATTACTTTGGCGTCCTTTGTATCGTTTTTCGTGGGAGAATTGTCATCAAGTTCTTTGCTTTTCTTTACGTGCATGGGATTGACCAATACGAAGTCAAATCCTTTTGCTGTAAGGTAGTAGGCAAGGCTGAACCAATAATGGCCTGTAGGTTCAACACCAAAGATAACATGGTTTTTTCCATTTTCTTTTTGATGGCGTTCAACCCAATCTAACAGGGACTGGAAGCCATGGATTCGATTTTCAAAGATCAGACGTTTGCCAAACTCAAAGCCCCTATCATCTTGTGCACGAGCTACATGTTTTTCCTTGGCGACATCGATGCCAATGATCAAAGTTGATGGTGTGATTTGCGATATTTTTTTATTTTGAGTATAATTCATTTCGAGTCCTCCTTGGTTTCAATTAAGGGTCCTTTTTGCTGATCAGCGTTGGACACCTAGTATCATACCAAGGGGGCTCTTTTTTGTTCAACCCTCAAATTTGCTTAATTACAGGAATGCTACGATAAGTCAACATCGGCTCGTCCCTCGCCGTGTTTCCTTTATCTCGTCAGGAATTACGAAATCCATACGTCGATGGGCAAGGCGCTTCCGCTTTTCTTAATGTATATGTTTTTTCTTGAATCTTCCGCCTCGCACCTCTGATATATTTGCGATGGCAAGAAAGGCGTCATTGTCGAGCTCTTCAATAATTGATTTTAATTTTGCTTCTTCTAATCGTGTTAGGACACAAAAGATCACTTTTTTGTCATCGCCAGTATAGGCACCTTCACCTTTTAAATACGTAACACCTCTTCCAAGTCTCGCTAAAATGGCATCTCCAATTTCCTCCGCTTTTTCCGTAATAATCCAGGCTGATTTGGATTCATCCAATCCTTCTACGACAATGTCTATAACTTTAAATGCGATAAAATAGGTAATAATAGAGTACATTGCACGTTCCCAGCTAAAAACAAACCCTGCAGTTGTAAAAATAAAGAAATTAAAAAACATGATAATTTCGCCGACAGAGAAGGGGAGTTTATTATTGAGCAGAATGGATAGAACTTCAGTGCCATCTAATGAACCTCCATACCGAATGACGATACCAACACCAGTCCCAAGAATAATTCCGCCAAAAACAGTGTCTAGCAACAAATCGTCGGTAACGACAACCATGTTATGAAGGAATATAGAAGTGATGGATAAAATAAAAATTCCGTATAAGGTAGTCAAAGCAAATGTCTTTCCAATTTGTTTATAACCTATATAAATAAACGGAAGATTAAGTACAAATATAATAATTCCAAGACGCCAACCAGTAAAATGAGCGATGATAATGGATATACCAGTAATACCACCATCTAAAATATGGTTGGGAACGAGGAATAATTCGAGAGCAACCGCCATTAAAGCAGCGCCAATTGTTACGAGGAGGGTGCGAAAAAGAAGTATTTTCCTAGGTAACTTTTTATGTCTAACAGTCTCTACAAATTGCTCAGCATCGTTCATATCCTCATCCTTTCTAGTAGAAAATCTAATATATTTTTATTATAACTCAATTGTTTTCTAGCAGAAAAATATTTTACTTCGGAAAAATTGGAAGTAAGTTAATCTTGATTTTTTTTCCCG
>NZ_JAIAZY010000033.1 GCF_019459225.1 Bacillus sp. IITD106
GATGCCGAAAGTCGTTAAAACCATGATTGGTTCCCTTCAGTACATATATTCACCAAGTATAGGTCACCAATACCGCGATAGGTTCCCTTCAATAAATATTTTTACCCAGTGAAGGTCATCAATATTGAGATTGGTTCCCTTCAGTACATATATTCACCAAGTAAAGGTCACCAACACTGCGATTGATACCCTTCAGTATGTATTTTCGTCCCGCGAAGGTCACGAATACCGAGATTGATTCCTTTAAGTATTTATTCCACCTAGTAAAAATTAACAACAAATAAACGAAAATATGTTAAGTGAGGATCAGGGGAGACGAAGAGCTTCTTTCGCCGTCAACATGATCCGTAACCTGAACATAAAAGTTAAGAGTAGGAAGTTGCCACGCAACTAAGGAGATCCAATTAGTGATGTCTTTTTTTAGAAAGAGATTCTGAAGATATTGAAGAATGAATAGTGTAATTCTCGATGAAATTGGAAAAGTGCAAGGTTTCATCGAGAAATAAGGAGTAATTCCCGATGAAATTGAAAAAATGCGAGGTTTCATCGAGAAATAAGGAGTAATTCTCGACGAAATTGAAAAAATGCAGGGTTTCATCGAGAAATAAGGAGTAATTCTCGACGAAATCAAAAATGTGCAGGAGTTCATCGAGAATTAAGGTGTGATTCACGCAAAAACCAAAATTGTAGGATTTCATCGAGAAATAAGAAGTTGTCAAAAATACTCCTTCCTAACACGTTCCTGCACCAAACCATCTATAACAGCTTTTTCCGTAAATACTCCTCTACAAGAAAGGGTCCCTTTTTTTCAGTAATGTCAAGAAATGATTTAATTAAAGGGTAATCGGAATTAGGGGTTGTTTTTATTAAATCAATCCACCAATCTGTTTCGTAGCGGGAAATCATGCTTAAATTATAGAGTAAAAGATAATGAACAATCATATCTGGGAGCACCATATTAGGGTAAAGTTGAGCAGGAAGATAAAGTTTTTGATTAAACAAGTGATAGCGAAAAGGAGGAGATACGATTTTTTGATTTTCAAAACTAGATAGTTCAAAATTATCTTCGTCCCATCGTATTTCCGCGGGATATTTGTTGCTTAATAATTCTTTCAATCTTTTTTCGTCCATAAAATAGGATTCATGAATTTCTTTTGGTATCTCCCACTTTTTATCTTCTGTATATTTGAGTGCAATCATATTAGGCTTTCCAAAAATATGCTGCATAATCTCGTCCAACTCAACAATTAAATAAAGGAGGTCTTGCATGCTAAATTTTTCTCCTTCAAGCTGTTTCACGTGGAACAGTTGTTCCGAGAAGAAGGTACATAATCCATTTTTTTGCACTTTTATTTCGTCATGTAAAAATTTATAATGGCGTTTTTTTCTTTTTCTCGTTGATACTCCATGAGCTAAAACGGAAGTTGAATTTGGATAAAGCGGATCAACAGTTAGAAGGCATGCTTTTATTAAATGGATGAGGCCGTAAAATAGCAAAATTGGTCTTACAGATAACGGTGATATAGCGGCTTGTTTGTAAAATACTTCTCCTTGTTCAAGATAGTACATAAATGCATAGCAATTATCATAGCTTTTCGCTTCGCTTTCTTCGATTTTCAATGTCGTATAGCACTTTTTTAAGAAATGTTGAGTCGTTTCGGCTGATTGAAAAATAGAAAAGCGCTTCCATATGTCACTCTCTATATACAAGCTTAAAACCTCCAAATTATTTGAAAAATGGAACATCAAGACATATCCTTGACAGTATTTTAACCAATTGATAACCTACTAATAATATTTTGGGGCAGGAGGATAAAAAAATGTGGGAATCAAAGTTCGCAAAAGAGGGTTTGACATTTGATGATGTATTATTAATCCCAGCAAAATCGGAAGTTTTACCTAAAGACGTAAGTTTGAAAGTAGAGTTAACGAATACGTTAAAATTAAATATTCCCATCATTAGTGCGGGAATGGATACTGTTACTGAATCTGAAATGGCCATTTCAATGGCTCGCCAAGGCGGTCTGGGCATTATTCATAAAAACATGAGCATTGAACAGCAGGCAGAGCAAGTGGATAAGGTAAAACGTTCTGAAAGCGGCGTTATTACAGATCCTTTCTTTTTAACTCCTGGACATAAAGTGTACGATGCTGAGCATTTAATGGGAAAATACCGAATTTCAGGTGTTCCGATTGTCAATAATGAAGAAGACAGAATTTTAGTAGGGATTATTACGAATCGGGATATGCGTTTTATCCAAGACTATTCTTTGTTAATTTCTGATGTGATGACGAAGGAAAATCTTGTGACCGCCCCAGTTGGAACGTCACTTGCTGAAGCGGAAAACATTTTACAACAGCACCGTATTGAAAAATTACCTCTTGTAGACGAAAAAGGTGTTTTACAAGGATTAATTACGATTAAAGATATTGAAAAAGTCATCGAATTTCCGAACTCTGCAAAAGATGATAAGGGAAGATTATTGGTAGGTGCAGCTGTAGGAGTTACAAAGGATACTCTAAAACGAGTGGAAATGCTTGTGAAATCTCATGTTGACGTCATTGTCGTCGATACAGCTCATGGCCATTCAGCGGGTGTTATATCAACTGTAAAAGAAATACGAAGCCACTATCCGAATTTGAACATTGTTGCCGGGAATGTAGCAACGGCTGAAGCAACAGCGGAATTATTTGATGCTGGTGCCGATATTGTCAAAGTTGGAATCGGACCAGGCTCGATTTGTACGACACGTGTTGTAGCGGGTGTTGGTGTGCCGCAAATTACTGCGGTATACGATTGCGCTTCAGAAGCAAGAAAACGTGGAAAAGCGATCATTGCCGATGGTGGAATTAAGTACTCTGGAGATATCGTAAAGGCATTATCTGCTGGTGGACATGCTGTAATGCTTGGAAGCATGCTTGCAGGAACATCTGAAAGCCCTGGAGAAACAGAAATCTTCCAAGGACGCCGTTTCAAAGTATATCGTGGCATGGGTTCGGAAGCAGCAATGGAAAAAGGCTCGAAAGATCGTTATTTCCAAGAGGATGCGAAAAAGTTTGTCCCTGAAGGAATTGAAGGCCGACTTCCATATAAAGGACCATTAGCTGATACACTTTACCAATTAACTGGAGGACTTCGTTCCGGAATGGGTTATTGTGGAGCGGCGGATTTACAGGAACTCCGCGAAAATTCTCAATTTATTAAAATGACAGGTGCAGGTTTGCGTGAAAGCCATCCTCATGATGTGCAAATTACGAAAGAAGCTCCTAACTATTCCATATCATAATTTTATAAAAAAATAAATATTTAAATGGTAGAACCATTTGCTCCAATGCTCATGGGTTTCTGCCATTTTTTTGTTAAAGATGAAATTCCTTTGTCGTCTACAAATTCATCACTTTCTATGTTAAAATGACAAAGGTGTACATATAACGTTGGAGGGCTAACTTGTGAAAAAAAGAACGTTCAAAATTTTTGTCGCTTTTTCCTTAGGTTTATTAATGCTATTAAGTTCGATACAATTACCAAATCGTGCTTTTGCTGAAGATGCTTTAAATATAAATGCTGATGCTGCTATTCTCATAGAAGCAAGTACTGGAAAGATTTTATATGCGAAAAATGAGGATACTGCATTAGGAATTGCGTCCATGACGAAAATGATGACGGAGTACCTGATGTTTGAAGCGATCCATGATGGAAAAATCAAATGGGATCAAGAGCAAACGATTAGTGATTATGTAAATAAAGTTTCAGTCGATACGAATCTATCAAATGTTCCTCTTGAAAAAGGGAAAAAATTTACGATTAGAGAGTTATACGAAGCAATGGCAATTTATTCAGCGAACGGTGCTACGATTTCCATTGCTGAAGCGATTGCTGGTTCGGAAGCAAAGTTCGTTCAAATGATGAATGACAAAGGAAAAGAGCTAGGCTTAAAAAACTATAAGTTTGTCAACTCTACTGGATTAAATAATCGTGATTTAAAAGGGATGCATCCCGAAGGATCAGGTCCAGAAGATGAAAATGTGATGTCTGCTAGGTCTACTGCACAATTAGCTGCATATTTATTAAGAGACTATCCAGAAGTATTAGAAACAACAAGCATCACGAAAAAAGAATTCCGTACAATGCCTGGTGAGATGAAAAACTGGAATTGGATGCTTCCTGGTTTGATTTATGGCTATGAGGGAGTAGATGGACTGAAAACAGGTACAACTGATTATGCGGGCTACTGTTTCACAGGTACAGCGAAACGAAACGATTTAAGAGTTATCACGGTTGTCATGAACGCGAAAAACTCTAAAGGACAAGGTGACTATAAATCTCGTTTTGATGAATCTAAAAGAATGATGGAATATGCATTTACTAATTTTTCCACTAAGGAGCTTTATCCAAAAAATTATGTAATTAAGAAGCATGAATCATTACCTGTTATAAAGGGGAAAGAAAAGTCTGTCAAAATTTATACAGATAAACCGATACAACTTGTTGTTAAAAATGGTGAAGAAAAACTATATAAACCAGTCTTTAAGGTTGATAAAAAGAAGTTAAATAAGGACGGGCAATTAACAGCTCCACTTAAGAAAAATGAAGTAGTAGGTACAGTTGATCTTGCCTATAGTGGAGAGAATGACTTCGGCTACTTATCAAAGGATTTTGCGCCAAAAATCAATATGGTCACTCAAGAAAAAGTTGAGAAAGCAAATTGGTTTGTCTTGATGATGCGTGGAACTGGTGGATTTTTCTCTGATTTGTGGTCAAGCGTAACAAAAACAGTGAAGGGCTGGTTCTAACCAAGATGTAAAGCAGCTAATTTCAATTCTCCGGAAGGATTGAAGTTGGCTGCTTCCCTATATTGACACGTTACTATATTTATAGTTAACTAAGATTATTCCGATAGCATTAATAAGATATTTTATATAAAAAAGGGGCGCTGGAAATGAAAACTGGAACAGATCGTGTAAAACGCGGCATGGCAGAAATGCAAAAAGGCGGCGTAATCATGGATGTAGTCAATGCAGAACAGGCAAAATTAGCGGAGGAAGCTGGAGCGGTAGCTGTAATGGCGCTTGAGCGCGTTCCGTCTGATATAAGAGCAGCGGGCGGCGTGGCAAGAATGGCTGATCCTACTATCGTAGAAGAAGTCATGAAGGCTGTTTCTATTCCCGTTATGGCGAAAGCACGGATTGGCCATATTGTGGAAGCACGTGTTTTGGAAGCAATGGGTGTTGATTATATCGATGAAAGTGAAGTTTTAACTCCAGCTGATGAGGAATTTCATTTAAATAAAAAAGAATATACGGTTCCATTCGTGTGCGGATGCCGCGATTTGGGAGAGGCAGCTCGCCGCATTGGTGAAGGAGCTTCCATGCTTAGAACAAAAGGAGAACCTGGGACAGGTAATATCGTCGAAGCAGTTCGCCATATTCGTAAAGTAAATGCTCAAGTACGAAAAGTAGTAAATATGAATGAAGATGAGTTGATGACGGAAGCGAAACTTCTAGGTGCTCCGTATGAACTTTTACTTGAAATTAAGCTTCTTGGTCGCTTGCCAGTTGTAAATTTCGCAGCTGGTGGGGTAGCAACTCCAGCAGATGCTGCTTTAATGATGCAGCTTGGTGCAGACGGAGTATTTGTAGGATCAGGTATTTTTAAATCAGAAAACCCTGCAAAATTTGCTCGTGCGATTGTCGAAGCGACAACTCATTATCAAGATTATGAGTTGATTGCTGAGCTTTCAAAAGGTCTAGGAACGGCTATGAAAGGGATTGAAATTTCTACCCTTACTAAAGAAAATCGTATGCAAGAGCGCGGGTGGTAATATGATCACGATCGGCATACTTGGATTGCAGGGAGCGGTTCGTGAACATGTAAATGCCGTAGAGCAGTGCGGAGCGAAAGCAGTCGTTGTAAAAACGGTTGAACAATTAGCGGAACTTGACGGGTTAATTCTTCCCGGCGGTGAAAGCACTACGATGCGCAGATTGCTTGATAAATATGGTTTTATGGAGCCTTTAAAAGAATTTGCAGCTAATGGTAAGCCGCTGTTTGGTACATGCGCCGGGTTAATTTTGCTCGCAAAGCGAATTGGTGAAGCGAATGATGTACACTTAGGTCTGATGGATATTACGGTTGAGCGGAATTCTTTCGGCCGCCAGGTAGACAGTTTTGAAGCGGAACTTACAGTAGCGGGTGTAGCGGATTCCATGACAGCCGTTTTCATTAGAGCGCCGCATATCGTTGAAGCCGGTGAAAATGTTGAAATTCTAGCGAAATACAATGGAAGAATTGTAGCAGCAAAAGAAGGATCGTTCCTTGGCTGTTCGTTCCATCCTGAGTTAACGGATGATACACGTTTAACGCAATACTTTATCGATATGTGTAAAGATGCGAAAGAAAATACCGATAAAAAAGTTGCAATCGATGTTTCGATGTAGTATAGTATGAAGAACTTTATCATGAGTAATGCGATGAGAGGAACTAGTAGCAAGTAGTGGCAGTCTTAAGAGAGTCGATGGTTGGTGAGAATCGGCGGCGCATACTGTGAATCCATCCTCGAGTAAAATGTTGAACGCTTTATGCCAGTAAGCATTTTCGGTGCAGAGCCGTTATCTAATTAAGCGGAAGGCGAAAGCTTTCAATCTGGGTGGCAACGCGGGTAAACTCTCGTCCCTTTTTAGGGATGGGAGTTTTTTGTCGTTTATAAGAAAAATTTTTAAGGAGGAAATTACATGCTCGATATTAAATTGTTGCGCAGCAATTTAGAAGAAGTTAAAGCTAAATTGCAGCATCGTGGAGAAGATTTAACGGATTTAGACAAATTTGAAACGCTCGACCAAAAGCGTCGTGAAGCGATTGTGAAGGTTGAGCAGTTAAAAAGTAGGCGTAATGAAGTATCCCAACAAATTGCCAAAATGAAAAAGGAAAAGCAAAATGCAGATGATTTAATTGCTGAAATGCGTGCAGTTGGGGATGAAATAAAAGAGTTTGATACAACCATTCGTGAAGTGGAAGAAGAGTTGGATCATTTAATGTTATCGATTCCGAATATTCCTCATGAAAGTGTTCCAGTTGGGGAGACGGAAGATGATAATGTGGAGATCCGTAAATGGGGAGAGGTTCGCGATTTTGGATTTGAACCAAAGCCACATTGGGATATCGCCGGAGATTTAGGAATATTAGATTTCGAACGGGCAGCAAAAGTGACTGGCAGCCGCTTTGTCTTTTATAAAGGCTTAGGAGCGCGGTTAGAGAGGGCGCTAGCTAGCTTTATGTTAGATCTTCATATTGAAGAGCATGGGTATGAGGAAATAATGCCTCCTTATCTTGTGAATCGCACTAGCTTGACAGGGACAGGACAGCTTCCAAAATTTGAAGAAGATGCATTCCTTGTAGAGAGTGAAGATTATTTCTTGATTCCAACAGCAGAAGTGCCTGTTACTAATTATCATCGTGATGAAATTTTAAATGCCGATCAATTGCCTTTAAATTATGCGGCTTTTAGCGCTTGCTTCCGTTCTGAGGCTGGATCTGCTGGTCGTGATACACGAGGTCTCATCCGTCAGCATCAATTTAATAAAGTGGAATTAGTGAAATTCGTGAAACCTGAGGACTCTTATACGGAGCTCGAGAAATTAACGGGCCATGCAGAAAAAGTTTTGCAGCTTCTGAATTTGCCATATCGAGTATTAAGCATGTGTACGGCAGATCTTGGGTTTACAGCTGCTAAAAAATATGACATTGAAGTATGGATTCCAAGCCAACAAACGTATCGCGAGATTTCTTCTTGTTCAAACTTTGAAGCATTCCAGGCAAGACGTGCAAATATACGCTACCGTCCAGAGCCAAATGCAAAGCCACAGCATGTTCATACATTAAATGGCTCTGGTTTGGCGATTGGAAGAACAGTAGCGGCCATTTTGGAGAACTTCCAGCAAGCGGATGGCACAGTCATCATTCCTGAAGTGCTTCGTCCATATATGAGAAATAAGGAAGTCATTGATTAATTATGGAACCCTGTGAAAAAAACTCACAGGGTTTATACATTTTGGGACACCAACGTTATCTGTATGTTTGAATTGTTACCTTCTTTCAAAGGCTAACTAGGAACTATATTGTAAATGGCGGAATATATCGTCCATCTATATCGGTAAAATGATACTCTTTGGCTAGATCACCCGCTCTTAACACCTGACCGCTTTTCTCCATAACATTAGGATCGCCTGCCAAAGCTACGATGGCACGTCCGACATAAAAAGGAGTTTCCGTTTTTCTTAATTCATCAAAATCGTACCAATGCTCTTCATCTGCTTCATGAAACTTCAACACAAGTTCAGTTCTCATAAATCCAGGGGAAACAGCAAGAACGGCGATATTGTCCTGTTTTAATTCTATTGAAAGTCCGTAAGCCATGCGATTTAATGCATTTTTGGCTAAATCATAATAAAACTGTCCAGTATACTTGTCATGGTCCCAAAACGTTGTGTGAATGATAAGGGCTTGTTTATTCTCACGAAGTAATGGAATGGCAAAATAATTTGTTGCGAGTTGAGCTCGGACGCCCGCCGTGAACATGGTATCCCAATTCTTCAATGGCAGTTCCCAAACTGGTCCGGCTTCAACTCCAAGATCATGTGCTCCCCAAACATTATTGATAAGAATATCTAACCTCCCTTGTTCTTTACGAATTTGCTCAATAACCGATTCAGTCTCTAAGTCGTTTGTGTGATCACAACGAACGGCAATCCCTTTTCCGCCAGATGCTTCTATTTGAGAAACAGTATCATCGATTGTGCCAGGCCACTGATTGGTAGAATTCCCTCTAACACTCCGCCCAGTTACATAAACAGTTGCTCCAGCTTTACCTAATTCAACGGCAATCCCACGACCAGCCCCTCTGCTTCCACCTGTTACTAAAGCAATTTTTCCAGTTAATGGTTTCATCGAATCATTCCTTCCGTATAAGTACTTTTATCATACACAGCTAATCTTGACATCTAATGTCATATTTAATTAAATAACGATAAAGAAATAGGAGGGGAAGCATGATGAGGGGAGATCGTTTAATATCTATTCTTTTGCTATTACAATCACAGGGGCAAATGACAGCAAAAGAATTGGCAGAGAGATTGGAAGTTTCCGAACGAACCATTTATAGAGATATGGATGCTTTAAGTGGAATAGGAGTTCCGATATTTGCTGAACGTGGGAAAAATGGGGGCTGGTCATTATTAGATGGATATCAAACAGATTTAACCGGATTAAAAGAATCAGAAATACGGGCTTTATTCGTATCTCCTTCCCCATCATTACTTGATGATCTAGGAATGACTCGTACATCAGATGAAGCTCGACATAAATTGATTGCATCGCTTCCTTCTATATATCGTGAAAATGCTAAAGAAGTATGGAGTCGTATTCATATTGATACAGCGTCGTGGCGAAAGCGAAAAGAAAAAACAGCCTCCTTCGAAATCCTTAAAAAAGCAATATGGAAGGATCATAAAATAAAAATCGTGTACAAGCGCGCAGATGGAAAAACAAATGAGCGTATTGTAAAACCACTTGGACTAGTAGCGAAGGGAGATCTCTGGTATTTCATTGCATCTAAAGACAATGACGATATACGAAATTATCGGGTATCTCGGATTCAATATGCAGAACCAATAAATGAAACATTTGAACGACCCAAAAACTTTGATCTGGCTCAATACTGGGACTCTTCCACCAAAAGCTTCTTAGAGAAACTGCCCACTTATGAAGTGTGGACAGAGGTGAAGAAGTCTATTTTACCGAGATTACAGTTTTCAGGTCGTTTTGTTCGTATTATGGATGTTGAAAATAGTGGGGAAGAATGGATACGTGTTAGGCTATCTTTTGATACTGAAGAAGAAGCAAAGGGATATATTTTGGGATTCGCTGACCAAATAAAAGTTTTAAAGCCTAAAGAACTACGACATATGATTCGAGAAATGGCGGAAGCTACTGTCGCATTTTATAAGACTGAATTTCCCACATCATGAAATTGATAATAAAAAATCATTTTAATTGCCATATGAATTCCCCTTTTTTAAAATATCTCAATTATTTTTTAGTTGACTTTAGACCTTAGCGCTGTTAAAATATTTTTTGTTGCCATGGAGGAATACCCAAGTCTGGCTGAAGGGATCGGTCTTGAAAACCGACAGGCGGGTTAAACCGCGCGGGGGTTCGAATCCCTCTTCCTCCGCCATGACATTAACATCGCATATAATTGGAGATAAGGAAAACTCGTTGCTATATGGGCAACGAGTTTTTATCGTTTTTGCATTTTTACTGAAATTTCCTCTATAACAGAATCTAGTGATGCTTGATCATAAAGTAGATCATACTCTTTAATATTTAACTTAAGCACGGGGCATACATCAAACTGCTGAATCCAATGTTCGTAACGATGATATAATTCAATCCAATATTCCTCCGCTGTTTTTACTTCCATGGGCCGTCCTCGCAAGTGTATGCGCTCTAGAATATAATCGAGTGGTCCATCGAGGTAGATGAGCAAATCTGGATGAGGGAAATATGGAGTGAGCACCATTGCTTCAAATAAATTAACATAGGTCTTGTAATCAATTTCTGACATCGTCCCATTTTCATAATGCATTCTTGCAAAAATATCAGCATCTTCATAAATAGAGCGATCCTGTACAAACCCTCCTCCCGCATGGAAAATTCTTTTTTGCTCCTTAAAGCGTTCTGCCAAAAAATAAATTTGGAGATGAAAACTCCAACTTTTAAAGTCCTCATAAAATAAACCGAGGTAAGGATTCACATCTACTTGTTCAAAAGAAGCTTGAAACCCTAGAGCTTCAGCAAGTCGTTTCGTCATCGTTGTTTTTCCGACACCGACTGTGCCAGCAATCGTAATAATGGAGTTTTTAGGGATGTTGTGTTGGCGTATATCCATTATTAGCGGCTCCTTTTTTCATTTATCATTGATAATATCGTATATAAATCATCGGGGTTCTCAACAAAGTCTAAATTCGTTACATTTATGCGAAGTATAGGTATGGTAAGTTTTTCCATGAATTGTTCATAATCAACCGATAGTTGTTGAAGATAATTAGGATTGATGTTATGTTCAAAATCTCTTCCCCGCTTTTTTATTCTGTCCAATAATAGCTCTAAGTCAGCAGTTAAATAAATGATCATATTAGGTTTAGCGAGATCATGGGTGAGGATATCGTAAATTTTTTCATATTTTTGAAATTGACTTGGATGTAACGTTCTTTTAGCAAAAATAATGTTTTTAAAAATATGATAGTCGGCCACAACAGGGTGTCCAGCACGTAAAAAATTGTTTTCCATGTCGCATAATTGTTTGTAACGATTGCATAGGAAAAACATCTCTGTCTGGAAAGCCCACTCATTGATATTTTCGTAAAATTTATGCAGGAATGGATTTTCCTCCACAATTTCCTGTAAGAAGTAAAATCCATATTGTTTTGATAATGCATTCGCTAAAGAGGTTTTCCCAACGCCAATAGGTCCCTCGACAGCTATAAAAGGTGTTTCCCCCATAAAAAAACCTCCCCATGTTTTATATACATCATACCATCTGAGAGGGAGTTGGGGAGAAATGATCCCACCTACACTATTTTTTTACTACGTTAAAATTATCTATAATTAAGAGCCAATTTTGCGGGAAGGGTAGTCCTAGCTTCCAATAACTTACTCCTCTAAGCTTTAACTCTTTTACGAGGTCAAATTTGGCTTGAATGGATCTAGCATCTTCAAACCATACTTCGTGCTTCTTCCCATCTTGTGCGGTATACGTAAAAAACGGCGCCTGTGCTTTTTGATCGTATTGGATGGAAACGTTATTTGCGGCCGCTATTTCTATCGCTCGTTGCGGACTTACTGCTTTTGCTGTTGTTCCCTGTACAAACGGGAGTGTCCAGTCGTACCCATATAAATTTTGCCCCATTAATATTTTATTGGGAGGGATTTCCGTAATCGCGTACTCCAATACGTCACGTACAGGTCCAATTGGTGAGACAGCCATCGCTGGTCCTCCACTAAAACCCCATTCGTATGTCATGATGACGACATAATCAACAATTTCTCCATGGGCTTTATAGTCATGTGCTTCATACCATTCCCCTTTTTGGGTGGCGCTTGTTTTCGGAGCTAGTGCAGTCGAAATCATTAATCCTTCGTTATGCAATCGATCTCGAGCGGTCCGCAAAAAACGATTATAGGCTTCACGATCCCTTGGAAAAAGTCGTTCGAAATCGAAGTGCACGTCTCCGAAACCGATTCGTTTTGCTTCTTCAATAATATTATTTAAAAATGTATTCTGAACTTGTTGGTTTGTAAGTAAAGTGTGCCCTAATTCGGAACTGAATTGTCCCGCTTCTTGATTGGCAACGACCATCACTAAAGTGTTCCGATTGGCACGAGCAATGGCCTGAAAGTTATTGAGTGGCGGAGCGGTTAACGACCCATCTCTCTTTGCTAAATATCCAAATGGCGATAAATATGTTAAATAAGGAGCAGCTTGCCTTGCACTCGTTTCGAGAGCTTGAGAAACGGTTGCTCCAAATGGCTCCACATACGCATTGAATTCCCGATTCGTTTTGGGTCTTTCAGGAATATAGAGACGTAAGCCTACATGAATAGGAGTGTTAACAGGAATTGCATTTATGCGGGCGAGTTCTTGATAGGAAATTCCAAACTTCTGACCAATAGACCAGAGACTGTCTCCACTTTTCACCCAGTAGAAACTTCCAACGATGGGAATAACTAATGCCTGGCCAACAACAAGTTTATCGGGATTAGGCAGATCATTTGCTTCTGTAATAGTATTAGCGGGCACGCCATATCTTGAAGCAATGGATGTCAACGTCTGATTAGCCTCGACAATATGAATTTGCATAGTTCAACCTCCTTAAACCAAAGAAATGGTTGTAACCATTTTATGAGGGGGAAAATAGGAATAGACATGATTTACGCAAAGAAGTTTTGTAAAATAGAAGATATTCAAGAACAGGGAGATTTTCAATGGAACTCATAGATGAAAAATTTATGCGAGCGGCGATTGAAGAAGCGAAAAAGGGACGAGATTGCAACGAAGTGCCAATTGGAGCCGTCATTGTGTTAGATGGCAAAATTATTGCAGCTGCACATAATTTGCGGGAAACCGAGCAAAACGCGACTGCACACGCCGAGATTTTAGCGATTGAGCAGGCATGTAAAAGATTAGGAACATGGAGATTGGAAAATGCCGAGCTATATGTAACGCTTGAACCATGTCCGATGTGCAGTGGAGCCATTATTTTATCGCGGATAAAAAAAGTGGTGTTTGGGGCACCGGATCCAAAGGCAGGGTGTGCAGGGACTTTAATGAACTTACTTCAAGACGAACGTTTTAATCACCAGAGTGAAGTGGTGAACGGAGTTTTGAAGGAAGAATGCGGAATGCTGCTAAGTCAATTTTTTCGTGAGTTGAGAGAAAAAAAGAAAATGGAAAAACAAAACAATCAGGAATCCCGCTGAGACATTGATTTTTTACCGAAAAAATAGTATACTAAATCATGCGCGAATTAGTTGCGCAATTAAATATGGTATCAATTTTGCCGTGCTAGACGGGGAAGTAGCGGAGCCCTGTAACCCGCAATCCGCTCCAGCGGGGTTGAATTCCTTCCCGAGGCTGTTGTACTGTAGGGTCTGCCTTAAGTAAGTGGTGTTGACATCTGGGTCCTGCGCAATGGGAATCCATGAACCATGTCAGGTCCGGAAGGAAGCAGCATTAAGTGGAACCTCTCATGTGCCGCAGGGCAGCCTGGATTGAGCTAACTGCTTGAGTAACGCTTATGGTGCACAGTCAGAGGAAGGTGTGCGGCAGTTTAAATTGCATACAAAAACCCATTCACTTTGTGGATGGGTTTTTTTGTTGAATCTTTTTCTTTTTTCATCCGTAAGTTTATGTACGAGGTGATGGCAAATGAAAAGAAAGGCACTTTTTTTCTTAGTTTTTTTAATATTTCTCATACCAACACAAGTATTCGCAGTGGAATTTTCGATTACAAATACTACAATTGACGCATACCTTCTCGAAAACGGTGATATAGACGTAACAGAAGTTCATGATTATTCGTTTGAAGGTAAATTTAATGGTATTACTCGGGAAATAATCCCGAAAAAGGGTGCGGAAATTACCGATTTTATAGCGAATGAAAACGGAAAATCGCTAAAAGTGGAAAAAGAGAGTCATTTATACAAAGTCCACCGAAAAGGAAAAAGTGAACATATAAAAGTGGAGATACAATATACGATAAAGAATGGTTTAGAAAAAAATGCTGATATGACTGAGTTTTATTGGCCGTTTTTTGATAAAAGAAATGAATCTTCTTACGAAAATATGACGATTACCATTCATCCACCAAAACCAACCGATGATGTAATTGCTTTTGGATACGATAAGGCTTTTCAAAAAGAAATTTTTAAAGAAGATGGGGTCGTTCAATACAAACTTGGATATGTACCTGCAAAAGCAAATGGTGACATTAGAATGGCTTATGACTCGAGTCTTTTTCCGGCTATGAAATTAAATTCCAATTCTAATATTAAAGAAAACCTTTTAAATAAGAAGGAAGCTCTAGAAGAGAATGCAAAAAAATTTAAGGAAGGACAAAAGAAGGCATCCACGTTTGGAATTATAGCTCTTCCGATTGTGTTAGGGCTTTTTATTGGAATGCTATTAATGGAGTATATTCGTTCAAAGCGTTTGGATGCCCTAGTAAATCAACAAATTAAGAAAGAACAATTGCTAGTTCCACATCAGAAAATGAGTCTACCGGCTACAATTATGTATACAGGAAGATTAACTTCAGAAAGTGTGACAGCAGCTTTATTAGATCTTGTTCGTAAAGGGAACGTGAATCAAATAGCTGATGATGATTTTAGGCTTATAAATAGAAATGTAGAGCATCATCATGAAAAAATAATGATTGAGTGGCTATTTGATGATATTGGTAAAGATGGGCAATTTTGTACGGAATACTTAAATGAATATATTAAAGATAAAAAAAATCTTCCAACATATAATCAAAGATTTGAGAGTTGGCGTAATGCAGTAAAAAAAGAAATAGAAAACTTCGGAATAAATGAAAATAAACCTGTCGTTAAAGGAATTTTTGCCGGCCTATCTTTTTTAGTGCTTCCAATGATTATTGTTTTTATGAACTATGAATTTTATTTTTGGATGATTGTCACCATAGTGCTATTTATATTTGGTGTTGGTAAGGCAGTTTATTACAAGCCTCTTTCTTTTGAAGGTCGTATGATAAAAAGTGAGTGGAGTGATTTTTTAACCAGGCTCAATGAAATTAAAAGTTCTGAGTGGCAAAAGGTATCAAGGGATGCAAGAATGAGAGCCGTTATATATGAATTGGGAATGGCCAGTACATCTAGTATAAATAGTCAAAGTAATTCGGAACGATGGCAGTCAGAACTTGGCGAGGCGGATCATTCCTTATTGATGTATTGTTTAGTCACAGGACCAACTCTGACATCAGGATTTAACGATGCTAATGAGAAATACAGAAACCTACAAGCAGCGTCATATTCAGATAGTAGTGTCTCCACTGGAGGAGGAGGCGGTGTAGGTGGTGGTGGCGGCGGTTCAGGTGCCTTTTAGTATTTGATTAGATCTTTCCCACTATTTTATTTCTAATGAATAATATATGTTTCGCTTTGAATACAATTTACGCTTATGGTGCACAGTCAGAGGAAGGTGCGCGAAAGTTTAAATTGCATACAAAAACCCATTCACTTTGTGGATGGGTTTTTTAGCATGAAAAATCAGTTCGGTATATATGGTAAGCGTGGATAAAGTCAAATACAAAGATTATTCAACTGTATCCCATTGTGGATTCCAAACTACTTCCCACAAATGCCCATCTGGATCTTGGAAGTGACCAGAATATCCACCCCAAAAAGTCTCATGGGCAGGGTCAGTTATGATTGCACCACCTTGTTTAGCTTGTTCCAATACTTTATCCACTTCATCTTTACTATTAACATTGTGACCTAGAGTAAATTCAGTAGGACTTGATTCAGTTAAAGGAACTTTTGCCTCGTGTGCGATGTCTTTACGATTCCAAATAGCAAGTTTTAAACCGGCTTGCAAATCAAAAAAGGCAACTGCACCATGATCAAATTCTTCACCGACTATACCTTCAGTAGGTAAACCAAGACTGTCGCGATAGAAACGCAATGACTTTTCTAAATCATCTACACCTAAAGTAATTACTGTAATACGGGGTTTCAAAAAGCCACCTCCAAAATAACTGTTTTTTTTAATTATATAAAAATAAATGATAAGGAGAAAAATGATAAGCTTTATGAACAATATGAATGAATATATTCTGTTAACCACTTAAAACCTAATACGAATCCATCAAAAATAATGGTCATTTCCTGGGAAATATTATCGAAAAACAGGGGAAATGCTTTTCTTTTGGTGAATAAGATAGAAAAAGTTCGAAGTTATACATAAGAAAAAAATATACGTTTCTCTTCAAAAACGTGATGATAATCACTTTGTAAATATATCCATGAATAAGGTATAATAAAAGGACGAGAACAGAATGGAAGATAAAAAAGGAGGGGAGTATCGTGTACCAAGCACTATATCGAGTATGGAGACCACAGTCATTTGCGGATGTAATTGGTCAGGAACATGTGACGAAAACCCTGCAAAATGCTCTCCTCCAACAAAAGACGACTCATGCGTATTTGTTTTCCGGCCCTCGCGGAACAGGTAAAACAAGTGCGGCAAAAATTTTAGCTAAGGCAGTCAATTGCGAAAGAATGCCTATTGCTGAACCGTGCAATGAATGTTCGGCTTGCCGCGGGATTACGGATGGCTCGATTCCAGATGTCATTGAAATTGATGCTGCTTCCAATAATGGAGTAGAGGAAATACGGGATATCCGCGATAAAGTAAAATATGCTCCTAACGCTGTCCCATACAAGGTCTACATTATCGATGAAGTGCATATGCTTTCCATTGGAGCCTTTAATGCCCTGTTGAAAACATTGGAGGAACCGCCAAAACATGTTATTTTTATTTTGGCGACAACGGAGCCTCATAAAATACCGCTAACGATTATTTCCAGGTGCCAACGCTTTGATTTTAAACGAATAACAGCTCAAGATATTGTTGGGAGAATGTCTCATATTGCTACAGAATCGGGTCTTCAATACGAAGAAAAGGCGTTGCAGATTATTGCCCAGGCTGCGGGTGGCGGAATGAGGGATGCGTTAAGTCTTCTCGATCAAGCCGTTTCATTCAGCACAGATCGGGTTACGGTGGAAGACGCCCTAACGGTAACAGGTTCGGTTTCTCATAATTATCTAAACAAAATAGGAAGAGCTGTTTATGAAAAAAATATTCCTGAGGCTTTGGGTACACTTGAGGAATTAATGTTGGAAGGAAAAGATCCAGCAAGATTTACAGAAGATTTGATTTTGTATTTTCGCGATATTCTTCTTTACAAAACGGCTCCGAACCTTGAGGAATCGTTAGAACGCGCCATGCTTGATGAAGATTTCACAAATCTCGCGAAAGAAATTCAGCCGGAGCAAATATATAACTATATTGATATACTAAATCATACTCAACAAGAAATGAAATTTTCCAACCATGCCCGCATTTACTTAGAGGTATGTTTAGTCAAACTATGCCAAATAGAATCAAAGAAAATAGTAGAAGTGGTTGGAATTCAAGAATTACATGCTAAAATAGAAGGGCTTGAAAAAGAACTCAAAGCATTACGAGCAAATCGCCCGGCTGTGGAGGAAGTGTCCCAGGCTCAGTCTCCTAAGAAAACGGCTCGCGCCTCGAAGGAATTCCGAGTCAATACGAGGATGGTCAGAGAAATTTTAAATGATGCGACGAGAGAGGATTTAAATTCCGTCAAGAGTCATTGGGGCGAACTACTGGAGGCGCTCAATAGCAGGCAAATGCGCTCGCAATCGGCATTGTTGAATGATGCAGAGCCAGCAGCTGCTTCGCCAAAAGGATTCATTTTAAAATTTAAATATGAAATCCATTGTAAAATGGCGATGGAAAACCAGACGTTCTTAGACATCACCTCAAACATCCTCGAAGAAATTACTGGTAAAAGGCTTCAATTTGTGGGGGTTCCAGAAGACCAGTGGAAGCAAATTCGCGAAGAATTTCTGCAAAACCAAAAACAGGATGGAAATAAAGATGAGGAAGAACATGAAGATCCACTAATATCTGAAGCAATGAAGCTAGTCGGTGCCGATTTGATTGAATTTAAAAACTAAATGATTATTTTTGGAGGTCATATAAGATGATGCGTGGAATGGGAAATATGCAAGGTATGATGAAACAAATGCAAAAAATGCAAAAGAAGATGGCTGAAGCTCAGGAAAAGCTAGGGGAAGAGCGTATTGAAGGTACGGCTGGCGGCGGTATGGTGACTGTTATCGTATCTGGACATAAGGAAGTCATTGAAGTAAATATAAAAGAAGAAGTAGTGGACCCTGAAGATATTGAAATGTTGCAGGATCTTGTCCTTGCTGCAACAAATGATGCGCTAAAAAAAGCAGATGATTTAACAAATCAAACGATGGGACAATTTACTAAAGGCATCAACCTTCCAGGGTTTTAGGAGGTTAGCTGATGCATTACCCAGAACCGATATCAAAGCTGATCGACAGCTTTATGAAACTGCCGGGTATCGGGCCCAAAACAGCAGCCCGCCTGGCGTTTTTTGTTCTTAGTATGAAGGAAGAGACCGTGTTGGATTTTGCAAAGGCTCTTGTAAACGCGAAACGGGACTTAGGCTATTGTTCCGTTTGCGGTCATATTACGGATCAAGATCCATGTTATATTTGCAAGGACCCGCGTCGTGATCGTAGTGTTATTTGTACAGTCCAAGAGCCTAAAGATGTCATCGCCATGGAAAAAATGAAAGAATTCAATGGGCTCTATCATGTGTTGCATGGTTCTATCTCCCCGATGGAGGGAATCGGCCCTGAAGATATCAATATACCGGATTTACTGAAAAGATTGCAGGATGAAACAGTCCAAGAGGTTATTTTGGCGACGAACCCGAATATCGAAGGGGAAGCAACAGCCATGTATATCTCACGTCTTTTAAAACCATCAGGAATTAAAGTAACGAGAATCGCTCATGGACTCCCGGTAGGCGGAGACTTAGAGTATGCTGATGAAGTCACCCTCTCAAAAGCACTTGAAGGCAGAAGAGAAATCTAGAGGTGGAGGGAGCCTGTCGTGTTTAAGAAAAAGAAAAAGCTCCGAAGGGGATATGATCAACAATTAATCGAGCTGATGGACACAACAAAAAAAGATTGGATGATTCAAACACAGCTTTTAAAAATGAGTTTTGAAAAAAGCGATGATTTGCAAGTACTCACCCAACTTGCAAAAGCGAAGTACTTTTTTTTATTTCAAGAAGCGAAAATAAGAAAAATCTCCATCAATAAATAAGGAATATAACAAAAAGTTCTTTTCGGACAATCCTTTCATACAATTAATTAAAAGGATTGATCCGGGAGGGACGGGATTTGGAGTCAATTATTATCATATCTACACTTTGCGTGTTGATTATTTTCTTATTAATGGCTGGACTACCAGGTAAGGTTTTAAAATGGATTGGCCAAGCATGTATGAAATTAGTGATCGGAGCATTGTTTTTATTTTTTTTGAACGCAATCGGAAATCAATTTGGGGTATTCGTGCCGATTAATTTTGCCACATCTGCTATATCTGGATTTTTGGGAATACCAGGTGTTGCAGCTTTAGCAATGATTCAATTATGGATTTTATAATTTCCACTCCTTTAAAGGGGTGGATTTTTTGAGTGAGTGATTGACACTGTTTTATAACCATGGTAGGATATAAAAGTCGTTTGTAGTGTGGGCCTGTAGCTCAGCTGGTTAGAGCACACGCCTGATAAGCGTGAGGTCGGTGGTTCGAGTCCACTCAGGCCCATCACCCCACTTGATACGGGGCCTTAGCTCAGCTGGGAGAGCGCCTGCTTTGCACGCAGGAGGTCAGCGGTTCGATCCCGCTAGGCTCCATATAAAAGCGGAAGCGCCTTGCTCATCGACGTACAAACTTCAGGGCATCTGACTGAGATAAAGGAAACACGACGAGGAACGAGTCGATGTTGACTTATCGTAGGGAAGAGGACCAGAAGTTTGCTAGTCGATAGGCGCTGGAGCTGGATAGCGAAATTCTAGACTAATAAAAGGACATGATTTGGTATACACCATATCGTGTCCTTTTTTATGTATTATCCTTCAGTACAAACACAGCAACTGTCCCAATTGCATACAATTAAAATGCAGAGTTTCGTAATAAAAAAATGTTAAAAATTGTGTATACAAATAAAGGGAATGGCGCAAACTGATATGTATGGAGGTGGAGTTGTGGAAAAATGCATAATTTGTGAAGAAACGGGGAAACAAGGTATTCATCTTTATACATCTTTTATTTGCACAGATTGTGAGAAAGCTATAATTGCCACAAATACGAAGGATCCAATTTATAAATTTTATATTAAACAATTAAAAGCGATAACAGAAAAGAAGATATTTTCATAAATTTGCCTAGGCTAAAAGTTAGCCTGTTTTTTTTATGTCCAAATAGTACAATAAAAGAAAGAAATGAAGTAAGAGAGGTTTTTTTATGCATCAAAAGAGTATGCCTCTATATGAAAGTCTGGTCAACCATATTTCAAAAAATCCGATTTCCTTTCATGTCCCAGGACATAAAAATGGTGAGTTATTCGGAGGAGAAACCCCTTTTAAGTCCTTTGCCAAGTTTGATGTCACGGAGCTATCAGGCTTAGATGATTTGCACGATCCGCAGGAAGCGATTAAGGAAGCTCAGGATTTACTCTCAGCATTACATCGTACTAGAAAAAGCTACTTCCTTGTCAATGGAAGTACGGTAGGGAACTTAGCGATGATTATGGCTGCTTGCCAGGAAGATGACACTGTCTTAGTGCAGCGAAATTGTCATAAATCTATATTAAATGGTTTGATGCTTGCAAAAGTGAAGCCTATTTTCTTTTCACCTGACATTAATAAAAATCTTTTAATACCTTCTGGTCCAAATAAAAAAGTCATCCAGAACGCTATTGAGAAAAATCCTCATGCAAAAGTATTGATACTCACGTACCCCGACTATTATGGGCAAACTTTTAATATAAAGGAAATCATTGATTTTGCACATGAACATAATATAGTCGTACTCGTAGATGAAGCCCATGGAGCACATTTTCAGCTAGGGAATCCATTTCCTCCATCTGCGCTTCAGCTTGGCGCCGATATCGTAGTTCATTCTGCTCATAAAACATTACCGGCGATGACGATGGGATCTTTTTTACATATTAATAGTGATAGAATTAATGAGCAAAAAGTCGATTTTTACTTAAATGTTCTGCAATCAAGCAGTCCTTCTTATCCGATTATGGCCTCGCTTGATTATGCGCGTTATTATCTTGGTAATTATACAGAAGAGGATAGGGATGTTTTCATTCATGAGAGAAAATTGTTTATCCGAAAATTGCAGGAGATTCCCGGACTCTCTGTTATGACAAGTGATGATCCGCTTAAATTAATTCTCCGTCATGAAAACTTATCAGGCTTCGAATTACAAGAACAACTTGAAAACGTGGGCATATTTCCTGAACTCGCTGACCCGTATCAAGTACTTCTTATTCTGCCATTAATAAAACAGGGAATGAGTTTTCCGTTTTCGGAAGCCACTGAAAGGATCAATAAGCATCTTTCAAAAATTGATAAGAACTCGAAAGAAAGCAAAAGCTTTTTCGAAATGAAAAATCCTATTGATATCGTGGAACTATCTTATTCTTATAAAGAAATGCTCAATAAGCCATATGAATGGGTAAGCATAAATCAATCTGTCGGTAGGATTGCAGCAAAAATGATCATTCCGTATCCACCTGGTATTCCATTATTCTTACTTGGCGAAAAAATTACGGATGAACATATTAACCATCTTCAAAAACTTATACAAGCTGGTGCGCGTTTTCAAGGGGAAACCCAATTAAAACAAGGAAAGATTGCGGTTTTTCTTTGAAAGAAAAGGAAGAAGGTACCCTGAAGTTTTTACGTCGATTAGCAGGCGCTTTCGCTTTTCTTATAGTATACTTAAACCACATCTAGCACTGCTTATGGAGGAAGAGAATGCAGGGATTATTTATTACATTTGAAGGACCTGAGGGAGCGGGGAAAACGACGATTCTTCAAAAACTCGCAAAGGAATTGGATGAGCGACAGTTTGACGTTGTGTTAACCCGGGAGCCAGGTGGTATTCAAATATCAGAACAAATTAGACAAATTATTCTTAATCCTACTCATACTGCGATGGATAGCCGGACAGAGGCATTATTATATGCAGCAGCACGTAGACAACATTTAATTGAGAAAGTTGTTCCAGTCTTGGAACGCGGGGCCATCGTTTTATGTGATCGATTCATTGATAGTTCACTTGCTTATCAAGGGTATGCAAGAGGTCTAGGGATAGAAGAAATATTTACGATTAATCAATTTGCTATTCAAGATTTAATGCCCGACAAGACTTTATATTTTGATATAGATCCTGAAGTTGGATTGAAGAGAATTGAAAAACATAAAGGGCGGGAAATCAATCGCTTGGATTTAGAAAAACTAGATTTTCACTATCGTGTAAGGGAAGGGTATAAAACTCTATTACATATGTTTCCTGATCGAATCGTAGAAATAGACGCTAGTGAATCATTTGAGACAGTCTATACTCATGCAAAAAGTTTAGTAGAAGAGCTAATTGCAAAAAGTTAAAATAGGCAGTAAATTCGTGAGAAAATTCATGAATATCGATGTAACATACTGAGAATAGCTGATATAATAATAAATAAGAGGTATAGCTAATATTATGGAGGGGTGAATGTTTATGAAATTAATAATGGCAGTTGTACAAGATCAGGACAGCAATCGTTTAATGAGTGCGTTGGTAGAAAATAATTTTCGAGCAACGAAATTAGCAACGACAGGCGGCTTTTTAAAATCTGGTAACACGACATTTATGATTGGAACAGAAGATGTTAGAGTTAATAAGGCTCTTCAAGTCATTCGAGATAATTGTAAATCTCGTGAGCAGTTGATGGCTCCTGTATCTCCTATGGGCGGAAATGCAGATTCATACATTCCCTATCCGGTAGAGGTTTCTGTCGGAGGAGCAACTGTATTCGTTCTTCCAATCGAGCAATTTCATCAATTTTAATGCAATATTACATTGTTTATAGAAATATTTTAAAAAGATAGCGAGTGAATGAATGCCATGAATTGGCAGGAATTTGAACAAGAGCAACCGTTTGCAGCGAAAATGTTAAAAAGCAGCATTGAAAAGGACCGTGTAGCCCACGCCTATTTATTTGAAGGGGAACGAGGTACCGGCAAGCGTGCTGCAAGCATTTTAATCGCTGCAAGCTTGTTTTGCGAAAATATACAACATAACTTTATTCCGTGTGGAGACTGTGTGAATTGTAAAAGGATTAAAAATGGCAACCATCCTGATATTCATATCGTTGAGCCAGACGGATTGTCGATAAAAATTGAACAAATTCGTTCATTACGTACTGAGTTTAGTAAATCAGGGGTAGAATCCAAGAAAAAATTATATATCATCATAGATGCAGAGAAGATGACCATTCCAGCAGCCAATAGCTTGCTGAAGTTTCTTGAAGAACCGAATGTAGAAACAACCGCTATTCTAGTAACAGAACAACCTCAGCGCATCCTTCCGACGATTTTATCGCGCTGTCAAACGGTATCTTTTAAGGCGATTCCTGGTGAAGTGTTGACAAAAAAACTGCAGGAGGCTGGTATTAATAATACAAAAGCCCCTCTTTTAGCCGCCATTACCAATCATTTACAAGAAGCTTTAGAGTTGGATGGCGATGATTGGTTTGCACAAGCAAGAAAAATAGTGTTAAACTTATATGAAGTCCAGAAGAAGGGGACACTTTACGCCATGACTTCTCTTCAGGATGAATGGATACACCATTTTAAAGAAAAAGCACAAATAGATTTGGGACTAAATCTTCTGCTTCTTATATATAAAGATTTACTTTATATTCAATTAGGGAAAGAAGAACAGCTTGTCTATCCCGACCTTCGGGAAAAATTTGCAACGGATGCGTTGCAAACCTCTTCAAGAAGGCTGTCTGAACAAATGAGTGCAATTTTGGAAGCCAAACGGAAATTAAATGCAAATATGAATCCTCATCTTTTGATGGAACAGCTTGTGCTAAGTTTGCAGGGGGGACCTTCTTGTGTATAATGTTGTAGGTGTCCGGTTTAAAAAAGCCGGTAAAATATATTATTTTGATCCAGGCGATTTTCCAATCCGCAAGAATGATTTTGTCATCGTGGAAACGGCCCGTGGCATTGAATACGGTAAAGCTGTTACAGATAAAAAGCAAGTACATGATCATGATGTCGTTCTTCCACTTAAAAAAGTAGTGCGGATGGCAGATCAAAAGGATCAATTAAACGTTGAAGAAAATAAAATTGCGGCAGCAGAGGCATATCAAGTCTGTAACGAGAAAATTATCGAACATGACCTTGATATGAAACTTGTAGATGTCGAATATACATTTGATCGAAATAAAGTCATTTTTTATTTTACAGCCGATGGTAGAATAGATTTTCGCGATCTCGTAAAGGACTTAGCAGCGATTTTTAGGACAAGAATTGAGCTAAGACAAATTGGCGTAAGGGATGAAGCGAAAATGTTAGGTGGAATTGGTCCTTGTGGGCGTATGCTTTGTTGTTCCACGTTTTTAGGAGATTTTGAGCCTGTTTCAATTAAAATGGCGAAAGATCAAAATTTGTCCCTAAATCCAACTAAAATATCCGGTCTTTGTGGAAGACTTATGTGTTGTCTAAAATACGAAAATGATGAATATGAAGCAGCGAAGGCAGAATTGCCGGATGTTGGTGATAATATTAATACACCTGATGGATCGGGGAAGGTCATCGGGTTAAATATATTAGAGCGCTTGATTCAAGTAGAATTATCAGAGCAAGAGCGCATATTGGAATACACACTTGAAGATATTTCTAGTGAAAGTGCAACATCTATCCCGGGTAGGGAATAATGAGGTGTAAGTCATGGATAAAAAGGAGTTCTTCGATTCAGTTAGCAGCATGGAAATGCAAATTGGACATTTATATCAACAGCTTGGAGAACTAAAGCAACATCTTGCTAAGCTAATTGAAGAAAACCACGTTTTGAAACTTGAAAATGACCATTTGCGCAAGGCTATGGAAAAAGAAACTCCAGAATCAGATGCCTCATCTGGCCAAGGAAATACTCCGGGAAAAAGTGTGTACGAAAAGATTTCTGAAATTGGCGAAGGCTATGATAATTTGGCAAGGCTTTATCAAGAAGGCTTCCATATTTGCAATGTCCATTTTGGCAGCCCCCGTCGCGATGAAGATTGTTTGTTTTGCTTATCATTTTTGAATAAAAAATAATTCAAGGCTAAGCCTTCCTCTTATAATGAGGAGGGTTCTTTTATTTAAAAATAGGAAAATAATTGTATTAGTTATGAAAAGCGTGTGCGAAGCCCCACTTTAAGGCACTTCTGCTTTTCTTATTGGAGAGTGCGTAATGGTTAATCTTTATGAAGATGAGCGTTTAGATTATTTGCTGGCAGAAAATTTGCGGATTATTCAAAGTCCGTCTGTGTTTGCTTTTTCGCTGGATGCTGTTTTATTGGCGCGCTTTACGTATTTGCCGATTCAAAAAGGGAATATTATTGATCTGTGCAGCGGAAATGGAGTTATTCCTCTTCTGCTTAGCCCAAGAACGAAAGCGAAGGTTATTGGGGTTGAGATCCAAGAGAGGCTATATGATATGGCGATGCGGAGCATTTCTTATAACCATTTAGACGATAGAATTGAAATGATCCATGGCGATATAAAGGATATGCCAAAAAGATTAGGACATAATCGATTCGATGTCGTAACTTGCAATCCTCCATATTTTTTATCTCCGTCCGCTGACGTAATCAATCCAAATGAACATTTAGCGATCGCCCGCCATGAAATTCTTTGTACGCTTGAAGATGCCGTTAAGGCGAGCAGCCAGCTTCTTAGACAAGGCGGGAAAGCGGCATTCGTACATAGACCTGAACGATTAATGGACATTTTAACCTTAATGAGGGAATACCGCTTGGAGCCGAAAAGACTCCGATTCGTCTATCCAAAGGCAGGGAAAGAAGCAAATACGATCTTAGTTGAAGGGATAAAAGATGGAAGTGCAGGGTTGAAGGTACTGCCGCCGCTTTTCGTCTATAATGAAGAAAATGAATATACGGATGAAGTGAGAGACATTTTATATGGAAGCGAATGAACATTATTTCTATGTGTTGGAATGTAAGGATGGCTCTTATTATGGCGGTTACACAATCGATCTCTCCCGAAGGCTCGCCCAGCATAATAGCGGGAAAGGGGCAAAATATACGAGGGTGCGGAATCCTGTGAAGATGATTTATGCTGAAAAATATGAAAGTAAAAGTGAAGCGCTCCGTGCGGAATATGCGTTTAAACGGTTGCCGCGAAAGAAGAAAGAACAATTTTTAAGCGAAGCAGGTGAGTGGGATGCAAATTCAGAAAAGTTTTAGTAAAACCGAAAAAGGAATTCTGTATTTGGTTCCAACTCCAATTGGAAATCTCGAGGATATGACTTTTAGAGCGATACGGATTATGAAAGAAGTCGATGTCATTGCCGCAGAGGATACGAGGAATACGAAAAAACTATGCAATTATTTTGAGATTAGTACTCCTTTAATTAGTTATCACGAACATAATAAGGAAAGCAGCGGAAAGGAACTGATAAGGCGGTTAGAAGCAGGAGAGACGGTTGCTTTAGTAAGCGATGCTGGTATGCCGTGCATTTCTGACCCTGGTTACGAACTTGCTGCAGAAGCGATTCGAGCGGGCATTACCGTTGTCCCTTTACCAGGGGCGAATGCTGCCTTGACGGCTTTGATTGCTTCTGGAATTAAAACGCAGCCTTTTTATTTTTATGGTTTTTTATCAAGAGGAAAAAAAGAGAAAAAGCAAGAATTAGAAGGATTAAAAAAACAACAAGGCGCGATTATTTTTTATGAAGCACCTCATCGTTTAAAAGAAACTCTGAAATTAATGCATGATATTTTAGGAAACCGAAACATCGTCCTTTGTCGGGAACTGACTAAAAAGTTCGAGGAGTTTGCACGAGGAACTTTGGAAGAAGCTATTCATTGGGCAGATGAAGAGGAAGTTCGTGGAGAATTTTGCCTGATAATAGAGGGAAGCAGCGATAAGTATGAACATGAGGAAGAGTCACATTGGTGGCTTTCTTTGGATGTAAAGGAGCATGTTCAGCATTATATCGATGAAAAAAACCTTTCCTCAAAAGAGGCGATTAAAGAAACGGCGAAGGACCGTAATCTGCCAAAACGGGAAGTTTATCAAGCATACCACTTAGAATGATATAAGCTTTGTTCTTTCCAAGTACATTTCGCAGATTGAGGAATTAATAAAAAATTCAACTAAAATCGATAGAGATAGTGAATGACAATCGCATCCGTTTGGATGCTTTTTTCAATATAAATAAATGACCCTCTCGCTAACCCAAGGGTGGATTGGTGTTTTGTTATATAGCAGCAGTGCTATAATTAACACCCAAAACGTAATCATTATAGAAATCCTTCATAAAGTTTTTTAACTACTATGTTATCCCATTAACTGGCTTTTAATTGAATAAGACTTTTGAACAAAAGAGATAATAAATTGTATCATGTGAGCTTCTGATGATGGATAAAAGGAAAGGTTTTATCATTTAGTTTTTTAGCTATTCCTTGGTTACCTGCCCCATTAATGTTAATAACTTTTGTTCGTTTTCTTTCAGTCACATATTTAATGAGGAGGAATTAGATTGGAGAAAGTTTTGAAGCTCCTATTGCTAGTAGTAGCTGGTTTACTAGTTACCCTAAGTGGTATGTGTCCGGGAACTTCAACTGGGTTTGCTGCAGAAAACAAAAACCAATGGACATCGGTAGATATAAAAGCAATGACATTTAATGTAAGAAACAAAAATAACAATGATTCCTCACCACACACTTGGGATGAAAGGGTTCCTACCATTAGAAAACTGATTAACAGGGAGAAACCTGATATCATTGGGGCACAAGAAGTGTTATATACGCAACTACAAGATTTAAAAAATAATTTACCTAATTATAATTGGATTGGCGGAAATCGTGGAAAATACTCCGCTATTTTTTATAAAGAAAAAGATTACAACGTACTAGAGTATGACCATTTTTGGTTATCCGACACACCAGAAGTAATTGGTTCAAAATCATGGGGAAACAAAATTCCAAGAATGGTTACTTGGGCAAAGTTTCTTGATAAAAAAAGCAACAAACCGTTCTATTTCGTCAATACACACCTTGATCATCAATCCGCCAATGCAAGAAAAAAAAGTGCAGAATTAATTCTTAAAGCAATAAAAGAATTTGATCCAGAGTTACCGGTTATTTTAACAGGCGACTTTAATGCTGGGCCAGATAGTCGTCCACACCAAATTCTAACAAGTGATGGAGAATTTGATGATTTATGGGAAACAGCTAAGACAAGAATAAATGAAGACTTAGGAACATTTAATGGTTTTGATGATCCTACTGGTGAAGGACCTGACAAACGTATTGACTGGATTCTTGGAAAAGGAAATCTTACAACGAATGAAATTGAAATCGTAAACTATCAAAAGAATGGCCAATTTCCTAGTGATCATTTCCCAGTGCTTGCTGACATCTCCTTAACTTACAACAAATAAGAGATTAAAATAAGCCAAGACCATGATATTGATGAATGGATTTTGGCTTTTTTGAGTTACGGGATATTGTGAAATAGAGAACTACTGTAAAGTAATATTGGCAATTCTCCAATCGGGCGCAAATCCGGAATAAGGAATTGCGTCCTTTTTATGATTGGTCCATTTTGTAAAATCATTAAGATAGATGCATTGTTATTATAAGTTTTGTTCGCTGCGTATTTTGTTGAGTAATGCCCGGCAGCCAGCTGAAACAAGACGGTAGGTTTCATCAAAATCACCCGTGTAAAATGGATCGGGGATATCTTTCCTATATTTGGTCAGGTCGAGCAGCCTAATAATCTTTGGATGATTAGGTTTGCCGGTTATCCTGTAAATATTTTTTATGTTGCTTTCGTCCATACCAATAATATAATCGAACTTCCAAAAGTCTTCTTTCTTTAGTTGGCGTCCAACAAGCCCATCGGAAGAGATATTGTATTTCTTTAGAATATCAAGAGTTCCTTCGTGCGGAGGGAAGCCGATTTGCCATGGACTGGTTGCAGCGGAATCAACTGAAATTTTGTTTGTCAAATTTTCTTTTTTGACTAAGAAACGAAACAAAGCTTCAGCCATTGGTGAACGACAAATATTCCCTCGGCACACAAATAAAACGTTGATCATGTACAACCCCTTCTATTTATCGTATTTTTTCCATTTTAATAATCTTTTTTTGTAATGAAATATGTATTTTCAAAATATCCGATTGGACAGAAGTGCTGTTTTGCACACCTCAACCATTAATGATTAGAGCAAAATCAACTCCGTATGCACCATCTGCCATGTAAACAGTTCCATTTCCTTTTGTAATGACAACATATGTACAAAACAGAAATATGGAACGGTGTAGTCCTACTTTTAGAGACTGTTTCCTCCTGCCAAATAACTGAATTTTGATAAACTAAAGGGGTTATTTCCTCAGAAAGAGAATAGCCCTTCTTATCAAAATACATCCATACAAGAAGCCGAGGATAATGAACAATCGTATTATTTAGAAAAACTTATTATGGGATTAAAAGGTGCGTTAATGGAGGAAGGATTATGCTTTTTTGAAGTTATTAACTAACGTGCAGTTAAGTTGATTAATATTAGAGGGATTAATCTGTTAAATGTTGAAACTATTAAACGTAAGTTTTTATTTCTATATTAAAGGAGAAGCTGATGAAAATTGATGTTAAATTAACAGATAAAAGTGAAGCGTACATCATAAAAAACTTATATCCGTTGTATTTACATGACCTATCAGGACATTATGGCAGATTTCCAAACATTCACGGGATATATGAGGATAGTGATGATTTTCGAACATTAAATGACCAATATGAAGTTCAAAATATCTGGTGGGAAAAGCCAGATATTTTATTTCCCCATTTAATTTTAGTAGATGAGATGCCAGCAGGATTTATCCTAATAGCGACCCCACCATATTGTAATAAAGGAATTGATTATTTTGTTAATGATTTCTTTTTAATTCAATTATTAAGAGGGCAAGGTATTGCTGAAAGAGTAGCAATTAAAGTATTTGACAAATTTAATGGGAAATGGGAGCTGTTTACTAACCCGTTAGATAAAAACATTGTTGGACAAAAGTTTTGGAGGAAGACAATTTCAAATTACACTAATGGAGTTTTCATTGAGGAAAAAGGAGAAACATTCGATGGATATAAACTTATCTTTCGATTCGATAATACTGGAAAATAATCGCTTTTCAATACCTGCTAAATAGTTAATAATAGGTCATTTTAGCCATGTATTAACCTTTGTAAGAGGTATGGTAAATCATTTTCCTTTTGTTGAGCTAAGGGGTTCTGTTCAAGAAGGATTAGCTTTTTTTAGTTGAAGTTTTTAACGAACGGACAGGTTTAAAAAGAGCTAGATATCTCATTTTAAAGCAAGGTATTTTTGGGAAAATAAACAGATTAAATTGATTTCTGCTTTCGAGGTATGAACCGTACAGCAGATAACTTTATGGTAAAATCCAGCTGATTTTGAACCCTTCCTTGGTTTAATTATAGCATGTAAAAATTGGAAAATATAGACTTTTTATTTCCATTTACTACTGTTAATATCAATAAAACAAGGTCAGGAGGGATGTAGAGTGGGTTCCTTAGTTCTTAGTTTTCGGGAAATAGAAAAAACTCAGCTTTTGCTCGTTGGTGGAAAAGGGTTAAATTTAGGGCAATTATCAAAAATTGAAGGAATTCAAGTACCAGAAGGATTTTGTGTGACAACAGTGGGATATCAAAAAGCCATTGAACAAAACGAAACGTATCATGCTTTGTTGGAACAACTAGCCATGCTAAACGTAGAAGATCGAGATCAAATCGGTGAAATCAGCAGGAAGATCCGAGAAATCATAATGGAAATAGACATTCCAGCAGATGTGGTAAAAGCTGTTACTCACTATCTTTCCCAGTTTGGTGATGAACATGCTTATGCAGTCCGTTCTAGTGCGACAGCTGAAGATTTACCTCATGCTTCTTTTGCTGGCCAGCAAGACACCTATTTAAATATCATCGGAAAAGAAGCCATCTTGCAGCATATTAGCAAATGTTGGGCTTCCCTATTTACAGATCGTGCAGTAATCTACCGTATGAAAAATGGATTTGATCACAGTCAGGTTTATGTATCCGTTATTATTCAAAGAATGGTTTTCCCACAGGCTTCAGGGATATTATTTACCGCTGATCCGATTACGTCTAACCGAAAGCTGCTATCAATCGATGCCAGTTTTGGACTTGGAGAAGCACTCGTCTCTGGTTTAGTATCTGCCGATTGTTATAAAGTACGAGATGGGGAAATCGTCGTTAAGAGGATAGCAACCAAAAAATTGGCTATTTATGGACGAAAAGAAGGCGGAACAGAGACAAAGGAGATCGATTCCCATCAGCAAAAAACTCAAACACTTACTGAACAACAAATTTTACAATTAGCTCGCATTGGAAGACAGATTGAAGCTTATTTTGGCCAGCCGCAAGATATTGAATGGTGTTTGGCTGATGATATTTTTTACATTGTCCAGAGTCGTCCCATCACGACTTTATTCCCCATACCTGAAGCGGATGAAACCCAAGAAAATCACGTTTATATCTCTGTCGGTCACCAACAAATGATGACCGACCCCATGAAGCCATTAGGATTATCTTTTTTCCTGCTAACGACTCCTGCACCTATGCGTAAAGCTGGTGGAAGGTTGTTCGTTGATGTTACACATCAACTGGCTTCATCCGTCAGCAGAAACAATTTATTAAATATGATGGGTCAACACGATCCTCTCATGAAAGACGCACTCCTGACCATCGTAGAGCGAGAAGGTTTTATAAAATCCTCATCTAATGCAGAAAATGCACCGAACCTTGGTAAAAGCACACCCGCGAATTCTCAAGCACAAATCGAAAACGATCCGACCATCGTTCCTAAATTAATTGAGCGTACGCAATTATCGCTAGAAGAGTTAAAACAAAATATCCAAACGAAGTCAGGTTCAGAATTATTTGATTTTATTCTGGAAGATATCCAGGAACTGAGGAAGATCTTATTTGACCCGCAAAGTTCGAGTGTGATTATGGCTGCCATGAATGCTGCATCATGGATTAATGAAAATATGGAGATGTGGTTCGGTGAAAAAAACGTAGCAGACACGCTTTCTCAATCTGTGCCAAATAATATTACTTCCGAAATGGGCTTGGCGCTATTGGATGTTGCAGATGTGATTAGGCCTTATCCGGAAATAATTGAGTATTTACAACAAGTAAAAGATGATAACTTTTTAGAGAAAATAGTTCAGTTTGATGGTGGACTAGAAGCCCAAGCTGCAATCATTGCCTTTCTCAGCAAATACGGAATGCGATGTGCAGGAGAAATCGATATTACTAGAACTCGATGGATTGAAAAGCCAATTACACTTGTCCCGGTGATTTTAGGTAACATCAAAAACATGGAGCCTAATGCCAGCAACCGGAAATTTGAGCAAGGTCGATGTGCTGCTTTGAAAAAAGAAGAAGAGTTACTAGTTCGATTGAAGCAATTACCGGGAGGCGAGCAAAAAGCGAAAGAAACTAAACGAATGATTGACCTAATCCGGAATTTCAGCGGGTATAGGGAGTATCCAAAATACGGCATGATTAATCGCTATTACGTTTATAAGCAAGCTTTACTGAAAGAAGCTGAACAATTAGTACAAGAGGGCGTTATTCATAAAAAAGAAGATATGTACTATCTCACCTTTGAAGAACTTCGAGAAGTCGTACGCTCAAATAAACTGGATTACGAGATCATAAGAAAACTAAAAGACGAGTACAAATTATATGAAAAACTAACTCCTCCACGTGTTATCACCTCTGATGGTGAAATTATTGTGGGTGAATACAAACGAAAAAATCTCCCTACTGAAGCGATTGCAGGTCTACCTGTTTCATCGGGAGTGATAGAGGGAAGAGCACGTGTCATTTTAAATATGGAAGATGCCGACTTGGAAGATGGAGATATATTAGTCACCGCCTTTACTGACCCTAGTTGGACACCATTGTTTGTATCCATAAAAGGCCTGGTTACAGAAGTAGGTGGTTTGATGACCCATGGAGCAGTTATCGCACGTGAATATGGCTTACCAGCAGTTGTCGGTGTGGAAAATGCAACGAAACTGATAAAAAATGGGCAGCGAATTCGTGTGCATGGAACAGAGGGATATATTGAAATATTGTAATGGCTGAATACGTTCAGATTTAATAGTAGCATCGCTCTAGGGTAGTTTTAAGGGTAATTGTAGAATGTTTAAATGTAATCCATTATATTGTTTTTTCAGTCAATATCTAAAATGTAAGGAATGAATACGATTGAGTTTTGAATATAAGAAAATATACCCTAATTATCCAGTTATTATCGGAAAAGTAGGGGTTGGAGGACTCACGAAATCGCAGCTTATCCAGAAATTGCAACAATATTCTATCTTGATGAATGGGTATGGAGAGATACTATTAGCAGATGATAAATTTACGACTTCAGATAAAAAGTACAACCTTCAGACCGTAGAACTAACCGTTAGAGACCTTGGCTTTTCTGATGGAGCTACTACGGCTCGATCTTCAAAAAAGCGATGAAATAACGGGCAGTTTAATTGAATAAAAAAACAAGTGATTAGAAAAAAATACGCTGGTACTTCAACCAGCGTATTTTAACTTAAACATAGGATTTTTCTGCTGATTTCACTGTATGTTTCATTAAAGTAGCAATTGTAACAGGACCAACGCCACCAGGAACAGGTGTTATTGCACCAGCAACTTCATAACAAGTTTTATAATCAATATCTCCGAGATTCCCTTTGTTATAACCTGCATCTAAAACAATTGAACCCTCCTTTAACCAACTTCCATGAATGAATTCGGGCTTTCCTACTGCTGCAACAACAATATCTGCTTGTTTTAAGATGTGAGGTAAATTGGAGGTTCTTGAATGGCAAGTGGTAACAGTCGCATTTGCATTAAGAAGCAAAGCAGAAACAGGTTTCCCTAAGATTGGGCTTCTGCCCACTACTACAGCATGTTTACCATCAATTTGGATCTGGTAATACTCTAAGATTTTCATAATTGCTGCTGGCGTGCAAGAGGGATATTCTCCGAACCCTAACGAAGTCTGTCCGTAACCTGCACTTGTGACACCATCTACATCTTTTCTAATATCAATTGCTTCAAAAGCAGCACGTTCATCAATATGTAATGGTACTGGATGTTGTAAAAGGATACCATGAACCGAGTTATCATTGTTTAACTCTTTAATTGTTTCTACCAACTCTGATGTACCAGTTTCTTCGGGCAAATGCACACGAATAGACTTCATACTTAATCTTTTACATGCATTCCCTTTCATTCTTACATATGTCTCAGAAGCAGGATTATCACCAACTAATATCGTTGCGAGGCATGGTATTATACTATTATTCTTTAATGCTTCAATACGAGTTTTCAAGCCGTCTTTTATTTCTTGAGCAACAACATTTCCATCCAAAATGATTTTTTCCATATCACCGTCTCCTAAAAATGTAATAAAAAAGAGATAAGGATTTATATCCTTATCTCTGCCCAGACGACCCGGCAATATATAAAACACAGCTTCCTTGTGGTCATTTCCACAAATGTCGTCAGTTACTGTGTCTACTTCCTTATATATTTAAAAGATAACATATAGGAATTAAATGTCAAAATGAAATTTTGGTTTTGTTAATTGTTTTTGAAATGGATTGTGAAAGAAAATACTGAAAGTAACGGAGACGTTAATCAAAGAAGGATTAACGCTTTTTTCATAGAAGTTATTCTACTAACGGGGCAGAAGATTTGAAGATGTTACTAGGAAAGAAATAAATTGGAGGGTTATTTAATGTTTGTCGTAAATGTAGAAGGCGCTATTCATCGAAATGACCAATGGCTTTTGATCCATAGAAGTGAAAAGGAGGAACACGCAGGCGGCTCTCTTTCCCTTGTTGGCGGGAAATGCGAAATTAAAGGGTGGAGAAGTTCATGGGTTCAAGAATAATGCATTCGATTATTGGAAATAAAATTGCAGAAGCCTTATCAATAGAGGATAGAACATCATTCCTGCTTGGAAGTATTGCTCCAGATGCTGTTTTTTCACACGAAGAAAAAAACGCATCACATTTCTTTATAGGAGAAGTACAAGATTATACAAGAAGTGTTGATTATAAAGGATTTTTACATAAATATAGTTTGCAGGTAGAAAGTAAAAACGATTATATATTAGGGTATTGTGCACATTTAATTGCTGATGATATATGGTTAAGAGGATTTAATCTTTCATGGTTAAGGAACCGAATGGACGCTGATGAAGGTTTATATAAGTTATATCATAATGACTTCCGATTACTTAATGGAAAATTATTAGAACACTATGGTATTACAAACGATTTAAGATTAGCTTTTAGCCATTTTCCTTCAATTATAGACTTGGATGAGGTTAACTCCAAAGACGTTGAAAAATTCGTCCCCTATGTATTAGTTGATATGGAATACGATAAGGAAATTTTAAATGAAAAACTTAATGTTTTTACGTTTAATCAAATCATCGGTTATATAGAGACTTCGGTTGATGTGGGGTTATTAAAAATAAAGCCTTTACTTGATTAATAGATTCTATAATAAAATTTAACGAAAGAGTGCGTTTTGCAATAGGGCGTTAACAGAATTAACATCTCAGAGGCGATAGTAACATAATGGGAAATTGGGGAGATATAATTGAAAAAAGTTATTGTAATGTTTTTAGTGTTGATTGCCCTTGCCGGTTGTAGTTTACGTAGCTTTTCTAAAGAAAATCAAACACCCTCAACTGGAAAAATTGTTGTTGATAAAGCTGAGTATGAAATGATGGGTGGACAATATAAATGGAACGGGGAAAATGTTGAAATTCAACGAGTTGACCATGTTTCACCAATCGAAATTGCTAAAGAATTTGATACTCTAATATTGGAGAAGAACAAGAAGATTGATATTTTGATTGAAAAAAACCCTAGCCTTACTGTTTATCAATGGACTGAAGATGGAAGCGTAAAAGAAGTCACTTTAACTGACAATCAAATTACAGCCCCATCAAATAATGGTTATTATATATACGAAGTGGTAGGGAAATGGTTAGATGGAGAAGCATCTTATATATTTGATATAGAGGTAGAATAATTAAAGGGGCATTTGTTAAGGGTCTGTTACGGACGGAAGTTCCTTGCCGTTGTAAATTTACTGCGGGTATTCTATTGCCTTTATATAAAGCGCCATTTTTTGTGTAGCCTTCAATATAACGGTATTAATAATGAGCTCTTTGGCTAACAGTGTAGATGCTATTTTCGCCCGAATTTTAAGTCTTGGTATCTGATTGTCAAAGAAATTGACTTTCGTTAATATATTGTTATAATTGTTTATACAGTTATTATTAAACTTACTCATAACTTTCCTTGCATGTGTTAAATTGTCCTTGATAACACACTAACAAAATGAAATTATACTAATGTTTAATCAATATCACAACACAACTATGTGAAAAGTATAATTATGAGATTTACGGACAAAATGAAACACACTTAATCCAATATCATTACAAAAAAACCAAGACAAAATAGAAGCTAAAATAAAATCAAAAATGAGACAAAAACAGAAACCAAAGTGAAAAAGGAGCCATGCAGGAGATGACTACAGTGTTTGAAGAAAGAAAAAAAGAACATTACACACGCCGCGTTAATCAGGTTGGTAATAGTTTATCCGTAGGTATCCCTAAAGAATTAGCTTTAGAATTAGATATCTTAAAGGGTGATGAAATAGCAATCACCTTAGGCAAGGAAAGAGGCGAAATCATTATGAAAAAAGTTAACCATTCAATAGAACAGCCTAATATTCGTCCAGAAGTAATTCAAGCTATGCAAAGGGTAAAAAAACAATATGGAAAGGCTTTACACAACCTAAGGGACCGGTAATATCGGGGGCCATGAGATATGGTAAAATATTTAACAGAGGATGAAATACTTTATATTCATTGTGACATCATGGAGACACACCAAGAACCAGAAAGTCAAATTGGTGTGAAATATCCGGATAAATTTAAAGCAATGTTAGAAAGACCTAAAAGCGGATTCGGTGACTTTGAGTTTTATCCCTGCATTATAGAAAAAGCATGTTGTTATTATCACTCAATCACGAGGAATCATATCTTTCATAACGGAAATAAACGTACTGGATTATCTGTATTTATTACATTTCTTTTGATAAATGGGTATGAATTTACAATGCCTGAACAAGAACTAGAAGATTATACAGTCGAACTAGCGGACAATCCCAAATATGCTACAAATGATTGCATAAGTATTATGGTTAAAGAATTGGAAAAGTATATGCGTGAATTCTAGATTTTCCATTCAAGAGTATTCACATGACTTTTTCTCACTTTCACGAGGCGCATTAAAAAATGTATCGCAAAGTTTCATAAAGGATTGAAGCAACAAATATTTGTTGCATTTAATCCTTTTTTTGTTATTTAATAACCCATTATCCAACTAAACCCCAATATTAATTCCTTTCGATCTTCTTAAGAATTTCTTGTGTAGACAGTTATGAAACCTTTTTTTGAAAAAATCGTCTATTCCTTTAAAGTTACAGAAAAATCGGAATAAAGTTGGAGGTATAAATGAGAGGCTTACTTATTATTTCTTCAATCATCATGTTAGTTTCTTGTGATAAGGATACTACTGATGTTCAGAATAAAAATACGCCTGCAGTCTCGGAAGATAACAGCACAGATAGTGTGATTAACACAGAAATTTTGCCCAGCAAAGAACAGAATAAATTTCAAAATTCCTCCGCTTATTTAGCCAAAAATGAAAATGAACTATCTGAATTTGATTTTGAAACAGCTTATGAAATGTGTGTGAAGGCATTGACCGACTATTATAAAGCTGTCTGGAACGGCACAGATATTGAATTAGATATATTTATAGAAAATGAAAACCTTAAAAAATATACTCAAAAGAAGATTCAATCCCAATATAATGTGTTAACTGAAGATTCGGTGGAGGATATTGATATTGGCGCATGGGAAGCGGAGTATACCAATGATGAGGATGGAGGTTTTCTCTATTTAAAATTACCTGTGGAAATTACTCTCAGTGTAGGTAATTATGGTGAAGTCACTGAATTTCTCGTACATAATGTAAACGGCAAGTTAGTCATTGTTGATTGGTACACTAATACAAAGGATAGTTATGATTTCAAAACGCGTGGAGAGAATTTAACGATTGACAATCCCAAGGTTTGGGATGAGAGTGAATAATAAAGTTCTCTATTAAACTATCAGGGGCAAGAGCTAAACAAGCAGCTACATGAATACATTCAGAGAGGTGTGTGAATCATGCTTGAACTTGTTAAAGAAATATACTCACCAAGTAAGGCATTAAGGCTGAAATCAATACCACTCCTATCGCTTACACATAAGTCTTTTTTCCGATTGCCATTTTAGGCAACAAATGATAAATTAATAATAATATAATTCCGAGTAATTTTATCCGAAAAGGAGGATAAAAATGTCCACCGATTTTACGGCCTTATTTGATGAGTGGTCTGATTCTTATGATGAAACGGTTACGGGGCATGATCCAGAATATAATGAAGTTTTTCGCAACTATTTTCATATATTAGAAGAGGTAGTGGATAAAGCACGAGGGAATGTCATTGAGTTTGGTGTGGGTACAGGGAATCTAACCGAATTGTTAATGAAAAGCGGGAAAAAAGTGTTTGGAATCGAACCTTCTTCTGGAATGCGGAAAATAGCAATGCAAAAATTACCGGAAGTAAAGATTTTACAAGGAGATTTTCTTACGTTCACAAACCCATTTCAATCGGTCGATACGATTGTCAGCACATATGCCTTTCACCATCTAACAGATGAAGAAAAAGAAATAGCAATACGAAAGTATCATTCTATTCTTAATGATAATGGTAAAATTGTATTTGCCGATACAGTATTTGAAGATGAAGATGCTAAAAGTAATATGATTCAAAAAGCGGAGTTTAGCAGCTTTCATCGCTTGGCAAATGACTTGCGAACAGAATATTATACAACGATTCCGGTTATGAAGGAGCTTTTCGAACGAAACGGTTTTACGGTTACTTTTACGCCAAAAAACGCATTCGTATGGTTAATCGAAGCAACTAAACAAAGGAGAGAATAAGAATGACTGTAGAAAAAAAGATGAATGTGGAAAGTTTTAATTTAGATCATACAAAGGTAAAAGCACCTTATATTCGACTTGCAGGTGTAAAGACGGGCTTCAACGGAGATGAAATTCGCAAATATGATATTCGTTTTTGCCAACCGAATAAAGAGCATATGGAAATGCCGGCATTACATTCATTGGAACACATGATGGCGGAATTCAGCCGAAATTATTCGGATAAGATTGTCGACATTAGCCCAATGGGATGCCAAACAGGCTTTTATTTATCAGTTGTCAATCATGATGACTATGACAAAATCTTGTCTCTCGTAGAAAATACGTTAAAAGATGTACTGACGGCAACAGAAGTTCCAGCTTGCAATGAAGTTCAATGCGGATGGGCAGCAAGCCATAGTCTTGAAGGAGCAAAGGAAATTGCTGAAAAAATGCTCTCCCACCGCGACGAATGGACGGAAGTTTTCTAACATGAAATTTGTAAGGAGTATTCATGAATTAGTCGGGAATACGCCGTTATTGGAATTAACGTCCTTCCCACTTCCTGAAGGAGTGAAGCTATTTGCAAAGTTGGAGTATTTCAACCCTGGGGGAAGTGTGAAGGATCGACTTGGACATTTTTTACTTGAGCGAGCGATTCAAGAGGGGCATCTACAAAAAGGCGGCACGATTATCGAACCAACGGCAGGGAATACCGGAATTGGTCTGGCACTCGCAGCAATTAAATTTGGTATAAAAGCCATTTTTGTTACGCCGAAGAAATTTAGCCAGGAAAAGCAAACATTAATGCGGGCACTCGGTGCAGAAGTGATCAATACACCGACTGAACTGGGAATGGAAGGTGCGATTGAAAAAGCGAAGGAGCTTTTAGCAGAGATTCCGGACGCTTTTTATCCAGGACAATTTCATAATCCCAATAATCCAGCTGCGTATTACGAAACGATGGGTCCTGAATTGTATGAAGCTTTGGATGGGAAAATTGATATATTTGTTGCTGGAGCGGGGTCTGGAGGAACATTTATGGGAACCGCTTCCTATTTGAAAGAGCGGATTAGCGAAATAAAATGTGTAATCGTTGAACCCGAGGGATCGATTTTAAATGGAGGGGAGCCTGGTTCTCACCTTACAGAAGGAATTGGGATGGAATTTATTCCCCCTTTTATGGACAAATCCTTCTTCGATGAAATTTATACAATATCCGACCGGGAAGCCTTCGATACTCTTAAAGAGGCGGCAAAATTGGAAGGGTTATTAGTAGGAAGCTCATCTGGCGCTGCACTAGCAGCCTCGTTAAAAGAAGCAAGAAAAGCAAAAGCAGGAACGAATATCGTAACGATTTTTCCAGATAGTAGTGAGCGGTATATAAGCAGTCATATATATGACGGAGGTGAGGATCGTTGAAAAAGAAGACAAAACTAATCCATGGAGGAGTAGCCAGGGATCCTTATACTGGAGCTGTTTCTATTCCGATCTATCAAGCTAGTACATTCAAGCAAGATGGAGTCGGAAATTTTAAATATGAATATGCGAGAACTGGGAATCCGACAAGGGAAGCGTTGGAAAAGTTAATTGCCGATATTGAAGAGGGAACGAGAGGATTTGCGTTTGGCTCAGGTATGGCAGCCATTACAGCCGTTGTTCAGCTTTTTTCAGCTGGTGACCATCTCGTTATTACGGATGATGTTTATGGCGGAACATTTAGAGTCATGACGAAAGTTTTCAACCGTTTCGGAATTGACGTTTCATTTGTGGATACGACTGATTTAGATGAGATCCAAAAAGCGATTTTACCAAATACAAAAGCCATTTATATTGAAACGCCGACAAATCCTTTGTTAAAAATAACAGATTTGCAAGCTGTTAGTTCAATAGCTAAAGAACAAGAGCTATTACTCGTTGTCGACAATACGTTCAGCACTCCTTATTGGCAAACTCCGATATCACTCGGTGCGGATATTGTGCTTCATAGTGCGACGAAATATCTTGGAGGACATAGTGATGTAGTGGCAGGGCTAGTCGTTGTCGCAACCGAAAAATTGGGCGAAGAACTGCACTTTATTCAAAATTCGACAGGCGGTGTGCTTGGACCACAAGATAGCTGGCTATTAATGCGAGGAATAAAAACGTTAGGAATAAGGATGGAAGAAATCGAAGCAAATACAAGAACGATTGCATCCTTTCTAGCGGATCATCCTTTGGTTGGGAAAGTATATTATCCAGGATTTGAACAGCATCCTGGCCATGGTATTCATAAAAAGCAAGCTGGCGGATTTGGTGGAATGATTTCTTTCACAGTAGAAAGTGAAGAAAAAGCATTGGATGTATTGAATAAGGTTCAATATTTTACCCTTGCAGAAAGCTTAGGGGCAGTGGAAAGTTTAATTTCGATTCCTGCATTAATGACACATGCTTCCATCCCTCGTGAAAGAAGACTAGAGCTAGGAATCGAGGATGGTCTGATACGAATTTCGGTTGGTCTTGAAGATGTCGAGGACTTATTGGATGATCTTGAAAAAGCGTTGGAACAGCACACTATGAATATAGTAAAAAAGCCAGCTCATAATTAGAGCTGGCTTTGTTGTTTATTTTTTAAAGGCGTTTTCGATTTCTTTAATTAGCTCATCGGCACCTTCGCGGCTTAGAACAAGTTTTCCGCCTGCTAGAACGGCATTATCTTCAGAAACATTCCCTGTAATATGGCATGTCATGCTTGGTTTATACTTTTTCAGGATGATTTTATCATCATCGACGTAAATTTCTAACGCATCTTTTTCCCCTATTCCTAAAGTGCGTCGGAGTTCGATAGGAATTACTACACGGCCAAGTTCATCAACTTTGCGGACAATACCAGTGGACTTCATATTCTTTTATTCCTCCCCATAATTAATTCGATGTCTATTTTTTAATATTTATCGCCATTTTTCGACAAAGTTCTTCTTTCTTAATCATAACAGTTCTTCCATTAAAAGTCAATCAGAAAGCTAGAGGTGACTTGCTCTTTGGTTGGTGTGAGCTAAACAAGTAATAATTGTTTAATTTATACAATGATAACTTCTTAGTCAAATAAAAAAACTGACTTGCTTAAGTTGCGTAAATACTAATTTTCACGTATATTTTGATGATATAAGAGGTAATCATGCGTATATAGGTAGAAAAGCGGAAGGCGCCTGATTAGCCCCGACAAGCAAATGTTCTGAGGCAAAAAAGTCGCTCTTTGACTTTATTGACTCAGGTTATTTGACCTCGAGGGGCTGGCGCCTGCAGCTGGACAAAGAAAAGCGAAAGCGCCTTAATAAGAAAAATGATGGAGGGGAACTTTAATGAAGGAAAAGTTAAAAACATTTTATATAACAACCCCGATCTATTATCCGAGCGGGAATTTACATATAGGTCACGCCTACACATCTGTAGCAGGAGATGCAATGGCTCGTTATAAGAGAATGCGCGGATACGATGTCATGTATTTGACTGGAACAGATGAACATGGGCAAAAAATCCAAAAAAAGGCGGAAGAGAATGGTTTAACTCCGCAAGTGTACGTGGATGAAATTGTCAGCGGCATACAAGACTTGTGGAAAAAACTCGATATTTCATATGATGATTTTATTCGAACGACTGAAACTCGACATAAACAAGTGGTGGAGAAAATTTTCAAACGACTTCTTGACCAAGGAGACATTTATTTAGATGTTTACGAAGGTTGGTATTGTACACCATGTGAATCTTTTTTCACTGAGCGTCAACTTGAAAACGGAAATTGTCCTGATTGCGGCCGTCCAGTAGAAAAGGTGAAGGAAGAATCGTATTTCTTCAAAATGAGTAAATATGTCGATCGACTTTTGAAATATTATGAGGAAAATCCACATTTCATCCAACCAGAATCTCGTAAAAATGAAATGATTAACAATTTCATTAAGCCGGGACTAGAAGATTTGGCTGTTTCTAGGACGACATTTGATTGGGGCATTAAAGTTCCAGGGAATCCAAAGCATGTCATTTATGTTTGGATTGATGCACTGACAAACTATATTACAGCGCTTGGCTATGGAACAGAAGATGATTCTAAGTATGTGAAATATTGGCCAGCTGACGTCCATCTTGTCGGAAAGGAAATTGTCCGTTTCCATACGATTTATTGGCCAATTATGTTGATGGCCTTAGATTTGCCATTGCCTAAAAAAGTATTTGCTCATGGCTGGCTGCTCATGAAAGATGGAAAAATGTCTAAATCAAAAGGAAATGTCGTTGATCCTGTTACACTCATTGATCGTTATGGACTGGATGCTCTCCGTTACTATTTATTGCGTGAGGTTCCATTTGGAGCAGATGGAGTGTTTACGCCGGAGGGCTTTGTCGAAAGAATCAATTTTGATTTGGCGAATGATTTAGGAAATCTATTAAATCGAACGGTCGCGATGATCAATAAATATTTTGATGGGATCATTCCAACGTACGAAGGCTCTATCACACCTTTTGATGACGATCTACAAAAAGTTAATAAAGAGACTATCTCACAATATGAAGAAGCAATGGAAAATATGGAATATTCCGTCGCACTTACAGTAGTTTGGCAGCTCATTAGTAGAACAAACAAGTATATAGACGAAACACAGCCATGGATTTTGGCTAAAGATGAAGGAAAGCGCAAAGAATTGGGCAGCGTTATGGTTCATCTTGCCGAATCTTTAAGAAGAGTATCGATTTTATTAAAACCATTTTTAACTGAAACTCCGAATAAAATCCTTCGTCAGTTAAATATTACAAATGAACAATTTTCTTCTTGGGAAAGTTTGGAGACATTTGGCACCATTCCCGAAGGCACTTCTGTCGTCGAAAAAGGTGAGCCGATTTTCCCGCGTCTAGATATGGAGGAAGAAATAAACTATATCAAAAATCAAATGCAAGGCGGATCAGCACCTGTCGAAGAACAAAAAACAGAGGAAGAAGAGGAGCACCTTCCAGAAATTACAATCGATGATTTTATGAAGGTGGAATTACGTGTCGCGGAAGTCATTCATTGTGAGCCTGTTAAAAAGGCAGATAAACTTCTGAAGCTTCAACTCGATCTTGGATTTGAAAAGCGCCAAGTTATTTCAGGCATCGCGGAATTCTATAAGCCTGAAGAATTGATCGGGAAAAAAGTAATCGTAGTCGCAAATCTAAAACCTGTGAAGCTTCGTGGAGAATTATCCCAAGGGATGATTCTTGCTGGAGAGAAAAATGGGGTACTTTCTGTTGCAAGTGTGGATCAAAATCTAGAAAATGGCGCAATTGTAAAGTAAATTTAATATTTCTGTTTATTCGGAACATTTAACAAATGTTGATAACATAGAGAGATTACGACATAAAGTGGTTTTTTGTTTACTCTCTATGTTATTTTATTTTGTAATGGAAATGTTAGTTGGCTGTGATAAATGTTATGAAATAAAAGAGTATACTCATAAAAGGAGTGTAAATTATGCTATTTGATACACATGTTCACCTAAATGATGACCAGTATGCAGATGACTTGGATGAAGTTATAGCCCTCGCGAAAAATTCAGGTGTTGAATATATGGTTGTAGTGGGGTTTGATCGAAAAACAATCCAAAAAGCATTGGAAATCATTAATGAACATGCATTTTTGTATGCTAGTGTTGGATGGCATCCCGTTGATGCAATTGATATGACAGATGACGATCTACAATGGCTTGAAGAGGTTGCGGCGCATCCTAAAGTGGTGGCCTTAGGCGAAATGGGGCTAGATTATCATTGGGATAAATCGCCAAAGGAAATTCAGAAGGAAGTATTCCGTAAACAAATCAGGCTGGCTAAAAAAATAAACATGCCAATTATTATACATAATCGAGATGCGACGCAAGACATCATCCAAATTTTGCGGGAGGAACATGCGGAAGAAGTAGGTGGCATTATGCATTGTTTCAGCGGAAGTGCGGAGGTGGCGAAACAATGCTTGGATTTAAACTTTTATATTTCCCTCGGTGGTCCCGTAACATTTAAAAATGCGAAAAAGCCGAAAGAGGTTGCAATCCAAGTCCCACTTGACCGTCTTTTGATTGAGACGGATTGCCCGTATTTAGCACCGCATCCTTACAGGGGCAAGAGAAATGAGCCTAGTTATGTAAGGCTTGTTGCAGAGCAAATTGCTGATTTAAAAGGCATAAGTTTGGAAGAAGTTGCACAGATCACAACAGCAAATGCAAAAAAAGTGTTCGGCATTGATTGACAAAATCTAGTAATCGGAAAAACTAGATTAAATCAAGTATTTTTAATAGCGGTTCTAGTAAATTCTACAAAACTTTACTTCTTCCAAGACAGGGGTTGTCGATAACTCTCTCTTTTCTTTTCACTACTATCTGTGCATAATAGAGCTTACCTTGTGAAAAGTGGTTAGGGTTGACAATTTGCAAACGATGTTTGTATAATCTCTCGGAGAAGAAGGAGGCGTGTTTGTATGAACACAAAACCCGCGATATACTCTTATTTTTCTTCATTAACTCGAAAGAAGTTAGGTCTTTTCATTGCTAGTTTTCTAGTTTTTATAGCCACTTTGACGATACTTGTGTATGAAGGGACGAAGAAAACTGTAGCTCTTTCGGTTGATGGGGAAAAAATGATAGTAAAAACCCACGCAGAGACAATCGGGGATATGCTGAAAGATTTGAATGTCGTGGTAGACGAAGATGATTATATATCACATTCCTTGAATACCGTTGTAAAAAATAAGCTGAATGTGGTGTGGGAACCGGCCAAAAAAGTTACGATACAGGACGGCGATCATGAAAAAGATGTATACACTACAGCAAAGACAGTAAAAGAATTTATGGAAAGTCAGAGATTAAATATTAACGATCACGATAAACTCAATTATTCGCTAGAAGATCCAATATATGAAAATTTGAAACTAGTAATTGATCGAGCTTTTCCTCTTGTATTAAAAAACGGAGAACAAGAGGAAGAAGTATGGAGCACTTCGACTACGGTCGCTGACTTTTTAGAGCAACAAGGAATTACACTTGGTAAAATGGACCGTGTGGAGCCGGATTTAGACAAAAACGTGGAACCAAACGGTGAAATAAAAATTGTCCGCGTTGAAAAGGTCACCGATGTAGTGGAAGAACCAATTGATTACACAATAGTTACGAGAAAAGACTCCACTTTGGCAAAAGGAACTGAGAAATTAGTACAACAAGGTAAAGAAGGCTTACTGAAAAAAGAGTACGAAGTGACAAAGGAAAATGGCAAAGAGGTAAGTCGAGAACTAATTGCGGAAACGAAAGTAAGAGAAAGTATAAATAAAATTGTTGCTGTTGGTACGAAGGAATTAGTTGCACAGGTGTCTCGTGGCACAACGGCTGCTGCCAGTTCAGAAGCTCCAAGCGGCGGCAAGGAAATGTATATGAGTGCTACAGCTTATACTGCTTATTGCAATGGCTGTTCTGGTGTTACCGCGACGGGCATTAACTTACGCGCAAACCCTAATCTTAAGGTGATTGCTGTCGATCCAAGTGTCATTGCGCTCGGTACTAAAGTTTGGGTAGAAGGATATGGATATGCCGTTGCAGGTGATACAGGCGGCGCTATAAAAGGTAATCGCATCGATGTCTTTGTTGCCTCGAAAGAAGAGGCCTACCGTTTTGGCAGAAGACAAGTGAAAATTCGCATTTTAAATTGATATTTATTCATGCAGAGGAAAGCATCCTCTGCTTTTTTCTTTTTGAGGAATTACGTTTATAATGATTAAAAAAGGGTCGATCATCTCCTGAACCGCTTGTTATGATACAAAAGATAATCGACAAAGAAGATAGGGGAAAACTATCTTACTGTATTAGACGTTTAAGTTACAAAAATGTTTCAACTTTTTTGGAGGAAAAATGAAAATAAAAGAAATTATCGTGGTAGAAGGAAAAGATGATACACAGGCGATAAAAAAATCGGTGGATGCTGACACGATTGAAACGAATGGATCGGCCATTTCGATGGAAACAATCGAAAAAATAAAGCTTGCCCAACAAGTTAGAGGGGTCATTATTTTTACAGACCCTGATTATCCGGGAGAAAAAATCCGCAAAATGATTCAACAGCACGTGCCTGGATGTAAGCATGCTTTTATAGATAAAAAATTTGCCAAACGTAAATCCGGTCGCGGTCTGGGGGTGGAGCATGCTTCAAGGGAAGTCATTCGCGAAGCTTTGAAGGAAGCCCAAATCATGACCGAAACAACCGAAGAACGAATATCTACAGAGGATTTAATCGACGCTGGCCTAATTGGAGGGCCACAAGCAAAGGTACGAAGAGAAAGACTTGGGGAACTGCTTAAAATTGGCTATACGAATGGCAAGCAGCTCCATAAACGATTAATGATGTTTCAAATAACGAAGGAAGATTTTATTGAAGCATTAAAATGTGTTTTACAGGAGGAAAAGTAGTGCAAAAAGATATTGCCACCCCAATACGTACGAAAGAAATTTTAAATAAATATGGTTTTTCTTTTAAAAAAAGTCTTGGTCAAAACTTTTTGATTGACCCGAACATATTGCGAAACATCACCAAGTTCGCCGGTCTGACAAAGGAAACGGGTGCGATTGAAATTGGACCGGGGATTGGTGCATTGACCGAGCACTTGGCTAGAGAAAGTAAAAAGGTCATCGCTTTTGAAATTGATGGACGATTGTTTCCGATTCTTGAGGATACCCTTTCCCCTTATGATAATGTTGAGATTCTCCATCAAGATATTTTGGAGGCAAATTTGCAAGACATTATCTCGGAAAAGTTCGCAGGCATTCAAGATGTGATAGTCGTCGCCAACCTGCCTTATTATGTGACAACACCGATTATTTTAAAATTGCTTGAAAACAATCTTCCTATCCGCGGTATGGTAGTAATGCTGCAAAAGGAAGTGGCAGATCGGATTGCAGCAAAGCCTGGTACGAAGGATTACGGTTCATTGTCGATTGCCATTCAATATTATACAACAGCAGAAACAGTCATGATTGTACCCAAAACGGTTTTTATGCCACAGCCGAATGTTGATTCAGCAGTCATTCGCTTAATGAAACGAGAAAAGCCTGCAGTGGAAGTTTTGAATGAGCCGTTTTTCTTCAAAATTATCCGTATGTCATTTTCTCAGCGCAGAAAAACGATTCTGAATAATTTAACGACTGGACTTGAGAATGGAAAAGAAAAAAAGAAAGAAATACTGGATGCCTTACAATTAGCTGGCATTGAACCTTCAAGAAGAGGAGAGACTCTTTCAATCCAAGAATTTGGGGCGTTGAGTGATGCGTTGCTGCCGGAATTTGGTAAGAACTAGATCGTAAAAATCGAATAGTCACATGGATCGAGTCGTCTGCATAGCCTAATCCATGAGGAACATAATTTATTTACTGTTCATTGGAGTTGACGACCGTGATTGAAATCAATATGATTGTCGGCCGCTTGTCCTATCAATGTGACCTTTTATTTAGGGTCATCGATATCATGGAGATTGACGGTCAAAGGATTGCGATATTATCGGGCGAGGATTATCGCCTTGCAGCAGACGCACCCATTGATGACTTAGTCCCTATAAGCGAATCAGAACGTTCTAAAAGGACTTCTGAAGTACGTTCACTTGAAGAGCAATCATTCGAATTATTTAGGCAGGATATTGACCTCATCCGGCTTGAACAAGAGTATAAAGTGACATCAGGCTATAAACGAGATTTCAATTATTTTCAAATGCCGGGTCGTGTCCTTCACCTTGATGGCGACCCAAATTATTTGCGAAAATGCCTAGATTTATATGAGAAACTTGGTGTGGCGGTAATCGGCATTCATTGTAATGAAAAAGAAATGCACCTACGTGTTGGCCCATTAATCGAACAATACCGTCCAGATATCCTGGTGATTACGGGTCACGACTCCTATTCAAAATCTAAAGGGAAAAAAGTCGATCTCAACGCATATCGACATTCTAAGTATTTTGTAGAAACTGTTAAAGAGGCGAGGAAAAAAGTCCCGAATTTGGATCAACTCGTCATTTTTGCAGGTGCCTGCCAATCACATTTCGAATCACTTATTTTTGCTGGGGCCAATTTCGCCAGTTCTCCCCTTCGTGTGAATATTCATGCCCTTGACCCCGTTTATATCGTTGCTAAAATCAGCTTTACACCATTCATGGAGAGAATCAATGTGTGGGATGTATTGCGTAATACTCTTACAGGGGAGAAGGGTCTTGGAGGAGTAGAAACAAAAGGAGTATTGCGAACGGGCATGCCTTTTAAACCACCAATTGATGACTGAAGCATTGGAAAAATTTAATCCAGTGCTTTTTCCATGAGAACAATTTAAAACTGTACATAATTATTATAAAATGGCACATAATAAAAATTGTTGGAAAAGAGAACAAATTGTAGATAAAAAAACGTTGACAATTAGCAGGTATCATTGATAAAATTAATAATTTATTTGACTTTAGATGTTCACCGTGTTATAATTATTTTCAGTGAGGTGGAGCATAATGCCAAAAACATTAGCAAGCATTAAAAAATCCCTTGATTCAAACTTGGGTAAAAGATTAATGTTGAAAGCCAATGGAGGACGCAGGAAAACCATTGAACGTTCTGGGGTTTTGGCAGAAACTTATCCATCGGTTTTTGTCATCGAATTAGACCAAGAGGAAAATGCTTTTGAGCGAGTTTCTTACAGCTATGCAGATGTACTTACTGAAACGGTTGAACTTACATTTTTTGAAGATACAGCAGGAAATTTAGCGCTGGGACAGCAGTAAACAGAAATTGTTTTCTGCTGTTTTTTCTTTCCTGCGATAAATACGTGTATTTACTCTATAATTACCTCCTTTTTGCCCACACTATAAAAGCGGGTATAAGGAGGAATTTTTTTGGGGCGAAGAAGAGGAATCATGTCAGATCAAATGAAAGTGGAACTGGCAAAAGAGCTAGGATTTTATGATGTTGTTCAGGAAGAAGGATGGGGCGGAATCAAAGCCCGTGATGCAGGGAATATGGTTAAACGCGCTATTGAAATAGCCGAGCAACAGCTTGCCAATAAGGAATGACATTAAAATGTTCAACTGCCTAAAGAATATTCAACTACCCGCAACCGAAGCACTCGCTTCGGTTTTTTTGTGTTACACAGAAGATTTTTATGTGTTTATGTCATTTCATGTTAAAATGAGAAAAGTTAAATGACGGAGAGACAAGCAGGTGATAACATGAGACTTTTAATGAAAGCTCCAGCTAAAATTAATTTGACGTTGGATGTTCTTGGCAAGCGAGCGGATGGCTATCATGAAGTGGAAATGGTCATGACCACAATTGATTTAGCAGATAGGATTGAACTAGAGAAACGAGAAGATGGCCAAATCATCATTATATCGCACAGCCGCTTTGTCCCGGATGATCAACGCAATCTAGCCTTTCAAGCGGCAAAGCTTTTGAAAGAAAAATTTTATATCAAACAAGGTGTAACGATATCGATCGACAAAACGATTCCCGTTGCCGCAGGCCTTGCAGGAGGGAGCAGTGATGCAGCTGCTACTTTAAGAGGTCTCAATATATTATGGGAGCTTCATTTGTCTATGGATCAACTGGCGGAAATTGGTTCGGAAATTGGGTCCGACGTTTCCTTTTGTGTTTATGGAGGAACTGGTTTGGCGCGTGGCAGAGGGGAGAAAATTACGAAACTTCCTGCTCCGCCAAATTGCTGGGTCATTTTGGCCAAGCCTTCTATAGGTGTATCGACAGCCGATATTTATCGAAATGTCAATTTAGAAAAAATCCATCATCCCAATACCGAAGCAATGGTGAAAGCCATTCAAAATAACCAGTATGATGAAGTATGCCGCCATTTAGGAAATTCCTTGGAACAAGTTACGCTACAAATGTATCCGGAGGTTCTTCACATTAAAGAACAAATGCAAAAGTTTGGCGCCGACGCTGTATTAATGAGCGGAAGTGGCCCTACTGTATTTGGACTCGTCCAGCATGATTCACGCCTGCAGAGAATATATAACGGACTTCGAGGATTTTGTCATCAGGTGTTCGCGGTAAGAATGTTAGGCGAGTGAGATTAATGATGATAGGAGCGGTATTTCACGCTAACTATTCACACTCGCAGTAAAACTCCTCCAGAACCTTGCCAATATACGTACAATCATGTATATTTACAATAATAATATTCGCATTTAGGGGTGCTAGGAGGAAAAAGGATGAAATTTCGCCGTAGCGAGCGTCTTGTAGATATGACTCATTATTTAATGAATCATCCGCGTAAGCTTGTTTCGTTGACTTATTTTTCACAGTGTTATCACTCAGCTAAATCATCGATCAGCGAAGATTTAGTAATCATAAAAGATACATTTGAAAATCAAGGGATTGGAACGTTACAGACGCTTCCAGGTGCAGCAGGTGGGGTAAAATATATTCCAAGAGTTAAAAAAGAGCATGCTGAGCAATTTATTAACCATTTATGCCACTTAATCGCTGATCCCGATCGTTTACTTCCTGGCGGTTATTTATTTATGACCGACTTATTAGGTGACCCACAAATTTTAAATGAAGTAGGCAAACATCTTGCTTCTGCTGTTTCTGACCGAGATATTGATGTCGTCATGACGGTAGCGACTAAAGGAATTCCGATTGCACAAACAGTCGCCCATCATTTAAATGTTCCTTTTATTGTCGTGAGGCGAGATAATATTGCAACGGAAGGCTCAACGGTGAGCATCAATTATGTATCTGGCTCATCCAAACGCTTGCAAATGATGTCTCTTTCTAAAAGAAGCTTAAAAGAGGGCGCAAAAGTATTAATCGTGGATGACTTTATGAAAGCAGGAGGAACTATAAATGGGATGGTGAACCTTCTAGCTGAATTTAATGCAACCGTTGCAGGCACTGCAGTATTAGTGGAATCTGAATTTGACGAAGAACGTTTAGTAGACGATTATATATCACTAATTAAGCTTACTGATGTGAATGTAAGAGAAAGACAGATTAACGTATCGCCTGGAAATTATTTTTCAAATCAAAATGATTTTTTGTAAAGAAAAAATGATTATAAGGAGAGAGTAATATGCGAATCGTATCAACTGATAAAGCACCAGCTGCAATTGGACCTTATTCTCAAGGAATCATCGCAGGTAATATGTTTTATAGTTCTGGTCAAATTCCTTTGACGCCAGAAGGTACAATCGTTTCTGGAGGAGTAGTTGAACAAACTCATCAAGTTTTTCAAAACCTTAAAGCTGTTTTGGAAGAGGCGAGAGCTTCTTTTGAGTCAGTTGTAAAAGCTACTGTCTATATTAAAAACATGGATGACTTTGCAACCATTAATGAAGTGTATGGCGAATATTTTTCTGTACATAAACCTGCCCGTTCATGCGTGGAAGTTGCGCGTTTGCCGAAAGATGTATTGTTGGAAATTGAAGTGATCGCACTTGTAAAATAACTCGTTTTATATTTGGCCACTGTAGGCCAAAGCAAGGCAAAAAACTAAAACGCTTACAACTTTTCAACAGCAAATTATAAATATTTAAAAAATTTAACATATAAAGAAGGAATTTTCCAATTTATGTGGAATACATATTTATGGTTCTATCTAGGAGAAGAAGGTGGTGAGCACAATGGAAGTAACAGATGTGAGACTACGCCGCGTCAACACAGAGGGTAGAATGAGAGCGATAGCTTCAATCACCCTAGATAATGAATTTGTCGTCCACGATATTCGTGTAATAGATGGGAATAACGGTCTATTCGTGGCGATGCCAAGCAAACGCACTCCGGACGGAGAATTTCGCGATATTGCTCATCCAATAAACTCTAATACAAGGAGTAAAATCCAGGATGTCGTATTGGCAGAATACCATCGTTTAGGAGAAGTCGAAGAGCCGGAACTTGAAGAAGCCGGAGCTTCCTAAAATAGTTCAACGAGAGCCCTACTGCATAAGTAAGGCTCTTTTTGTTTTGCTTTTTAGAAGTTAAAGGTGCATGGTCCAGCGAGCGCTTCCACTTCGATTGTCTAGTTCCAGGGGCTAGGGGCTCGAGGTCAAAAACAATATAAACGCACTGGGACTTGTGCGATTCAAGACGAATCGCTCAGCAATTGTGATAAATGCACGAGTTCTTGTGCGATTCAAGATCAATCGCACAGCAATTGTGATAAACGCACTGGTTCTTGTACGATTCAAGCCGAATCGCACAGCAA
>NZ_JAIAZY010000034.1 GCF_019459225.1 Bacillus sp. IITD106
AAAAAAGGCTGAACATATGGCTCAGCCTTAAGGTTTATGGTAATGTTTCATTATCATTTGCCAATTTTGTTTACCGCTTCAACATACTTCGGGTACCATTTCTCCCATTCAGCTTTACGATTTTCTATGATTTTCCCATCTAATAACGCACGAATCACATCAAGGCACACATGCCATCCCGCTAGATCCCTCGGCGTGTGGTCGGTCATTGTTTTAATTTTTTCTATTAGAATGAATCGACACCCTGCTGACTCTGGATGCAATTCAAAGCGCACCACATCGCCCGCCCAGGTGAATTCTACTACCGAAAGCTTTTTTAATTCAATAATTTCCATTTCCTCAAAAGTTCCATCCCCCATGTTAAATGTAAAGACTCCACCTTCGTGAAGGCCCTTTACACGAAGTTCGGAAAACCAAAGTGCTAATTTATCGTTGTCCGTCAACATCTCCCATACATTTTCAACAGAGTGGTTTAAGAAACGCTCAAATTTGGCAGTATAGCCGCTTTCTGTTTTTTGTAGTTCTGCAAGCAATATATTACCTCCAATATTTAATTAATTTTTACTTTAGTGTACCCCAGCAAAGGCAAATGCACAGAAGAAAACAAACAAAAATGATATAACCGAACCAAGAATGGTTTGATTTTTAGTGTCTTTTTCTTCTTTGATATTTTTAAGTAATGAAACTAGGTATAGAAACCATAACACTCCGAGTATTGGAATGATCAAAAGTAATGTAATCAACATGATATTCCTCCGTTAGTTTTAGCTGCCGTCATTTTTCACTCATAAATGACTTAACAAGCCTATAAGACAACCTACATCCTTCTTAACTGTCCCGTTCTTCTAATCTTTCCTTCCACAATATGGACAGGAACTTAGATTAATGTCATATTCGTAATTGCAATTAGAGCATATTTTTTTCTCTTGTTGTTTTTTATGTATTTCTTCGAGCTGGTCCAATTTGTATAATATGGATTGCTGATTATTTAATATATGAGACAATGCAAAAAATATCATACCCGATACAATCCCACTTAAAAGTGCAATAATAAATCCGAAAAAGGTTCCCGTTAAAAATCCCATGATAACACTAATAACGATCGCTGCTATTCCTATGAAAAAAAGTGCAGAAACCAATTCTATCTTCCCTTCTAGCATTCTTGTTTCCTTAATTTTACACTTACCTAAAAAAAATAAAAGACTTTTCTAACGATTTGAAGTTATATTATAGAAATGAATCTAAGAAAAACCATCTGTAATTATTCTAAATGCATGAAATATATATCTTAAAAAACCTTGTTGATAATCCACCTTATATTGGACATAGCTCTTCGATTGCCTCCCAAATACTTCCAATATACAGCTTATATTGGACAGACATCTTTCCTGAACCCAAATTATGTCCATTATCTACTTTATATTGGACAAATAGCTTGGGTGAACTAAAGCTTATGTCCAATAAAGTGTTGAAATATCTTTTAAGCCACTCGGAAGGGCAAATATGATAAGCCCTACATAAACAAAAACGGTGAGGTTAATCCCCCACCGCTTTATTTCAATAATCTTAAACCATTCAAAATAACTAAAATCGTACTTCCCTCATGCCCAATAACTCCGTATGGCAAATCCAACACTTGCAGGAAGTTAGATAAAATCAGCAAAAGGATGACGCCGATTGAAAACACAATGTTTTGTTTAATGATTCTGTTCATTCTTTTTGATAGATTGACAGCATCCGATATACGAGAAAGGTCGTTTTTCATCAGAATCATATCAGCTGTTTCGAGTGCGACGTCTGTGCCGTCTCCTACTGAAATCCCAACATTTGCAGTTGCGAGTGCTGGCGCATCGTTGATTCCGTCGCCGACCATTGCCACGTTTCCGTATTTTTCTTTAAGCTGCTTAATATGATCTACTTTATTTTCAGGTAAGCACTCGGCGATATACTCTTGGACGTGACTTTCGGAAGCAATGGCTTGTGCTGTTTGGGTGTTGTCCCCGGTCAGCATAATCGTGTATAAGCCTTGATTCTTCAATTGGTCGATTGCTTCCATCGATTCTGCACGTACTAAGTCTTTCAAGGCAATAAGACCGACAAGCTCCTCGCCTTTTTGAATAAATACTACGGTTTTCCCTTCTTTAGCCAATTCCTTCGCATTAAATTGTTTTACAGCTTCTTCTCCTACAAAACTACTTTTACCGATTTTCCATTCTACTTGATCTATCGTAGCTTTTACTCCCCATCCTGGCACATCTTCAATGCTATCTAGTTCGATGAATTTCTCCGTTAACTTTTGCTGAGCATATTTTACGATAGCGTTCGCCAATGGATGGTTTGAATGCCTTTCAATAGAGGCTGCAACTAGTAATATCTCATCTGTGGAAAGTCCATCTTGGACCACGACATCCGTCACTTCAGGCTTTCCATTTGTCAACGTACCTGTTTTATCAAAAGCAATCGCTTGTAGATCACTTAATTGCTCTAGGTGAACTCCGCCTTTAAAAAGGATGCCGTGCCTTGCTCCGTTAGAAATGGCGGATAATGTTGCAGGCATAATGGATGCAACGAGTGCACATGGTGATGCGACAACTAATAAAATCATCGCCCTATAAAAAGTCTCATTCCAGCTCCACCCAAGTACAAAATGAGGAAGGAACATCATTAAAGCGACAACTGCAAGCACCACTTTTACATATTTCCCTTCGAATCTTTCAATAAAAAGCTGAGAAGGAGATTTTTCACTTTGTGCTGTCTGCACCAATTCAATGATCTTCTGAAAGAGTGTTTCATGACTCGGCTTTGTGATCCGAACGGTAATCGAACCGTTTAAGTTTACCGTACCCGCAAACACTTCATCCTTCAGTCCTTTAGATACAGGAATTGATTCACCAGTAATCGTAGCTTCATCCAGCGTAGAAGTTCCTTTTACAATTTCTCCATCTGAAGGAACTCTTTCCCCCGGTTTAATCAAAATAAGATCTCCAACAACAAGCTCCGATACATGAACACGTTCTTCACGATCTCCGGTAATACGTAACGCTTCTTCAGGCTGCAATTCCATTAATGAAGAAATTTCTCTATGACTTTTATTCATCGTGTACGTTTCAAGTGCACCACTTAGTGCAAAAATAAAAATTAATATCGCGCCTTCCGTCCAATAACCAATAATGGCAGATCCAATGGCGGCCATAATCATCAGCATCTCAACGTTTAGTTCTTTATTTTCAATCGTATCCTCAATACCTTCTTTTGCCTTCGCAAATCCACCAATGACAAAAGCGAGCAAATATAAAATGACCGATAAAGTTAAAGCGCCGTTTTTATCCGTTAACCAGCCTAGAAAAATAAGGATACCACAGGCAATAGCCGCAATCAGTTCTCCATTTACCTTAATCTTTTCCAAAATACTTCCTTGAGCCGTTGCTTTTCTGTTCTCTAAAAATTGTACAAGAGCACTCATTTTCGCACCTCCTGCGATTAAGCTGAGTATTTTCCCAAAGCTAATTTATAATAGTTATTATATAAATATTATATTAAAAGGGAACTAGTAAGTCAAATTTAAATGAGAATTTTAAAATCTAATTGAGAATGATTATTAATGTTAATTCGAACGATAAATACACAAAAATAAAGGATATCTCTCTAATTATTAATGATAATCATTATCAAGTAAATTAAACTCGTTATTATATTGTATTTATTACCAACATAGTGCAAATAGCTTCAAAATTTAGGATTTATCCGTAGGACAATGAGTGGTATAGTGGTGGAAGAGAGAATTATTTAGTAAAGGGGTAAAGGTGATATGACAGAATTAGATGTAAGCGCTTATTTAAACAGAATTGGGTATTCTGGCCCATTAGATGGCAGCGCAAAAACACTTGCAAAAATACAGGAATGCCATCTACATACGGTTCCATATGAAAATTTCGATATACTGAACCGCATCCCGCTATCATTAGAAATTCCTGATTTATACGACAAAATTGTGATTCGTCGTCGAGGTGGATATTGCTTTGAGTTAAACGCTTTATTCAGCTGGCTATTACAGGAATTAGGCTATAAAGTAACAAGTTTGTTCGCACGTTTTTGGCGTGATGAACCAAATAAACCTCCGAAAAGACGGCATCATGTTTTAAAAGTAGAGGTGGAAGGAAGGTTTTTCTTGTGTGACGTAGGTGTCGGAGGAATCGTACCTCGTCAGCCTATTGAAATGGTTAAAGGTCTCATTCACGAACAAGGTGATGAATTTTACAAATTAGAGATCGATCCATACTTCGGATGGATGTTATTGGAGAAAAAGCGCGGAGAATGGCGGGAACTTTATTCCTTTACAGAGGAACCTCAGCTTCCTAAAGATTTCATCATGGCTTCATTTTGGTGTGAAAACGCCCCGGATTCCATTTTCATTAATGATGCGATGGTTGCAGTCCGTACGGCAGAGGGACGAAATTCAGTGGAAGGAAAAGAGTTTCGTATTTTTACGAATGATTCAGTAAAAACTTTTATACCTGAGACAGAAGAGGAATATAAGGAAGCCTTAAAAACATATTTTGGTATTGTACTAGATTAAAATATCCCCCAAAAAAACCTGATTACGGATGCCATCCTTTACAGGTTTTAAAGGAGGTTTCAATGAAAAGTGCATGGATTATCTCTTTCATCCGTTTTCCAATACTAATTATAAGTGTACTTATTTTTTCGTTTTTATTTCTTTTTGCCGGACTAGACTTTCAATTCCCTTTCCTAAATGACATTTCACCAATTTATTTTACAATTGTGAACGCCCTATGTTTTGTCCTTCTCCATCAGTTACTGAAAAAAGAAGGCAGCTCACTTAAAGAATTAGCAGGGTTCCGACGTGAGCGTTTATGGAAGGATGTTCTTTTTGCTTTCTTATGGCTATTTGTTTTGTATATCCCTTTTCTTCTAGCCGTAATCGGTACAATGTTTATCATGTTTGGCCCTGATTTTTACATGCATTTCCAAACGGTGTTCACTGGCGATACGATTTTCGCACGCCCTCAGTGGCTATTATGGTTGTCAGCATGTGTCGCTCTTATTTTTCCTTTTTTAAATGCACCGATTGAAGAGTTGATGTATCGCGGATATGCGCAACCTATATTTCTAAAAGCTTATCAAAAAATTGCTCCCGCAATTGTGATTCCTTCTTTAGGTTTTGCTTTGCAGCACACCATGCTTGCACCTAGCTGGCAAGGAGCCGTTGTATATTTTGTTGCGTTTTTCCTTTGGGGAATTGGCAGTGGCATCATTTATTACAAACAGAAAAGATTATTCCCACTCATCGTTTGTCATTTTATCGTGAATATTGCTTTTTCGGTTGTTCCAATAATCTTTCTAATTACAAATTAATGAGCGGGGTATACTTATAGACTGCTCGAAAGTAAAAAGATCGTAAGGGAGAATTCCCTACGATCTTTTCATTTCAAAAATACCGCTCGATTTCAAAATCCTCCAAAGAACTATACACGACATCCGCATTCGTTAAATCCTTTTCCTGTCCTACACCTATCGCGAGCATCCCAGCAATTTTAGCAGCTTCCAATCCCGCTTGCGAGTCTTCGAAGACTACACACTGTTCATACGGAACGCCAAGCGTATCAGCTCCGAGCGTAAACACTTCAGGGTCAGGCTTTGCTTTGGAGACGGAATTTCCGTCCACGATTACATCAAAATATGATTCGATCCCAACATTTTTTAATATGATTTGGGCATTTTTACTTGCTGAGCCGAGAGCGACTTTTACGCCCTTTTGCTTTAACCCTTGTAATAATGAAAGAGCTCCGTCCAACATTTCCGATTCATCGATATTGGAAATGTATTCAACATAGCGATTGTTTTTTTCCGTCGCCATTTTTACTTTTTCTTCTTCTGTAAAAGCATCTTTCATATTGCCAACGTCTAACAAAATATCCAGAGATGTCATTCTCGAAACCCCTTTAAGCATTTCATTATGCTCAAGAGTGAATTCAAAGCCTAGCTTTTCAGCAAGTTCCTTCCAAGCAAGATAATGATATTTCGCTGTATCGACAAGCACACCATCTAAGTCAAAAATCGCACATTTATTAGGCATGACTCTTTTCCTCCAACGGAATGACTAAGCTATCCTTCAGTTTATATGTGTTGCCGTAAACGTGAATAGACTTCTCGCTTCCATTTTGTAAAGAGAATGTGCAATTATCCCGTTCAACCTTCACAAAAATCACACTATCTTCAAAACGGACTTTAAAGTTGTATCCTGTCCATTTTTCAGGAAGAGCCGGAGAAAAATGCAAGCCATCTTCCTTAATGCGCAAGCCTCCGAAACCGTAGACAATCGCCATATAATTTCCACCCATATTGGCAGTATGGATACCGTCTTTCGTATTTTTATGAGTATTAAAAAGATCAAGTTTTGCAGACTCTCCAAAATACTCATACGCTTTGTCATATTGCTTCAATTTCGATGCGACAATACTGTAAATACAAGTGGATAAAGACGAATCGTGCGTTGTTATTTTTTCGTAATACGCAAAGGAATTTTCAATCGTACTTAAACTTTGGGCATCCTCTAAAATAAAGTGTGCCAATACAGTATCCGCCTGCTTACATACTTGGTGGCGATATAAATGCAGTGGATGATAGTGTAAAAGTAATGGGTATTTATCTTTTGGCGTATTTTCAAAGTCCCATACTTTCTTTGATAGGAATGAATCATCTTGTGGATTAATATCTAATTCCTCATCATACGGCAAATACATTTGTTCTGCCGCTTGTTTAAACGATTCAATTTCGCCGCGGTCTAATTTGATTTTTTCAAATACAGATGTAAGGTTTTGCGACTCTAAAAGCTGGTAAAACTTCACGGCCCATCTCAAATTATGCTGCGCTAACGTATTCGTGTAGTAGTTATTGTTCACCACACACGTATATTCATCTGGCCCAGTCACATTATGAATCATAAATTTACCATCGTGAAAATGACCTGTATCAAGCCATAGTCTTGCCGTTTCAAAAATGATTTCCGCACCTTTATCGGCAATAAAATCCAGATCCTTCGTCACGAGGTAATAATTAATAACAGAATAAGCGATGTCACCGTTAATATGGTATTGCGCGGATCCAGAAGGATAGTAACCTGAGCATTCTTTCCCCATGATTGTTCTCCACGGGTATAACGCTCCTTTTGTATGGCCGATGATTTTCGCATGTTCCCGCGCAAAATCCAATATATTGTAACGATATTCAATCAAGTTTTTCACAATATCAGGCTGTGTCAACAGGAAGAAAGGCTGAATATACATCTCTGTATCCCAGAAATAATGGCCTTCATAGCCTTCACCGCTAAGGCCTTTAGCAGCAATGTTACTGAATCGATCTTTACCAACTGATTGCAGCAACTGGTACAGATTGTAATAGATGGCCATACTTAACTCATCGTCGCCATCTACATCTACACTCGCATTTTCCCAATAGCGAGCTAAAAATTCTTCCTGCTCTTCGTATAATCCCGCTAATGTTTTGGCTGCAGCTTCGTTCATCAACGCCAACGCTTGCTCTCTGCCATTTTCATAGCGAATGGAATCACAAAGAATTGTATATTTATAGAGGGATACTGTTTCATCCTGGTCAATTGTTGTGGAGATATCACAATCTATTGAATGAGAATGAACATGTTGTTGTATTTCTCCTTCTTTTGACAATTCATTTTTTACGACTGACCAAACACTGAGATTAGATTTTGACGTCTTCGATGATATGAAGGATACACCGTCCTGAGCCCCTGTCTTTTCTACGTGAACGTGCTGAAAACTTTCCGCTGCAACTCGCGGGTCATCTGGATTAAAATAATTTTGCACATTTCCGATATGAGTAGAAAGGAATTTTACTTCGCCAGAAAAATTCTTGGCCGTAACTTTGTAATCAATCGTAAACAGTGGGAGCATTGTAAAGGAAGCCATTCTAGTAATGACAATCTCTACTTCACGATTACTCGGCGAGCGCCAAAGGATTGTTCTTTTCGTAATCCCTTTTCTCATATCTAATGTTCTCGAGCTTTTTAAGACAGTCCCTTGAAACAAGCTGAATTCTTCACCTTCAATGATGAGCTTAATCCCTTGTGTATCAACGATATTAACCATCGTTTGTTTCTCTTCTACAAAACCATAAAGCTTTTCAGCCTGTTTCATTTCCGCAAAATCGTAGAACCCGTTAATATATGTTCCGCGAATTGAATTGTAACCTTCAGGATACCCTTCTTCATAATTCGATCGTACACCTAAGTAACCATTTGCGTTATGAAATAATGTTTCATGAAGCATTAAATCATCATTGTCGGTACTAAAATCATTTATTTCAAACACATACTTATTCATTATGTGACAAACCCTTTCGGATATATTATTTGACACTTCCTGACGCAACACCCTTAATAATATGCTTTTGAGCAAGTGCATAGAAAATGACAACTGGAATAATTGTTAATGTAAGTCCCGCCATTGCTAGATTCCACTGGATTGTAAACTGTCCGAAGAAGGAAGCAGTAGATAGTGGAATGGTTCGTAATGCGCGATCGGAAAGAACGAGAGATGGAAGCAGGTAATCGTTCCAAATCCAAATAACGTCCAAAATAATGACCGTAACGGTAATAGGCTTAAGGAGCGGGAAGACAATTCTCCAAAAAATACCAAACTTAGAACAACCATCTAATAATGCCGCTTCCTCCAATGACACTGGAATTGACTTGATGAACCCGTGGTATAAGAAAACAGCCATACTTGCACCAAAGCCAATGTACATGTAAATAAGCCCACCGTGAGTATTCAACATAGGGATTCCTAATACATCCCGGATTTTACCCATGAACTGCATCAATGGCATCATTAGTGTTTGGAACGGAATGAGCATCGTAGCAACAAACGTCATAAAAATAAATTTACTAAGCTTATCATTTGTCCGCACTAACATCCATGCTGTCATCGATGAGAATAAAACGATGAGCAAACAAGAAACGACCGTAATAAACAAGGAATTGAAAAACGACTGTAGAAAGTCCATCTTTTCCATTGCATCGACATAATATTTGAAATCAAAAGATGAAGGTAGAGCTAAAGTATTTTTATATAACTCTGCCCGGTTTTTGAAAGAGTTGACCAACATAATATAAATAGGCGACAAATAGACAAGTCCGAGGGCAAGTACTATGAATCCTAATAAAAACCTCCCTATTTTTTTCATTACATTTCAACCTCTCTCTTTTTCGTAATGGCCACTTGCGTCAATGTGATGGCAGCAACAATAATGAAGAAAATAATTGCTTTCGATTGACCATAACCGAAATTGTTATATCCAAAAATCTCATTATAAATATTCATCGCAAGCATTTCGGTAGCATTGTTCGGGCCACCACCTGTTAACGAAAGGTTTACGTCGAAGATTTTAAATGAGTTTGATACTGTCAAAAATAAACAAATTGTAAAGGATGGCATTAAAAGTGGGAATGTAATTTTAGTAAGCTTTTGCCAAAAGTTAGCTCCATCTACTTTAGCAGCTTCTAATACGTCTTCCGGTATTGAGCCAATTCCAGCAATATAAATGATCATCACATATCCAGCCATTTGCCATGTAAACACAATAACCATTGCATATAATGAATATTTCGGATCGATCATCCAGTTGAAGAAGATAGATTTAAACCCAGTAACTTCACCTATAACTAGGAATGCATCAGAAAAAATGAACTTCCAAATATAACCTAGAATCAATCCGCCAATTAAATTAGGCATAAAAAACATGGAGCGCGCTACATTTCTAACACGTAATTTTGTTGTTACAAGCAACGCAAACCCAAGCCCAATGACGTTAACAGCAATTAGCGTCATAACTGTGAACTTTGTCGTTAGCCAAGCAGACGTCAAAAAGCGTTTTTCGTGAAACAACTTGGCATAATTTTCAATTCCCACAAAAATTTTGGGGTTTGCCGGAATTCCATCCCAACTAAAAAAGGAATAATAAATTCCAATAAAGAATGGAATGATCACAACTGTTGCAAAGGCGAAAAGTGTCGGGACTGTGAATAAAGCAAACCACGCTTTATCTTTTCTTCGTTTCATAATAACCCTTCTTTCAGTTTTGCGTATGAATGAACCTCATTCATGTAAAAAGCCTAACATCCGTTTTTACTATACTCGATGTTAGGCTTTTTTATTTAGTCTAGTTACACGCCTATCTGGTCTAGCTTAAGCTCTTTTATTTCGAGGCATTAGCCCAAGCTGCGTCTAGAGACTCTAAGAATTGCTGTCCCGTCATATCTTTGTTGATAAAGAATTCTTGTGTAGCTGGAGCAAGGTCGGCATCTACAATTCCAGCTGGCCATAGGTTAAATGTCCAAGGAATGGATTTACCTGAGTTGGATGCTTGTAATACATCTTTTGAAAGTGGATCTAGTTCTTTCGCTTCGATGTTTGTCATCGCAGGAATAAACCCGAATTCATCAACAATATAATGCTGACCTTTTTCACTTGTTGTTAACCAATTTAAGAAATCCAGTGCTGCATCTATTTCCTTTTGGTCCTTATCAGCGTTTACTGCCCAGTAACTTGGAACACCAACTGAAATCTTATCATTGCCCATTAATGGGAATGGAAGCATCCCCATATCAAAGCCAAGATCTCCATAGTCTTTAAACATACCGAATGCCCAGTTACCTTGGTGAATCATAGCTGTTTTTCCTGTTGCAAAATCCCCAATTTGTTTATCGTAATTGTACTCAAGTGGGTTGTATGAATTAGCTCTAATTGATTCCATATATTTTGCAAATTCTTGGAATTCTTTTGTATCAGCCATTTTTACTTCGCCTTTATTGAGCTTATCAATAAATGCTTGCGGATCATCTTGAAGTGCAAATGGAGTATTTAAAATGTGTGCAATTAAGAAATACGCTTCTTGTGATAATCCAAGACCATTAATATCTTTATCTTTTAATGTTTTGAGTGTGTTATTGAACGAATCATAATCTTTTACATCTTCAGGTTTTACTAAGCTCTTGTTATACACAAGTCCATAACCTTCAACACCATAAGGAAGACCGACTTTTTTACCGTCGATTACCAACTCTTTTTCAGGAGCTACATTTTTCATGAAGTCTTGTTTGCTCAAATCATATTCATATGATTTCAGTTGTTCCCCTTCTGTCATGCCTCCCAATGTGAAAATGGATGGGCCTTGTTTACTAGATAATCTAGTTTTCAACTGTTGATAGTAATCATCACCTGTTGTTTCCCAAACTTCTACTTTAACGCCTTTTTCTTTTTCATAGTCCTTCGCAAGTGCTTTCAATTGGTCGGTAATTTCAACCTTTGACTGGAAAATAACAATTTTGTCTCCAGCTTTTTTTGAAGATCCTTTACCGCCGCCACAACCAGCCAATACGACCATTGACATGAGTAGGACAATCGATATTAAACTAAACGCCTTTTTCATTAAATGCGTCCTCCTTTTAATAAAACGTTATACCTATATTTTATTATTATGTTGTAAAAAGTCAATGTTTTTTGTTTTTCCAATATTTTTTACTGACATTCTAATAAAATATATGCATTATTTTATAATTTAGAAGTAAATTTTATTAAAAGGATAACGAATTTAAATTATTTAACTGACGTTCTCCATTTCAATTTTGCCGAAATCTTAAAAATATCTTTATTTCCGGTCCCACGAATCATTTCCACTAATTCTTTGGCGGCTAAATAACCACTTTCATAACGGGGAATCGCAACAGTTGTCAGACCATATGTTTCTGCTGCGCTTGCATCATCGAATCCTGTTATGGAAATATCCTGTGGGATTGAATAGTTACTTTCCTTAAGTGCTTTAATGGCACCAATGGCCATATTATCGTTCGCACAAACTAATATTTCAGGGAGATCGTTGCTTAATGTTAGAATATTTGCGGCACGGTAGCCACTTTCTTCGGTAAAATCACCGAAATAGTAATGTGTTTGCTTAAAGTGAATATCATTTTTCTTTAACGTATCCTTAAAAGCTTGAAATCGCTCCTGATGATCTAACGAGGTTTCATAACCTCCTATATACCCAAAGTCTCGAAACCCTTTATCAATAAGGGATTGGACAAGTTCACACATCACAGTATAATTTTCAACAATTACACTTTTAATGTAATCATTATCGACAATTCTATCCATGACAACAATTGGAAACTGTTCGTTTGCAACTGAGATTAGAAAATCATTATCCATCTTTTTATCTAAAACAATTGCCCCTTGAGTAAAATTGTTTCGCATGAATTTTTTACTGGAGCTTGTTGTACAAACAATTAAATCAAAGCCATTTTCGGAGAGATAATCGTTTATCCCTTTAATAATTTTCAAGTAAAAGGATCTTTCAAAATTGCTAAAATTAAAGACAATTGTATTCGTTCTTCCAGACTTTAAGCTTTTCCCAATTAAATTAGGCTGGTAGCCCATCTCCTCACATATTTGCAATACGCGTTCCCTTGTTTTCTTTCCGACATTTTTTCGTCCATTGATTACGTTCGAAACGGTAGAAACAGAAACCCCCGCTATTTTAGCAATGTCCTTTATGCCAACCAATTCCATGCCCCTCACTTTGAGTTATTTTCTTTTTTCTAGTAAAACATAAAAGATGTTGTTTGTAAAATTTACTTTGAATTTTAGTAAAATGGACTCGCCTTCATGTAAAGCGAGTTCATTTTTATTAAATTTCCTTCTTTTTCAACTCAAACCATTCGCACATTTCCGTATCACTATTTGAACCGATAAATACTTTGAATTTGCCATTCTCACTTGCAAATTCCATGTCAGCCGTGTAAAAGCGTAGCATTTCTTCCGTTATATCGAATTCCACCGTTTTAGATTCTCCGGGTTGAAGTTCTATCTTTTTAATACCTTTTAATTCTTTTACAGGTCTAACGACACTGCCTGCTAAATCTTGAATATACAATTGTACTGTTTCTTTTCCGGCAAATTTCCCTGTATTTTTTACTGTTATGGAAGCAGTTAATTTTGAATCTTGTGTTAATAGCTTCTTATCCAGTGTTAGGCTGGAATATTCAAATTCCGTGTACGATAATCCAAATCCGAAAGGATATAATGGCTCATTAGGTATATCTGTATATCGTGATTGGAAGCGGTGGCCAGCTTCTCCTTTTTTCAGCGGCCTCCCCGTGTTATAGGAATTGTAGTAAACAGGGATTTGACCAACACTATATGGAAAGCTCATTGATAGTTTTCCGGATGGATTTACATCGTTAAATAGAACATCGGCAATTCCGTTTCCACCTTCTGTTCCCGGGAACCACGCTTCTACAATGGCGTTTGCCTTCTCATTGATCTCTTTTAAATCAAGAGGTCTACCATTGAAGAGGACGACCACTATGTTTTGGTTCACTTCATGTACCTTTCGGAATAAATCAAGTTGAATTTCTGGAAGTGTAATCGCTGCCCTGCTTCCACCTTCACCACTTTGAATAAAATGCTCGCCTAACGCCAGTACGACGACGTCAGATTTTTTAGCAAGTTCGATCGCTTCTTGTAAATCGGCCTTAGCAGCTTCTGGGTTGAATTCTTTGTCTTCAACCTCATGGGCGAATCCACTAATTTTCGTATCAGGATCTAAAATCTCGCTGCCTTTTGCAAAGTGAGCGTGTGACCCTTCGACTTTTTTCATAACTGCTTCTTTAAGTGTTACTACTTGATCTGTATCTCCATGGATGGACCATAAACCACTTAACGCTTTATTGTCGACATACGGCCCAATAAATGCAATGCTCTGATTGTTTTTACTTAAAGGCAAGGCGCCTTCATTTTTCAAGAGGACAAGTGATTCACTCACTATTTTTCTTGCTAAACTGCGATGTTCTTCACAAAGAATCAACTCTTTTTCTTTTTCTTCATTAGCGAAACGGTATGGATTTTCAAACAGTCCTAATTGATTTTTCAATTGAAGGACACGCATAGCAGATTCATCAATCAACTGCTCCGAAATTTTCCCTTCATCGACGAGCTTTTTCAGATGTTGAACATATACAGGTGTGACCATATCTATATCGACACCCGCTTCGATCGCAAGTCTCGCCGCTTCTTCCCCATCTTCAGCAACACCGTGAGCCATCAATTCTGCTATCGCAGCATAATCAGAAATAAGAACTCCTTCAAAGCCCCATTCATTTCGTAATAAATCTTTCATTAACCATTTATTTCCTGTTGCTGGAATACCATCAACCGTGTTAAATGCCGTCATCACCATGGCACATCCTGCATCAAGCGTAGCTTTGTATGCAGGTAAATATTGCTCTCTTAATGTTCTTTCAGACATATCAACGGTATTATAATCACGGCCGCCCTCTGGAGCCCCGTATGCCGCGAAATGTTTTACGCAAGCCGCTAGTGTTCCTTCTTCTGCTAAAGACTCACCTTGGTATCCTTTCACCATCGCAGCTCCAAATAATCCATTCAAATAAGCGTCTTCCCCAGTTGATTCCATTACCCTTCCCCAACGCGGGTCCCTTACTAAATCAACCATTGGCGAAAATGTAATATGTAATCCCGAAGCAGCAGACTCCTTCGCAGCAACTTCCGCACTTTCTTGTACCAAATCTGGATTAAACGTGCTCCCCAGTCCAAGTGGTATCGGAAAAATAGTTTTATAGCCATTAATGATATCTGCCATAAATAGCAATGGGATTTTATGACGGTTCTTCTCCAAGTATTCCGTTTGGATTTGCTTCAGTTTTTTTGCGCCTAATACATTTAATATCGAACCCGTATTGTTAATGGTATCTTCCTCAAATTTCATATAACTAGAAGGACCTGTGCTTATATCTGAACCTTTATAGTAATCTCCCGTCAATTGCAGCAATTGATCAATTTTTTCTTCCAACCTCATGTTTGCTAAAAGTTCATTTAATGCAGCTTGGTTCATCATTCATTCTCCTTATTTTCATTTTTTACATCCAATAGCTCCAAATGGACCGATGATTTAAGCCACTTAAACCATTGATATAGTCGAAACTGCAATCATCCCTAATGCTGAAATCGAAGCAATGACAGCACCGCACTGCCATAAATAAATTTACCTTCGGAATAAGCTATTGAAGGCGGGATTAAGTAGGTGATTAGGATATCAACGATGGCCGCTAGATTTTCATTGGAGAAATTCCTCTCGTATAAACAATGTTGCGATCAATCCCCAGACAATAAAAAGTAGAAATATTCGACTATCCAACTTAGAAAGTTTCCTAGTTTTTGAATTGATATTTTTACATTGAAATCGTTTATACAAAACTTTCTAGCATTATTCGTTGCACTATTAATGTTACGGCAGAAATCTTTTTCAATCAATCATGACTTTTCACATTTCCATTACAACCACTTACAAAAAAACTGATAATATTCCTATAGAGATAGTACAACTAACGTGTTAGTCTAAGGTGTACGACAATTTCTAGCAAGCGGGAGGATAGCTAAAGTGAAATCTAACCATCTACATACTTTAACCATACTTCTATTGGCTCTAATTGCTAGTCTTCTAAGTGGCTGCAGCTTGACTCATATAGGCATCCAGGATCGAGCAAATATTGATTCCGGAAACGACAATGGAAACACTTCCGAATCCTTAGAAAATCGCAGGGATACTACTGTAGAAAATCCCGACAATCTCAAGGAAACTAGGACTAAAAAACTGGATCAAACTAAAAAAACGAATGAAAATGTGATTGAAGTGATAAATCAACCAGAAGCCATTACCGTCCTTGTTAATAAACAGTATAAGCTTCCGGATTATTACGAACCGAATGATTTAATTTACCCTAACGTTCGGTTTACTTTTAGCGGCAAACTTGAAAAAAAGAAAATGCGGAAAGAGGCTGCAAATGCATTGGAAAAAATGTTCGCAGGAGCAGAAGATGACGGAATTTTATTAGCTGGGGTATCAGGATATCGATCCCAAACTACACAAGATAGATTATATAACAGCTATGTGAAAAGAGACGGGAAGGAAGCTGCCGATCGTTATAGTGCGCATCCAAGTCATAGCGAACACCAGACTGGCTTAGCAATGGATGTTTCGGGTATCAACGGTAAATGTGCTGCAATGGACTGTTTTGGAGGTTCGCCTGAGGCAATATGGTTGGAAGAGCATGGTCACGAATACGGGTTCATCGTTCGCTATCCAAAAGGAAAAGAGCATATTACGGGCTATCAATATGAGCCGTGGCATATGCGTTACGTCGGTATCGAGAATGCAACAGAGATTTTTGAAAAAGATATTACATTGGAAGAGTATTTTGACGCAGCGGCACCTGTAAACAGTGATTAAGTTAAAAGCAGATCTTTGATTTCACCTAAGATCTGCTTTTGATGTTCTAGTGAAAATTCAAAAATTCTTATTATTGCCTCCTAAGCTATCTAAATAGATTCTACTCCTTGTATTGAATTAAACCAATTCCGAGTTCTGTAGGGTCGACCAGATACGCTAGATAAAAATCATCAAACTTTTATCCCGCACAATCAAAGCACCATGATTCAAGGATTCGGAAATAGTATCATCTATCGAAGCTACTTCGATTTGGATTCTCGTACCATGTGGGTAATCGTGCGGACCTTTCGCAATTCTCCGTTTATACCTATTACATTTCCCGTGAATGCTTCTCGATAATCCCAATTAGGTTCATTTTCCAACCGAACAAATTGGAATAAAAGTCTGCTACTTTTTCTGGATTCTGAGTATTGGGTTCAATTCCGATTACTTTTCCCATTAATACCCCTGCTTTCAAGTTAGTTTAACATATAAGGTTTCACATGTTTCATACTTCCTTCCTAAATTTCTTTAAGTATCAGCTTTATAATTTTAATTCACACATCATGAAGGATGCGATGTTGACTCAACAGGACTTGGAATCGGTTTGATAATTTCAATCCACGCAACCATGAAGGATGCGACATAGACTTTTTTGTGTTGCCTGTGAGCGATATCCTATTTCAATCCACGCACCCATGAAGGATGCGACGATAGTTCTCTTCTAACTGAGACTAATTTTTCTTATTTCAATCCACGCACCCATGAAGGATGCGACTTGGAGCAAGATCATTCAATATTTTTTGATATGATTTCAATCCACGCACCCATGAAGGATGCGACTTTGGGGCTTGGTGAAATGCTAGGGTTTTCATGGATTTCAATCCACGCACCCACGAAGGATGCGACTAATATTTGCGGTGCTTCTTCCTCTAATTGCTGATTTCAATCCACGCACCCACGAAGGATGCGACAAGAAAAGAAGTCAGCCGCCGAAAAACGATTGTTATTTCAATCCACGCACCCACGAAGGATGCGACATTACCAGCGAATAAATATACCGTAACATTGCCAATTTCAATCCACGCACCCACGAAGGATGCGACATCGACCATTTAATTACACATTGGATGTACTAATTTCAATCCACGCACCCACGAAGGATGCGACCACTAACAAGGATGTACGAAGCTCCTTGGCAGATTTCAATCCACGCACCCACGAAGGATGCGACTTAAGAAATCCGCAATATCCATTTTCTTGGCTAATTTCAATCCACGCACCCACGAAGGATGCGACGTCATAAAGTCTGTTACAACTAAAATGGAGCAAAAATTTCAATCCACGCACCCACGAAGGATGCGACCGAGATTCTTGCCGTAGCGAACTTCCGCGGTTGATTTCAATCCACGCACCCACGAAGGATGCGACTATGTTAACCAAACACTAGTTACCACTCATTACGGTTGATTTCAATCCACGCACCCACGAAGGATGCGACGTACTCCAGCAACATGTCAGACCTTTACAATTCGTTAATTTCAATCCACGCACCCACGAAGGATGCGACACTGTATGTCCATAAATCAGCTTCTGGAGTCTTATTTCAATCCACGCACCCACGAAGGATGCGACGTTGGATGTTGAGGATTGTATCAACATAGCATACGAAATTTCAATCCACGCACCCACGAAGGATGCGACGTAATTTGGAAAGGGAGTTTAATATTTTGAAGGAATTTCAATCCACGCACCCACGAAGGATGCGACAGGGAGTAAAGAGCAGGGATAAAAAAGAGTAAAGATTTCAATCCACGCACCCACGAAGGATGCGACCAGATGACCATACATCAATCCAGACGGCGTTAGCATTTCAATCCACGCACCCACGAAGGATGCGACGCTAGAATCGTTTGTGATGGTGAATGGGGCGTTGCAATTTCAATCCACGCACCCACGAAGGATGCGACAGACCAGGGCGAGGGCAACGAGCCATCAGGTAATATTTCAATCCACGCACCCACGAAGGATGCGACTTCACAATTCATTAAAATCATTATGGAATATGTATTTCAATCCACGCACCCACGAAGGATGCGACGGAAGTGACCATCATAGCTGCACGCCCTTCAATGGATTTCAATCCACGCACCCACGAAGGATGCGACAAACAAGCGCGGTCAACACGTCAAAGACCAACAGATTTCAATCCACGCACCCACGAAGGATGCGACAGCGATTTTTGATCAAATAGACCTGATAAAACAAGGAATTTAGTCAAAAACCACTATTTCCCTTATGAAATTAGGGAATTCAGTTTAAAGAACGATAGTTTTACTTCAATTAATAATAATTTTGAGGTGCGAATCCCCCAAGTATACTATGTGCACTTTAGATTCGCACTCAATAAATTAAAGGACCTTCGATATCAATTGATCCTTTTACTCCGATGTGTTCCACCTTCGTCTTATAATTATTACCTAATTGATAAAATCTGAGACTGTCCTGTTTTTCGTCAATAATATTTGAAAGTTCTATTTTTAAAGTTGCAAACTGGGTGGCATCTACGACACATTCAAACACTGAGTTTTGCACCCGTTGACCATAGTTCTGACACGCTTTTGAAACTTTTCTCAAACGTTTTCTGCCAGCAGCACTTGTTGTACTTACATCATACGTTATCAATATTAGCAAAAATACACCTACTTCCATAAGAAAGGTGGATATTCATCTAAGTCATCACGCAAATAACGGGCTAATAACAACGCCTGTGCATGTGGTACCAAACCCCAGGTAATCTTTTCACCTAAATAAGGATGAGTTATTTTTTCTTGTTTCTTGTTTTGCCATGCCGCTAAAAATTTCTTTCTAGCAGCGTCTGTCATGATTACAGCTCCGTTTTCCTTTTTCAAAAAATCATCTTTATTTACTACTTTCTTATTAATCAATGATAATACAAATTTATCTGCATAGATTCCACGTAGTTCCTCCATTAGATCCAAAGCCAATGAAACTCTTCCTGGACGATCCCTGTGCAAAAAACCTACATATGCATCCAATCCCACACCCTCCAATGCAGCAGCTGTATCATTCGCCAGCAATGTATACGCAAATGATAGCATGGCGTTGACATTATCCAATGGTGGCCTTCGAGAACGAAAATGAAAGTAAAAGTCTTCTTTTTGTTGTAAAATCATTTGATTAAAAACTTTGTTATAACTGATTGCAGCCTGCCCTTCCCAGCCTCTTAAACTATCTAAGTCATCGCATTCCCTGACAGCGTGAATAATCGTAGATAACTGCTGGGAAGTTTCTTTAAAACCCGTTACATCAATTCGGAAGGGATAATCCCTTGTCATTCTTTCAAGGATCCACTTATTATTATAAATCTTTCCAACAATAAAATTACGTGCAATCATCGCTGATTTCGTTTCGTTTTCCGATAGTCGGTACTGCTTCTTTCTTAATATGACATTTCCTTTGCTTTTTCCTATTACTCTAGCAAGAAATCTCCCACTCATCGTTAAAAAAACGAGTGAAATATTTCGATCGGCACAATACCCCATTAAAGCTGGACTCGCACCAGTATACCCAAATGAAACAACCGCCTCTAAGTTATGTAGAGGCAATCTCCCTATTTTTTCTTTTTCTTTTGTAAGTAGAATATTGTCTCCATCTAATGATAAATAAACGTCTGGTTGGGTAATATATAAAGTGTTTAGTAGTTTTTTCATTCTTTAATTTTCCCTTCGATAAAACTTTTTACAGACCGTTTATTCATTAAATTCGGCACGCAAATGTGCTGTAGTGAGCAATTTTTGCAGAAGGGACCTGTCTTCACTTTTGGCGTATGATGACGTTTAAAGTATTCATACATTTCGTTGACAATGAATTTTACCTTATTCCTCATCTCGTCATCAAAAGGCACCTCTACCCTATGTTTTATTTCATTATAAAACATATATCCCTTGACAATCTCACAAAGCAGCATTTCTTCTAAACACATTGCCTGGGCGGTTAATTGCAGGATGTCCGAATCATTCTTTTTTGGCTTTCCTCTTTTATATTCTACTGGATAAGGAGTATACTTTCCTTCCATGCCATTGATTTCTACCCCATTCTTATCAGAGACAAATTCAACGACATCACAAACCCCGGTGATTTTTAAGGACCTTGATTTTATCGGCATCGCTCGAACAATAAGTTTATTACCTCGCTTTTCCCTTAAAAATGGCTGATCGGCTTTTTCATGAAGATGGTTTCCTTCTACTGTTAATACATTTTCTTCCCATTGCTGTTCAATATGGATTAAAGCCCATTGTCTTTTGCAAAATAGAAAATGTTGTATACCAGACAACAATAAGAAATGATCTTCCTCTTTATAATCCATCCAAGACCTCAACTTTTAATCCTTCTAAATCCTTTAAAGTAATGGTGTAATCCTCAAATTTTTTCGGATCTTCTACTCTTGATTTAATTTCTAACGACCGATGTACCTTAGCAGAAGAATACTGGCCAAGCTTTGAATTGTGTTTCCACCAATAAACCTTATTTACTTCCATACTTCCATCAGGCCGTGCGGATGATGCATCATTTTCAAATAATGTAACAAGAGATTGTTTTATCTTTTCAGCATCTTCATTACTAAAACCTGTTTTTTCTGCTAATTGGGTATTAATACTCCCAAAAAAAACATAAACCCCAAAGTCAACACGATGCTTCATTCCCATTGTATCCGAGCCTCTATCCTTACCCGGTTCGGAATTGACACTCTTTGTAATTTGCATGCTAGTAATATCTATTGGGTCGATACTTGTTGCTGTTTGAATGGACACCGGACCTCTAACTCCGACCGACACACCTCCACCCTTGGATCCTGATCCTTTAAATGCAAATACTTGTCCAAAACTTCGAACATCAAGCCATTCATTGCAGGCAATTTTAGCAAAAGCATCACTAGAACTTTCCTTGGATTTTAATATTTTGTCTAGTTCAGGGTTTGCATCGGCTCGTTCTCTTAAACTGTTAAACTCATCTACTTTTCTGTCATTGGATTGTACAAAAATTGATTCTCCCATATCGAGCAAACGATTTCGTATTTTTCGCTTTATCGCAACATCAGATATTTCTCCATGTCCATCATAGTTCTGTCTTGGACGATTTCCATTCAAAGGGTCACCATTTGGATTTGCATTGGTTACAGATAATACAACAGCAAAGTCGATTTTACGATCTAAAATAGTCATTTTCCTCTCTCCCTTTAATTAGTAATTTCTGTAGTTTTCTCAGTATTACCTTTTTTCTGGTATAATTCATGGTGCTGACTATAAAATCCCAATAAATATCTCCCAGATAATGGTCTATTATTAAAATCTTCAATATTAATTCTGGAGGCAACTTCATCTATTAAACTAGATAAATATCTTGCTTTTGTCCCTAGGCGAGCTTGATAAGGTTGCAAACTTTCCTGGATTGTTTTCCATGTTCTTGCAGGGTGTTTTGAAAAAGAATTCATGTAACGGATTGCATTGGTAGCACGAGTTTCCTCCGACCCCAAGGCCCGCCTTTCCAACACATCTGCTAGTGCCAACAAGCGGCCAAACAAGTAATCACGGTCATTAATTTCTTTATCTAACGACACACCATATCCCTCCTTTTTATTGATCAACGCACAAGCAATGCTAAGAGTTTTTTCCCATTCCCATCTTTCCATTGACACTGGATTCGATGCACGCTGAAAAGCACTTTTAACAATGTCCTGTGGTATTTCTCTTTCATCGACAATGCAAGGCAAAATACGTTCCATTAACCCTTTAATGACTTTATCATTGCCTCTCGGCCCATACGCAGCAAAAGCTATATCCTTTGGGGCCGGTGCACCGTAAAACTGGACATATTCACCTTGTTCATCTTTTCTATAACGATGGAGCCATACGCAGGTAGAGTGCCACTTTTTTAACCGCTCTAAATAATAGTTTTTGTCTAAGTCTCGATAATACAATACTGCCATTCGTCCAGTTGTTGCTGAATCAAGAATTAGAATATTTACATTGGATTTATGTGACAAATCATTTTTATAACCATCTATGGCTTTTGAAAATTCATTTGCAAACTCTTGCAGAGTATTAGACTTTTTAGCCGTCTTAATTGGGGTGGAACTAAGAGAAAATGTATCCTCCAATGGGTCCGGCACATATAAATCTTTATTACCCCAGACAAGGAATACTCTTTGATCAATCGTTTTTCCTTGCCTATTAATAAGCCACTTCAACGCATTATGAGCTTTTTGGGATACGTCGTAGCTGATGCTTGCAACCTCTTTACTTTTATTAAAACGGCCTCTGAACGTGAAGCCGCTTGTATCATTTGCTGATATTAGTTTGGCCTTATCAGCGGCATTTCTTATTTTATTGGCATGGCGATCTGTGCTTGGCTCCTTTTTGCCGGTCACAAAACAAAAGTCCTCTTCGCTTAATAAATCCTTGTAATAACGGATGAAGGAGTCATATATGTCATTATCTTTCCATACATCCCTCAAAATTTTATTCGGCGAGTATACATTAAAACGGATGAAGGCGCTTTCTTGTCCTCCCGTAACAACTGAGAATATTGGAGGTTTTTCTCCATGTAAACTTTCAAATTTTTTATCCCAGTTCTCGATTAACTTGCCTTTCGAATCCAAATATATTATTTTGGCTTCTACCAAATCCTGAATTAACCTTTTTTTACTCAAGTATTTATAAATAGCTTTTACTTTTTCATTCGAATAGGGAGATTCGGCCCATTCTTTTAATTGGGCTATGTAATAGGAAAAAGGTTCTTCCTTTTTTATTTTCCCTCCGTAAGAAACAAAGTCTCCCGCCACATAGCTTAATTTGTCGTGCAATGGATAAGGTGCTATTTTAGAGCCGGCACGACTAGCAGATTCTTCCGTACACGGTATTAGAGTGCTGGCATCACTTTTTTCGATGACAAAAGCTGAATGAAATTCACCATTTTCCGTAATCAAAACTTCAACATGAGCATTTTGTGTCGTGTGGGAAATAGGAAGAAGTGTAAATTCCTGTTCATTATATTTCTTCTCTATCTCTCCCACTCTATCGACGTTTGATTCATATGTTTTATATAAATTTAATAACCAACTCACCTTTTCACCCCTCTCCTAACATTTTAATAAGTTCATCCGCTGATTGTATGTTTGACTCATCAAAATGTTTCGGCACCATATCAGCAATACTCCGAACTTGAGTGCATTGATCGGGTCTAATAAATTCAATGACTCCGTTTTTCATAACGGGATTCCATAAGCGAACTTCCATTTGGTTCCTTCCCGTTTCATCAGGGTAATTAATTCCATGGACCATTGTTCCGAAATGGATTTCACCCTCATAATCATCGTAATAGCCATCTCCCTCACCAAAACTACAAGGCTCCACGTATCCTTGACATTCTCTCGCCCCAAGGAAAATATCCCTTCTACCCCCTGCCTTCAAAGAACGAAGAAGAATGTTATGGTGCTTATGCTCATTTCGATCAAATGCCAAGTCCGGGCGATAAGGATTAAAAATGAAGTGGGCCGAAACTTGATATCTTACATCTCTTAAATACGTGTAGTTCGCAAGCGTATTCCCTCCACCATATTCAATTGGCCGAACACCTTTTGATTCCATTCGTATAGGATTCATGACACGAACTTTATCAACTATCATTAGAAGAGTAGGTTTCCAATAAATTCCTTCAACTATCCCTTTCAATGCCTGATAAGTTGGTATTTGGTAACTTAGTTTTTCTCCACCCATTTTTGTTAATGGATCTGTAAAAAGAGCGTAGTTACCGAAGACCTCGAATTCTATTGAGTTCCTCATATGTTCACCTCCTAAAATTTACTAATATCTTAATACCTCCAATTATATCCTCAGTCGGAAACGATTACAATCATAAATTATATATTATATGAATATTATAATTAAATTGTTGTTGTGTTATAATTAACTGTCGCTTTTATAAGCGTGGATTGAAAAATATATTATATTATTTGAAAACCTATCTGGATGCCATAGATAGGTTTTTAAAATATACTTAAATCAAAAGAACTGTCATTTCCAAGTTCTAGACCAAATTCTTTGTTATACGCCCCCTCTTTCAAGGCGACAATGTTACCATCAAATAAAGATACTAATCCTCCATTTTTACTTAAATCATCCAATTCATGTTTATAAAGATTGATAGTGTAATGCTGAGCTTTTCGTAAAAGACGGGATAAATCATCGATTCTATTATTTCCACTTAATTCCGCAATAATATCCCTTCCTTCTCCATACGGGACAAGAACCGAGGTGGTCATGTTCTCAATTACATGAAAATTTTCAGCTGCTGTTTTATAGCTATTTGCAAGAAATAACGGAAGAGTTTTTCCTTCCTTGCTTATGTACGCTTGATATAAGCTATTATCCAATTTCCCCGCGGTTAATATCTCTGTCATTTTCATTTTCAATCTAGGAACAAAGTAATTTAAATCTTCTTCAAATGCTGTGTAAAACTCTTGGAAATATCTTTCCATCGCTTGGATAGACAATACATGGCCACCATGTAATGATGTATCTCTATCAATATCAATAAGTATCCTTTTTGAAATTTTCTTACCTACTTCAATCTCCTTCAGAAATTGCAACTTTTCCTCTTCATGGTCTACGACATAAACATTCTGTAGGTCCTTTTCTCCATGTCGATTACATCTCCCTGCAGCTTGTGCAATGGAATCCAATCCAGCTAATGAACGAACTACACAATCGAAACTAACGTCAACACCTGCTTCAATCAGTTGTGTGCTAATACAAATAATAGGATCTCCTGCTTTTAATAGCTTCCTTACTTTTTTTAAAATTTCGTTACGATGTGCAGGACACATGGATGTACTTAAATGAAATGTTGGAATCCCAACGATTCTTTCCTTCAATAAACTATATAAATTCTTAACAACTGTTTTCGTATTCAAAATGACTAGAACACTCTGAACGTCTTCCAACTTCCCAGTTATGAACTGGGCAAGTTTTTCAGTATTGTACGTCCCTTTAGTTGCTTGATCTATAATTCGTACGCGCTTAAAAGCATCTACCACTTGATCTAAATGACTAATGATCTCGGCATCGGTGTCTATTTCTAGCTTTTGTTCCACAAAGTCAAGGGCTGGCTGGGTCGCGGTACAAAGTAGAATGCTTGCTCGACCATTTGATTTAAGGAAATTTAATGCATGATTAAATAAAGACACACATTTAGTAGGTACCTTTTGCACTTCATCAAAAACAATCACTGATTCACTGACATTATGGAGTCGTCTAATATTTCTACTTCCTTTGGCATAAAAGATATTTAAAAACTGTACCATTGTCGTGAAAATGATCGGCGAGTCCCAATTATCCTTTGCCAATTTTAATTTCTGTTGCTTGTTTATCATCCCGTCTTGGAGTTCATCATCATCATTCGTATCTTCTATGACATTGGAGTGATGCTCTAAAATATTCACATCGTCTTTTAAAATACTTCTGACTTCATTTGCATTTTGCTCAATAATGGTAGTATAGGGAACGACATAGATGATTCTTTTTTTCTTATGGAGGATGGCGTGCTTTAAAGAATAGCGCAAACTTGCCAATGTTTTACCGCCGCCGGTCGGTATTGACAATGTATATATTCCAGATGGTTTCTCAGCAAATACCTCACACTGATTAGACATATTTTCCCTTAGTAGGTTGATGGGGCTATTAGAGTTTTCATGAGATTTAAAGGATTTTAATTTTTCCATAAGTCGTTCATAATATATTCGGAAAAGTTCCGCGTTTTCTATATTTTCAACGGTTTTATCTTCTTCAAATAATCTTGTATTAGTTCTGTCGGCATCAATCAAGGCGCTAAAAATAAACTTGGTAAGGAACATTAATTGTTTTTCATTATGTTCTGGAGGTACTTGAGAGAGGAGTTCTTCTAATTCAACTGCGGCTCTATTCACATAAGCAAGAAACTCTTCTTTACTCATCACTTTTTCAAAGAATGCTCGTTTTGTCATTTCATATTCCGCTAATTGCTTGTCCTGAACCCTCCTTAAATAAGGTGATTCCAAATCAGGATTCAAAAAATCATGTAAGTACGAATGGTGGGATATAATAGCATTTCCAACCACTTCTGCAACAAGCCCTTTGAACTTTGTAAAATTTCCCTTTATATGAAAAAAGTCAAAAAGCAATTTACCACCAGCAGTAGAATGGTCTACACTCCCTCTTTTCGGAGGTGATTCAGGATTATTGATTGCTTCAAGAATATAATCACGAAATTCTACGGTAAATTTACCTAAGTCATGCAACAAGCCTGCAAGACCTGCTAAATGTTTTATCCTAATCTTATCACCATAAAATTCTGCTAATTTCTTCACTTCTAATAAATGTTCTTCAACTGTTTGAATTTGGTTGTCACTTGAACGGATATGAGCAATATAATCCACTTATATTCCTTCCTTTCATTCAAGATAATATATCTAGCAATATAATGTTCTGTTTTTATAAAGGAATATTGAACTATTGTTATAAATGTAATATTCGATAAACATTTACAAATTCCTTCAAATATAGAGAGTATTTTGTTTTTAGTAGACGGCAACAAAATAAATAGACTTCCTATTAAAGAAGTCCATAACTATTACAGTATTTTACCTTTGTGGTCCAATAAGCGGGTCCATGAATTTATATTTCATAGAAATCCCATTGCATATGTTTTCACTTTTATAAGATTTGTACTAACATTTCCTAATTTCTAGGGGATGAGAACATTCACTTATTCAAAAAAGGTGCCTGTAAAAACAAAAAGTAGCATAGAAGAAAAAATATTAGGCCAGCTAAAAAAGGATTTTGAAGAATGTTTATTAGGAAGTTTCTTTTTTTTATGTATGTAAAAACCTCAAAAAGAATCATTAAACAAATAAAAACGACGATCGTAAACATAATCATAATAATTCGATCCCAATCCATTGGCTTTAACATCACACCAAGCATAGCTCCCATCATTCCAGCCATAACACCAGACAATAACCCTTCAAAAACAGCTAAAAATGAAAAAAATATACCCATGAAAATTCCGATGATTGATCCGAATCCCATCCCGATTACCGTTGCCAGTAATATATTGTCTTGAAAAAAAATCCCCATTAAAGTTCCGGAAAATAATCCGATTCCCATCGCAATGGACATCGTAAACAGCATTCCGTGCATATTGCTCAATTTTTTTCTCATAATAAAAGCTGAAATTCCTGCAACAGTTGAAAAGGCGAACAAGAGAAAAGACAACAGTATTAAGGAATTAGACATCTGCATCATCTCCGGCGTTTTGTACAAGTATATGAGAAACTAGAAGGAATCTGCACAGAAATTTATTTAGCTTAGGCGTTTTTTGTTTGTTAAGTCCGTAATCATAAAACATACAGTCATTGCTACAAAAAGATACAACCATTGCAAGGATAAAGCCAATAAATGCCATAAACACCAATATCAATTCGACTTTTCTAATTGTTCGTTGTAGTTTACTGACAAGCATCTCAATTTTACTGGCCGGTTAGCTCTGTTTACTGGCCGTTACTCAATTTTACTGGCCATGCAGCGCAGTTTACTAGCCGTCAGCGCCATTTCACTGGCCATCATCACCAGTTTACTAGCCAAATATTACAATAAGTTGTCACCACTTGTTATAGTACTCTCATCTCTCACTAAAAATGCAGCCCTGGAAGTAACCCCTTCACGGGCTGCATTTTTTGATTTTTATAAGATCAATAAATTTATATCTTCACCGCACTTGGATGATCATCTTTTACAATATCCAATGATGCTGCTCTTGCATTGATCTCGACTTGTTCAGGACTCTTACAACCTGGAATGACAGTTGTAACAGCTGGATGCTGCAGGCACCATGCCAACGCCCATTCCGCCATGTTCACACCTTCAGGAACTTCATTTTGTTTGATTTCTTCTACAAGGCGAAGCTTTTCATCAACTTCTTCGCGATCGCGCCCTTTTCTTACATTATCACTGAAAACAGCACCAGGCTTATATTTACCACTTAAAAATCCACTCGCTAAAGGAACTCGAGCTAGTACACCTAAGTCTTGTTCAATACAAGAAGGGAAAACTTCCTTTTCAGGAACTTGATCAATTCTGTTATAGACAACTTGAATCGCTTTCGCATTAACCTCCGTTGCTTTGGATGTTTGATAAATATTCGCATTGCTGCCAATTGAAATTCCTAGGTTTCGAATTTTTCCAGCTTGCACTTGCTTATCCAACATCGTCCACAAATCATCGTTATCAAAATCTTCATCTGAGCCGGAGTGGAATTGATACAAATCGATATATTCTGTCTGCAACGCTTTAAGAGATTCTTCTAATTGTACGCGAACAGCATCCACGCTCCAGGCATGTTCCCAATGGTCATGCCATTTGTGGCCAAACTTGGAAGCTACTACCCAATCTTCGCGTCGATCGCGTTTTAGGAAATCGCCGATAAAACGCTCTGACATATGGTGAGGACCATAACATTCAGCCGTATCAATCAAGTTAATGCCCAGCTCTTTAGCACGTGTCAGAATCGCATCTGCCTCGTCCTGATTAAAATCCTTCCCCCAGTCACCACCAAATTGCCACGTGCCGACCCCAACGACGGAAACATTTAAATCCGTTTTTCCTAAGCGCCTATACTTCACAATCAAACACCCCTGCCCTTATTTATTGGTAATGCTTTCATAACTCTTTTATACCACATTGATTGGGCTTTCTACTAATTTTTGATATTCATATGGAGGTCGCTTTTTAGCTTTTCTAAAAAGCGACATGGTTCAATCATCTGTTCTAACAAAGAGGAAGTTTCCCCCTCTTCCAATTAAAGTTAATTTTCGACTTGACTAAAACTTGCTTCATAAAGCCGTTTCGTCTCCGAAAAACGCTCCAATGATGTCTGCGTCCCCATAACTACTGAGATAAGTCGAATATCATCTCTTTCCACTGTTCCTGCAAAGCAATACCCCGCTTCGTCTGTAAAACCAGTCTTAAGACCGTCCACCCCCTCGAACAGAACTTGGGGATGGTTTCCCTGCAACATTAAATTTGTATTTACATATGTTTGATTGCCAAATGTAATGTTCGGTAATGTAGAAATTTCTAGAATTTCGGGATGGTGAGAGATTAGAGCTTTCGTTAAAATCGCTAGATCCTTTGCTGACATTTCATTGGCATCTTTTGGATCACCAGTTGAATAGTAATCACCAAGATCTTCATTGTTTAAGCCGGTACTGTTTACAAATGTTGAATGGCTAAGACCTAGTTCTTTTGCTTTTTCATTCATTTTTCGAACAAAATCCCTCTCACTGCCTGAAACTGTCTCTGCTAATGCAATGGTCGCTCCATTCGCTGAATGAATGGCCATCGCGTTAAATAAATCACGTATCGTATATGGTTGTTCTTTTTTCAAATGTACTGAAGCTAAACCGGGAGTATTTGAAATTGTATAAGCATAATCACTGACTGTAATGGTTTGATCCCAGCTGAGTTTACCATCTTTTATTGCTTCTAATACTAAAAACTCCGTCATCATTTTCGACATACTCGCTGTTGGATATGGTTCGTCGCTATTTTTTTCAAAAAGAATACTTCCGTCCCGAGTATCAATCAAGATTGCTGATTTTGCATTTACCTGTATATCCTTTAACGGATGTATTACCTTTATCGTAAATTCCTTCAGCTGCACCTTATGCTCTTGCATAGGTAAAAAACTGACAGGCAATATCTTATCCGATTCGTTTCCCGATTTTATTATGGCGCTTCCGATCCCGATTATAATAAATAGCAAGATTGGTATAATCATTATTTTAAATCGCTTCATGAAATCCTCCTGAAAAACAGATCATCATACTTAATATAGCAAAGATTTCAATTGGTGAATGAAACTTTTTCTTTAACATTCCGTATTAATAGGAAATATTGAATAGTGATGGTGTTTATTATGAGTACGGGGACTATTATTTTTATAATCACAATGGGTTGGGCATTGATTATTCACGGTGGATTAACGTATTTGATCGTTAAGAAAAAGGAATATAGCCTTATTTCGGGATTTTTAAATCGACCGAAGGAAGAACAGGAATATTTAATTCAAAATGGATACATGGAGGCACTTGGGAAGATTTTTAAAGTAAGTTTCTATTTATTTGCAGCAACATTCCTACTTGGACTGCTTCCTATTCCATACGGTTTTGAAATTGGGATCGCTCTATTTTTAATCGTTTTACTAGGTGGACTTATTTGGATGCAAAAATACGAAGTTCCTAAAAAACGCAAGAAGATGTACTGGATTACAAGTATAATTATGGCTGTAACGGTAGCATTAGTCGGCGGGCTTACAATAGCAGGCTTAGTCGACAATGAGGTTACCGTTAATCATGAAGCTTTTAAAATTTCTGGGATGTATGGTGTTGAATGGCCTATCGAGGAAATAAAATCCGTTGAACTATTAGATACACTTCCCGAAGTAATAACGAAGACAAATGGATATGCTTCTTCTGGTCAATTAAAAGGTCATTTTCTATTAGAAGAACCTTATGGCAGTGGATTATTGTTTGTAAATTTGAAAAATCCACCTTATTTGTATGTAGCAACTAACAAAGACTTTTTAATTTTAAATAAGAAAAATAGTGAAGAGACAAAAACGATTTACGAATCTTTGCTTAAAGTATGGGAAAGTAATAAATAATATGAAAGGAAGGCTACTAAAATGTGAGCCTTCCTTTTATATTTCTTAATGTCTTTAACGCTCACTTTGAAGGGCACGATGGTATATCATTTTAATTCTCTATGAGGTTATTAGCAGTTAGCTGTTCAAAAACATTTTCCCGCTCTTGTTTTCATGAGCTTGAGCTGCAAGGACGGCTTCCTTTACATTCAATAAATCATATTGAGTACCTGGTTTCGTAAGTTTCAATCTTTTCTCACTAAGAAAATCAATCAATTGCTCAAATGTCTTATGCCACTTTTCAACTGAAACTTGCTGATTCCAATGACGTAAATGAAATATTTTAACTAAAGCTTTCTGCGATATTATTTTCCAATCGACAGGTTTTCCTGATAAAAGTCCTATGGATAAAAAAGTTCCATTTGGGTTTAGACAAAATGCCAATTCAGTGCCTGCTGAACCGCCAATCGAATCGATTGCAGCGGTAACTCCTCTACCATTTGTTAATTCTTGAACTTCATTGACCAGTGAAATATTAGTTGTATTGATTACGCATGAAGCACCAAATTCAAGTAAATCTTTCGTATGATTATCATTTCTTCCAACCGCAATCAATTCAAAGCCAATAATTTTTGAAAGCTGGGCAAAAATACGACCAACTGAAGATCCGCATGCATTTACTAGTAAAATATCTCCGGGTTGCAACCGAAGGATTTCCGTACAAATAACCCAAGCAGTTACAGGATTTATATATAACTGTGCCGCTGTAAAATTATCTATCGTATCTGGAATTGGAATCACTAATTCTGCAGAAGCACGAACGTACTCTTGCCAAGTTCCTTCTCCCCTAAGCGGAAGCACGCGTTTACCAATTAGTTCTCCACTTACAGAGGGACCAACTTCTTCAACAACCCCAACACCTTCATACCCTGGAATCGCTGGTAAAGAAATTCGATGTGAGTAGGATCCGTGAATTGGAATTAAATCTGATGGATTTATGGGGCGTGTAATCATCCTCACAAGAGTTTCCCCATAACTCGGCTGATGAATTTGCCTATTTTCAACTGTTAATACATCTTGAGGGCTACCAAAACTGTAGTATTTCACACATTTTGCTTCCACATCAAATGCTCCTTTTCAGTACATCTTCCATTGACATGACCTTATCGCAAATTTTATACTATTATCGTAACTTAAATACTAAAAATTTACTTGTGGACTTTTCTAGAGACTCTCTATTTTCGCCACACAGCTGTCTAAAAGCAGTTGCGTGGCTTTTCTATGTATAGAAAGAGGTGGAACATATGAAAACTTGGCAATATGCCTTAATTGTGTTTTTAGGTGGATGTTCTTACGGAGTGCTTTCAACCGTAGTGAAGTTAGCTTATGGCGCTGGTTTTTCAGTGACAGAAGTAATTGGCGGCCAATACTTTTTTGGTGTTTTGCTTATATGGTTAATTTTCCTATTTACAAAAAAGCAAAAAATGAAATTTACTCAATTAGGGAAGCTTTTATTATCAGGACTTCCTTTCGGTTTAACAGGTATATTTTACTACCAATCTTTGCAAACATTGGATGCATCGCTAGCCATTATTTTCTTATTTCAATTCGTATGGATTGGTACATTTTTGGATTGGGCATTGTTCAAGAAAAAGCCTAATTTTAATAAATTGATATCCATCATTATTTTAATCCTCGGTTCAGTTCTTGCAGCAGGACTAGTAGTTGAAAAAGGGATTACGATTACATGGCAAGGCTCTGTTTGGGGACTGCTGTCAGCGATAACTTTTACGATTTCAATTTTTCTAAGTGGTTCTGTTGAAAAATACTTACCACCCGTCCAAAGAAGCACGCTTATTGCTACTGGTGCCTTTTTGACAGTAAGTGTCATATTCCCGCCTGTATTTTTAGCTAATATACCAGTCGTGGTGGGCGTGGCACCATATGGATTATTGCTCGGCTTATTCGGAGTAGCTTTGCCGCCACTTTTATTTTCAATCGGGATGCCGCATGTTGGGCCAAGTCTTGGAACCATTTTATCTGCATCGGAGCTTCCTGTGGCTGTTACGATGGCTTCAATCATTTTAGCCGAACATGTCGGCTTGTCACAGTGGTTGGGAGTTGTTTTAATTTTAGGTGGGATTGTATTTGGGAATGTAGAACGTTCCAAGACAAGTTCAAATACAGTGACGATAAATAAATTGGCTGAATAATACAAAGAGGAAAGGAAATCAATCCTTTCCTCTTTTGTTTTTTGTTAAATGTTCCATTTTACTATGAGGCCTAAGTGTGTAAGTCCTCCTCCAAAACCATAAAGCAATAATGTATCCCCATTTTTGACTTTCCCTTCTTCGATGCCAAGGTACAGAGCTAAGGGAATCGACGCAGATGAAGTATTTCCAAAATATTTTACACTCGTTAATGATTTTTCGATAGAAACATTTGATTTTTCACATATTGATTCGATCATTCTTAAATTGGCACTATGGGGGATGAACCAATCAAGATTGTCTATATTTAATCCAGCATTACTCAATAAAGCTTGAATGCCTTCAGGCACAGTCCGTGATGCCCACTTATATACTTCCCTGCCATTCTGAACAATATTTCCCGAATCATTTAAGGGCTTTCCGTCCATCGCTGTTGAAAAAGATGTTCGATAAACATGAATGCCTCCCTCGCCGTTTGTCCCCATATGGGCAGCCAAAAAACTAGGGTTTTCTTGATCATACTCAACTAACATTGCTCCTGCCCCGTCTCCGAATAAAATACAAGTTGTTCGATCCTTATAGTCCGTCACTTTTGATAAAGTTTCCGTTGCCACAACTAATATTTTTTTATGAGCACCTGCAGTAATCAAATTATTCGCTAGATGTAAACCATAAGTGAAACCTGCACATGTGGCATTCAAGTCAAATGCTCCTGTACAAGGAATGTTAAAGTGGTTCTGAATTTGACAGGCAACACTCGGAAACGCAAAGTCAGATGTAGTCGTGGCAACTATGATGCAATCAACGTCTTTTACATCCTTCCTATATTTTTCAATCAAATTTTCTATTGCTTTGTACGCTAAATGGGATGCAAATTCCTCTTCACCTGCAATCCTTCTTTCCTTCATCCCCGTTCTCTGTACAATCCATTCATCATTTGTTTCAACCATTTTTTCCAAATCTTCATTTGTTAATTTCTTCTCAGGAACATAGGTACCAATGGCGGTTATCCGAGCTTTAGATTGAAGCATAAGACTTTACTCCTTTTTGTTTTTATTATAACACCAAGTTCTAATACCTGGTAATAATTTTTAAAATAAAAAGGACTATATCCAATAGAATATAGCCTTGATTGAATTAATAGTTCGTACGCATATAGATTAAAAAAATACAGACTAAAAGACTGTGTTCGTTTATAAAATAGAAAAAGTTACTTCTTTAGTATCTACATTCAACATTCGAGTTCGAACATCATCTTCGGCTATGAAAACAGCTGATCCGTTTGGGTTAAAACAATAGGCGATAGGAATCGATATACTTGAATTCCGATATGAACCGTCCGCGTGGCTTGTACCAATGATCATCGTTTTGTGTTCAATTGCAATTTTTTTCGCTTCCGTTATCCACTCTTCAAATTGGGCTTTACTAAACATTCCAACACCAATCGGATGGATGATTAAATCAATGTCCTTATCTAGGTTCCCCTTTTCTACCTTTATTCCTTGGACTATTAGTTCGTCGCATAGAATATGCCCCATTTTTAACCCTTCTTCTATAATAAAAGCTGTGCAGCTATATTTAACGCGGTCTAAAATAATATGCCCCTGTCGATTTATGATGATAGCTCTATCTTTCGGGTTTTCGTTTAGTCTTCGGTAGCCGCAAATCAAAATAGTATTATATTTTCTTGCCAATTCACATGCTTCCTCAACATTTTCATTTAGATATCCTTCAGGAAATATAACTATATCTATGGTAGGATTCTTTTCCAATTCAACTTTTAGCTGTTCAATCTTTTTTTCGAGTTTCGGTTGAATGATTAATATATTCATTTTGGCTCCTAACAAAACTTTATGTTATTGGTTTCTTCTCTTTTTCTGTAACTCCGTTATTATCTGCTCTACAATTATTTCCTTCGATAATGTTCCATCAAGTATGATATCTGAATTCGGTTTAACAGACTTCTCCATTTCTAAATAGGCCGACCTTCCACTGAGTAAATAATGAGATAAATCACGTTGAATATCCATGATTGAACTATCTGAAAAATCTCGAATGATTCTTCTTGCCATGGCAATATCCAATGGAGTATCGATGTATATGGCAAAATCGATATATTCAGCCACACCACTGTTTAAGTATGCAAATGGATAGTCTAGAAAAATATATTCAATAGTATCGTCTTCCAAAACGGATTGAATGTCGGTGACTAATGGTTCTAGATTCCATTCATTATAATCAGATCCATCTTCCACCCATTTGCAAATATCAGCCGGACTTTCCTCAAATTCATAATCATCGAAATAGAGAGCCTTGGAGTTATCAAATCTTTTCTTCAATTCGTTCGTAATGGTCGTCTTACCGCCACCTGAAATAGCAGCAATGGAAATGATTGTAGGTTTTCTGCTCATCTGCACCGCTCCTTTCTCTATAATAAAAGCGAGACTCTAAGTTGTGAGAATCTCGCTTCAGATAAAAGTTTATTTTTTAATAGTTTTGTAAAGTTTAATACTCCAAATCCCACTGTTTACGAAGTGTATCCATTGTCTTCATAATATCATGTGTTTCATCTAAAGGCATGACGGAACTTTCAATTTTACCTTCACGCAAGCATTTCATTGCTTCTTCTGCTTCATAAATATAGCCGTGTAGTTCGCGATCATCTTTGAATTCTTCCACATCTGAACCTGGACGATGCAAGTAAGCCGCTTCACCAAACAAGAAATTCGGCAAGTGAATATAACCTTCTGAACCATAAATAAAAGCATCGTTCGATAAATTTAATCGAACGCCCGAGTTCAACATGGCCGTTTTTCCATTTTCGTATTCAAAAAGGGCGGAAAACCACTCGTCTACGCCGGTTTCTCCAATTTTCGCAGTGCTTTTGATGTTAGTAGGTTGCGTTCCAAAAATCAATGAAGCAAATGAAATGGGGTAAATACCCGCATCAAGCATAGCTCCACCGCCTAGTTTCTTATCGAGCAAGCGGCTTTCAGGTGCCCAGCCAACATTAAAACCAAAATTAGCTGTCAGCATGTTCACTTCACCAATTTTACCCTCCTTAATCCAATCCATCGTTTTAACAACAGCAGGTAAATAGCGTGTCCACATGGCTTCCATTAAAAATGTATTATTTTCTCTCGCTACTTTAATTAATTCTTCTGCCTCTTCTGCATTCATCGTAAATGGTTTTTCGCATAATACTGCTTTCCCAGCATTTAAGCATTGCAGTACACATTCCTTATGCTGCGGATGAAGAGTTCCTATGTATACAATCTCTACATCTGGATCTCGTACAAAGTCATCGTAACTATTATAGGAGCGCGCTGCTTTGAATTCACTCGCAAAGGCGGCCGCTTTCCCTTCTGTTCTGGAAGCAACTGCAACAAGCTCTGCATTTTCTGATTGAATTAAATCAGAAGCAAACTTACGAGATATATTTCCTGGACCCATAATTCCCCATTTGATTTTACGACCTGACATGACTATTACCCCTCTCCAGTAATATGTATTTTCTAAATTATAACTCAATTTCCAATTAAATGCGTTATTTTACCTTCTGGACTTTTCAAATAATTGTCAGAGCAGCCGCTATATCGCTTAAGTTTATGGCGGCAGAGCTTTTAAAGTTCTAATCAAACGTTTGATTATCTAGAAAAAAATCATCTAGAGTCAATTGCTAAAAATGGTCTCCCCACTTTTCCTGTAAAAGCTGTATTTCCTTTTCATGCGGCATTTCTTCTTTAGGGGTCTCCAAAATAAATGGAATGTTTGCGAAATGAGGTGTTTGTACTAATTGATCAAATTGTGTCTCTTTTATGAAACCTGTTCCAAAAATAGAAGCATGCCTATCTTTTCCTTGGCGAGTATCATATTTTGAATTTTTAAAATGAATTACCTTTAGTTCATCCATATATCCTAACTCTGTTCCTTTTTCCAATAAAACATCCCAGTTTTCACCATCCCATAAACCACAAGAGAAAGCGTGACATGTATCCAGACAAAATCCTATTTTTTCGGGATAATTGCATAATTTACGAATCTGCACAAGTTCCTCGAAGGTGGTTCCGAAAGCCCCAGGCAATCCTGGATTATTTTCTAATAATATCTTGGCATTCCCTTCCCATTCACTGAGGATTTCATTTAGCATTTCAATTATTAATTGATAGCTTTCTAGGAGAGTAAGTTGTTTATTCTCTTTACCAAAATGAACAACTACCCCTATCGAGCCACAAGCTTCGGATATTTCTAAGTCATTTAATAAGGATTGGATTACTTGTTCTCGTTTTTGCTCGTTATGAGGAGTCAAACTAGTAGGATAAGGAGAGTGACTAACAGACAAAATCGAATTTTCCTTGCAAAATGCCTTACATAAAGCTGCATCATGTCTGTCAAAGTCTTTTACTGATAAACTACGAGGGTTTTTGGGGAAGTATTGAAAAGTGCCAGCATTCATTGAATGAGCCATTTTGGCGGCTCCTGCATAACCATTTTTTATGGAAAGGTGACATCCAAATATCATATCCATTCTCCTTTAATGCTGACAGTTTTTACAGAAATAAGTTTTTCTAGAGGAAATCTCTGTTTTGATAATAGGAGAACCACAGCGCTTACATGGTTTTCCTTCACAACCATGAACATACATCATATTGATATATCCACCTGTTTTCTTGTCCCCCTTAAAAAAAGGTTCGCTCATATAGCCGCCATTTTGTATCGCTTGTTGCAGTACAAATCTGATTGAATTATACAAACGGACGAGGTGATCATGATCTAGTTCATGTATTTTTCTTTCGGGTAAAAGTTGCGCATGCCAAAGAATTTCATCTGAATAACGATTTCCAATTCCTGCAAGGAATTCTTGATTAATTAACGTGGTTTTTAAGCCTCCTCTTCGTACCTTCAAAGCTGATAAAAAATCGTCTAATGAAAAATTTGGATCAAGTGGTTCTGGTCCAATGTTCTGAAGTTCTTTAACTACCATATCTTGTGATAAAAGATGTAAGTATCCTAAACGCAATCCAATGAAATAAAGATGATGATCTCCAAAGGATAACTGGATCTGAACGGTTCGATTTGGTTTATCTTCTTCCTTTCCGTAAAATATCCAGCCTCCCAACATAAGATGCAATAACAAGCAAGAGCCGTTTTGCAGCTGAAAAATTAAATATTTAGCTCTTCTGCCAATTGCTTCAACTTTTTGATTGACGACACCCCGTAAAAAATCATCGATAGGCATATTGATCGACTTTTCACGATTAATAACTATATCTGTAATCGTTCGACCACTAATCTTTTGCTGAAGTAATAATTTATACGTTTCCATTTCCGGCAATTCAGGCATGGACTTTCCTCCAATATTCAGGAACTATAATCACATTATTCCTCAATTGGATAAAATCATTAGCATTAATTATTTCTTAGCATTGAATGGAGATTGGAAGCTGGGAATTTTTAAATTAATGGGGGAGTCCATATAAGAGGATGATCTTTTTAACAAACGTTTGATTAAGACTAATTGTTCGCTCTTAATGACTTAACCAAACGTTTGTTAAAACCTTTCACACAATAAGGTAGCTATTTCGCAACAAATACAGCAAGCCAATAATCTCCAGCTTCATGTAAAGACTGTGGGATTCATCAATCACTTTTTTTCGATTTAAATATCTAAAATTCTTCAATTCACTTAATTTTTACATGCTATGATCCACAATATAATCGACTTCACTCTTATCCGGCGTTTCAAACTCCCTTTCAAATCGTGATATCATATTTTCATCAATATAATAACTTTTAACATTATTCTCTTTTACCTTTTGATTTCTTTTTTCTATATTTCGTTTCCATGTTTCGTCGTCAATATCGATAAAATGCATATCGGTTTTAATTTGTTTTTCGTTAAAATAATTCCTAATATCGTCGCGTTCAGATTTATACCAAAAGCCAAAGTCGAGAATAACATTTGTCCCTGTTTCTACAATCTGCTCGGCTAATCCATACAAATATTCTTTACATTTATTTAAAATAGCATCATGATTATTTCCTAGTTGTTCATCAAACAAAGTTAGCATCAAATCATCGCACGATAATACTACTGCATTGTACTTTTCTTTTATTTTTTTCGTGTATGTGCTTTTTCCACTACAAACTTTTCCACAAATCATTATAATTGTTCCCACATTATCACCTTTTTCAAGACTAATTTAAGAAGTACCGAAAAAATCCATAACATATTTAGATTACTATTTTACAGGAATCACTTCTCTGTACAATAGTTTTATAATTCACCATTATTATCAGTAGATGGATATGCTCCTTAACATTCAATTCCTCCTAGCAATGAATCCAACTCATTATAATTTTTAGAAAGCCAAATCATTTCCTTTTTAAAACGGATAGGCGGACCAGTAAATTGATCCATATCGCTTTTAATCCACCAAGTACTTTCCAAATACCACAAAAACTTTAACGAACTTATAATCGAATGAGAATCTAGTGAAATATGTTCACAATAACCATTTTTAAAAGCTTCAACTGCATCAACCGTAAGACCATTTTCATTTAAGGCACAAGATATGATAGCTCTAGCAATATCTAGTTGGGGGTAGTCATAATTTAACCTGTCAAAATCTAGTATTGCACCTAGATGATTTTCTTCAAATAATAAATTATCTACCCATAAGTCCCTATGAGCCCAACCTGTTTCAATGGAGGCAAATTCATCGACAGAAAGTTCTTTCGTTAATTGATATTGTCTTTCCATAATGGGGACTAAATGCTCCAATGAAGAATTGTTAACATCTATCAAAACTGAATTCCAGTACTCCATTCTATCCTCTCGACTAGGAGGGGTGAAGTTGGTTACATTCTTTTTCATTAGTGTGCCATCATTTAATACTCGATGCATTAGACCAGTGAATCGACCTAAATCATACATTTGATTGGTATTCAACTTTCCTGGAAGAATTACTTGACCACGACAAAACTCCATTACGATAAAAAGTTCACCGTTATCTGTTTCGAACATGACATTACCTTGGTGTGAAAATAGATTTGGACATGGAAAGCCTTGCTTATGTAATCTTTGTTGTTGTGAAAATGCTAGTAATAGTTCTTCGAGATTATAAAGCTTAAATCTTTCTTTATTATACTGCTTTACTAAAAAAACACCTTCTGACGTCGTTATTTTCCATTTTAGGTTAAGCCAGCCTCTTTTTATTTGAGAAACTTCTAATATTTGAAAACCAAATATACGTTTACATATTTTAATAATATCGTTTAATATTACATCTTCCGATTCAATTACTTCCATGTTGAATCTCCCTTACTACCTGTTTTTCCCTTGAACAAAACCATCAAATAAACGACCACCAAAGGGCTCGTAAATTTCGTCAACGAAATTGATAAAGGGCTTTTTATTTCCTTCTTTATAGAAACAATCTAAAGCACTAAAAAACTTCATAGATAGTTTATGGTCATATTTTTGCAATGCCCTTGTTAACCCTTTCCCTCTTCCAGACCATTGTCCGTTTACTCTTAAAATGAAATCAGCAAGTTGGATTGAAATTGTATTTAAAGTGATTATCGCTTCGTAATGACTTTTTGCATCTGAAAAATCATCAAGGAGGTCATAGATAAAATATCTTGAAGCTTTGATAAAGTTTTCACTTAATGGAGTTGGTCCAGCTTTTATGAATTCTATCGCTTTATTTTTAATTTTTGGAGCAGTGCCATTGTCTCTTATAATTTTGCCTTCTGCCAACATATTCCCTAATATGGGAATCCCCTTATCTTTATCCATCTTGAATTGGTCTAAATATGTTTGTTGATTATGAATGAATAACTCCATTTTCCATCCGTATAGAAAAAAACTTTCCCTAAAATTTGTATCAATTGTTTCGTCCATGATAATAATATCCAAATCAGAGGTAGCTGTCTCTTCTCCCCTTGCTGCACTTCCTGCCAAAAAGACAACATCACATAAAGGAAACTTTTCATCAACCATTTTATTAATTGCATCGAATTTTGATCGTTTCATTCATATTCCTCCGATTTGATTCTATCCATTCTCTTATTCTCCATTTCTATAAAAAAACCTTTAGTAAATTTTTATATCTATTAATAAAAATGACCCCTCATATGAGGAATCATAATAATTTTAATACAATCCGACCTTCTTCCTTATTTCTTTTAAAAACGGCACTGCAACCAATCTCGCTTTTTCCGCCCCCTTTAGAAGAATATCATCCAATACCTCGGGTGCAGCCATTAATTCGTTATACTTCTCTCGAGGCTGTTCTAAAAATCTGTTCATCACACGGAATAACTCCTGTTTGACCTCTCCCCATCCAATTCCGTTTTCATAGTGTGTTCTCAATTCCTTAATTTCATTTGGTTCAGCAAACTGTTGATAGAGAGAAAATAAAATAGAAGAGTCGAGGTCTTTGGGTGCTTCTGGCGGTAACGAATCTGTTTTAATTTTATTTATTAGCTTTTTTAATGTCTTTTCATCTTCAAATAGCGGAATCGTATTATGATAGCTCTTGCTCATTTTTCGTCCGTCCAACCCAGGCAATACTGCTGTGTCTTCTTGAATTTGATATTCTGGAAGTGAAAATGTTTCCCCGTATATATTGTTAAAGTTCTCCGCAATATCGCGAGCGATTTCAACGTGCTGAACTTGGTCTTTTCCAACTGGCACAATGTTTGTTCGAAACATTAATATGTCCGCTGCCATCAATATTGGATACGTGAAAATTCCCATGTTGACGCCAAAGTCTGCATCCCTATCCGCTTTTTTATTGTTTTCAACTATAGCCTTATACGCATGTGCCCGATTCATCAATCCTTTTGATGAAAAACATGCCAAAATCCAATTTAGCTCAAATATCTCAGGTACATCAGATTGTCTATAAAAGATCACTTTTTCCGGATCGAGTCCTAATGCCAACCAAGTTGCAGCGATTCCATAAGATAGCTGCCGGAATTCATCCGCATTATGAATTTTTGTCAAACCATGAAAATCAGCTATGAAATATGCCGCTTGATATTCCTCTACCTTTGCCAACTCTAAAGCAGGCTTGATGGCTCCAATATAATTCCCTAGATGGATTTTCCCGGTAGGTTTAATTCCCGTTAAAATAGTCTTTTTCATTGACACTCCCTCCTTTAAAATTAACACAAAAAGGGCTACCCGCCTAAAAAGGACGAGTAACCCGTGGTGCCACCTTCATTCGTTTACAAAGTAAACGCACTTAAATCCGTACGGAAACGATAAACCATTTCGATACGTTGTCTTTTTTAACGGTAAGACACTCCGCTAGACCTACTGCTATTTCAATCTAGATGCTCAGAAGCCCATTCACCCATAATTCCGCACTGATTCCCACCAACCATCAGCTCTCTAAAGCGTTCATGTGGATTACTCTTCTTCATCATCGCTCACGTATATATTACGTTGTATTTTATATTATGAAATAATAAATAACAAGACACTAGGACATTTGATATTATATTGTCAGGTACTTACTGGAGGTGTTGAAAATTAATTATAAAGAGACTTTACAAGCATATATCGATGCAACAAATTCACATGATTTTAATAATGTAAAAGACTTATTGCATCCAAATGCTGTTTATTGGTTTACGGATACATCTTGTACATCATTGGAAGAAATAGAAAGTTACTTTAATAATGCCTGGGACACGATTAAAAATGAAGTGTATTCCGCAAAGGATGTGCAGTGGCTCACAGTCAGTGATACAACTGCAGTCTGCATCTATACATACCTTTACGAAGGATACCACGAAGAAAAATTTGTATCGGGCAGCGGAAGAGCGACAAATGTGTTTACTTTTGTAGATCATAAATGGAAATTGATTCATGAACATTTAAGCAGTCCAGTTGAACGAGTGTGAGGCAGGTCATTGTGAAATGCCTTACTCAAACCTTTTTTGAGGCATAACTGACAACAGTTTAGAAAAAAAGGTCCGAAATATAGGTTATAATAGAAGTACCAGTTGATGAGGAGGTTTTTGTATGAAGTCTCGTGATGAAAAACCTATTCTAAAAGAATCCCCAATCACTTATGACGATTATGCAAAGCTTCCAGATGACGGGAAAATGTATGAATTGGCAAATGGAGTACTGGAGCTGATAACTCCCGCACCCTCTCCTAAACATCAAATTATGAGCTATTTCATGCAAGACATATTAATGAAAAGTTGCCAGCAAGAATATATTATTTTTGCATCACCAATCGATTTAATTTTATCTAAAACAGAAACACGTCAACCCGATTTAGTCGTGATTCATCGTAATAATATGGAAATCATTACAAAGAGGGGAATAGAGGGAACTCCTAATTTAGTTGCTGAAATATTGTCACCCCATTCGATCAAAAGGGATAGATTTGATAAGCTCAAGGTTTATGCCAAGTATCGGATTCCTGAATATTGGATTATTGATCCTGCGAATGAGTCTCTTGAACAATATGTTTTGGTTAATGATGGCTATGAACTTTTTAATGTTTATGGAAGAGAAGACACCGTCCAATCCGAACTAATAAAATGTGCCTCTTTTACGATGGCGGAAATTGCGGACGCAGCCGCGGATTTTCCAGGATAAGGATAAAAAATTTGTCTAAAGTAAAAAGCTCCCTTCATCAACGTCAATAAGGGAGCTTTCACTGTTTATTTTCTTTTCGATCGTATTCCTTTTACTTTCGTTATATCATCGCGCTCAAGCAATTGTTGATAGTTTTCACTTTCAGCATCATAGATGGCCACTTTTCCTTCATCATCATAATGGATTCCCCATCCATAATTTTTTACTAAAGGAGAGGCTCTGAAGCAGGCCTTTGGTTTTGAAAAAAATTGCTCGCGCAACGCATCTACGTTGACTTCCTCCATTTGATTCTTAATTAGGTATGTTTTAAACTGTACATCGTCTTGCGTATATTTATAAGGATTATTCTTGATCAAATCATACTCAATGGAAGCAATCGTAGGCTTTTCATTTTTAGCAACTGGTACTTTTGCAGATGTAACCTTTGAATCTTCTGAAATTGTAATGAGAGTATTTTTGTAACTCAACATGAATCCCTCCTCAATCTAACACATTCTCCGAATCGACCAAACTAGAAAATACCCACGTCTTTCCTTCATCTTCTGATGTGTATTTTGCCATAACCTTGCCACCAAGGTAATCTCCATCAGGTCCTTGATTAACTAGTAAAGTTCCTTGACCATCCTTAAAAACAGGTACTTCTGCTACAGTAAAAATCCCTTTATATTCATCGGGGATCGGGACTTCAACTTCTTCCCAATTACCTCCTCCATCATCCGTGCGATAAATAGATGGTCTAGGATGTTCATCCATTACATTAACTGCGCCGAATGATATAAAGCCAAGCTTGTCATTTATAAAGCCACCACTTGTAATTAATTGTTGTGTCTCATTCACTGATCCAGCCATTTCCCATGTTTTCCCGCCATCATGTGTTTTCATAACAAAGTTGGCCTCCCAAGACATCGTTCGATCACATGTAAAAATGAGATACCCATCCTTCTCTGATGTAAAACCGACAAACCTTTGGCGGACAGGCGATAATTGATCTTTTATTAATATTTTATCCCATGTTTTTCCTTGATCCGTTGTCATTAACAAATATAGTTCTTGATTTGAAAATAGTACAAAAGCAGTTCTCTTAGGACTAATGATATAGCTACTTTTGATTAAGTCATTTTTAGGACCGCTATAATCTCCGCCAAATAATTCATCTGTCGATACTGGTACTACTACCCAATTTTTTCCGTTATCATATGTTATTTTTAAAATGTCATTCGTGATTTCGTATCGAAAGTCGTCATTTGATTCTATTCCAGCTTCCTTTTGATAACTCTCCTTACCTTGTACAGGCGGGAGGCCAATCAATTTGTCATTTGAATTCTCGAAGCTTACTAAGGTATATGTTAACCCTTCTTCATTTCGTATCTTCAATTTCCAAACGATGTTATCCACTAATCCCTTGTCATTTATTTCCCCAAAACTAGTCTTCGTTCCTTCGTTTGGCTCAACTTGATGGACAACCGCCACGACGAATTCTTTCTCGTCCCCCTCCAACAAATGAAATCTTTTAAAAAAAGCATTCTTAATCAACCCGTCATCTTTAAATTTTTGCATTAAATCAAACCACAAACGATAGGCAATCGTTTCGGGCCTTATATCCTCTTGACTTACTGTTAAAGTAAGTGGTAATTTCTGATTAACTTCCTTCTCGTTGAGCTCCTTTTTAGGTACATTACCGATAGGTTCTTTATCACTTTTAGGATAAAAAAGCATAAACCCAACGATAACGATTAAGAAAGTAACGATGATGATTCCTAAGCGATTTTGTTTGAGTTTCATAAATTTTCAACCTCTTTGTCTTGTATCATCTCTAACATTATCCGATATCCTTTTCTTACGCAATTTCTTTTTAGCAAATCCCCCACTCATAAAATAAGAGCATGCTTCTAACATGCTCTTATCACCCCTATTAGTATTGTTTTTTCTTTCTTGATCTTGGCCAAAGATGTTGTTGAACATACGTGGTCATTGTGTCAAAAACGATTCCCCATTGAGATTCAGTTAGAGAGCCGATTGGCGTTTCATATTGGATGGATAAGCTTCTTTTTAAACGTTTCATCTGCAGCGGGGAAAATATTCCTCTTAACGCAATTTCGATTGGTGCATCAGGCTTCTTTAGGGCATATTCTGCAAATCCAAGAAAGGTTGCATAATATTTGTAAGAAACAATCGGCTTTACCTTTCTCCTAATTACAAGTATGGCAGAATCGACCCTTGGTGGAGGAGAAAAATGTTCTCTAGAAATTTCTTTAACATAGAGAAGATCAAACCACATTCTCCACACTAAAACATAAGGATTTTTCACGAACTTTGAAGTAAATCGTCTAGCTGCCCCTTTTTCCATCACAATGACCCCTCTTTGCAAACCATTCGATGGATTATTTAGAAGCATCTTCATTATGGGCGTCGTGATGGAATAAGGAATATTTGATACGACTATAAATTTTTCTCTCGGCAAATGGATTTTCATGATGTCTTGATGAATGATTTTTGTGTTTTGAAATTGTACGGCTTTCCTCTTTAGAATTTCGACGAATTTGGAATCATATTCCACCGCCAATACCTTTCCTGCTCGTTCGTTTAGAACTGTCGTCAAAGCTCCTTTTCCCGCTCCTAATTCTAGAACGGTATCTTTTTTGCATACGTTCGCTTGATCCACGATTTCGTGAAGTAGCTTTTTATTATGCATTAAATGCTGCCCAGAAAAATTGGGAGGCTCCCCTCGACTTAATTTTTTGTTACTATACTTGTGTTTTCTTTTCGTCATATGATTTTCCCTCCAATATAAAAAATCGCAGTCTTCTGCCTGCGATTTAGAGTAAAGGAAAGAAGCCTCGCCTTTTATAAATAAAAGTTGAAGCCTAGAACCATATCCCAAATAATCCACACCAATGAAGGCTTTAGGTAAAAATTTCCACAAAAAAAGAAAGGCAGAACAATCCACCTTTCTTCACGAATACATATTTAATAAGTTTTTTAATGAAGATTATTAAAAAAGGGCAGACGGATCCCGTTTACTCTGCTTACAGGCAGAGACTTTAAGCACTATTTAATTAGCTGCATAAAGTTGATAAACGCAATCTAATCCATACAACACCCATTTTTTAACAACCCTCCGATCATCAAAGTACTTTTAATCTAACATAGATAGGATGGCATTTCAAAGGTTTTTCCCTTTTAATTACAAAAATTTCTTTTGCGAGTATGTTTTAAGCATAAGATAGTGGGTTGATTTCGAGTATTGATCGCCTTTCGTGAACCCAAATGAAGTATAAAACGCATCAGCTTGTGGTGTACTGTTTAACACCAATATTTTAAAATAATTCTTTGCTTCTGAAATTAACGTTTCTAATAAGAGCTTACCTATCCCCTTTCGACGATAATCTTTGGCTACATAAAATCTTCTTACTCGACCAATACTTGCATCGTCGGAAAAAGGATTAATGTTAATTCCTCCAACAGCAATCAGCACACCCTCCTGACCATAAACACCATATAAATCTTCACCAGGTTTGTTGAAAGTATTGGACCCGTCTTTATAATCATTCACTAATTTCTGAAGGAAACGAAAACCGGATTTACTGCTTTCTTCTACCAACGGGTATATATTTTCATCCAATACATTATTTATCCTTCTAACTTCATACTCTTTCATCCCAACCCTCCTCGCACTGAAAGCCTATTTATGTAAAATTTCAACATGTCCATCTCCGTTTCCAATGACCATCGAATCCGCTATATTAACGAAAAGTCCATTCTCCACTACCCCGGGAATCATATTTAATTTCTGAGTTAGTTCCATGGCATCGTGAATTTTTCCAAAAAAACAATCCAATATATAATTCCCATTATCCGTAATAAAAGGGAGATTATTTTTAACTCGCAATTTCGGTTCACAACCTAATGTACCAACCTGTTTACTTGTCACTTCCCAGCCAAATTGTGTGACCTCAACAGGTAACGGAAATTTCCCTAAACTCGCTACATATTTTGTCTCGTCCATCACAACGATCATTCGTTTCGAAATGGAAGCCACCATTTTTTCACGCAGTAGTGCCCCTCCACCACCTTTGATGAGCTCAAATTCCGGATTGGTTTCATCCGCTCCATCTATTGTAATATCTATTTGTTCGATTGAAGACAAATTCACTAATGGGATTCCTAATTCTTTGGCTAGCTGTTCAGTTTGTTTGGAAGTAGGAACTCCCTTAATATTGAGTCCTTGTTTCACAAGTTCACCAAGCTTTAATATAGACCAATAAACAGTGGAGCCAGTTCCAAGACCTACTATCATGTCATCATTGACGAATTCAACAGCTTTTTCACCCGCAAGTTTTTTGGCTTCCATGTCAACACCTCGCCCAACCTTTTATTTAAGATCTAATTTAATAAGTTTTTTCGTCGCTTGAGTGGGTTTCCTGCCCGATTGAATCATTCTAAGTAACACAAAGAGTGGTTAGTTTTTTTGAAAGCTAACTTTAACTATTCTCATCAGACAAAATCAATTTTCTTAATTTGTTCGTCATTTCCGGGGAAGTATAGTATGCCGCTTCATCCATCATATACATAAAGATACTCTTTTCGTTTACCTTTCCTAAAGATAGATGCAGGGCATGCGTTGGCAATGCACCTTTTTCTGGCGTATATTCCACCATTATATCGTACTCAGGATCGGACACGTCTACCTTCCCTGACTGTTTTACAGCAGTTGTAATTGCTTTTTCAAAAGTCTCTAAGGACTTTTTATCATTAAAAGTTAAGATGATCTCCTCATTCATTTCTCCAAATCCTTTAGATTTTGAAATATTTACTTCTGATATTTCTTCGTCTAAAAGAACCATTGTTTCCGTAGAACACCCCATTAATAGTAATGGGCATAAAATAATTGCTATTGAAAAAAATACTGCTTTCAAGAGGCTCCTCCTCGTGCAACAGCTAAATGATAATTACATAAACTCATATCCTAGATGAGTTAGACCCATTCCCTAGATCCATCAGCATATTCTTAAAATCTCCAATGCTATTAAAGCTGACAATTGGGACATTGTTTTCTTTCAAAATCCTTATAAATGCTTCTTCAGCTTTATTCACTGCCCGTACGAAACTTGAGAGATTATCTGGATCGTAAAGATCGATAAATTTCAAATCAGGGTTTTGAATTCCAGTTTGTTCTTGAACATAATCAAGCTCAGATTGAAGATTAGTTGCCGCTAAAAAAACACTAAAAGCGTCTCCTTTTTCACAGGAATAGCGGATTTTATTCCAATGAGAAGATATCTCCTCGTAAAGCCCACTAAAATGGGACATAGATTTAGATGATGTATTTTCCCTTTTTATTGTTTTGAAAAAAGAGTCCACACAACTTATTAAATCGGAACAAGCTATTTGAATTTTTTCGTAATCCTTTGCAGCAACTACTTCGCGTAAGACTTCATTGAATCCTTCTGGTAATCGATTCAGCATAGAAAGTTCTTTAATCAATTGTTTTTCACCAAAGTGTAGAAAGGTTTGGTTCAATAGACAAAGTGTATCACTAATTTCAATAATGATATCGCCAGCCGCCGAAAGATTTTTACTGATACATAGCTCAGCATAATATTGCTTAGCTGTTGAAAGATGTTGATTAGCTTTTTCAATAAGTTCGGGTGTGAGAGGTCCGTTGTGAATCATTTCGATTTGTCTTTTTAGTTTTTCATAACGCTCCCTGTCTTCTTCTGATGCATAGTGAACTAAGCGTGAATTTGCGAGTATAGACACTCTCATATCATCAAAGTTTGCAAAACTTTCAAGACGATCCCAATTTACACCCCAAAGATCATTACCACTGCCATTGAGAATGAATGTTGTTGCAAGATTCCAGCCCCGCTCAGTTTTTGGAACAAAAATCATATCTAAATCGGAATTTTCATTTGCAGTACCATTAACAACTGATCCATAGATAAACAGTATGCTAATATCATTAGGATATTTGATTTTAATTACATCCATGATTGAATCAAGTAGTTCATTGTGATGCCTTTCCATGCTACCCCTCCTTACTCTTTAAAGCCCACTCTCTAGCTTTTTCGACCAACTCATCAACGAATATTTGTTTTTCCTCTTGATACTTATAATGATCTTCAGGAAATTGATTTGCAATTCTTCTTTTTAAATCTCCATAACTTGCAGCATCCTCTGGGTGTGCTATTAAATAAGCTTTAAAATCCAAATGTTTTTTTATATTTACATGACCAACTTGATAGATATGTACATGATGAGTTCTTTTTTCTCTCCCTTTTGGAAAGTATCTCCTTCCTTTTATACCATTTTCACCTCTAGGTTCATAACCTATTTCCTGTAATTTCGCATTGAATGAATCCACTGCTTCAATATCTTTCACAGCGATTAAAATGTCTATAATTGGTTTGGCAAAACCAATTGCTCGTATAGACGTACTGCCGATATGAAAAATATCAACTATGTCATCATTAAATATTTCTTTTAATTTTCGTTCCTCACTTAAATAGGAAATTTCCCAATCTTCGGTCCATGGAAGTATCAACGTTTTTCTCATAAAATCAAATCCCCTAACATTTATTTAAAAATTTGTTGACTAAGTAAAAAAGCATTTCCGAATAGTTCAGAAACACCATTTCAATACTCGTTATTTTATTGCTTACTCACCCCACCGCCAAATGCAACAACATATCCATCTACATCCCTTATTGCAAATTCATTCCAAATAAGATCTTGATTTAAACCGTATGCCATTTCAGCACCTTTTGTTTTAAATTCTTCAAACAATACATCTACTTCATCCGAATAAGCAAAGGCATCCCATTGTGGCCCACCTTCAAGAGAAGAAAAAGGACGAACATCTTCTGGGCTGCTTGCCTCGTGTAAAATGAAAGTTAGTTGATCTCTCGTTACATGGATATGTTTGATGTCACCTATTCCGATTTCCTCATAATGAAATCCCAAATCCTTATAAAATTGTGAGGACTTTTTTAAATCCTTTACTAAAAACACAATGGATGAACCGTTAATTTTCCCTAAACTCAATTGTATACACACCCTTATCAGCATTTTTCTAATATAAAATGTTAATTCTATAGATGTCGCTCAATTCCTTTAAAGATTTTTCCATTTACAAATATAGCAGCATATAATAAAATTAGTTAGGTTAACTAACTATTATGTAAGGAGGATTTCCTTGTACTCTGTTTTTTCCAAAATCAAATTATTATACAAACCTTATACACAACAGATATTAAAAGTACTTGAGCCGCACGAGCTGACCGAATTGCAATGGGGCTTGCTTCGTTATTTACAAGAAGATGGACCTACTACATTTTCCGAAATTGCCGAGTATTGGCAGGTAGAAAAACCTTCTGTTACCCCAGTCGCTCAAAAGCTTATTGAGCTTGGTCTTATTGAGGTTCGCCCTGGAAAAGATAAACGGCAAAAAGTAATGCATATTACAGAACTAGGACAAATCAAATATAAAGAATGTAAAGCCTCGGTTGATTTGTATCAATCGAAATTATTGGAAGGAGTATCTGAGCAACAAATTAAAGATGTGAACGAAGTTTTAGAACAACTAACGAGCAACGTAAAGAAAAGAGGATTAATTTGAATTCAGAAAAATTATGGACAAAGGAATTTATTGCTGTTTCAACGATCAATTTTTTAGCCACATTAATGTTCTACTTGTTAATGGTAACCATCGCGACTTACGCTAAAAATGAGTTTCATGTATCGACGAGTACAGCTGGTCTTGTATCCAGTATTTTTATTATTGGTTCGCTTCTCGGTCGACTTGGAGCCGGACGTTATATTAGTGACATCGGAACAAAAAAAGTGTTTTGGACTGGTTTGATTTTGCTGACAGTCGCCTCGATTTTTTATTTCGGCATTTTCAATACGACAACATTACTCCTTAACCGCTTATTCCACGGCATTGCCTTTGGTCTTATGGGAACAGCTGCGGGTACCATTATCGCACAACTATTACCGGCAGGACGCAGGGGTGAAGGCATTGGCTACTATAGTCTAAGTACAATTTTAGCCACCGCGATTGGTCCGTTTTTCGGAATTTTACTTATGAAATTAGATAACGGTTTTATGATTATGTATTTGATCAACGTCATTTTTTCAATTGGGAGCATGATCTTTTTAGCCCTAGTGAAAATTAAGATTGCAGAGACGTCAAGGGAAAAAAAGATTTTGGAAAAGGGACCAATCCTTACACGTTTTATCGAACCAAAGGCAGCACCCATTTCATTAGTTGCGCTTGTCATCGGCTTTAGCTATTCCGGCGTCATGTCATTCTTATCTTTTTATGCAGAAGAAATTCATTTAGTAACAGCGGCAAGCTATTTCTTCTTAGTCTATGCGGTTGTTATCATTCTCACCCGTCCGATAACGGGCAAATTAATGGATACTCGTGGAGCCAATATAATTGTTTATCCATGCTTTGCCATCTTCGCTATTGGGATGTTCCTGTTTAGCGAAGCTTCGGCAGGCTGGATGTTATTGATGGCAAGTGCATGCATTGGCTTAGGTTATGGTAATTTCAACTCCATCGCACAAGCAATCGCCATTAAGGTTACGGAGCCCCACCGTTTCGGTTTAGCCACATCGACTTATTTTATATTGTATGATTTAGGTCTCGGCTTAGGGCCATATATCCTAGGGTTTATCGAACCTTATTCAGGTTACCGCGCCATTTTCTTTTCGATGGTGATCGTGATTCTACTTTGCTATCCGATGTATTATTTTGCTTATGGGAAAAAGGCACGAAATTTGCAATATTAACTGATTAGGACTGTCTGTAGTTAGACAGTCCTTTCTTTATCGGCTGTCTAATCGTTTTGAGCTTGCATGAGTTCGTATATCTTACGAGCTGTGTTCACATTTCTAACAGTAACTTGTTTGTATAACTTTGATCCAATTATCTTTACCATTCCGCTTTTGGTTACATTTTTCTTCTCAACGAACCATATAATCGCGCCGGGAACATATTTCACCGTGTCAATATTTGGTTTGATGACCAAATTCTTAAGGACTGAATCATCATCAATTTCATCCCATAAAAACATGACGTCCGTTTTCATCTCTTTATCATTTTTCCATGTGTCAGGAATTGCGTTAATGATTCCTCTGATATCATCGACACTACGAACTACTACTTTAATTTGTAATCCGAAATCATTATATATCGCTTCTTCCAAAACATGTGATAGTTCAGTTCTTAATTCGCCCTTGTATGAAAAAATAATATTACCTGTATTGATATATGTCACCACGTCATTCATCCCGGCTTGTTCAAACGTTTGTTTAAGCAACTTCATGTCAATTTTATTTTTTCCACCCACATTAATTCCGCGAAGAAGAGCGATATAAACCATAACCATCTTCCTTTCGATTTATTACTTATAATCTATAATAGCTTATTGTACTTTTAGTGCTTAGTCGGAATTGAAAATAATACTTTATTTATTTCTTTTTTAAAAGATACATAAATAAAGATGATTCCAATTAATAAAAATATCGGTATAAATAGGTTATCGAGTAGTGATGGAGAAAGTGGGTTGGTTGGATACTCTCCTGTACGTGTTAACGCTGACCAATGCACCATCGAAATGATACGTTCAATAGTATAAATTAGACCACTAGTTACTATGAAAATAGAGCCTAAAATTAGAGTTATTTTTCTTTCCATTGGACTACCTCCTACTCATCGATTGATAAAATTTCCTCGTAATCGTTGGTTGGAAATTCATTTGGATTTCGATTCATTTTAATCTCCTCGTACTGTTATTAATTATAAAGATTAAAGCAATCTATTTGTCATTTATCTTAATCCAGCATTACTTATATAAATACTATTCATACCTGTACTTTATTTATTAATTTGATTTGTATTT
>NZ_JAIAZY010000035.1 GCF_019459225.1 Bacillus sp. IITD106
CCTTTTTTTGAAAGATAAAAAAGGCAGGTGAAGACAATATGAATACTATTTATATCCTTTCTTCATATAAAAATCAGGGGATAGGTAACCGTTTATTTCTAACCATTGCAGAAGAACTGGTTCAAACAGCCGGATTTAAGTCAATGCTAGTTTGGGTTTTAAAAGATAATCCAAGTAGAGGATTTTACGAGCGATATTTTCCTAAACTTATAGATACTGTTTATTTAGAACGATTAAAAGTAGATGAAGTTTTATACGGTTGGGACGATATTAACAAATTTTTAAAAAGTAAATAAATATTCTTAATATACCCTGTGATTTTATCAAGTGCCTTATACGCTTCATATGTTTTTTTCCTCGGATATGACTCGGCCAAGAGCGGGCGAAAAGCAACGGAAAATTAATATAGATTATTATAAATAGTTATCCATATTACGAACGCGTGTGCTACAATATTCGTATATCCCATTAAAATAGGTGAGACAATGGATTATCAAATAAAAATTGCAGTCCGTCCACTCGTAGAATATGTATATCGAAGTGGAAGCATTGAATCAGGCTTTAGAAGTGTGACCACTTTAACTGAGGGAACGAAAGCACATCGGAAAGTTCAAAAAGAATATAGTGAAAACGATAAAAGTGAAGTACTTCTTCAAACAGAGATGGTTTATGATCATCTCCTTTTTGTTATTGAAGGAAGATGTGATGGGTTGCTCCATTCAGAAGAGGGGTTTACGATTGATGAAATCAAGTCTACTTCCGGAAATCTCAACGATTTATCTGAAGAAACATATCCAGTTCACTGGGCTCAGGCAAAATGCTATGCCTATATGTACGCTAAATTGAATAATCTTAGTGACATGAACGTCCAGCTCACCTATTTTCAAAAAGAAACGGAAGAGACGAAAAAATTTAAGAATCAATTCAGTTTTCAAGAGTTAGAAGACTTTATGTTTATGCTTTTAGAAAGCTATGCTCCTTATGGAACATGGCTTAAGAATCATGAAGAAGAGTTAAAAAATAGCGCTCGTAATTTCCAATTCCCATATGAATCATATCGAAAAGGTCAGCGGCAGTTAGCCGCTTCCGTTTATAAAACGATTGTGGATGATAAAACTTTATTTGCAACGGCGCCAACAGGCATCGGAAAAACAATTTCCACCTTATTTCCTGCTGTAAAAGCGATCGGCGAAGGTAACCTCAAGAAAATTTTCTATTTAACCGCTCGAACGACAACCCGCCAAACAGCCGAGGAAGCTTTTCGATTAATGAGAAATAAAGGATTGAATGCGAAGTCCGTTACCATTACAGCGAAAGACAAAATCTGCTTTACAAAAGAAAAAATATGTTCAAAAGAGCACTGTCCATTTGCTGATGGCTTTTACGATCGAATAAATAATGCTGTACTTGATATTCTTTCAAATGAAAACGAACTGACGAGAGAGACGATAGAGAAATACGCACGGAAGCATATGGTGTGCCCATTTGAATATTCCATAGAGCTTGCATACGCTACGGATGCCATCATTTGCGATTATAATTATATTTTTGATCCTAGGGTTTCATTGAAGCGGATGTTTGATGAGACTAAAAAACAGACCGTTCTTCTTGTCGATGAGGCCCATAACCTAGTTGATCGAGCGCGTGATATGTACTCCGCAAGCTTGGAAAAAAGGATGTTCTTGCAATTAAAGCGTTTGTTTAAAAATAGTAAGGTATTTGAATCTGCCAAATTATTGAATGACTTTTTTCTCCGTCTCAAGAAGCAGGCGGATGGGAAACAATATCAAGTTTTACAAGAAGTAGATGAAGAGTTCAACGCGCTGATTGAAAAATTCATTGGAAATGCAGAACAAGAATTATTCACTAGTACTGAAGGTGAAAGTGGTCAAGCTTTGCTTGATGCGTATTTTGCCGCTTTAAGTTGGTCGTGCATCGCTAAGTTATATGATGAACAATATGTTACTTATGTTGAAGTAAATCGCAACGAAGTCATGATAAAAATGTTTTGCTTAGATCCTTCAACTGTAGTTGACAGAGCAGGGAAGTCATTCAAATCGAGGGTTTATTTTTCTGCCACATTATCTCCGTTACATTATTTCATGCTGATGCTCGGAGGCAAAGAGGATGATTACACTGTATCCATTCCATCGCCTTTTTCCAAAGAGCAAACGGATGTAAGGGTGCAGCCATTATCAACAAGATACCGTGATAGGGAAGGATCGGTTTTGCCGATTATTAATTCAGTTGAATCCGCTATTATCGAAAGACCCGGAAATTACATCATTTTCTTTCCTTCGTATCAATATATGAATCGTGTTTACGATGAATGGACTGCCCGTGACACTGGGATTCCGACAATCTTTCAAGGACCTGGGATGACGGAAGCGGAACGGGAAGACTTTTTATTGACATTCCAACCAGAACGAAAGGAATCTCTTTTAGCTTTTGCTGTATTAGGAGGAATTTTTTCAGAAGGAGTCGATTTAAAAGGCGATCGATTGAACGGTGTCTTTTTAGTGGGAGTCGGTCTCCCTCAAATAGGGTTTGAACGGGAATTAATTAAGGATTACTTTTCCGGAAATGGACAAAACGGCTACGATATTGCGTATGTTTTCCCGGGGATGAATAAAATTCTTCAAGCTGGTGGAAGGCTCATTAGGACTGAAACTGACTCAGGTATGATTATGCTTTTCGACGATCGTTATCTTCAACCAAAGTACAAAAAAATGATGCCGGAAGAGTGGAGAGATTTTCAGATTTTCTAATGGTTATATAGTTCGTTTGTGGGTAAATTAATGGAAAAGCGGAACCGCCTTGCTCATCGAAGTAAAAACTTCAAGTCCCAAAAGAAAAGGACAAGAAGTTTGTTAGTCGATAAACGGTGCAGCTAGACAAAAAACCACACTCCATAAAAGGACCTTAACCATGAACAACATAAAACAGATATACACGACAGATTTGAAAAATATCATCACAAACTGGGCTGCCGCTATCCTTATTGGTGGCCTTACGGTGCTGCCATCGCTGTACACTTGGTTTAATATTGCAGCGATGTGGGACCCGTATTCAGAAACAGGAAATCTTCCTGTGGCGATCGTAAATGAAGATGCTGGTGCTAAAATTCGCGATCAAAACATCAATGTTGGGAAAGAGTTAGTTCATACGTTAAAAACAAATAAAAGCATGGATTGGCATTTTACAAATAGAGAGAAAGCGATGGACGAGGTCAATTATGGCAATTATTTTGCTGTGATTATCATACCAAAAGATTTTTCTGAAAAATTGGCTTCCGTCATTTCGGTTAAACCGGAAAAAGCGCAAATGGAATATTACGTAAATGAAAAAATTAATTCTGTTTCGCCCAAAATTACGCAAAAAGGGGCTTCTCTTATTGTTGAACAAGTGAGCAGTAAGTTTATCTCAACTGTAAATGGAGTTATTTTTGATTTGTTCAACGAAATTGGCATTGAATTGTCTCAAAATCTTCCAGACATTGAAAGATTTGAAAAGTACATATTTACTCTTGAAGAGAATTTACCGGAAATTAATCGTGTTTTAAATGAATCATTAACAGATGCAACTTCCGCTGGGAATATTCTAAATAAAGCAGAAGGAAAAATTCCGGAGGTTAGAGAGCTTACAAGTAATGGACTTGCTACAATTAATAAAACAACTGATTTTATAACGGCAGCAGAAAACCGTTTGAATGCAATCGCCCCAAAAATTAAAGCAGATGTGGAAAAAATACAGAAAATCTCTAATGATATCAATCATTTTTTAAACAATGCCCAAAAGATAAATATTGATTTAAGCAAAGGAGATCAAATACAAAAAGATCTGCAAAATCAATTTAGCAACGCATTGCAGACGGTTGATACGATAGAAGCATCTTTAAATCAGCTTAAAAAGATAAATTCGGAACAAGGAGAGAATGCTGGCAGCGAGCAGTTAGACCAGGCCATTTCCAAAACGGGTGAGTTAAAATCAGCTCTACAAACCGTACAAAGCAATGTAGCGGGTATCAATCAATTTTTAAGTCAAAAAAAGCAGGAATTCACAAATACGGTTGAAACCATTCAAAGCATGGCATCTGCGGCTCCAGAAAAATTAGATGCATTTGTTAAAGAGTATAATAATACGATTGAACCTACGATTTTAAGTGAAGTAGGTAAGGCGAAGAATACATTGTCCAATGCGAAAACGATGTTGACGGACGTTCAGTCAACATTGCCAGAAGTTGAAAGGATTTTAAAGAATACGCAAGGGAACTTAAAAGAAGGTAAAAAAGCATTAGATTATGCGCATGGCCAGTTTCCGTATGTGAACACAAAAGTGAGAGAACTTGCGGATAAAATTCGAAATCTAAAAAATGAAGCAGATATAAACGAAATCATTAATCTACTTCGTCATGACCCACATGCAGAACGTAATTTTTTTGAAGAGCCAGTAAAGCTTAACGAACATAAACTTTTCCCGATTGAAAATTATGGGACGGGTATGACTCCTTTTTATACAGTGCTTTCGATTTGGGTGGGTGCACTATTACTTATTTCGTTACTAGCTGTGGACGTCCATCAGCATGATCTCTATACAGGAAAACAAATATATTTCGGCAGATTTTTCACATTCATTACGATTGGATTTTTACAAACTCTCATCGTCACTTTAGGTGATTTATTTATACTTCACGTATCAGTCAGTTCTCCTGTATGGCTTGTCGTGTTTGGACTCTTCATTTGTCTTGTTTTCATGTTGATAGTGTATTCGCTTGTTTCCGTCTTTGGGAATGTCGGGAAAGCCCTGGCAATCATCATGCTTGTCCTACAAATTGCAGGTTCAGGAGGGACGTATCCAGTCGTGCTTCTGCCAAAGTTCTTTCGGATTATCAGTCCATTCCTCCCTTTTACCTATGCAGTCGATTTAATGAGGGAAGCTGTAGGCGGAATCGTCTGGGAAAGGGTGATGCACGATATTCTATTCCTATCTATTTTTGGATTGATTGCTTTGCTGTTCGGTACTTTTCTAAAAGAACCTCTTAGTAAAAAGACCGAAGCATTGCTAAAAAAATCAAAGGAATCAGGTCTTTTCCATTGAAAGTGTTGTAATTCCTCTCGATTCGTTATATGATTCTTATATATTCTTTATTGAGAACAAAAAGAACGAATCAGGAGGATCATAATGGACATAAAATCGGTTACTCGTTACCAAGAAACATTAATACGCAGTGTAGACTCTTCAAATAGTGATAATGAAAAGACTTTAGAGCATTTCTTGCAAACCTTACAAAGAATCGAAACGAAAATCGATGTTTTATTAATGCAGAAGGACAAGCAGTATCGCATTGATTGAACGGGAAGTGAATCTTTTTTGCATGTAAAGCGTATACTTTTGTACTAACGAACGTAAGGGATGGTATGACATGACGGATTATAGTATAAAAGTAGAGGATGAACTACGAGTTTGGAAAGAAAAAATGTTCAAACAGTCCAGCTTGATTAATCGAATATCGAAAAAAGCACAAACGAAAGTCAATCAACTCATTCCTGAAAAAGTCCATACTGTTGTGACAGAAAGTATAAAAAATATGGTAAAAGCAACCTTGATTGGTTCGGATATAACGACGAAGAAGCACCAAACCTTAGGAATGAGTCTTTACGAGAAGGACGAATTACTGAAAGAAAAATTGTCCACATATCGAAAAACTGCCGTAATTGAAGGTGCTGGAACGGGTGCAGGCGGTATTTTGCTTGGATTAGCTGATTTTCCACTTCTCTTGTCGATTGAAATGAAATTTTTATTTGAAGCTGCAGCCATTTATGGCTTCGACACAAACGAATATGAAGAGCGCTTGTTCATCCTTCACGTTTTCCAATTAGCATTTTCCAGTGATGAAAAACGGAAAGAAACGTTCCAAATCATTGAAAATTGGGAGGAAGAGAAGCAGCATCTTGTAGATATGGACTGGAAACAATTCCAGCAAGAATATCGAGATTATATTGATTTTGTGAAAATGCTGCAACTGATTCCTGGCTTTGGTGCGATTGTTGGAGCATATGCGAACTATAATCTCCTTGACCAACTTGGGGAAACAGCGATGAACGCCTATCGATTAAGGATTTTACAAGACTAATATTAAGGCCGATTACCACTGCAGTAATCGGCCTTATATATTTTTTAATCTCTCTTTTTACTAATTAAAAGCGTAACCTGCGCCATCGTAAACGTTAAGGACGACTTTTTGCGGTACGCCAAATATTTAGGCTCCCACCGATCTGCATATTTCTCCTTAAAATTTCTTAAACCTTTGAAGTGGTATAGGAAATGACCGTGTAAAAATAATTGTGCGGCTAGTCTTTCGCTTAAAAATGAAAACTTCGATTGACCAACATTGGAAAGTGGGGCCATGCCTAAGTTAAATTGATGGTACCCGGCTTCTTTTGCCCATTCGAACAAGGAAATAAAAATAAAATCCATCGTACCAGAAGGGGCTCCTGGTAAGAAGCGCATCAAATCCACGGAAATAGTACGACCGTCATCGTACATTGGCATAATACTGGCAAAACCAATAATTCCATCTCCCCCTCTTAAAACGATAATCTTAGACATATTCAAATAATGTTCATCAAAAAAACCGAGTGAGAAGCCTTTTTCACTCCTGCCATTTAACCATTTGTCCGAAACCTCTTGTAATTCTTGAAAAAGATCTATTTGAAAGGGAGGGTCCAACACCTCTACCAAATAATTTTCCTTTTCAAATTTATTTTTTATCGCTCTTTTTCCCTTCATCTTCTTTCCAGTTAGTGTGAATTCGTCCAAATCGACGAATGCTTCCTCGCCCAGTTTGAAAAAATCAAAACCGTATTCATGAAGATGAGGGATCACTTTGTTGCTTACTTCATAAAACACAAGCCTATATCCAAATCGGTCGGCCGCTTCAAGAAATTCCTCAATGGCAGAAGGAATATCATCTTTATTTCCGACTGGGTCGCCAAGAATAATAATTTTATCCGCATACGTTTGGTAGCTAAATAGAACCGTTTCGTTTTTATTCCAGAAAACAAATTTATCGTGTAAAAAAATGAGATGTGATAAAACCGATCCGTTATATTTCGTAAGATGTTCTTTAATTTTATCTTCCTGATGGATTGATGGTTCACTCGCAATTAGTTTTGGCTTTCGAATAACATAGCCTAATATTAAAATAATACATGCAATTAGCAGACCAATAAGGCCACTGTAAAATAAATCGTAATAGTCCGTTATAACAAAAGGGCGAAGTTTAGACGGAATCGAAAATTTTGATGTCGGCAAATTCAAATATCCAATGATGATATACATGGCTGTAAAAATTAAGACAACCGTAATATCAATAAGAGCTTTTCCCCAGGTCATCACATAGTTTTCACGGTAGAACCGTTTTTTCGACATAAATAATAGTAATGCTACAAACAACATAAAGATCGTTTCTTCATAATCAATTCCTTTTAACACAGAAAAGATCGCCGCAAGCGATAAAACTAAAATCGATAAATGGTAAGCTCTTTTTACCTTGTATTCAATCCCTCTGCTCATTCCCAAAAGGATAAAGCCTGCAGCAACCGTCAATTGATGAGAAACCTGCATAATCGGTTGTGACAAAAATTCCTCCGCGATTCGCAGCCTATATAGAACTCCTGGAATCGCAGCCGAAAGCAGGAGAATAAGTCCCGATATAAAAATAAGGGCAGTCAAGGAAATATGACTAACTCGCTGAAAGAAAATATTCGGTAAGTTATTCCATGAGCGATTCCATTTATCCCAATACTCCTTAATGAAAAGGGCTGCAGCTAAAAGGAAAGGAAAAATAAAATACCCGAGCCGATATAGTATGAGCAAAACGAGTACTTTTTCATCATGAATACCTAAGCTTTGCATTCCCCAAAGGAACACGAGGTCAAATGAGCCCATCCCACCAGGTATCATACTGACAATCCCTGCACATGAAGCAATGATGAAGATTGGGATTAATTTTAATAATGGAATAGGAATATTTAATAAATGCGCCAAATACAAGATGACAAAGAACACAGCTGTCCATTCCAGCGCTGAGACAAGGATAAGCTGTCCAGCTACTCGGAGTTTTAAATGCGAGCCACTCTCACGTTTATTTTGCAAAACATATAAAATGATAAAGATTGGTAAATATAAAATGACAGCTACTACCGCAAACATTAGCCACTTTGTATCTTGAAATAAAGGAAATTTTCGATATCCGATTGGAATGATCCATGATATAAGGGAGATTCCAGTAAGATAAAAAAGTGTGACGGACGCAATTGTTTTCAATAAACCTTGTTTTTCAATATCATATTTTGTATAAAAATAACTTCTCAGCATTAAGCCAACGAGCCCGCCAAAGCCAATAATATTGGAAAATGTATTCACAATAAAAGATTGTTTAATTAATCTCTTAGGAGAAATTTTAACACCCAATAATTTTACAATTACGGTATCGTATAAAAACATTGGTGAAACCGCTAAAAGGGAAACAATGAAAAATAAAGCCACCTCCCAAATTTGCAGCTGGCTTACTTCTTGTTGGAGTAAGTTAAAGTCTACATCTCTAACTGACTTTTGAATCTCAACAACAGCTAAAATCAATAAAAGGAGTGGGAATAATATTTTTAGAACTTGAAATAGTTGCTTTTTCTGAATCTTAATAATGGTTAACACCTCATTACTGCCTACATATCTTGTCTATTTTAACACTATAAAATAGAAATCTAAAGGAGCATTCAATAAAAGGACGATTAGGATCTGATCCATAAAAAAATGGATCAAAATTTCTTTGATCAATCTTTACTTATACCAACCCAAAAAAATTCCACAATCTGATTAGCCATTCCTTCAATTGGGAATCATGTTTCTCTTGGTAGTCTTTACAGTTTCTGATTGATATTAACAGGCTTCAATGAATTAATGAGAACAAAATGATCGGGATGATAATCAACTCTTATACTATGTTCTTTTACGAATTGTCCGATTTCACGTAACTTTTCTTTTATGGGGGTCAAATAATCCCAATCTTGAAGTGCTTCATGGGTAGCCAAAGGAATAAGACGTGACGTCATTCGATAAAAATGAATGTCGTATGAAACGTTATGCTTTAAAAGGCGCAATGTATTATGCAAGTTGGCTAAAGAAATTTGCTCCAATTTACGAATGGCTGCCTCACGATCCTTTAGTTTTTGGAAATTTGCATATGTCATTGTTTTAGATGGAGAAGCATTTTGAAGCTCCATGCTTAAAGCTACATAGCCAAGACGTACAAGTGTCATTGTTTTCCACCTCCATTTTTAGTATGGAAAAATGAAGGTTTGTTAAACAAGAAAAAATTATTTCTAGTATAAAACAGATAATAAAAAGTAAAGCAAGGGGATTGTAAGTAGGCACAACAACGTAGTCAACAGCACACCAGCAGAAGCAAAAAGTGTGTCACCACCGTATTTTTGTGCGTAAAACGAAATCGTAGGAGCGGATGGCATTCCTGAAATGATGACGGCAATCAACAATAAAGAAAATGGAGTTGATAATGCCATGAAAGGAAGTAAGCATAGAGGGATAATGATTAGTTTTGTCATTGCCGACTTCCATAGATAAAAATTATTTAATAGTGAAGGCACCTCTTTATAATGTACTTTTGCGAGTAACGATCCAATCATGATCATGGAAAGTGGAACGGTCATTTTGCCAACACTTTCTAATGATCTAGAAATAATGTCAGGCCAACTAAAAGGAAAAAATAATACGAGTAGACCAATAAAAGTTGCAACGATTCCTGGGTTCAATAAAATCTTTCTCCATTGGATTCGATTTTGACCCTTAGTAAAAATATGCACACCATAAGTCCAAATTAATATTAAATAACATATATTAAACATCGTTAAATAAACAATTCCTTGTTCTTTTAAAAGGATAAAGCTAACAGCATAACCTATAAAACCTTGGTTTCCAAATATAGTTAGACCTTCGTAAACATTTTTCTGCTTTTCTGGCAGATGAGAGCTCTTTCTCATTTTGGCAGCAAGTAAAATAGAGATGACTAGTATATAGATAGACATCAAAACAAGCCAAAACAATTCGTGGATAACTTGTATTGAAAAAGGAATATCTAAAGAAAATAAAATTAAAGCGGGCAATGTGATATAGAGGACAAGCTGTGTTAAAACTTCATCAGCATACTCATTTAAAATACCTCGTTTTCGTGTGATAAATCCCAATAAAGCAATCATATAGAGAACTAGCATTTCTCGGATAAAAGAACCGTCTGTATCCATCATCATTCCTCCCTGTAGCCTACTGTATGAATTCTACAATCAGACGGTTCATAGTCTTGAATAGGAGTTAGTATAAAGTTTTTTCCATTATGGTCTTTCCTTGGATAAGAAAAGCAAAATTGCTTCATACTAACAAAAAAATAGGGAGTGAATTGCTTATGGACTATCAACATGAAACTTCAATCGAACAACACTTAATTCATTATAAAGAAGGGCTTGGCAATTACCAAAAAAGCATGCCCGAGCTAGTGAGTGCATTCAATCACTTTACAGAAGCAGCCTTTAGTGAGGGAGAAATACCCCAAAAGTACAAGCAATTAATGGCTTTATGTATCAGTATTTATTCCCAAAATGAGCATTGTATGATATATCATACTAAGGGTTGTCTGGATAATGGGTGTACGGAGCAAGAGATAATGGAAAGTATCGGTGTTGCAGCCGCCATCGGTGGAGGAGCAGTGATGAGCCAAGCTGCTACAATTGTAAGAGACAGTATTAATCAATTAGCGCAACAAAGTCACTAAGAAATCAATCGAGTGGTGGGTAGGTCTAATTAGATCTACCCACTTTCTTTTTTTAAAGTAATGCCGGATTTAAAAAATACGTTCTAATTGCTAGGAATTCTACCATTGAAGTTTTAAAATTAAAGTATAATGTCCAGTAAAGAAAGGTTGGTGCCGTATGGAGCACTCTAATACAGTTAAACTTACTTCACTATCTTCAAAAGGAGGCTGCGGTTGTAAAATAGGCCCTGCTGATTTGGCGGAGGTCATACGAATGCTTCCTCCTGCTACTCAAAACCATAATTTACTTGTTGGCCTTGATACGAGTGATGATGCAGGAGTATATAAATTGAATGATGATTTAGCAATCGTGCAAACTCTTGATTTTTTTACTCCGATTGTAGATGACCCGTATTCATTTGGACAAGTTGCTGCAGCAAATGCGATTAGCGACATTTACGCAATGGGAGGAAAGCCGCTGACAGCCCTTAATATCGTGGCATTTCCAATTGCTTCATTAGATAAGAGTATTTTAGCTGAAATTTTAAGAGGAGCAGCTGATAAGTTGCAAGAAGCGGGAGCGACTCTCGTTGGTGGTCATTCCATAGATGATAAAGAACCGAAATTCGGGCTGGCTGTAACCGGTTTGGTGCATCCTGATAAGGTCAGAACAAATGCTGATGCAAAACCAGGAGACAAACTAATTTTAACTAAACCGATAGGAGTCGGAATTTTAACTTCTTCACTTAAAAAAGGTTTGTTGAATCAAGATGAAATTGAACGTGTTACAAAAGTAATGACAACTTTAAATAAAAGAGCAGCAGAAACAATGGAACCATTTGACGTTCATGCTTGTACTGATGTAACAGGATTCGGACTGCTCGGCCACTCATTGGAAATGGCGAAAGGAAGTGGAGTAGGAATTCGAATTGTGAAGGAGCAAGTTCCTATTTTAGAAAAGGTGAGGGAGTTGGCAGAACAGGGTGTTATCCCTGGTGGAACAAAAAACAACTTTGCTCATATACAAGCTTCTGTATCTTTTCCCGAAAATATGGATACAATTGACCAATGGATTTTATGTGATGCCGTTACTTCAGGAGGCTTGTTGATCTCTGTTGAAGGAGAAGAGGCGGAAGAGCTTTTGTCTAACCTCCTTAAAGCAGGGGTCGAAGCGGCAATGATAGGGGAAGTAACTCTAGAACATCCGGGTAAAATTGTTGTGATTTGAAAGTTGTGAGGGGAGATTTTATGTTCCGCGATATAACAGTTGAAGATATGATGGCATTAAAGGAAAAAGGGAAGATTGCACTTATTGATGTTCGATCCCCATCCGAGTTCAATCATTCTACCATTCCAGGCAGCTTAAATATTCCATTGTTTAATGATGAGGAAAGAGCAGAAGTCGGGACATTATACAAGCAAGTAAGTCCGGAGGCGGCTCAAGAGCGGGGGCTTGAAATTGTGTCTGCTAAGCTCCCTGATTTTATAAAAGCATTTAAACAATTAGATAAAGAGATATCTGTTTTTTGTTGGCGCGGGGGCATGAGAAGTAAAACATCGGCAACTGTTTTAGATTTGATGAATGTAAAAGTGAATCGATTGCAGGGGGGAGTTCGTGCGTATCGGAAATGGGTCGTCGATAAAATGGAGAGAATGGAGCTTCCGCCGAAAGCTTTTGTTCTTAATGGAAATACGGGGACAGGGAAAACGCTCATATTACGGACACTTCAGAAGGAAGGCTACCCAGTAATTGATTTAGAAGAAATGGCCAATCATCGCGGATCGATATTTGGGCAAATCGGATTGCAGCCACATAATCAAAAAACGTTCGATTCCCTTTTAATCGAACGTTTAGAACAGGTAAAGGATTCTTTTTATGTGTTGTTTGAAGGAGAAAGCAAACGAGTTGGAAGAGTGGTACTCCCAGATGCCTTTCATGATTTTAAAGAAAATGGAATCCAAATATTTATTGAAATGCCAATAGAGGAAAGGATTCATCATATTTTGGAGGACTACCAACCGTGGAAATATAAAGAGGAATGTATGGAGGCATTTCGGAAAATAAAATCACGAATCCATACGCCAATAGCTAGCCAAATAGATGAATGTTTAAAGACGGAGGAATTTTCTTTAGCCGTAAAATTACTATTAGAGTATTATTACGATCCCCGTTACAAATTTTCAGCCGACCAATATCCAGAAAGTCATAAAGTAACGTTACAAGTCCAAAATGTAGAAGAGGCGGTTGAGAAGATCAAAAATTTGATTGGCCGGAGTTCGAAAACTGGAAATAGATTGGCTTCTATTTGAGTGATTTATAGGGTTTTTAAGTTGTTAATCAATGTTATAGCCCTAAGTACAAGTGAAAAAAGTGGATAGTCTTCAGTTCGCTTGAAGGTTTGTTGCCCCAATAGTGATAACTCTCGCTCATTCGACAAGATTTTAGGTGCGTCTTCCTAAAAATAAGAGGTAAATTTCTTATCATAAAAATCAAGTAAACGAAAGAAGAAGATACAGAATGATCCGTATCTTTTTCTCTTGTTTACTTGTAATACTTCTTTTTATGATGATGCTTATGGTGCCCGTAATGCGTCGTGTGATAAGGTGAGAAAGCTTGGTTCTGTAACTGAATCATGGTTTGATCAAGTCCGTAATGATGCCCATGATGATGGTGCCCATGATGATGGTGGCCGTGATGATGTCCATGATGATGATGTCCATGATGATGGTGCCCATGGTGATGATGTCCATAATGCTGCATTGGATAGCCTTGGTAACTCATAGGGTAGGCCATAGGAGTGCCCATAGGCATTCCGGGATATCCGTAAAATTGTCTTTCCATTTAATCACCTCGATGTAGTATTCTCTATCCAGTTTATGTCCAAGGGCAAAAGATGAAACCCGTCATAACAGGAAATGGGTGAAAAACGGTGATTTTGGGGAAAGAGCCGATAGATTTGATAGGCAGATGCTACAAATTATATGCATTTTTACCAAATTTCTCATGAGAAAAATCATTTGAAAGGATAATAAAAAAGTATTATTATTTTTATGTAAGTTCTATGCTGGTGTAGCACAGTTGGTAGTGCACGTCACTCGTAATGACGGGGTCGTAGGTTCGAGTCCTATCACCAGCATCCCGCATATTTGGAGAAGTACCCAAGTCCGGCTGAAGGGGACGCACTCGAAATGCGTTAGGGCGGGCAACTGCCGCGTGGGTTCGAATCCCACCTTCTCCGCCATTATAAAACTAGATTAATTTCTTAATATCTAAAATGGTTTGTAAATGCATTCCTTCGTGAAAAATCGTACGAATGAGCACTTGTTCAATCGTATGCATCCCCATTTCTGTTGGTGAAAATTCCTCTTCTAATCTATTTCCGTATTCTCTTTTTATTTCATTAGGCTGTTTTTCTAATAGGATTTTAAGTTCATCAAAAGAAGGGGTTTCATTCGTGAAATTTTTAGGCGAAGTACCGAATCCAAACCATTTATTGAATTCCTCTGGTACAGCTGTTTCCTCTTTCGTTACAGCTTGAATCCATAAATATTGGTCAAGGTAAAGATGCCCCAAGTTCCAACGGATATTATTGTTGAATCCCTCAGGTATGATCTCCGCCTTTTCCTCTGACACATCTTCCAATACTCCTAACACATAACTTCGATACGTTTCCAGCTGTTTAAATAATATCTCATGCCTTTGCTCCATATATAAACACCTCTTTGCGTCTGATACCATTACATTCAAGTACATAATCTCTTTTTCCTGCATAAAATTAAAAAAGCTCTGATCTCAAATAATGATCAGAGCTTTTCGTTTACTATTTTTCTGGATTGAATATCTTGTTATAAGTCAGACGATCTTCTTCAAGATCTCTAATTTGTAGGATATTTCTTGTTTTTAAGTAAAAACTTTTAAAGCTTTTTCCATTCTCATTTTCAAACAAAATGACACGCTCATCATCAGTGTCACTTTCAAGGCTTTCTTTGTATGTAGCGCTAGGAATATTTTCTTTGACAATGGAATACTCAGGGAACTTTGCTACTTCGCTTGTTTCTGTTGCGTTATTTTCCACAGCGGCATCCTTTTTTTCAGCCGGCTTCTCATTATTGTTGCTGCAAGCGGCAGTTATCAATAAAGTACCCATAATGATAAATAATAGTTTTTTCATGTTGTCATCTCCGTTTATTAAAATTTTCCCAATTTAAATTCCAGACATTTATAATTGGATTAGGCACTTTTGTAATGATAACTCGTTTAAAATTATATTGCAATATCTTTGCTTGATTGTTCAAAATTCTTTAAATAAGAAAAAGTAGGCGAAATTATGGGAAAAATTTTAGAAGTCGATTTATTCTATCCAATTCAAAATTATTTTAAAATAATAGGATATGATGTTTATGGAGAGGTGCACCATTGTGATGTGGCTGCCGTGAAGGATGATCATTTAATCATTGTTGAATTGAAGCGATCGTTAAACATTGATCTCCTTATCCAAGCTACAAAAAGGCAGCGCCTCACGGATACGGTTTACATTGCAATCCCTAAACCGAGATTTAGCCTTAGATCAAAAAAGTGGAAAGATATCTGTTATTTGATTAGACGCTTGGAGTTAGGGCTAATCATCGTTTCTTTTCAAAAGTCAGGTGCGTATGCGGAGGTCAAAATACATCCGGGTCCTTTCGACCGTAATAAAAGCATGAAGTTAAGTAAGAAAAAAAGAGACAATCTTCTAAATGAAATAAAAGGAAGGCACGGAGATTACAATGTGGGCGGCAGTACCCAGACCAAAATCATGACGGCCTATAAAGAAAATTGCATTCATATCGCATGCTGTCTAGAACATTTTGGTCCACTTTCTCCAAAAAACTTGCGGGAATTGGGCACCGGAGATAAAACTCTTTCCATTCTCCAAAAAAATTATAATGGCTGGTTTGAAAGAGTTAAAAGAGGAACTTATCTCATTAGTGAAAAAGGAAAAAACGACTTGAAGTTGTATCCCGAAATCGTGAATTATTATTACAAAATGATCCGTGAGACTGAAACTTCTTCCTTATGACTCCGTAAAATATGTAGGAGGTGTCTCTATGAGGCAGGATATATACGAACGGCAAATGGAACTGACGACGAAAAGATCTGAGCGAGATCGTATTAAGCGTCGGTTAGACGGAGCAGAAAGAAGATTGCATGAAGCAATGGAAATTCGTGATAGGCTATATCGACAATTAACGAAGGAACAACAAGATATCGCAAAGCTCGGGAAGTTTTCATTTATGAATAAAATTAAGTCATGGACGGGAAAATGGGACGAACAGATGGAGAAGGAGTTGGCCGAGGCGGCAGAGGCTGAGCTGAAATATAATGAAGCGGAAAAGACAGTAATGGATCTTAAAGCTGAAACGGAGAGTTTGCAAAAGGAGATGCAAAACCCCGACTTTTCATACATTGATGAGGATTGGGCAGACTTTTTAAAAGAAAAAGAAGCATGGATAAGACAAAATGATTCGTTTGCCAGCAGTACCCTGCATAAAATTGCAGATGAGAGAGTAACACTTAAATCGATGCTGCGTGAAATAGGAGAAGCGCAAGATGCAGGGCATAAAGCAATGCATTTGCTTAATGTGGCAATTGACCAATTAGGTTCTGCGGAAGGAACATCGATGTGGGATACATTTTTGGGTGGAGGCATTATCGTATCCGCTATAAAATACTCCCAAATTAATAGCTCCGATGATTTGATCCATCGTGCGCAGCGAGCTTTACGTCATTTTGAAACGGAATTAATGGATGTGCAAAACATTGCAACGGAATCACTAACGATTAATAAAAAGGATTTTTACAATTTTACAGATATATTTTTTGATAATATTTTTTCCGATTGGGCAGTCCATTCCCGAATTACTGATGCAAAAAGTAAGCTGAAGCAAGTCCTTCATGAAGTGAGGCGTATTCAAGATGGATTATCCAGAAAACGCGATGAGATAAACCATGAACTGCAAAGATTGGATACTCAGGAACAGGACATCATCATTTCTTAATATATGCAAATACTAACACGTATGAAACAAATACACGATTTCATACGTGTTTTTTATTTCTAACCAGGAAATTATAAAATTGAACTTTGTGGACAACTTTCAAGGCGTGAAGTTTTCGTCCAGCTCCAGCGCCTATCGACTAGCAAACTTCTTGTCCTTCTCCCTACGATAAGTCAACATCGGCTCGTGCCTCGCCGTGTTTCCTTTATCTCAGTCGAAGGCCCTGAAGTTTGTACGTCGATGGACAGGCGCTTGCGCTTTAGTTCTGTGTAGGGTTTTCTCTTTGTTTAACGTTTATATAAATGACATATACGGACACATAACAAAAAATCAGCCTCTGGTCTTAGTTGATTATTAGACTGTGGCGGGGTTCGACGATTCAAATTATTTCGTATGATAGTAAGGGAAGCAGAAAGGATTGAGCAATCATGCCAAAGATATTATTTTTTCCATTATTAAAAATGCCATCTGGACATCATCAAGTTGCAGATACAATTACAAGTTATATAAAAGAAAGAAATCCAAGTACCATTTGTAAAAAAATTGATTTATTGAGTGCTTGGAATCCAATTGTTGAAAGTGTTGTGACTCAGGTATACCTTGAATGGATTCATTATTTTCCTAAATCATATGCATGGACGTACCGTCAAATGGCGAATACTTCAAAACCCACGCGTTCTTATAAATATTATGAAATATTATTTATGAAAAAAATGAAGCAAATAGTATTGGAGGAAAAACCGGATCTTATCATTTGTACCCACGCTTTTCCGTCCTACATTCTTAGTAAATTAAAAATGAACAATCAAGGTATCGCGCCAGTTATCAACGTGTACACAGATTTCTTCATTAATGATGTGTGGGGAAGAGAAGGGATCGATTATCATTTTGTGCCTAATCAAAAGGTGAAGAAAGAACTTATTCAAAGAGATGGGATTTCTGAGGAACAAATTTATGTAACAGGAATTCCGACTGCTGAACAAATAGAAGAGAGCTTTAGAACGAGGAAAACTAATACACGTTATCGAGTCCTTGTTTCAGGAGGGAGTGTCGGACTCGGCAATATTATGGACTTATTGAAGGAACAGAAAGATGGCTCAAATGTTGAATATTTCGTTTTGTGTGGGAAGAATCAACATTTATTTCGAAAAATTGAAAAGTTGAATTATCCCAATATCTACCCACTTCCATATATCACTTCCAGAAAGGAAATGAACCAATTATACGACGAGGTGGATGCTATCGTAACTAAGCCAGGTGGAGTAACGATCAGTGAGGCAATGAAAAAGAGGCTGCCAATCTTTATCCATTCGGCACTTCCCGGACAAGAAGAAATCAATTTAGAACAATTAAAAGAACTAAAACTCGTCAATGAATTAAAGCAAAACCAATCACCGTCAGAGCAAATAACAGATTTTTTTAACAGCTCTTCATTTAATCAATTTCAACAATCATTAAAGTCTTATTTAATGGAAATGAAACATGGGGATCCCGACAATATTTCAAATATTATTCATTCCGTTTTGGTTCAAAGAAGGATTACAGTACAATGATTCAACAATTTTTGGAATGGCTCAATACACTCGGAATACCAGGCTTATTTATTGTGATGTTTTTAGAAGGTTCCTCCTTGCCTTTTCCAGGATTAATCGTGGTGCTTTCATATGGCTATGTACTTTCGCCAGGCTATGTACAGACTATTTTTTTAGCGGCTGGGATGGCCGTCTCGTACAGTCTTTCAAGTTTAATACCCTATTTTTTAGGGCTGAAGCTCGAGAGATATTTTCCACAGCGTTTCAAAAAAGGATTGGAGAAAGGTACCGCCTATTTTAAACGATATGGGATTTGGAGCATCGCGTTATCAAGGCCTTTTGGAATTGGTAATTATATCTCTTATGTGGCCGGTATAAGCAAAGTGAACGTGTTAAAATACCTAATTTTAACATTTATCGGGATTTATCCTTGGTCTTATGTAATGGTGCTGCTCGGTGATTATTTTAAGGGGAATTACGAAACATTTAAAAATTATTTCAGTTCATTTGGCATATATGGGTATGGAGCAGCGGTCGTTGTCATAATAACAATATTTGTATTTTATAAATTGAAACAGAAAAAAAGGGTTTTGACTGAAGTAAGAGAGGGAGGTCACAGCAATTGAAAAATACAGGACTTTCACTAGGGGGTGGCTCTCTTAGAGGTGTTGCCCACATCGGAGTTTTAAAAGAATTGATGAATCAACAAATCGAAATTACTCATATAGCGGGTACAAGTGCAGGTGCCGTTGTTGGAGGGCTGTTTGCGAGCGGGATGCATCCGGATCAGATGAAAAGCGTTCTTCACGATTTGTCAATACGAAGGCATATTGACATTGGCTTTAATCGTAAAGGTTGGATCAAAGGGGATCGCATTTACCAAACGTTATTAAAGTTGACGGATGGAAAACATTTTTCGGATTTGGATATCCCTTTTGCTGTCATTTGTGTTGACTTAATATCGGGGGAAATGGAGGTCATAGATTCTGGAGAAGTGGCGATTGCTATCCGTGCAAGTATTGCTATTCCGGGAGTATTTTCACCTGTTGAAACGGGAAATAAAATCTTAGTGGATGGTTATATTTTGAATAATAACCCCGCGGATATTGTAAGGAAAATGGGTGCGGAAAAAGTAACATCGGTTCGTGTACAAAGCTCCCATGTTAACCAGCCGTCAAATCTTTTTTCGGTCTTAAATAGATATATTGATATTGCAAGTGATCAAAATACGGAACGTTGTCTTGAAAAACATGCTGATGTATTAATAGATATTGATTTACGAGGCATCGGTCGATTTGAAACGAAGTCTTTATCGAAGGTGATTGAATTAGGCCAGCTTGAGGCACAGAAAGTTCTGTATAAAAGACAAAGCAAGGTGGTCTATATGGATCAATGGCTGCAGAGAGTGCATTGAATAATATGATGAAATGCTGTGCCCGCTTATAGAAACGTCTACTAGGAGGGGCGCAGTATGATAAAAAATTAATAATGATGGTAATGTCCAGTATCCTACACATATTTAACTGAAAGGAAATTATTTTTTCTATAATTATCAGGTTAATATGAAGAAAAGAAAGCCTGTTTTAGTAGGCTCTCTAATGTAGGTTAATCCTCTTCCTTGTAAAAACGTTCTCCCGTATTTGGGTTAAAATAAACGACCAATCTTTTTTTGGTTGTTGGATCAATAGAAACTTCTTTTGTACGAACGAAGCCGTCGGGTACCTTTTGTCCGTGTTTTGTTTTAAAACGGCGATCCCAAATAAACCAGGAACCAAAAATCAGGATGATCGCAATGATAATCTGCAAACCGTATAATCCAAGAAACCATTTCATCTTTTTATTCCTCTTCGATCACAACAGCAGTTCCATAAGCGACGATTTCACTCATGTTTTGGCCGATTTCACCTGAATCAAAACGCATCATAATAATTGCATTTGCACCCATTACCTTTGCGTTTTCAACCATGCGATCCATTGCTTGCTTCCGTGCATCTTCCAACATTTCCGTGTATTGATTAATTTCTCCGCCGACTAAACCTTTTAAAGCAGCGACAATATCTTTGCCAAGACCGCGCGCTCTAACGGTTAAGCCAAAAACTGGACCTTTAACTTCTTTAATTTTATGATTGGCGATATTTTCTGTAGTGACGATCATCATGATGCGCACAACTCCTTATTGGGTAATTTATCCTTATTTTATCTTAAAAGAGGATAATCATTAAAGTATTAGCTGCTTTTTTTCTGCCATTCAATTGAATTAATGGCATTTCCATCAGGATTATATACTCATCAAGCTCATCACCGTGGTCAAATGACCGTTCTCAGGTGTCAAGCTAGTTTAATCGTTCCAGGTGTATATGGACCTGCAAGGGAGGAATGAGCGGTTTTTGGTGGACAAGCTCTTGAAGTATAAAATTGGCTAGAGCCTATTTTGAGAATTTTCAGGATAGGCTCTTCATTGTTATAATTAGGTAAAACGGTTTTCAGCGAGGAGTAATTATGCGCATACCAATACTGATGGTAATTTTAATATTATTCACAATGTTCTCAGGTTGCTCTCCAAAGAAATCTTTGCCAATCAAAGACTTGCCATCCAATAATAATGAATTGCATCCTAAGGAAGTTGCTCCTTCTTCCCTTGCGATCGACCAAATTATGAAATTGGCCAATAATGGTATGGTGATAGATTCACCATTTACTGTTTTTGAGAGCACCATTCAGCAGGTTAAGTCCGATTGGGGAGAGCCTAATCAAATAGACGAGGTAGCAGGTGGTTCTTATGCTACTTATAGTAAAAAACAGACGGTCTTCGGATTCAATCAAGATGGTGAAATCTATGATATTCGTTCTTATAGTCCTAATTTACATGAACTAACGATGGAAAAAGTGGAAGATGAACTGGGGCGGCCCAAAGATATTAGATCAAATGATCAAGAAAGCATTTATGTGTATGAATTGAAGAAACAAATTGAGTTGAAATTAATTTTTCCTAATAAAACTAAGAGTGTCGACCATATTTCTATTTACAACCCTGCTCGTGCCAAAGCTGAACCATACGTTCTCGATATAAAGGGAAATTCGAATCAATTATCTGAAAAAGCTTGGAATAGTATGAAAAATTGGCGAGCGCAAATTAAACAGTTTTCAATAAGACAACCTACTGTGTATTTAAATGGTCCCAATAAGAAAAGGGTTGCTTTGACATTCGATGACGGACCTGACGAAAGAATCACTCCAGCCATTATCGATGTATTAAATGATTACAACGTCAAAGGGAATTTCTTCTTTTTAGGAAGTAATGTAAAGCTGCACCCTGAAGTAGTAAGGAAAGCTTATGAGAGTGGGCATTTAATTTTAAGCCATAGTTTTAACCATGTGGAGCTAACAAAGTTAGGAAAAAGAGAAGTTGAAAGCGAAATTAAAGGTGCTGGTGAGGAAATTCAGTCTGTTATTGGAAAAATGCCTGCCATTTTGCGAACACCATATGGAGATACAAATGATCAAGTTGTCGCAGTTTCAAATGAACAGGGTTATTCCATTGTCCTTTGGTCCATTGATACACTTGATTGGTCGCAAAGAGAGTCAACCAACATCGTCAAGAATGTAATGGACAACGTGCGCAATGGCGACATTATCCTAATGCATTCAGATTCCGATAAAATGGAAACAGAAAAAGCACTTCCGCTTATAATTGAAGGATTAGAGAAAAAGAATTTTGAAATCGTAAATCTAGAAGAGTTGTTAAATATAAAAGCGTATCAATAAGAAAATGGGGTGTGGAATAATTGGAAGGTCTAATGATTAGAGAGTTGCTACAAGAAGATTGTGGGGTGATTTCGAAAGCTTTTACTGAACAAGGATGGAATAAGCCTATCTCCCAATATGAAAGTTATCTTTCTGAGCAAAAAGAAGGTGTTAGAAAAATAGTAGTTGCAGAGTACGAAGGTGATTTTGCAGGTTACTTAACAATAAGGTGGAAATCTGATTATGAGCCATTTTTTTCAGCAGCTATTCCAGAAATTGTGGATTTAAACGTATTAATAAAGTTTCAAAAAAAGGGAATTGCCACAGCCCTTTTGGATGAAGCAGAAAAAATTGTTAGTGAACAATACGATGTCATCGGAATCGGTTTCGGGCTTACAAGTGATTACGGAGCAGCCCAAAGAATATATGTGAAAAGGGGATATATTCCGGACGGCTTAGGTATTTCTCAAAATGGAAAATTCTTGACATATGGCGACCAAATTACAGTGGGTGATGATTTAGTCTTGTATTTGACGAAGAGGTTAAAGTAGTTAGATTTTTTAACGCAAAATCATCTAATTTCGTACAAGTTCTACAAAAAAGTAAAGGAGAATTAAAAGTGAACCGTCCTCAATCCTGGGAAAATTGCGATAAAGATATAAAGATGTTTATCATGTCGCTGACGAAAAAAATAGAAGAGATATTAGACACTAATTTAATAGGTATCTATCTTCATGGCTCGCTTTCGATGGGAAGCTATTATCGTCCAAAAAGTGATATAGATATCATTGTTGTTGTTGGGCATAAGCTCGATAATGAAATGGCACAAAAAGTAGGGATTTTGATTGCAACGGAAGCGAAAAATAGACCTACAATGGGCGACATCGAACTAAGTATCATTACAAAAGAGGTAGCAAAACAAGTACCTGACCCAACTCCATATGAACTACATTACAGCACACAATGGGCCGAAAAGATACTCAATCATGAAGTGGATTATAGTCTAGAAATGACCGACTCTGATCTTCCTTCACACCTGACCTATGTTTTACAGCGGGGGATTTGCTTGTACGGGCAACCGATACAAGGTGTTTTTGGACAATATCCTTGGAAATCTTTTATGAATTCAGTTATGGATGATCTTGAATGGATTCTTGAAGATGATAACATTCTAGAATCTCCGTATTATAGCATTTTGAATATTTGTCGAGTTTTTCAATTGGTGAGCGAAAACAACCAAACGGTCCATAGTAAAAACGAAGGTGGGGAGTGGGGATTAGTGCATTTACCGCAAAAATTTCACCCGCTAATTCAGCAAGCTCTTGATGTATATCGATCATCGGAAATAGTGAGTGAAGAACAACGAAAAACAGGCGGCAGGGAATGGAATCCATCCGCGCTGCACGCCTTTAGAGATTATGCACGAGAAAAGCTATTAGCCTACTAGCATTTCTTGTAAAAATCGTTGAATCATTTTTTTATCTTCATCATCACCAAAGACATCAAAATAAAGATCCATCAACTCAAAAAGAACCTTATGGATGTTCTCATCGTTCATTTTTACTTCGTAGGTTCTTTTTAGTTTTGATAAAGATGGGCTTTCCAAATGGTCGATTGATTTATCAAAATCAAAGTCGATTCCATTTTGAATGCAAAGGAAACGAATGATTTGGTCTCGGATGAAATCAATGTCTTTTAAAGCTTTTATATATTGCTGGCGTTTCAAAGCAACCGCCGCACTACGAAAAAATTGCCATATAAAACTCAAGGACTCTTTCCTCGTCTCATCGATGCTTGGAAAGATCTGTGATGTTAACGACTTTTCAAGCAAACTTTGAATCTCGTCATCCTCACGGTCAAAAATAACCTTCCAATATGGCTTTGTTGCTCTTAGCTTCGACTTCGACCATACACCCAAATCGAGCTCTAAAAAATGTTCAAAAAAGAAACAGGTTACAAAAATATCTTCTTCATGACGATATACTTTTTCCTTTAAGACATGAAAATGTTGAACAATATATTCTCGAAGCTGATCATGAATCTGGACTACATCTTGACTATTTTTTACAACGATAAGAAGGTCTAGGTCAGAATATTCATCTCTAAAACCGTTTGCCCCTGAACCGACCAACAGCAGACCTTGTATACGATCAATATTTTTGGAGAAATTTGTAATCTCATTTAATAGTTTCGTTCGATCGTCATTCTGATACATAACTATCCCCAATCCTTAGACTCAAACTGCGACAAAACAAAGAACTCGTTCTTTTACTAATGATTCCGGCCATTCCACGGGCAAAGGTTTCCAGCTCTTTCCCGCGTCAATTGATTGAAAGATTCCGAGATTATTAGCTGCGTAAAATACCCCTGGCTCTGATTCATGAGAAATAAGCGAAAAGATGGAAGCTCCATCGCGCTCTGGCAAGCCTTCTTGAACAACTTCCCACGGCTCTCCACTTTCACGTCGTACAACAACCGTACTTGCCCGCTCAGGATCATAGGCTGAGTGTGCACCCCTCGCTGCAGAAGCTATCATGATGTCAGGATTTGCAGGGTCAACAGCAATCTCTACAAGATACGTATCTGAACCTAGTCCATCGTTGAATGTAGCCCAAGTCTTTCCGCCATCCAAACTTTCTGCAAAACCACCACCTGCTGCTTCATAAATACGACCATTTGCAAGTGGGTTCATTGTCAACGTATGACAATCATATTGAGATCCCGGCTTACGATCCTCCCAAGTAATCCCCTTATCTTCACTTTTCATGACGCCGCCGAGTTCAATCCCGACATATATCTTTTGCTCATCATGAAGATCTGGTTGAATCCAGCGAACATGATGGGTATGTGGGCGCGGAGGGAAGCTCCATGTAGGTTTGGAAGGCAAATCAAGGAGCTTAGGGAAATGAACCCATGTCTGTCCACCATCTTCGGAACGAAACAGTCCGCTCGGTTCAGTTCCCGCCCATACGACACTAAATCCATTGATCACCTCAGTTGTGCTAACCGCAACACTTAAAACACGTTCGTGAAAAATCCCCTTTCCTGCTGGTACCCACGTCATCCCTCCGTCATCGCTTATCCAAAGACCATCATTGAAAGTCCCGGCATATAACCTTTCTAGTCGAACTGGATCCACTGCCAAGCAGTAGAAATCGTGAGGAGCCCTCATTTCCTTGAGACTCCAAACAGAATTATCATTTGTCACCTTAAAAACGGAACTTCCAGCTACAAAATATAATGCAGATACCATGACACATCATCTCCATATATTTTTTTAAGTCTAACCTAAATCCCACGCTTTTGCTTTATCAATCTCCTCCATTAATACTATTCTAGCCTTCTGTTCATTTTCCTCGTTATCTAAGTGTTTTTAATGAGGGACTTCGATGATGAGCTGAGGGAGGTTGTAGATTTTATGCTGATTGGATAAGATTGATAAAAATTTTTTTTATTGTAATGAAATGCGTTAAAAGTGGGAATTCTAGTATTATTTGCAATGAAATTCATAACTTTTACGTCTGAATCATAATATTTTTTCACAGCGCAAAACTTTAACGATTTTATGAGTTGGAGATAGCTAAAAACTATTGCCAAAATCAAACGTATGTTCTATAATTTTTGTAATACTATCCACTTTATTCGTTCCTTTTAAAAAAAGTGGTCTATAGATTGTTCGCCAAAGTTAATTATTATCCTTGTTTTTTATTTAAAATAAGTGAAACATTTTTTCTGGTAAACCGTCTATTAATAGATAAAAAATAAGTTTCATATGAAATGGAAAAGAGGTTTTTATGTCAGATTTATTTAGAAATCGTTTTGTACGTGCCATCTTTGTATCTTCCTTGTTTCTCCAGGTTGGTATTTGGGTGCGGAATTTTGCGGTCCTCTTATTTGTAATGGAAAAAACGAATGGAAATGCCTTTGCAGTATCGATGATTTCCGTAGCTGAGTTTGCTCCAATCTTTATTTTTTCTTTTATAGGGGGAACATTCGCTGATCGTTGGAAGCCAAAACGCACGATGATTTGGTGTGATATTTTAAGTGCTATTTCTATATTTTTAGTGTTAATTACATTAGTGATTGGCTCGTGGAAGATTATCTTTTTCGCAACCTTAATTTCAGCGATTTTATCACAATTTTCCCAGCCTTCAGGGATGAAATTATTTAAGATGCATTTGGCGGAAGATTTAATTCAATCTGCGATGTCTATTTATCAAACGATTTTTGCCGTTTTCATGGTGTTGGGTCCAGTGGTTGGTACATTTGTGTTCCAACAATTTGGAATCGATGTGTCAATTGCTATTACTGGAGTCGCCTTCCTTCTTTCAGCTGTTGCCCTTTTGTTCATTCCAGCTGACCACGATGTGGAAAAGGCGGACAATACGACAAGTGTTCTAGAGGAAATGAAAGCTGGCGTAAAATATGTTTTAGCTAAAAAAGAATTAAAACTTCTTGGTCTCTGTTTTATGGCGGCAGGACTTGCGCTCGGTATGATTCAACCACTCAACATTTTTCTTGTCACAGAAAGATTGGCACTTGCAAAAGAAAACTTACAATGGTTATTGATGGCAAATGGAATTGGGATGATTCTTGGAGGCGCTCTGTCTGTCATGTTTACGAGAAAAGTTGCTCCGCAAAGGCTGCTTGTCATAGGGATGCTCGCAAACGCAATTGGAATGAGTGTCGTTGGTTTTTCGACCTCTCTATCGCTTACGATAGGAGCAGAATTCTTTACTGGACTGTTTTTCCCTTGTATTCAAATCGGTATTAACACGATGATTCTTCAAAGTACGAAGGCAGAATTCATTGGAAGGGTAAATGGTACATTAAGTCCTCTGTTTACAGGTTCTATGGTTCTAACGATGAGTCTTTCTGGTATTCTAAAGCAAATGACATCCATTGTACTTATATTTGAATTGTCAGCCATCATATTCGTGATTGGAATTTTAGTCATTATGCCAATCTTTAATATGAAAATTCAGCCTCAAACTGAAGGAGTATAATTTTCCGTCTTTCCACCTGTAACAGCCGCTCTATTTGTAGATTTCTACTTAGAGCGGTTTTTTTTGTGGTAAAATCATTTAACGATGATTTTATGAAACTTTTCCGGGAGGTATTCGTGATGTTTTGGGAATATCTTAATTCATATGAAGACTTAAAAAACATCTTGATATCCATCGCTATTTTATTATTTTTCCTATTTTTGAGGAAAATTTTTGCGAAGTATGTATTTACATTATTTTTAAAATTGACAAGCAAGGCTCCGAGTAAGCTATTCTCCAATATTTGGATCGCCTTTGAAAAACCGATGCAGTGGTTTTTTATCATACTAGGAATTTATATTTCCGCGAATTATTTTCCATATTTTCAGCAGACAGACCCGCTCTTTTTAAGTTTAATAAGATCTGGATTCATTCTTCTTGTTGCATGGGGACTGTTCAATCTCTCGGATGCCTCTTCCCTTCTTTTTACAAGAATTAATAAAAGGTACAATATTGAAATTGATAATATACTTGTTCCCTTTTTATCGAAGGCTATAAGGGTGATTATTGTTGCAATCGCGATTACTGTTATTGCCCAAGAGTTCCACTATGATATTAATGGTTTCGTTGCAGGTCTTGGTTTGGGTGGCCTAGCCTTTGCACTAGCGGCTAAAGATGCCCTTGCCAATTTATTTGGCGGCATCATTATTATTACGGAAAAACCTTTTACAATTGGTGATTGGATATCGACACCAAGTGTTGAGGGAACAGTAGAGGATATAACATTCCGGAGTACGAAAATACGTACTTTTACTCAGGCTCTTGTTACAGTACCAAACGCTACTCTTGCTGACCAGCCGATTACAAACTGGAGCAAAATGGGGAAGAGGCAAGTTTCATTTTCCTTAAAACTTCCTCTTGATACGACAAAAGAACAGCTGGAAAGTACTATACATCGTATAGAAGAATTATTGAAAGCTTACCCTGGTATTCATCCAGACACCATTCATGTCACATTTGATAAATATTTGGTGGACGGATATGAAATTTTCCTGTACTTCTTTACTAAATCAACTGAATGGGGAGAATATTTAAAGGTAAAAGAAGATGTTAATTATAAAATACTTGATATTCTTAAAAGTGAAGAAGATAAATATGCTTCCAGCCAAGAGTCCTAACTAATTTTCCAATCCCGCTCAATATAAGAGCGGGTTTTTTGTTGAAAAACAAGCTAATTAATTTTATTTAGTACATTGCAATATACAGTACTGTATGATATATTATCTTTGCAAGGTATTTTTTAATGATTAGTATTGTATTATATATAGTAGCGAAAATAGAAATGAGGTGCAACTTAACATTGAACGTTCAATTTAAAAAAGGTGTGTTAGAGCTATGTGTTTTGGCACTGCTTGATAAGCAAGACCGCTACGGATATGAGTTGGTCCAGAAAATTTCGGATCAAATTGCTATATCGGAAGGCACTGTATATCCACTTTTGAGACGATTGACGAAAGAGGAATATTTTACGACATACTTACAAGAGTCAACGGAAGGTCCATCCCGAAAGTATTACAGATTGACCGAAAAAGGAAGAAAGTATCTATATGAATTGATTCAGGAATGGCAGGAATTCATTTCCGGGGTCAATCAATTAATTAAAGAAGGGGTAAGTCATGAATAAATATCAATTTATGAGAATATTGGAATCATCTTTAGAACGACTTCCATCTAATGAACGATTAGATATTATACAAGACTTTGAAGAACATTTTGCGATTGGATTAGAAGAAGGAAAAACGGAAGAAGAGATTGTAAAATCACTTGGATCGCCACAGCAAATTGCTAAAGAAATATTAGCGACACATCATCTTGAAAGAGTGCAAACGAAAGCATCGACTGGAAACGTGTTTCGTGCATTATGGGCGGTTATTGGATTAGGTTTCTTTAATTTAGTCATTGTACTGGGTCCTTTTATTGCAATCGCATCGATTATTGTAGCGGGATGGGCTGTAGGAATATCCTTTATAGCATCTCCATTGTTAGTTTTGGTGAACTCGGTTATCTTCCCAGGAACTTTTGAATACTTTGATTTGTTTGCCTCAATGGCGCTTTGCGGAATCGGATTATTTATCTCGATTGGAATGTTCTTTGCCTCTCGAGCTATTGTTAACGGCTTCGTCCGTTATTTGAAATTTAACGTAAGAATCGTTAAAGGTGGGTTAAAACATGAATAATATAAAAATAATCGCTACAGCAGCCCTGTTTTTATTATTGGTGGGGATTGTTGGGAGCATAGCTACATTTAAATCAATAGGCCAATCTGAACAAATTTCAGATGAAAGAGTAATAGACAAGGATTTTGCGAACATTTCCATATCCACGAACAACTCTAAAGTAGAAATTTATCCTTCAAATTCTTCTACAACAACAGTAGAGCTTTCAGGAAAAGCAGCAAAAAACTTAAAATACACTTTTTCGGCTGATGTAAATGGAGATACATTGAACGTAGAATTAAAAGAAAAGCTTAGAAAATTATTTAACTTTGATTTTTTTGCAACGTCTTTGACATTAAAAGTATATGTTCCTGAAAAACAATATGAATCGATTCAATCAAAGAGTGATAATGGATATATTAAAGCGGAGAAGCTACATGCCGACGAATTTACAATTGATACGGACAATGGACGAATTGAACTGGATAAAATTAAAAGCTCCGCTGTTACGGCAAAAGCAAGTAATGGCCAAATTGATATGGAAAACATTACTGCAACTTCAGTGGAGGTAAAATCCAATAATGGCAGAGTTAACCTTGATAATGTGGAAGGAAAAATTGTAGGTAGGGTAAACAACGGAAGGGTTTCCCTTACAACGAATAATCTAGATCGACCGATTAATATTGAATCGGATAATGGAGAAATCATTATTACGACTGATAAAGAGCCGACAAATGCAACCATTGATGCGACGGTTCACAATGGAAAAACAGACATCTTCGGCCAATCCAACCGTAATGTTGTATTCGGCAAAGGTGAAAACATGATTAGACTTGTCTCTCATAATGGCAGAATAACAGTTAATAAATAGGTGATGCGGATGAATACAAAGGTAGAGTGTTCATCCGTTTTTTTTATTATGATATAGAGAAGGTTGTTGGAGGCGGCCTAAAAAGACCTGGAAACAAAATATGTATGTATCATGTATTCAAATCTTTACAAATGAAACATAAATGTTAAAATAGAATATTTCCATTATTAGCATGAATAATAGTAAAATAATATCATTGAAAAAATCAAAGACGTACTATATATAGTATGAAAGTATTGAAAACACTGCTATAATAGTGTTATGGACTCAATGTTAAAGTTATTTTGACAAAGGAGTAAAGTGTATGAACGAGAATTTCGTAAATATTGGTGAGATCCTACAATCATTAAGAGTGAACAAAGGACTGGCCTTAGAAGAATTGGCGGAAGGCATATGCTCAGTTGAGGAACTCGACTTAATGGAAAAAAACAAACAAGTTCCTACAATTGATCAACTTTTTATGCTGGCCAATAAGCTCAATGTTAAACTAAGTGACTTCTTTGATTTTACTTCAGCCGACTCTGCAAGTTACGTTTCAGCAGTCAGCGGGTTAATTAATAAATATAGAAGAGAACGAAATTACAAAGCAATCCATGAAATTGTGCAGAGAGAAAAAGATAATCCACTCTTTAATTTTCCATCTAGCCAGCAATTTCTACTCTGGCATGAGGCGATTTGCTTATATTATTTAGCAGACCCAGATAAAAGGGATAAAAAGACTCCAATAAGGATGTTAAATGAAGCATTAGATTTAACAAATCCATCAAGAAAAGGTTTTTCGGAAAGAGAAATAGAGATTAAAATGGCAATAGCATTAATTGAGAAAGATGATTTGAATTATGAAGAAGCGATTTTTATTCTAAAGGACATATTAGAGGATATAGAGAAACTCCCAGCACTTGTAGATCCTCAAATTCGATTAAGAGCATTGTTCGGATTATCGCAATCACTTTCTAAAATTAATAAATATCAAGAATCTTTAATTTATAGTGAAAAAGGAATACAGCAATGTATAAACGACGAAGTTATTTACTTGTTAGGGGAGTTCCTGTATCAAACTGCATCCAATAACTTAGCATTGGATAATAAAGAGGAAGGAATAAAATACCTTACAAAAGCACTTCATATTTTCAATTTGCAGAAGAATAGTAGATTAAGTAATTTAGTGGAAACTGAGTTGGAAAAATTATCAACTAAATGATATAATTTCAATAATTAAATAATTTTATAAGGAGAATTAAAGAATGAAAAAAATAATAATTACTTCTGCTCTTGCCATTGGTTTGTTCGGAGTTGGCAGTTCAGTTGGTACAATGATAGCGGGCTCACCACTGCCTGATTTACCGACGCAACATAGCATAAAACCAGTATTGGCGGGCTCACCACTGCCTGATTTACCGACGCAACATAGCATAAAACCAGTATTGGCGGGTTCACCACTGCCTGATTTACCGACGCAACATAGCATAAAACCAGTATTGGCGGGTTCACCACTGCCTGATTTACCAACTCAACATAGTATAAAGCCAATATTGGCGGGTTCACCACTTCCTGATCTACCAACGCAACATAGTGTAAAACTAATACTTGCAGGAAAACCCTTGCCTGATCTACCAACTCAACACAGTATAGACCCTAAAACATACTCTTAACTAAAAGCAACGCCGCATTTTAACAGATGCTGCGTTTTTTTTATGAAAAAATATATAAAATCGTATTGACCCTCACGTAACGTGATACCTTATAGTTAAAAAAGAAGGGAGGCAAATCAGGTTGAAAGTGAAAGAAGTGGCAGATTTGGTTGGGATTAGTGTGCGCACACTACATCATTACGATGAGATTGGGTTGTTGATTCCGGAAGAAACAACCGAAGCTGGGTATCGAATCTATTCCAATGAAAACCTCGAGACTTTGCAGCAAATTTTATTTTTTAAAGAGCTTGGCTTCCCTTTAAAGCAAATTAAAGAAATTATCAGCAGTCCATCTTTTGATCGAGAAGAGGCACTATCATTACACCGAAAGATGTTGCTTGAAAAACGCAGCCGACTTGATCGAATGATTGAGACAGTTGAGAAGACGATGAAGCATATGAAAGGAGAAATTAAAATGTCTAATAAAGAAAAGTTTGAAGGCTTTGATTTCAGCCATAATCCATACGAGCAAGAAGCACGTGAACGTTGGGGAGATGAAGCTGTCAATAAGGCTAATCAAAAAATAGGAAATATGTCAAAAAGTGAAAAGAAAGATTTTGAAGAAAGATTCAATGAAATTTATCGTAAGCTGGCAGAGATTCGTCATATTGCCCCTGATTCGAAAGAAGCCCAAGAAGGAATTAAAGAATGGTTCGACTTTTTAAATACGATGGGGGATTATTCATTTGATGCCTTCAAAGGTTTGGGGCAAATGTATGTAGATGACGAACGATTCACGAAAAATATTGATCAATTTGGAGAAGGGTTAGCCCAATTCATGTGTGATGCGATGGCCGTTTTTGCAGAAAAGAACAAAGGATAATCATTCAATCGAAACAGAAAGTGATGATAAAAGAGCTTGGAAATTAGGCCAAGCTCTTTTTCACTCAAATTAATGAAGTTTTATTTTATTTTCAACTTCCCGACAGACTTCATCCGCGGACATACCATTCGCATCAATAATAGAACCTTCCATGGAAATGTCTTGGATTCCCATAAAATCTGAATCAAGGCCTGATACAACGCAACAATCCACATTTTTAATATCCGATTCGTTATGGACTGGAATCACTTCATAACCCTTTTCTTCTAGTGCTTGCTGTACATTTGTTAAAGCTGGCTCAATACCGATTTTTGCCACAAACACACCTCCCTTTTCTAAACTAGTTTCCCTGTTTGCCATGGAAATATTCATCCATGAATGTCGCGCTTATTGTAAAAAGCAAATCCTAGAATTGACATGGCAATCGAGATAACAGTTAATAGGGATACAATCATAAAGTTCATGTCTTCAACGGGAAGCTGTGGAATATGGCCAAATGGTGATAAATTGCTCATCCAATCTGGGAATTGTAGCAATCTACCTAAATAAACAACAATAAATGAGTAAAGCAAATAGATCCAAGCAAGTCCAGAAAACTTAGGGACCAAACCAATAAATAATACTGCAAGGGCAATCATGATCCACATTGCCGGGAGATAAACAAAAGCCGCACCATAAATCGTTCCAAAGGGAATCACATTATCCATTACAGCTGCACCCGCAGCCCACAATCCAATGGCTGCCATCGATAGAGCAAGAAAACCATTTCCTATTGATACGATTAGATAACTCATCAATAGTCGTGAACGTGAAACAGCTCGACTTAGCAAGTGCTCCGTACGATTTTTTCCTTCCTCTCCTTTTAACTTTAAAATCGCCATTAATGCCGGAACTATGCTAATCATCGCCAATATCGACATTAACATTGAAATAAATTGTTCCGTTAGAGAAAATCCTTCGGTTGATGTTAAGACATCTTTCATCATTTCAATATTTTCCAGAAATGATTCTAAATCGCCCAAGACGGATCCATAAGAAGCCCCTAACACAAACATTCCGATCGCCCAAGAGATGATTCCTGTCCGCTGCAAACGAGCACTAAGACCGAGTGGGCTTTGTAATAATAAGGACGCATGTTTTTTACCAGGCTTCGATGGTAAAAATCCTGCACCTAAATCTCGAATCGCATTCAAATAGTAAGCTAGAATAAATAAACCAACGGCTGCTCCGACCGTTAGTAAAATCGGCCACCAATAATTATTCACATACACTTCGGAACTTAATATCCATCCTAACGGAGAAAACCAAGAGAGCGTTTCATTGCTGACATCGCCGATTGCTCTTAGCAAATAAGAAACGCCTAATACGACAAAGCCAAGTCCAATCGTTCCGCGTGAGTTTTCAGCAAGTTGGGCAAAAATGGCTGTAATGGCAGTGAAAAAAATACCTGTCGCTCCCAAGGCTGCCCCGTATAAAAGAGATCCATTCAAGTCTATGCTTTCAATTTTTAAAGCATATAAACCAAATCCGATTAAAAGGGATAATAACACATTTGTTCCAACTAACACTAAAATGGTTGCATGCAAATTGGATAGTCGTCCGACAGGCAACGAGCGAATCAATTCAATCCGGCCATCCTCTTCGTTGGAACGTGTATGGCGGGCAACAAGCAAAATGCTCATCAGACCAACAATGAGAGCTGTAAAAAGCAGCATTTGATGGGCCATCATCGCGCCATTTGTATAATTATCCAGCCCGTAGCCTTTTCCAACCATCGCCGTCATGGCCGGATTTCGCATCGTTTCCGCAATCGCCTGTCTATCTAAATCTGTCACATATAAATCTTTGAAAGCGATAGCTGTTAGATAAGTAACAGAAGATAAAGAAAGTAGCCAAATTGGAATTCGAATCCGATCTCGCCGGATAATAAAACGGGTAAGACTACCTGTCTCATTGAATAGCTTACTGGCCATTACGCTTCACCTCGAGACCCTTCGTAATGGCGCATAAATAGATCTTCTAATGTCGGCGGTGAGCTTTCCAATTTTACAATCCCAAATGGACTAATATATTTCATCACATTGTCCAGCTCTTCTGAATCGACTTGGAATGTGAGGGTTTGTTCTTTTTGTACAATATCGTGAACACCTTTTATTTCATGGAGAGCTGGCATTGGCTCCCTGGTTTCAACGACAAGATTAAGTCGTGTTAAATGGCGCAATTCATGTAAGGATCCTGTCTCAATAATTTTTCCTTCACGAATGATTCCGACTCTGTCACATAACTTTTCAACTTCCGATAAAATATGGCTAGAGAGCAGTACGCTTTTCCCTGCTTTTTTTGCGTCCATGACACACTCTTGAAAAACTTTCTCCATTAGTGGGTCAAGGCCAGATGTTGGCTCATCTAAAATGTAAAGATCTGCATCTGAAGAAAAAGCTGAAACTAAAGCAACTTTTTGTCTATTTCCTTTCGAGTAAGTCCTACATTTTTTCGTCGGATCTAGTTCGAATTTTTTTATTAATTCCTCACGTCTACTTTTATGATTGGAACCGCGAAGTTTTACGAATAAATCAATTACTTCTCCTCCAGTTAGGTTAGACCATAAATTTACATCTCCAGGAACATAAGCAATCCGTTTGTGTATTTCAACAGCATCTTTCCAAGCATCAAGTCCAAAAATCGTGGCTTCTCCTTCTGTTGCTTTTAAAATCCCAAGCAAAATACGTATGGTTGTAGATTTTCCGGCACCATTTGGACCAATGAATCCAAAGATTTCCCCTTCGTTCATCTCGATATTGACTCCGTCTAATGCAGTGAAATTTCCAAATCTTTTTATTAAGTTGGATGTTCTTAGAATGGTCATTTCCCCTCACCACTTCCGTAAGTTTTGAAATATTTTAACCTGTTTAGTTCATAATAAATAAAACTAAGACTCATTTCAATATACTTATGAACTATTTTAATTGTTTTATTACAAAACTTTCATTAAAATTAAAATTGAGGTGAATTCAATGGATGGATTTATACGCCGAAAAGAAATGAAGAAGACTGATATCCTAAATGCAGCATTGGCGTTATTTTTGGAATTTGGCGTTCAGAAAGTTTCGGTTGCGGAAATAGCAAGAAAAGCCAAGGTATCCCAAGTGACGATCTATAATTATTTTGAAAGCAAAGATAATTTAGTTCATGAGGTCATCATTTTTTACATAGATAAAGAGTGGCGTGAATATGAGGAATTACTAAAAAGTAATCTGCCTTTTCCTGAAAAAATAAAACGGATTATTTTTAATAAGAAAGAAACGGCAAGTAAGATTCATGAGAATTTTTATCAATATTTTATGAGGGAATATGCAGCAGGGATGAGCTATATCGAAAATCTTTATATTGAAAAGACAGTGCCAAGTTTCATAGAGTTGTTTAATGAAGGGAAAGAGAAGGGATATATTGATCCCGACTTATCAAATGATGCAATTTTATTTTATATTCAAATGATGAAGGAATATATGCAGAGAGAGGACGTTTATGAAAAAATCCTGCCGATGACGGAAGATTTAGTGAGTCTTTTGTTTTACGGAATAATGGGGAAAAGGGACTGACGAAAATAGGATACGGAGCTCATCCGTATCCTTAAGTGAAGTACTCCATTTTCGCTTCTGGAAAGTATTTTTTCAAATAACCTCCGAGTATATCTTTAATATCCTCTTGTTCTTCATCCTTATATACATATTTTCCAATGCCGTATTTTCCCCATTTATATTTCCTTTTTGCCTCATCTAGTTCGAGTTTTGTCATTGGATAGTTTTTTTGAATCACCCGTTTAGCTGGCATCGTAAAGCGATGTTGAATTAATTCAAATGTTAAATTCTTTTTTGCAAAGCTTGGCAACTCTGCTTCAAGCTTTTGAAACATTTCCCCATATCCTTCTTTCCAGCCATCGTGCAAATAGATAGGTGCTACGATAAATCCTAGCGGATAGCCGGCATTAGCTACTTTTATTGCGGCTTCAATTCTTTCATTTAATCTAGATGTTCCGGGTTCAAAATACTTAATGATATAATCATCGTTAATGCTGAAACGAAATCGAGTTTTACCATTATGTTTGGCATCCAATAGATGATCCACATGGGCAAACTTTGTAACAAACCGTAATTTTCCATGTTCCGATTGGCCAAAATATTCAATGGCTTTCTTCAATGTATGGGTCAGATGGTCGACACCAACAATATCTGACGTACAAGAAGCTTCAAACCTTGTTTCCTCAGGAGCGCGTTCCTGCATATAGTTTTCAGCGGATTCAAGAATTTCATCAACATTCACGTACGTTCGAATATAAGGCTTACTTCCCATCGTTGTCTGTAAGTAACAATAATGACAATGCCCCATGCAGCCCGTCGCAAATGGAATGGAATACTCAGCGGAAGGTTTGGATGTATCGAATTTTAACGTTTTTCTCACACCCACAACTAGAGTGGATTTGGCAATTCTATATCTTTGAAAATGATTTTCACCAGGTAAATTGCGGATTTGATTATGTGAAGTTGTTTGTCTCGTTTCAATTCCCATTTCTTTAAATTTATCTACTAATTTCTTTCCAAGTGGATATTCAAGAGCGCCTGGTTCGAAGTAGACGAGTTGAGGAACAAACGGTTTAACCATAGTATTCCTCTATATCAGCAGAACCGAATGCATCGGCATAGGCTTGTTCCGCTTCTTCTTTTGATTGAAAAATGGCTAATTCTTCTGAAATGGGATAATACGTCTCATACAGGAATAGCGCTAATTGATGTGGGTGATCAGGAACTTGAACGACAGCCGCTTCTTGAATATTTGCAACGTCTTGTGTATGTGGATTCCGATATATGACATATACGATTTGACCAGGATTATAATGATTTTGCATTTTCCGCATGCTCCCTTTTAAGTGATAAAGATGTTTATACTATGTATTAAAACTGTAACTTTATTCACTCATCATGCTATTTAGTTCATCTACATGCATTCGATCTTCATTCAAATTAGAATGAACAATTTGCAAACTTTCCTGGTCTAGATCACCTCTAACAATTTTTCTGTTTTATTGCTCCCCATTTCTTGGCCTCTTATGGCATCCTTTAAGATCTCCACAGTATTATTGGAATCCCTTTTAATTTCTTCATTCCTTCCATAATAGATAGCATAAAGCCATTATCTTCTACAGGCTTTCCACCCAAGTTTTGAATTCTATCTGCGGTTTTCGCGAAGTGTTGTTTGTGCTCTTGTTGGATTTTTTGCAACGTTTTTTTTACAGCAGGGTTTGATATATTTTGTATGTAGTGCTCATATGAGTGTATCGCCATATACTCACCCTTGAGATACGCATTTAGCTCTTTTACTATATTTTAATTGTTCTTAGCCTTCATTCACTCCTTAAATAAATTTAACTTTCAATTTAGGTGTATTAATAGATACAGAGCTTCAAAGATTAGTATTAAGATGGTATGGAGTGGAAGAATTTATACTGATTTTAAAATATATTGGTTTTACGAATATTTCCGCTTCATCTGGTTATATTCATGACAAGTATCCGACGAATGCGAACGAAGTCATTACGTTTGAAGCAGAAGTAAAATAATTGATTAAGTTTCTATGACAGTCTTTTAGCGAAAAAGATAGAAAAATATATACCGGGATCTTCGATTACATTCGGAGGAACATCGAAAAAACAAAAATCAGGTGGATTTGTCTGTCCCACCTGATTTTGCATATTAGGATTTTTAGACGAGCGAGCGTAATCATTTAGCATTAATGTCTTAACCTATTCTTTTTTTGAGGTGGAATATTCGTCAATTGTTTTTTTATCAAGTGGATTATTGTTCGAAAATAAATCAGGAATGTCTCTTAGCATTTCCATTAATACCTCTGCAGTTTTCCGTGCATTACATACCCTTGTTTCCGCATTTCCAAAACGTCCTAAGTACATCGCTTTACGGCGTAACAGGATCTCGTCAACCTTCCAAAAATAATCGGACCAAGTTTCTCCACAATGCCGTCGGGATGGAACATCAATGATACGGCCATCCGCAGTAATCGTTTGAAGAGGTTTATACACGTCAGTCATTCGTCCAGGGATATTTGCCCATTCTTCAATTCCATGGATAAACGTATTTTTTGTCAAATCCACCCCTACAAGCATGATTTGAGCATTGCGGTCCAGTAACCTGCCCCAGGATGATTCACGTGCACAAGGAGTATTACAATATTCATCACCTGAAGTGAAGGCTTCAGCATCTTTTCCTAAGGCCGCAACAGAATGGGTAGGATGTGCCGAGCGGATAACATGAGGCCTATTTCGAAATAATTCAGTTAAAATGCCTACACAGGAGGGAGAGTCCTTTACTGAAAATATTGGATTTCCTGCATTAATATATGCCCAACTATGAGTGGGAAAAACGAGAAGACCATCTTTCATATATTCTTGAAAGGTATCCAAAACAGTATCCGCTCTTCCTGTAACAGGGCCAATTTTTTTATATGAAGAATGAACTAACAAGGTACCCTTCGGATTAATTCCTAGATTATGCAAATCTGCTATCAAGCTTTCTTTCGTATGCATTTCTAATGTCCTTTCTATCTAGTTCTCTCATGGTAGTGAAGATTTATTGTTTTATTTTCATTGATAGCCTTTCCTTGCTTCCTGCAGCGGTAAGATAGATTTTAGATTCATTTGGAATATAAGATACAGTATAAAGTGTACCGAAAAATTGATCATAATCTGTATAAAACAAAGGAGAGTCTGTTTGGCTGAACCAATCGTGAAGTTCCTCTGCTGTTCGTGAAGTGTTGACATTTTCTAGAGCTGCTAAACGATCATCTGATGAATCTGTCCATTTTCGGTTATAGACTCCCATTTCATCTGTTTGGAATTTGTTTACACAGGCAAGTTCTTTTGGACGAGTAAGAATTTGAACATCATTAGGTGAAGCTTCGACGACAGCAAAATTACCTTTTCGATCCAACAAAGAGTAGTTATAGCAAGCCGCATGAGGTAGTTTTTTCAATAATTGAATCGCTTCCTCTACGTCTTTGCACATTTCCAAAACAATCCTTACAATTGTACTGCACAAAAAACCTTTTTGATAAAATTCATTATTCACAAAATGCAAGCCAACTACTAGACCATTGCCATTCATTCCGTCTAATCGTCCAACAAGAAATTGGGTATTCCCGTAAACAGTATCGTTCATTATAAATAACCCATCGTAAACCTTGGGGCTAAAATCATAATTTCTTACATAAAAATGGCTTGTGATCAAACTCGTACAGCCTAATTCAGAAAGCTGCGGCATATTATACCCAGCGAGCAAGCGGAGGACGTCAGCTTCAGGAAGTCCTGACCCATCGATGATGCCTCGTAGTTCTTCAAGAAGAGGAGGGCAATAAACATTTAAAATTCCTTTAATTTCATCGATATTTTGTTGCAAGGAATACGCTTTTTGCAGTTCTTTGAATTGCGTTTGCATCACTGGTGATTGTTTTAACATGGCCCCTATGGATAGTCCATTTTCGTAGTAACTTCCAGAAAGAGTTAAAGTTTGAATAGGAATCAAAGAATCACTCCTTTTTATGAATTATAAAAATATTTTAACATTATTTCGAAAGAAAAACCGGACTTCCATTGCTCAATGAAGTCCGGTTTCATTTTATTTTGCAAATCTTTCTTTTAAAACCCCGATGATCGCAGGTAGAACAGATACAAAGATAATAAGCAAAATAACCGTGGAGAAGTTATTTTTAATGACTGGGATATTCCCAAAGAAATATCCAGCGATTGTGCAAAGCAGCACCCAAATCGCACCACCGACGATATTATAGGTAATAAAATATCGGTAGTTCATTCGGCTTGCACCTGCCACGAAAGGGGCAAACGTCCGAATAAACGGCATGAAACGTGCAAAAATAATCGTTTTGCCACCATGTTTATTGAAAAATTCTTCTGCTTTTTCCATTTTTTCTTTGTTAATCATCTTGCCGAGCCAGCTATTTGGCGGAATTGATGTACCCACTTTTTTCCCAATATGGTAATTGACTGTATCTCCAATGACCGCAGCACTAAAAAAGATAACCAAAAGTAACACAATATTAAATGCACCGACCGCCGCAAAAGCTCCACTCGCAAATAATAAAGAATCTCCAGGTAAAAATGGAAAAACGACGACCCCGGTTTCAACAAAGACGATTAAAAATAAAATAGCATAGGACCATAGATCAAATATTTGAATAATGTCGATTAAATGCTCATCTATATGTAAAATAAAACTAATTAAACTTTTAATAATATCCACGTTTCCAAATCCTTTTCGAAGTTAGTGAAAAACAGTATGTCCAAAACACATTATCACCTTTTTACGCTATTACCGCAAGTGCTAATAATAGAATGGATTACATAGCGGCAAATTTTTTAGTAAAATAATAGTAGTAGATTAATAGAAATCTTGAAAAGGTTGTGAATCCATGATTACGAGTCAAATTAAGGCAAGACTAGCAGATATTGTCGGGAAGGAAAATGTAATCACTTCGCTAGCTGGTCGCCTTGTATATTCATACGATGCTACACCAAATTATCAAGAGATGCCGGATTTGGTCGTTGCTCCACGTAATACAAAAGAAATAGCTGAAATTGTAACCGTTTGCCGAGATGAGAGAATACCAATTATTCCTCGTGGATCGGGGACGAATTTATGTGCTGGAACGGTGCCCACTGAAGGAGGGATTGTTCTTTTATTCAAACATATGAACAAAATTCTCGAAATTGATGAGGAGAATCTGACCGTAACCGTCCAGCCAGGAGTTATTACTCAGGATATGATCCGAGAAGTGGAAAAACGGGGATTATTTTATCCACCTGATCCAAGCTCGATGAAAATATCAACGATTGGCGGCAATATTAACGAGAATTCAGGTGGGTTGCGTGGGTTAAAGTACGGAGTAACAGCGGATTATGTGATGGCCTTAGAGGCTGTGTTGCCGAACGGGGACGTTATTCGAACGGGTGGGAAACTGGCAAAAGATGTAGCAGGCTATAATTTGACTCAGCTGCTAGTTGGTTCTGAAGGAACTCTTGCTATCATTACGGAAGCGACCTTGAAACTTATTCCGATTCCAGAAACGAAGCAGACGATGCTTGCACTCTATCAAAATATGGATGCAGCTGCGCAATCTGTCTCGGAAATTATTTCAGCTAAAATCATTCCGGCCACACTTGAGTTCCTCGATCAACCGACCTTAAAAGCGGTTGAAGATTTTGCTAATATTGGACTTCCTACTGATGTGGAGGCGGTTCTTTTAATTGAGCAAGATGGTCCACAGGAAATTGTTGCAAGGGATATGCAAAAAATGGCGGATATTTGTGCAAGGGAAGGAGCGGTTTCTGTAAAAATTGCTGAAACAGAAGTAGAGGCACTAGCTTTAACAGAAGCAAGGCGATCGGCACTTTCTGCGTTGGCACGATTGAAGCCTACGACGATTCTCGAAGATGCGACTGTTCCTAGATCGCAAATCGCTAACATGGTGAAAGCCATTAATGAGATAGCAAAAAAGCACAATGTCACGATTTGTACGTTTGGTCATGCCGGGGATGGAAATTTGCATCCTACTTGCCCTACGGATGTACGAGATAAAGAGGAAATGAAACGGGTGGATGCGGCTTTTGCGGATATTTTTGCGAAAGCAATTGAATTAGGTGGAACGATTACTGGCGAGCATGGAGTCGGGATGATGAAAGCGCCGTATTTAGAATGGAAGCTTGGAACAGAAGGGGTTTTAATTATGAGGGCGATCAAGCAGTCTTTTGATCCTCATAACATTATGAACCCAGGGAAAATATTTGCAAAAGAGACACGGAAACGGCTGGTGGTAAGCCGATGATTGATATGACGAAAAGAGAAGCTAGGATTCAGAAAGCGTTTAGTGAGAGAATGGATGAAACAGAACTTCTAAACTGTATGCGCTGTGGTTTTTGCTTGCCAGCGTGTCCAACATATATTGAAACAGGCTTTGATGAAACGCAATCACCGCGTGGACGAATTGCTTTAATGAAAGCTGTCCATGATGGCTTGATTTCCCCTGATGATGATGTCGAGAGGTCGCTCAATCTTTGTCTCGGATGCCGTGCATGTGAGCCAGTTTGTCCAGCGGGGGTTCAATATGGACATTTGCTAGAAGAAGCAAGGGATATCTTTAATGAATATAACCGCCATTCTCTTCCAGTAAAAACAGTGAGGAAAACGGTATTTGAAGGAGTATTTCCGAATCAAAGCCGAATGGAGAAAGCAGTTGGCTTGCTTAGCTTTTATCAACGGAGCGGATTGCAGAAGGCTGTTCGGAAAATAGGTTTTATGAAATTGTTTCCGGAAAATCTTAAGCAAATGGAAAAGACGTTGCCTGAAGTGCCTTCAAGATCAGCGATGAAAAACAGACCGGTGGAGCTTCCAGCGAATACGAATCAAATAAAAGCAAAAGTGGCTTTCTTTCGCGGGTGTTTAATGGATACGATGTTTATGGAGACGAATGATGCAACCTTAAAACTTCTGCAAAAGGCAGGTTGCGAGATCGTTATTCCAGAAGGGCAGAATTGCTGCGGTGCTTTGCATGGTCATAGTGGGGAAAAGGATAAAGCAAAGGTGCTGGCAAAACGGAACATTGAGGCGTTTGAAAATACAGGCGCGGACTATATAATTGTCAACGCTGGAGGTTGTGGTGCATTTTTAATCGATTATGGTCACTTGCTTAAAGATGATCCTGAGTATGCAGATCGCGCAAAAGCGTTCGTGGCAAAAATGAAAGACATTTCTCAAATATTATACGAACTCGATTTTCATAAACAAGTTCCTCTTTCCATCAAAAATCAAATTATTACGTACCAGGACTCTTGCCACCTGCGCAACGTCATGAAAACATTTTTAGCACCACGGGCATTAATAGCGGCAATCCAAGGGGCAGATTTTAGAGAAATGGATAAAGCCGATAGCTGCTGCGGCTCGGCGGGAATTTATAATATTATAGAACCAGAAATGTCGATGCAAATTTTAGATCATAAAATGGAGAAAGTAGCAGATACAGAGGCTCACACGATCGTGACAGCTAATCCAGGATGTCTGCTGCAAATGAAGCTGGGGATTGAAAGAGAAGGATTGTCAGATCGTGTTCGCGCAATTCATATTGTGGATTTGTTGCTGGAAGCATGCAACGAATGAAAAAAAGAATGGCAAGCGTATTTCAATCCGCTCGTCATTCTTTTGCTTTTCTTGGCCATATAAAATAACTAATGGATATAGCAAAATCTATTCCAAGTACAAGAGTCCAAACTTTTAAAAATCCTGTCAGCACCTCGGTCCTGGGAGCATCATTGATAAAAAAGATAAGCCCGACTAGGAAGCCTGCACCTATTATGTATGCAAGTACATGCTGCCCCCAACTTTTAAAATAATGTTTGGCATAATCCATTCCATATCGCTTTGCGGGCTTAGAGCCTTGCTTCGAGATGTAATACTGAAAGCGAACATCAGCCCATTGAATCATACTTTTTCCAAAAGCAATCGAGACCCCTATATAAATCGCTGCCAGTGCATGTGCAGCTGTAGCGGTAGCGCCGCGATAAAGATCGACACTCGTAGCAATTAATAATATTAAATCAATCACTGGAGTTAACGCCAACAAAAATAGTCCTAGCTTTTGTAATTTGAAAATATACCTTGTGACGAGTCCTAAAACGATCAATACCCAAAAACCAATTTCACTCGCTACTATCAACCAAGCTACTAAATTCAAAAAAACACCTCAATGTCAGTAGTTTAGAATTTTACTATAACACGCAATTTTATTTAATACAACTGTATTATTAAAAATTGTTTAATAGTCATTCTCTTGCTAAAATGAAGGTATGCCAAAAATTGTTGATCATGAAGAAAGAAAGAAGCAAATTGCCGAAGCCACTTGGAAGGTTATTTTAGATCAAGGGATGGAAGGAGCGACGGTTAGAAATATAGCGAAAGAGGCGGGGCTTTCTTTAGGTGCTCTCCGTCATTATTTTTCTTCACAAAATGATTTATTTATATATGCGATGGAACTTGTGAAGGAGAGGGCAACACTTCGCATTAATAAAATTCTTTTAAGTGATTTGCCGCCAAAAGAGAAAATTTTACACGTCTTACTTGAGATTTTACCAACAAATGAGGAAACAAGATTGGAAATGGAAGTGTGGTTCGCCTTTGTATTTTATGTAAGGCACAAGGAAGACACATTTGACGTCAAAAATGATGGGATTTTCATCGGTATGAGAAAATTATTTGATTATTTGGATCACCACCACATCTTACATCCGAATCTTGATAAAGAGATAGAAACAGAAAGACTGTATGCCTTAATTGATGGATTAGCTTTACACGCTCTGCTCGAACCACACCGGGTGGATAAGGAGAAAATAACGAAGGTGTTGACGTATCATTTGAACTCGATTTGTGTGAATGAATAAAAGTAGGTGAAAAAATGGACATTCGTGAACGGGTGTTGCAGCAATTAAAAGGGATTATTAATGATACATTAAAGGACGAAAATGTCAGGGTTTATCTATTTGGCTCTTGGGCACGTCAAGAGGAAAAGGCAAGCTCGGATATTGATATTGCAATTGACCCTTCTAAAGAAACTATTTCTTCTGCCAAGTGGGTAGAATTGGTGGAAAGAGTAGAGGAGTCAACAATTCCATATAATGTTGATATTGTTAATATGAAAGAAGTAAATGGAAATCTTGTTCACAATATAAGGAAAGAGGGGGTATTATGGAAAGACTTCGAGAAAGAATAATTTCCATGATGGATTAACAGAATGAAAAAGAATATGAGTGGGGGATAAAATGGACAAACATTTATTTCTATTCGGTGGAGGGCCGCCTTTTACCGAAAACATGGCTAAATTATTTGTAAATAAAACTACTCATTTTAAAGGTTCAGTCTCCATACTGTTTGTTGAAAGAGATGGCTGGGAGGATTACATGCCGGTTTATACACAGGAATTAGAGAAATGGGGCATTCATAATTTTCATTATTTGCCTCTTCCGTCAACCCCGATTGAAAAAGTAATCAATTGCCTCACTAATAGTTCAGGCATTATCATTGGGGGAGGGGATACAAATTTATATGCAGATTATATCGTTGAAACCGATATTTCTAATATTATAAAAGGTCGATATAACCAGGGTATCCCAGTCGCAGGTTTTTCAGCAGGTGCGTTAATTAGCCCTGAGCTTTGCATCATTTCTCCAAAAGATAATGACCAAAACGAATTTCAACAGCGGAGAGGTTTGGGTTTACTATCGAATATTTTGATCGCTGTCCATTTTACCGAGTGGAATGATGAACAACATTTAAGAAAGGCTGCAAGTCAATTTAGCAATCATATAAATTATGGTATTGATGAACGGACCGGCATGTATTTTTTTAATGGAAAACTTGAGGATGCTGAAGGTGAAGGGGTTTATCTTCTAGAAAATGATATGCTGCGAAGAATAAATTAATAGAATTTGATGACCAGTTAGGTGTGAATACTAACTGGTTATTATTTTACTTTAAATAGAAACAATGACCTCATCTCATCCTCTTTATCTATAATGGCTTTAAATCATTGCTTTTGCACAACTAATAGGAATGTTGATTAATTTTTTTGCAAAAGTACTTCGTCACACATAGTAATATGTGATACAATGCAAAATAAGAGGAGGGTTTTTTATGGATAATGCTACTCCCATCAGCAGCGATTTGATTCGTGGCCATATTGATACGATTATATTGCGGGTTTTATCTGAAGGGGATAATTACGGATACGAAATCATTAAAACCATTTTTGAAAAAAGCAATGGAACATTTGAATTGAAAGAGCCATCTCTTTATACAAGCTTGAAAAGATTGGAGAAACTAAAATTCATCTCGGCTTATTGGGGAGACGAAAGCCAAGGGGGAAGGCGAAAATATTATAAGATTACTGATGCTGGTAAGGCGGCTTATGAAGAGGCTGTGGATTTATGGATGAATGCAAAGGAATTAATCGATCTTTTGATTGTAAAAAGGGGTGAAAATGATGAATGAATTGAAGGTGTACGTGGATCATTTGTTTAAAAAATATAAAAATTATCGTGATATTGACGAATTGAAAGAAGAAATTCTAGGGAATTTGGAAGCAAAGATGGCGGATCTTATCGCAGAAGGTGTAGATGAAAAAAGTGCGATTGCAAAAGCAAAAAGCAGCATCACCAATATAGATAATTTAATTGATAGCAATATTTCTGTTAAGATCAGTCAATTTTGGTTTAAGGCTTATCAAATTGCTTTTTTATATTTCATCATAGCATGGATCATCACGATTCCATTTACAATCGTTGGTATCGGAATTTTGTTGAATTTCATGTTGTTTTTAATAGTCCTTATTCTATTGGTCATTTATTTGATTTTAGGAAAAACACTTAATCAAGAAAAAATTGGACAACTGAACATTGTATCCTTCATAAAGACAAAAAAAGTAATATGGCTTCTTTGGTCACTATTTATCGTTATTGCTTTAGGTTGTATAACAGCGATTTTGTTTGGGAGCAATATTTGGTTTGCAAGACCTATTTATATAGACGGACCATACCAATTCGGAGTATTAGCCGCAAGGTACGCCATGCCATTTATCTCAATCATCATTCCGCTTATTTTTACAGCCTGGGTTAAAATACTATCGCAATTTGAAGTGAGGGAGCAACATGAGTAATCTAGGGAAATGGATCATCGTACTATTTGCCTTCGGTTTAATTTTATTTACTGTCGTTCAATTTGTAGTAATTCCAAAGCAAAACGCAGCTGCTGAACAATATATAATCGATCAAAAGAATCCACTTTCGCATGATTTAGAGTATATAAAGCAATATAAAAATCCTTACATGGGGAATGCTAGCAACATTATGAATCTTTTTGGCCACCTACCATTGTCCGATATGTTGAAGGACTTTGAACTAAAATCAGAAGAGTTAACGGTCATTGTCAATTACAATAAGAAAACGACTGATATTGAGCAGCAATTATTGAATCAATCTCTTATCTATAATTCTACTGCTGCCTTCGCCTTAATTGCGAACCTTGAAAAAATTGAATATCATTTTTTAGATCAAAACATTGTAGTAGACAGACAAAGTGTTGAAAGTCAATATCAGAATTTTGATGAGTTAACGAATAGTACTAAAATTTGGAATGAAAAAGTTCGAAATCCGTTAAAGAATACTCATTACGTAGAGGGATTTATAACAGAAATTATGCATTAAAACACGAAAACAAAAGAGGAAGGGGAAGCGATACAAGCTCCTCTTTTTTATATGGGAAAAAGACTGTCGAGTAACCTCAACAGCCCTTTTCCTTGTTAATAGATTGTTAAGCCGTAGCTTTATCGACTACTTCACTTGTACCTTTTCGATAGTAAAAGATAGCCCCCATTAATACGACAAGAAGGAACCCAAATAAAACAAGCGCCCATAAAGTAACGGAAATAGGGAATCGATCGATTAATTCACCCGCTATTTTCGGTAGGAAAGCTCCGCCTAAACCACCCATCGCAACGAGTAAGCTTGTTGTCCATTCCTCTAAGCCAGCAGAATTTTCGTTTATAATCAACAATCCAATAGAGAAAATCCCACCCATTAATAATCCTGTTAAAAAGATAGCAATATAACTAACGATGGCTGAAGGCGACAGAGCAAAAATCACTAAAGCAAAAAATTGCCCTATACAGCTAATAATGAAAAGCTTAACGTAACCAATCTTATCAATAATAAATGTCATACATAGTCTCCCAATTGTCATAGCCAACCAGAAAACCGTTATGCTTAATGCTAGAGTTGAAACATCTAAATGAGTTGTTTTCCCTAAAATTGTTGGCAAATAATTCGGGAGTACCATTTCTGTACCCACATACATAAAGAAAAAGAATGCTCCAATTACCAATAGAGGAATTTGTTTTTTAGGATATTGTTTTCTACTATTCTTCTCTTTATTTTGCTTACTTACCTTGACTTGTTTTTTTAGAATAGGATCCATTTCTCCAAATGAAAGCAAGAACCAACCAATCAATGTCACACTAGTGAGGATGGCGACGGTTGTAAAAGAGGCATTCCACATACCGTTCAAGATAAAAAATGCGGAAATCATTGGAATAACCAATGCACCAACGCCAAAAAATACCTCCGTCAGTACAAGGGTAGATGCTTTTCTTTCTTTTAAATGTCCGACGATTAAAGCGGCCAACACGGTTTCCGTAATACCAATGCCAGCCCCGCCAATCGGGGCAATGAATAATAGTAAATCCCAATTATGAACGGAGCCAAGTACAAATTGGGCAATCGTAAAAAGAAATAATGACAAGGAAATGGTCATTTTACGGCCAATTGCATTTACAATCGCTGGAGCAAACAATACCCCAACTAAGAATCCTAAAAATTGATTCATAATAAGCTGGCCGCCATCTCCGTAATGAATGCCATATGATTTCACCATCGGCTCCAGAACAGTCCCAATGATAATATGGCCAAAACCATTCAAACAATATATAAGGCAAGCAAAAAATACAAATTTTTTCATATGATTCTCCTATACAAATGATGTCCACGTTATCTTATCAATTAAGTGGAAAGAGGTCTATCAATCCTATTGTAATTTTATACTTAATTTATCGATTAAACAATGTACACGTAATAAAATGTTTGTTACGATAAATATAATTAATACAGATTGAGGAGTTGAAAGCAGATGAATAAAAAGGCACTAATTGTATGGGGTGGCTGGGATGGTCATCAACCGGAACAAGTAGCACAAATATTTAAAGGAATACTAGAAGAGGAAAATTTTAATGTAGAAGTTTCTAATTCACTAGATTCATATGCAGATACGGAAAAATTGAAAGCGTTTGACTTGATTGTTCCACACTGGACAATGGGACAAATTAAAAATAATGTTGCCCTCAATATTTCCGAAGCAGTTGTAAGTGGAGTAGGATTAGCGGGTTGCCATGGCGGGATGTGTGATTCGTTCAGAAATAATGTCGACTGGCAGTTCATGACAGGGGGCAATTGGGTTGCTCATCCTGGTAATGATGGGATTGAATATATGGTAAATATTAAGCATTCTTCGAGCCCGCTTTTAGAAGGGATTTCAGATTTCAAGGTTGTCAGTGAGCAATACTATTTACACGTCGATCCTGCAGTGGAAGTTTTGGCAACTACTCGTTTCCCAGTTTTTGAAGGTCCTCATTCAACGAATAAGGCTGTTGATATGCCTGTTGTGTGGACAAAGCGTTGGGGAGCGGGTCGTGTTTTTTACTGTTCTTTAGGCCATCAAGCCAATATTGTAGCGATGCCTGAAGTGACTGAAATAATGAGAAGAGGGTTCCTATGGGCTGCTGAAGGCAAGCCACTTTACAGCGAATTAGGTGCAAAATTATCAGAAGGAAATGTTCGTTCTTATACAGGAATGGGAGATAGTCCAGATTGATGATGAGGAGCTGTCACGGTGCAAGGCACTTATGACAGTTCCTTTTTACGTTATTGAAGTTGGGAAATTTTGGTATAATAAAGATATACGTCAACAAGGATGTGAATGCTTTGGAGAATGGGATGATTAATCAAATACGCGAATTCCTAATTAAAAGAATCGATCCTGTTTTTATTATTGTTTTTGGTTCTTTCGCAAAAGATAAAACACATCCGAAAAGCGATATTGATATTGCTTTTTATGACTTAGCCGAGAACACTCGTGATTTCAATCATGAGATGAATTGGCTTCGAATCGGGCATGACTCCATGTCATGTTAACGATTCGACATATGTATGATAAATTGGCTATTCCCCTCTTGCTTTAATCATTATCCTATCACAAAAGGTGGTTGACATATGGTATAATACAGGTGAGGTGGCGGATATGGCAGAAGTGAAATATGGCAGGGGATATGTGTACTCCATTCAATATCATCTTGTATGGTATGTAAAATACCGTCATAAAGTATTGGTCGACAATATTGAGGGACGACTAAAGGAATTACTTCATCAAATTGCGGAGGATAACGGTTTTACCATTGTGGAGATGGAAAGTGACCTTGACCATATTCATCTTTTGGTGGATTGCACCCCCCAACACTCTATCCCGACGATGATGAAGGCGTTAAAGGGTGTTTCGGCAAGATTGCTTTTTAAAGAGTTCCCCGAATTAAAAAGGAAACTTTGGGAACCCTTCTTATTTTGTTGCAACGGTCAGCGAGCAAACGGAAGCACAGATTCGGGCATTCATTCAAAAACAGAAAGTGGGGTGAGCCTTATTGTTGGTGC
>NZ_JAIAZY010000036.1 GCF_019459225.1 Bacillus sp. IITD106
TTGATGATAGAAAAATAAAAAGATAACATCTTAGAAAGGGTAATGGGGTTGATAAAAGACATGACAGAAGGTCGGCCGCTGAAGCTGATTTTTGCATTTATGGGGCCGATGATTATAGGGGGTTTATTTCAGCAGTTATATAATGTGGCAGACACATTAATAGTAGGGAAATTTGTAGGTTCACGTGCACTTGCTTCAGTTGGTGCTACAGGTTCAACCTTTTTTTTCATCCTTTCCTTGACCCTTGGACTGACAAATGCTTTTTCAATTGTCATGTCCCAATATTTTGGTGCAAAAAACGAGGCAATGGTAAGAAAAACGTTAGTCAGTTCTATTTATATCACGATATTATGTACCATTTTATTAGCGATTGTAGGAATTTTTGGCGCAAGACCATTGATGCAGCTTTTGAAAGCACCGGCAGAGATTATTGATGACGCCGTTCTTTATATTCAAATTTGCATCGGCGGAAGTGTTGGCCTTCTTTTTTATAATGCTGCGTCTGCAGTCCTCCGTGCTGTTGGCGATAGTCGAACTCCTTTATATTTTTTAATTCTTTCATCCATTCTTAACGTCCTGCTGGATTTACTATTTGTCTTAAGTTTTGGCATGGGTGTTGCTGGAGTCGCGATTGCTACCGTTATATCACAGGTTGTTTCAGCTGTAATTTGTGTCATTTACACTTATCAAAAATATCCGATATTCCGAGTGAAACGTACTGACTGGAGTCCTCATTATGGTAATATTGGCATGATTTCTAAAATCGGCATTCCAATGGGCTTGCAAAGTTTATTGCTTTCTGTCGGAGAAATGACAGTCACTGGAGTTGTGAATTCTTTTGGAACCAATGCTGTTGCTGCTTTTACTACTGGCATGAGAATACAGCAATTTGCTACACTTGCCTTCTTTAATATGGCTCAAGCTTTCTCCACCTTTGCAGCTCAAAATCTAGGTGCCAAAAAATTCACGAGAATCCAAGACAGCTTTAAAAAGGTTGCACTTATTTTAATTGCGATTACGCTAGTTTCTGGTGGATTGATTATGATATTTGCAGATGAAATTGTAAGATTATTTATTTCTAATCAAGATGCTCATCTTGAGGAAATTGTAAAAATGTCTAAACAATTACTATTCATCAGTGCCTGCTTCTTCCCGTTTCTAGGACTTATCTGGTTCTATAACAATACATTACGTGGCATGGGTGAAGTAGCCATCCCGCTATTTTCAGGCATTGTCGAGCTAATAGCGAAAGTAGGCCTATCTATAACTCTAGGTATAATGTTCGGTTATATAGGTGTTTGGTGGGCAGGCCCAATTGGCTGGGCGCTAGGATTAATCCCATCTGTTATTCAGTATCATAGTGGAAGATGGAAGAGGCAAGCAGATCGGATTGCAGCGTAACATATATAGCCCCACACCTATTAACAGGGTCGTGGGGCTATATAATCTATTATTTTTTAACCAATTCGATAAATTGATATAGTTTATCAAGTGATTTAATGTTCTGGTTGCATTTTTGACTATCATTGCAAATGTAATTTCCTCTATTCGTGTACGTTTCTTTCCCACTTTTTACATTTGCCATGAATAAACCTACTTCCTCAAGACCATTACAAAGAGAACAAATACCTTTAGTCGTATTCCTAAATGTTCCGTTTATCCCTATCAATTTTCCATTGTAATCGAAAACGAGATATTTTCTCTCTGAGCGAATATCATACCATCCCAAATAGGAGGTTTCCTTTAAATCAATCTCCTCCATATTAGGGAGTTTCAATTTCTTCGCTTTAGGAAATAGCTTCTCAATCGTCTTTTCCGATACAGATTTAAATGGAATGACATAAGGTTTTAATTCTTCAAGAAATAAATTGGCCTGAATTTCTCCATCAATTTCCGGTATTTTATCGAATAGTGCTTTGTCATACTCATCTTCCGGAAATAGATTCATAACCTTATCTAGAGAACTAAACGCTACTGCTTTAAGAACAGCAGGGTCCTTCACAGTTGAGTAAGAAGAAACTAAATTTTTCAATTGATGTTTTATAAAATGATATTGGTCACATCGGATAAATGCTTTTGTGTTCATATGGCTTTCCATTTAAGACAGCTCCTTATTTTTTATTATTTGTTGAAATAAGGGGCAAAGCCATTTATAAATTGGGCGATGTATTATTTCATTCTCCACCTCATGCAAAGAATCGCCTTTTCATAATAGGCTTTGCATGAGACGTTCCAAGCCCTGGCACTGTAAAATACGCCATGTGATATCACCTCCAGAAACTATGTAAGTATTATACAACAACATTCATTTGACTTGCACTCGAAAAATGCATGCACCCACTGGAAATCAAAGGATGTCAATCAAAATTTAGATTCTATCCTTTTATCAGTTCTTTGACATCTTCTAAACCCACATTCTCGTTAAATTCAGAGATGAAAAATTCCTTGTCCTGTTTAAGTAGGCAAGGAATTTTATTATAATGGATTACTTTAACTTTCTTTCATCAAAAAATTTTCCAACATCGTGTTAAACTTTACATCATGTTCCCAAAACATAAGATGTCCACCGAGAACTTCAATTGACGATTTAGGAGAAATCCTTTCGGTAAATGCTTTAGCAATCGGAGCCCAGTGTTCGGCAATAACTGTAAGGACAGGGACTGACTCGCTAGCAAGTTTGGCTTCTTCCCGATAATCGGAAAACATCCCGGAAGAAAATAAATTAGCAGCAATATAATGTGGTGTTTTTAAAGATTGCTCAACAAGCCAGTTCAGCTCATTTTCCTCTAGTTCTCTTTGTACCATTACCCCTGTAGCATAACCGCTAACAAACTCTCGTTGCTTATCCCGATCTTGAAGATAATGGGTATAAGCCGTTGCAATTTCATCAAGTGGCCCCTCAACCCAGTCTTGTTCATGGTTGATTGATAACGGTTTTGGGGATAGATCTATAAAAGCCAATGATTTAATATTGTCTGTGCCTTGCTGTTTTATATATTCCCATATCGTCAAACAACCGAACGACCATCCAACTAACGTAACATTTTTCAGTTCTAGAGCCTCTATTACTTTAACCAAATCCGCTCCATGCGTTACGTAATCATTGCCATGTAATGTGATTGATGATCTACCATGACTGCGGGGATCCATTACAATTACACGGTTCGTTTTCTGAAAGTACTCAATTTGCTTTGAGAAAACTTCCGTTGTAAAAGTCCATCCCGGAATGAAAACAATTGGATCTCCAGTGCCAACATCCTGAACAAAGAATTCTACACCGGGTTCAATCTGAATATATTTTCCACCTTGAATTGCCAATGCCTGTCCCTCCCTAATATCATCTATTACTACTTATATTCTGGGAATACAATAAATAACCTTTAAAAATTTCACTAATTATCCGAAAAAGGAATTTTCACTTTATACAAAAATCCGCCAATCGTAGTACCAATTAGCGGATTTATTTAAAATGTATTTATTCTTTCTTCTCATTCGGTTCATCGCTGCCTCGGTAGCGATGATATGGCAATGTGTTCCATGATCGATATTTAATATCGTCATCCCGCAGAACCTTCGGAATATCAGAAAGAATCTTTTTGGCAACTTCTAATTCCCGCTCTGCCTCTTCTTTATCTTGATACATGAATTCATCGGAAGCATTGGCTGGAGCTTGTTTCACCTTTTCCTCTAAATCCTCGATGACCATTTCTTGTTGATGCTTCAATGCTTCTCGCGCATCTGCTACCCATTCTTGTTGCAAATTACGATTTATATCTCCAACACTACTATACTCTTCAAAAATATCCCGATAAATTCGGTCTGCATTAGAACGAACATCCAAGTTAGCCATTTCTAAATCAAGATTTGTCAATTCTTCAATCGATAGAGGAGTAGTTCTCTTCGGTCCGCCAAGCCTCGTTCTTTCCAAATAAAACGGGAACATACTCTTAATAGTTTTCCCAACAGGCAAGGTAGCGTTTCCAAATTCATCAAGTCCTTTTGGTTGAACACCTTGCATCGCAATTCGAGCTGATTCAGGACGTACAATTTCTTTAGGAGGCATAATCCCGTGACGAAGCATCTCTCGAATTCCCGTACCAGAAATGCTGACGCGATAACGCTCATCATGTGGACATGATTGAACAGTTGCAGGAGTATCACAACGTGTGCAGTAAAAAACTTCAAAATATAAACGAACATCAATACCAAGTTCAGCTGGTTTAAACTGATCAAAAATTCTATGGCTCGCATACTTATCATAATAATCGCCAATCCCTGCATGATCTCGACCGATTAGTGCATGAGTACAACCATAGTTTTTCATAATTAAAGCATGTAAAACCGTTTCCCTTGGCCCGGCAAAAATATACGTTACTCTAAGCGGGGCTAAGATGGAACGACCCTTCGGATAATACGTTTCTAGGACACTTTTATACGCGAGCATACGAAACTCATGACGGGTGTACTCGCGTTTTGCCATTTCTACTAGTGGTTGTAAAAACAATCCATCTACTTCTTCAAGTGCATTTTTATGAATGTATTCGTGCCCTCTATGTAAAGGGTTCGCTCCTGTAATAAAACCTGCTGTGGAGCGAAACTTTTTTTCTTCATAAAATATCCGCCATGTATCTTGCGGTTCAAGTCGCAACTTTTCAAAAGGTCCCCAATTAACGCGTTTCAATAACTTTATTGGTCCACCTAGTGCAGTATCTCCCATTCTCCTATAAATCGCATCAACACCGGGGTGATTGCGATCCGTCGTACCAAAAAGATGGGAGGCACGAAAATCTTTATCATAATCGAAAATATCCTCTATTTTTAGAATCGCAACAGGATCATTATTTTCATCCGCAAGTGTAACTTCATCTCCAATTGAAAGAGTCAAAATGACTTCTTTATTGCGATTGCCAATTGGAGCAAAACTGAGCGGTGCTGGCCAAATTAACCCACTTTTCAATCGACCTGTCGTCAGTACAGATTGATAGTCTTCTTTATTCATAAATCCTTCATTTGGGGATAAAACACCTGTCGCTATCATCTCAAGTGTTATGACAGCTTCCAAGTCTACCATAATCGTTGGGAGCTGCTTTGCCCTGTTTAATTCCGCCTCTAATTCTTCGCCTGTTACCACTTTATTCACTAATTTTCCGCCATGCGGCTGTTGTGGGTAATTGGCAAATTTATTTTTCTCTGTAACCTCCAACATTTCTGTTCCTCCCTTGTAAAAAAGTGATTTTCTTCAAGTGATGACTGAAAAAATGCGTAGTATATTTTGAATATTAGCATATTTTTCCGTAAACTTAAACCCTCCATCATACTCATCCATTATGCATAATCTACAAGAGACCGATGCAATCAACCCCGAAGTTAAGAAAAAAACTTCTATAATGTATATAGAAGTTTTCCTAGATCTTCTTGATTGCTATTACTGCAATGCTCTCTTTATTTGGTGAGAGAATAACAGCGTTTCCCGTTACATTCTGTAATTGCAGGGCCGTTGGAGTTTCTTTTAAACTTATGGTCGTTTCTGCTGAATCAATAAAGTAATCATCACCAGCTCCCTTATAGTAACTCAATGGAGGAATGATTTTCCCGTTAGCATTAATTGAAAAATTTCCAACTTCATCAGATAGCACATAATGGGAGGCTCGGTAATCACCAGGTTCATAGACCATCAAATTACCTGCATAATCATAATAAAAATTTTCTATACTTTCACTTTTAATCCAAGCCCGATCAAAATGAACCGATTCTAAATTGTCTATGAGCTGGCCAATATTGCCCGACGACACTAATATGACATCCGCCTCAACAAGATGTTCCTGTAATTGTGGATATTTTTCCCTTAAAATATCTTTCAACTTAACATTCCTTAGATCTTTATCCATTTCCAAAAGATTTATATCATTTTCATCCAGATCCCATTGTGTTTCGTAATCATAGATTGGTTGATGGTCCTGATTTGGTTCGATGTAGTCGGCTGGTTCGATTTCACTGAGTGGCTCGATGTCGCTGGATGGTTCAATGTCGCTGACTGGTTCAGTGTCGCTGGCTAGTTCGATGTCGCTGATTGGTTCGATTTCACCGGCTGGTTCGGTGTCGCTGATTGGTTCGATTTCACCGGCTAGTTCGATGTCGCTGATTGGCTCGATTTCACCCGCTGGTTCGATGGCGCTGATTGGCTCGATTTCACCCGCTGGTTCGATGGCGCTGATTGACTCGATTTCACCGGCTGGTTCGATGGCGCTGATTGGCTCGATTTCACCGGCTGGTTCGATGGCGCTGATTGGCTCGATTTCACCAGCTGGTTCGATGGCGCTGATTGGCTCGATTTCACCGGCTAGTTCGATATCGTCGGCTGATTCGAAATCTCGAGTGGGCTCAATATCATGTAATGGGCCACAGTAACAAATAAGTTTACAATTGCATTTTTTAGGAATATGCCCTCTTTCCGGTTCACAATTATCTATCTCTTTAGAGATACAGCATTCTGGGCTAATTATATTGGACACAATGTTAATTTCATGTGGTTCTATACTCATATCAGGAATTTTTTCGAAACTGACATTATTCAACATAATCTCAAAATCAGTCACTAAAACTGAACATTTTGGATTTTCTACTTTGTTTTTAATGACGAAAGTGTTGCTACAGAAAAGAATCTTAAGCGATATTTTTTTGCCATGATGGGAAATTGCGATAATACGAAAATCGCTCAGTTCAGACTGTAATTTTGCATGAGGGGGAACGATGATTGAAATATTTTTCACTTGATTGATTTTTAGTTTTTTAGATTTGTAACAAACACCGTTGCTTTTCATGAAAATTTCAATAAATCCACATACTGAAACAGTAATTGTAGGATGCATTTTTATATGACTTACGTCCATTTGATCTATTCTACAACTTAAATCTCCTTGAATGTTGAAAGTATCTTCCTTTGAATTCAAATTATTTTTTGATTTCTCGGTTTCCATTAAAACATTATTCATTCTCTCTTTGTCACCTCCATAAAAAAGCTCAAAAACAGGCTCTTGCTCATATCTTACGAAGGCGCTTATCATTTTGTATAGGCTGCATATCCAAAAATAATAAATATAACTTAATCAATTTAATATATGAAAGAGGTTATGTTAATGTACGAATCCATATATGATGGTGTTCACCTTTTCCCCAATAATTCTCAAGAATGACTGATGGTTCTCCAAGTACATGTTTCCAATATTGTTGTGAACTTGAAAAACCAGCATCAAGATAAAATTCACTTTTTCCTAGACGGACTAATTCTTTTTTTATCTGTTGGAACATAAATTTTCCAATGCCTAGCCTTTGAAAGCTAGGAAGTATGTATACGCACGCAACCTCATATACATTTGGAATTGTATTAATATTTTCAGCAATGTCCGGATTAGGTTTTTTTAGTGCAATCGATCCAACAATTTTATTTTGGAGCTCTGTAACAAAAAAATGCACTTCATTATTATGATAGCTTTCTTGTACAACACAATTTATATTTTCAACCTCATCATCAATGAGGTTAAAATCCTTCTTTTCACGAATGACTAAATCTGTAATGCAACTTCTAAATAAGTTGTCAAGCTCAAGAATATCACTTTTTTGAATCCTTCTAAGTCTCATAGAATCTCCCATTTCTTCATTTTAATAGCTTTACATTATTATAAAGTAAATTAATGGTAAATTGTTAAAGAAAAATCACAAAACAAACTACGCTTTTCTAAAGGTTTAATAACAAGTTTAAAATAAGTTTTAAAAAAATAAACCGTCCTTATGAAGCGAGTTTATTTTCTTGGGACATTCACCTATGCGAGTAGATTGAGTATAGTAATAATAAAAATCTATGGATGGATATAGGAGAGAATGTAGAATGTACTACTTTCGAAATACAACAATGCCTACTTATTCAGAACCTATTTATTGGGGACCCCTTTCACAGTATACGGCTCCAGTAAGATATGTATTAACAAAATCTGCTACAATTCCAAGCAACCAAGTAATTAGGAAAAATGTAGTTGATTTTATAAACATGAATCGCCTACTTTGGGAAGAACATGTAAACTGGACAAGGATGACTATTATTAGTATTGTGTTCAATTTGCCCGATTTACAATATGTTCAGGAACGGTTGTTGAGAAATGCAACAGATTTAGGAAATTGTCTCAGACCTTTTTACGGCAATCATATTGCAGATCAATACGCAATGCTGATAAAAGAACATTTGATTTTGGCAGCCGAATTAGTCACAGCATCTGTAAAAGGAGATACCAAAACAGCAGAAGAAAAGAATAAACAATGGTATCGGAACGCAGATGATATTGCCGCCTTTTTAAGCAGTATTAACCCTAACTTAGGGATAGAAGATGTAAGAAAAATGTTTTATATGCATTTAGATTTAACAAAAGACGAAGCGGTTAAAATGATTCAAAGAGATTATAAAGCCGACGTAGCAATATTTGATGAAATAGAGGCGCAAGCTTTAGGTATGTCAGATATGATAGCGGAAGCAATTGTGAGACAATTTCCTAGTAGATTTTAGAATTTAAATGGAGCTTTGTTTTTATATAACCTTCCTAATGAGTTATTTGATGATAAAGTGACTATTCTTTTTTTGATATAATTAATACTTTTTACTAAGGTCACCTATAACTTGATTGATGAACTTTAGCTTTTTTCTACCACCAAGGGTATCAATAACTCGTTTGGTGACCTTCACCATCTTTTTTCTGCCACCAAGGGCACCTATAACTTGATTGGTGACCTCCACCATCTTTTTTCCGCCACCAAGGGCACCTATAACTCGTTTGGTGACCTTCACCATCTTTTTTCCGCCACCAAGGGCACCTATAACTCGTTTGGTGACCTTCACCATCTTTTTTCTGCCACCAAGGGCACCTATAACTTGATTGGTGACCTCCACCATCTTTTTTCCGCCACCAAGGGCACCTATAACTCGTTTGGTGACCTTCACCATCTTTTTTCCGCCACCAAGGGCACCTATACGATGCTTTCCTCCCTTATCATAATTTTTCCATAACAATTAAGTCTCAGTAGATCTATTTAAAAAATATCTTCATTTATATAATAGAGCAAGACAACCATTTGGACGCACACTCTCCCATTAGCTATAATTTAAAGTGTAACGAAAAAATATAAGGGAGTGTTGTATGTGTACCGAAAAGTGGAGGATTTTGTTAATGATTGGAATGTTGCTTCTGCTGGAACATTAAATGTATTTAAAGCCATGACCAATGATAAACTGGATCAATCCATTGCAGAAGGTCATAATAGTCTTGGATGGTTGGCCTGGCATTTAGTTGGTGCTGCAGGTGCATTTGGCCATTTTGCTGGTCTTAGCATCCCCGGCCCTACCCAAGACCAGCCTGCCCCTACTGATGTAGCGGAAATAGTTGCAGCATACGAGAAAATCATTAATGCTTATAAAGAAGAAACGACAAAGCTAACTGATGAGTCCTTACTTGAAGAGGTAACAGGATTCGGTGGTCCGACACTACGCGGAGAACTTTTAAGATCTTTAATCGACCATCAAACCCACCACAGAGGACAAATGACCGTTTTGCTTCGCCAGGCAGGATTAACGGTACCGCCTATTATGGGACCAACAAAGGAAATGCAATAACATCAATCCACCTCTACTGGTGGATTTTACGTATGCTAGTTATTTCATCTTTAAAATAATATATGATAAACTTTGAATATACTTAATGAAAGGAAGCGATTTCATGCAATACATAACGTTAAACAATGGGAATCGTGCACCGCAGTTAGGTTATGGGGTGTGGAAGGTTCCGAATGAAGAAGCAGCAAATGCTGTAGAGCAAGCATTTGAAGCAGGATATCGTTTAATTGATACGGCAATGATTTATAGAAATGAAGAGGGTGTCGGAGAAGCACTAGCCAAAACTAGTATTCCGCGCGAGGAGTTATTCATAACAACGAAAGTTTGGAATGCCGATCAAGGGTATGATAATACGTTAAAGGCATTTGACGAGAGCCTTGAAAAACTTGGACTGGATTATGTGGACCTTTACTTAATCCACTGGCCAACACCAAAATTTGATCAATACGTAGATACATACAAAGCATTGGAAAAAATCTATAAAGATGGCCGTGCAAAAGCAATTGGCGTTTGCAACTTTGAGATTGAACACTTGCAGCGGATATTGGATGAATGTGAAGTCGTGCCTGCAGTTAACCAAGTCGAGTGCCATCCATATTTACAGCAAAAAGAATTAAAGGAATTTTGTAAAAAACATGGTATTTATATAGAGGCATATAGTCCCCTAATGAACGGAACAAAAGTATTAGAGGATGCCGTAATAAAAGAGTTGGCAGAACAATATGGAAAAACACCAGCTCAAGTCATTCTACGCTGGCAGTTACAAACAGATGTCATTGTAATTCCAAAAACAGTTACCCCTTCACGGATGAAAGAAAATATCGATATTTTTGATTTTGAATTAAGCGAGGCGGATATGGAAAAAATAGCTGCTTTGGATCGTGGCGAGCGCCATAATTCCGATCCTAATGAAATGCATATTCGCTAAAAGGCTGTTATCAAGCAGCCTTTTTCTTATTTATAAATTCTCTAACAACGTTTCCTGAATCGTTCGAATCAAATCACCACGACTAATGACCCCAATTACTTTATTTTCCTTATTCACTACTGGCACTTTTTTAAAATGATGCTTAGCCAATAATTCCAATACTACTTCCAATTCATCTTCCTCATATACTTTTACAATCGAGCGTTTTTTAGCAATTTGTAGAACGGAGACATCTTTTAAATACCTAACAATCTCCTCTAACTTTTCTTTGTCATATACATACGTCAAAGAAGAATAATAATCAAACGCGAATATATTTTTGGGCTTTATAAATCGCAGCACATCTCCATCCGTAAGCATTCCTGTTAAATTTCCATCATCATTCACAACAGGCATCCCACCAATATTGTGCTCCATAAATTGTTTAATAGCACTTTTAACACTTTCTTTTTCGTTAATAGTATAAACATTGCTTATCATAAAATCTTTTACTTTCATGATAAAAAATCCTTTCTCCTTGGATTTGAAAAATGTAAAAACATCCAGCTGAATAATATTCTATGTTAATACTCTTCCCTATATATTCACTTAGTAAAACCAAGTGAGGAGGGGAAAATATGCTGAAAAGATTATCTTGGATCGGCTGACACCAGAATATTTGGCCGTAATGAATTAACTAATCCAGCCTTCTTCCCCTTCAAGCTTAAAAGGGGTTAACCTCTAGAGCAATTTCACTTTAGTGATGTGAGGTCCAATCAAATATAATAAAGATGGAAGAAAAACAAGTTGTTTTTCTTCCACCTTTTGAAAACTTAATAGCCATCTGTTTCGTGCCCCATATTTTCTGCATCTTTAACTGTTTTATCCGCAGTGGAGGAACTCGTATGTGATTTACTTTCACTTTTCTCATTCGCGATTCCATCTGCGACTCGTTTCCCATAGTCCGGGTCAGCTTTAGTAAAGTATTCAATCATTTTTTCTTGAATAGCAGGGTTACATATTTTTAATGCATCGACTAAATTTGATATGAGTTCTTCCCTTTCTGTATCATCAAAGGCACGATATGTTTCACCAGCTTGTTTAAAATCATTGGTACGATCAATTTTTTCCCTTACTAATTTTGCATCGTAATGTGGTTGATGTTCTTTAACATTTTTTGTTGCTTCTTTTAATCCTCCCAGAACAGAAGGCTCATAGTTAACGTGTGGATTTTGTTCAGGAGCGCGATCTACTTTAAATTGCATTTGACCTCCGCCTTGATTTGTTGCCACTCGTTTTTTCGGTGCATTTATTGGAAGCTGTAAATAATTCGCACCTACACGATACCGTTGTGTATCCGAATATGAAAACGTCCTGCCCTGAAGCATTTTATCATCAGAAAAATCAAGTCCATCAACAAGTACTCCTGTACCAAAAGCCGCCTGCTCTACTTCTACAAAATAATCTTCAGGATTTTTATTTAGGACCATTCTTCCAATAGGATGCCAAGGAAATTGTTCTTTCGGCCATAGTTTTGTATCATCAAGAGGATCAAAATCTAATTCAGGGTGCTCACCATCACTCATGATTTGTACATGTAGCTCCCATTCTGGATAATCACCTCGTTCGATTGCTTCATATAAATCTTGTGTTGCGTGGTTAAAGTTTTTACCTTGAATTTCCTCTGCTTCCTTTTGTGTTAAATTCTTTATACCTTGTTTCGGTTCCCAATGATATTTTACAAGGACCGCTTCACCTTCACTGTTTACCCACTTATACGTGTTCACTCCGGACCCTTGCATTTGACGGTAATTCGCCGGAATTCCCCAAGGTGAAAATAAAAAGGTTATCATATGAGTAGCTTCTGGTGTTTGTGAAACAAAATCAAACATTCTCTCAGGATCAGGAAGATTGTTTACAGGGTCATGTTTAAACGCGTGAATCATATCTGGGAATTTCATCGCGTCACGAATAAAGAAAATCTTTAAGTTGTTCCCTACCAAATCCCAGTTCCCCTCGTCTGTATAAAATTTCACAGCAAACCCGCGGGGATCTCGTAAAGTTTCTGGAGAGTGACCTCCACCGGCTACAGTGGAAAAACGAACGAAGACAGGTGTCTGCTTCCCTGCTTCTTGTAAAACCTTAGCCCTTGTGTATTTGGAAGTCGGTTCATCTCCCACTTTCCCATAAGCCTCAAAATACCCATGAGCACCTGCTCCACGTGCATGAACGATACGTTCAGGAATCTTCTCACGATCAAAATGCGAAATCTTTTCAATGAAATGGTAATTTTCTAATGTGGAAGGTCCTCTATTTCCCACAGTTCTAATATTCTGGTTATCCGAAATTGGATGTCCTTGACGATTCGTTAGCGTCATTTCATCTTCAAATTCTTGACCATTATGACTCATATTTATCCTCCATATCCAATGGTATAAAGATATTAATGTCCATAAACAAGATAACTATGTATTAATTACCAGATGAAATTAAGGGGCAGCACAATAAGAATAAGGTAGAAAAACCAGAAATGGATTTACTACCTTTTTCATAATACATATTAATTAAAAAGGAACTTCTTCGGCATCTGCATATATAAACCCATTCAGATCTATTTCATATTCACTGTATGTCAGGCCTAAATTGTTTCCTTCCCACCGGCGGCCTAAAACCTCTTCAACTAAAGTTTCCATTCCGCCCTCGGCCTCTGCTGTGGATAAAATTAATAGGCATGGCAGTTCCTTCCTTCACCTACATGTCTAAATTTGTTTAGGATGCATTAGGAAAGCTCCTTGTTTTATTATTTAAAGCTTTCAAGGTTGCCATATTTCTAACATATTTCCATCTGGAACGCAAAATTTGAAGTTAGGTCCACTAGGCTTATTTTCTGGAATATCAGATACAATGTTTACTCCGATTTCTTTCTTCTGAACAAAATTAGTAAATTATGTTAATGTTAGTATGGAGTTTACGAAGAATTATATTTTAAGCGAAGTAAGCGGGAGTAATATATTGATTCACACGGGGTAATTTAGTTCTAAAAATATTTGACTATCGGAATGAACCATTTAAAAATAACTTCGCTTTTTAATTTTTTTCAAGTTCCGGGGTTGTCATACGGAAAGGAGGAGACTATGAGTACAATAAACTTTAAAGTTATACCATCACCACACATGTTGAGGCGTGATATTGAGTGCATCCGGATAACGTCACAAAAGGGTACAGAAGCACTCGAAGTTAAGGTATGCCCTAGCGGTTTTCCCGGTATTGTGTTCAATGTTGCCTCTGACGGCTCTTCTGCTATTGAAAGTATTACCACCCGAAAGGCAAAAGCCTCGAATGTGCCCCGATTGTTTATGCATGGGCAAGGTGCGGAACCGAGTATCATGTGTTTCAAAAGCGAGCCATACATATCAATACAAGTGGTGTTCAAGTCTCACGCTCTTTATACTTTGTTTGGCATGGACGCGTCCTCACTCAACCAAGGATTTCTATTACCCGAACAATTTGGTGCAACAAAGCTTAAGTTACGGCTTCTAAACGCTAATACAACTGCCGAGAGGGTTACTATACTCGGTGAATTTTTAATTGCAAAACTGCAGCAAACCAATAAGAGAGACGAACTAATCGAGCAGATACTGGATTATATTCGTGAACACATAGAATCAGTTACAGTGAAGAACTTAGTGGCGGCATTTCATATTTCGGAGCGGCAATTCCAGAAGCGATTTGCCCGAGTCGTTGGCATGCAGCCACAATTGTACATTAGGGTAAAACGTATAAATGAGGCACTGAGATTGATGAATACAGGTCAATACGAGCGATTGTCGGATATCGCATACATCCTTAATTTTTATGACCAATCGCATTTTATTCGGGATATGAAAGCATTCTCCTGGGTGAGTCCGAAGAATATAATGATGAAAGTAAGTGAATTTCATAGTGACCAGGCCGGCTCGTCGTATTTATAGAAAATGACTGTTTCTTTAATTTTTTCTGGCTATGATGGATATGTAAAACACAACGAAAGGCGCATACCGATTTCCAAAGTCAAAGGGATAATTAGGGCGAATGAAGGGTCACAAGGTTAGGTGCGCAGTCAATATTGTGAAATGCTATTAGGTGAACCTCAAATGTGACGGGATTATACAATTTTTTACTCAGACGCGGTAGTAATATGTACTTATCCAATGCGCAAGGAGCGATTTAGCATGAGAAAAATTATTATGTTAAACAGAATTTCAATTGACGGTTATTTTGCAAGTTTAAACGACGCAACCTTCGGAATGGATTGGTTTATACATGATCCTGAAGTTGACCAAGCCGTACATTCAAACAGGCACTTGGACACTCTCATATTAGGCGGGGTTACATACATGGGTTTTCAACGCAGCTGGGTTCCTTTAAGGGATGATCCCGATACCCCCAAAGAGATGAAGGCTGTTGCTGAAGAGTTAACTAACATGACGAAAGTGGTCTTTTCGAATAAGCTGAAGGAAACTACCTGGGAGAACACCAAACTATTCAATGGTAATATTGTCGAAGTGGTAAGGAATCTAAAGGATGAAGCAGGCACCGATATTCTTATTATGGGCAGTGGTACAATCGTCCAGCAACTTGCGGACGAAGGATTAATTGACGAATTTTTGTTTATTGTTACTCCAGTTGTTGCAGGAGAAGGTAAGCCACTGTTTAAACATGTTAAACAGTTTGGTCTTACACTTGTAGAGACGAAAGCCTTTAAGTCTGGAAACGTTTTGCTACATTACGAGTTAAAAAAGTAGAGCCGAGCCTACATTAGAACCTTGAACATGCAGGTTATTCAAGAATAGGGCGCGATTATGAAAGAAAGGCCAATACAAAACTCACAAAAGGAGCTTGGATATCCAAACTCCTTTTGTGTGTTAGTTTTGCTGTTAATTATGGTGTTAATTATGGTGATAATCACGATGTTAATTGCCTGATAATAGGACTGTTATTTCTGCTGCTTTTTGTGTTTTGTACTCCAAAACCGAACCCGTTAATGTTATACTGGTTTTTTTATTTTAGTATAAGTAGAATTAAGCAAAAAAATTGACAAAAAAATTCATTTGTGCTATAATTTACATTTATAATTTTAATGTTTATAATAGGATTCTCCTGGCCAGGGGAATCCTATTTTTGTTGTATATGAAGGAGTGGACTATATGAAAAAAGGCGAATCCAGTGTGACTTCATTAGTTTCTGCATTTGCACGGGCCTACCATAGTCAAAATGATAGGCCAATAATCTTTAATGACTTTATGGCGAAAGAGCTTATAACACAAAAAGAATATTACGACATCAAAGAAAATATGGTACAAGGCATTCAGTTTTTCAACAAGGAAATAGCGGAAAAATTTAAAGGAAATTCAGAAGAAATTTTAAAATGGATTACTCAAATCCAGCTGGCTCCCACTCCTTTGGCGCGTGCAGCTTATAACGAAAAAGTTTTGGAAAATGAAATGAAGCTTGGCATAACACAATATGTTATACTCGGCGCTGGAATGGATACGTTCGGCTTTCGTCATCCCGAATTGGGAAACAAGCTAGAAATATTCGAAATCGATCACCCAATCACGCAGGAATTTAAAAAGAAGAGATTGGAAGAAATCAATCTCACGATACCAAGCAATATGCATTTTATTTCAATGGATTTTACCAAACAGTTCTCTTTTCAAACACTATTAGACCACGGATTCGAAGAGCAGAAAACATTTTTTAGCCTTCTAGGTGTTTCATTTTATTTAGCGAAAGAAGAATTATCTAACTTGATGAAGCATTTATTCCACAATGTACCATCAGGCAGTTCAATTGTGTTTGATTATGGAGATGAAGGATTATTTAAAGAAAAGGGTCATTCTAACAGGGTGGAAAATATGGTGAAAATGGCAGCAGTCGGAGGTGAGCCGATGAAATCTTGTTTTTCATATTCCGAGTTGGAGAAATTGTTGGAAAAATCAGGTTTACTCATTTATGAACATCTATCACCTGAAAAAATAAATGAGCTTTATTTTAAAAACCGAGATGATTATTTAACGGCTTTTGAAACGATTCATTACGTGCATGCTGTGAAAAAATAAAAATAGAGGTAGAGGAATTTGTATTCTTTTCTTTCAAATTAACAATTTCTTCAGCAACTCGTTTTTCATAATGCGGATCAGCTTTTAATGCGGTTGATGATTCTTAACATTTATATAGAAATCCTCCTTGTAGTTGAGGGGGATTTTGCTATGGTTGAGAATACATCAAGTCAATTAATTTCGGTGGTTAACTTCCTAATGACGTCCTCACTTAACCCGGTAACCTTCATTACTATAGAAGGTTCCATTCCTTCCTGAAGCATTTTCAAAGCAACATTATGCCTTTCTTTTATCATACTTTCTTTTCTTCCTTCTTCTCTCCCAAGCCTACGCTCCCCTTCAAGGTTGCTGAGCAAGTCACGTAATTCCTTGGCACGCGCTTCAAATAAGACGCGATTTTCTTTATTTGCGCTCAATGTTTCCCATTCGATGAGCGCTTCCCTAACATGTTCAAAATTCATCTCCCATTCCTCCAAATCGGAAATGATTTCGCTTTCTGCATTATTACCGCCAAAAATTCGTGTACTCTGCTTTGTCCTGTATATTAAACTCAATCATTTTCCCAAGCAATTCGTAATTTACCAGCTCATTCCATGGAATTCGAAACAAGCCTTTCGTAGCACTATAGCCTGCTTGTGCTATATCATCAGCAAAGCGCTCAATGCCTACTTCTTCGGGTGAAACACTCAAATGATGCTTTGCAGTTGAAAAACCGATAATATATGTTCCGTGATTGGTAAACATTGGCGTATTCCATTTGAGTTGCGGTTCTAATATTGGGAATTTATTAGCGACCCACGCCAAAATTTCCTCTGTTCGATCACGGTGGTCGGGGTTATCAATACTAGCTAAATATTTTGCAAAAACGTCCATATTATCGTCATTCTCCTTCGATTTTAAACTTCTTTGATTTAGTTTCCTTGGAAGCAGCATTATAATTTCTCAATCTTGACGGCATTTTTTTCTTTTTCAAGTATTTTTCGTTTAGGAGAATCACTTTCTTATTGTCAGCAGTTTCGTATGGCCAGTATTTTAATTTATATTTTTCAAATGCTAGGTGACCTACTATATATATAGGAAAGATCATTAACAGGAGGATAACTAATTGCAGTAGGAAATTAAATTCATTGCCAACGATATAAATGGTCATGACAGTGTAGACCCCAAACGATACCATTAATGTAATTACCACATTACATATATGAAATTGGAGTACATTGCTTTTTATTCGAAACATTTTCTCTAACTCATATTTAAATAAAAGCGAAGTAAAGACTGCTATCACGATGACAAAAAGGGTAACAAAATATGTAAGTACCGTGTACATTTTTTCGCCCCCTAGGATAAAAATGTTACGTTTATTGTAACACAAGAACAGAAAAAAATAGTTTCCGTGCCACACCTTTTAAAAGTTATGTGGAAAAGGACCGCTTTCATTTATTGTTCTATTAATTTAAGATTGATATTGGTAGCATAAATCTACCAAAAAGTTATTGTTTGAATTACAGAAAATAAGGGGGACATGATATGTCGAGAACATTTACTTGTAGTAAAACAGAACCAATTGTAGAAACAAAAGCTGGAAAATTAAGAGGTTATAAGATTGATGGAACGTATACTTTCCACGGCATCAAATATGCGGATGCTAAACGGTTCCAGATGCCCACAGAAGTTCAACCTTGGGATGGTGTGAAAGAAGCAACATCTTACGGATATGTAAGTCCTTTGTTGAAACAAGAACAACCTTTAGGAGAAATACTTGTTCCTCATCGTTATTGGCCAATGGATGAAAATTGTCAGTATTTGAACATTTGGACACAGAGTATAGACAAAAATGCTAAAAAGCCAGTTCTCGTTTGGCTGCATGGCGGTGGTTTTTCAGCTGGATCGTCCATTGAACAAGTAGCTTATGATGGGGAAAATATGAGCAAATTTGGTGATGTCGTCATAGTAAGCTTAAATCATCGCTTAAATATTTTAGGTTATTTAGATTTATCACCATTCGGGGAAAAATATAACAATTCAGGCAATGCAGGAAATGCTGATATGGTTGCTGCTTTAAAGTGGATTCAAGATAATATTGAGAACTTTGGTGGAGATCCGGAAAATGTAACATTATTTGGACAGTCTGGAGGTGGCATGAAAGTTTGGACTTTGATGCAAACACCAGAAGCAGATGGGTTGTTTCATAAAGGAATCATCCAGAGTGGATTGATTGATGGATTTGTGGCAACAGGAAAAGTAGATGGAACAGAAATTGTAAAAGCCTTACTTAATGAACTCGGCTATAGAGAGGAAGAAGTTGATAAACTAGAAACTATTCCATATCCACATTTAGCAGAAGCCTATAATAAGGTATCGGAAAAAATGGCGAAAGAGGGCCATTATGTTGGTTGTACTCCAATTCAGAATGATTTTTATGTAGGAGATCCACGAGTTGTTGGATTTACGGAACATGCCAAAACGATACCTGTAATGGTAGGCACAGTTTTTGCAGAATTCCCAGCATTTGGACCAGGAATTGCCGACAAAGAAAATCTATCCAGTCAACAAATGGAAGAATTAGTTACAAAAAGATACGGAGAACATAGTGAAAAACTAATAAGCTTCTTTAAAGAAGCTTATCCAGAAAAAAATTTGACAGACTTACTATTTATTGATTCCTTATTCCGTGCACCCTCTATTGATTTTATCGCTAAGAAAGCAGAGCATCAGGAGGCTCCTACGTATTCGTATATGTTTAGTTTAGAGTTTCCTTATGATGATGGAAGAACTGCTTGGCATTGCAGCGAAATTCCATTTGTCTTCCGTAATACGGATAAAGTTCCAGTATGTAATATTCCTGGTGTTTCAGATTTATTGGAGAAGCAAATGTTTGATGCATGGATTAGTTTTGCAAAGAATGGCACACCTTCTTCAAAAGACCTGCCTGAATGGCCGGCTTGTAAACCTGGAGATGAGGCGACGATGATTTTTGATAGAAAGTGCGAAGTAAGACATAATTATGATCATGAATTAATCGCCTTGCATTCAAGTGTAGCACCATCATTTGAATCTATTATAAAAAATGAAGATATTCAGCATTAATTATATGTAGCCATTATCGTTATGTTTTGAATAATATAGAATTTATTCACATTCAGGTAATTACTGTTCTCTATTGTTTTAAGACGATAAGGACATATTGATACTTTTGGATTAATTATGAAAGCTTTCATAAGAAATTCCTCAGAATGCTGATAGATTAATAGTGTTTGACTTTTCATTTAGGTACCGCTTCGCTTCTTCAACCCGTTTCTACATTTTTTTATTGGTAGGATTAACATCAATCCTACCAATTTCTGTATATTTTCTCTTTTAATCCTTTTTAAATTTAATAAAAGTTTAATCTTACATATGTCATCCTACAAGTTATCTTTTTCAATCCTCTACTTTTAAATTTCTGTTAATTTCTCAAATTCTTTTTGACAAATGGTTCGGATAAGAAGCTTATAAGCTTTTCAACATTCTTGACAAGGGTTATTTCTCTGTCACTCTATTTTCTGGTCAATTACAATAACGCCATCTTTCGTTTCGGCTGAAAGGGTATTAGCACCACCACCAATAACTTGTGAAATCTTATTATACTTTGGTAATTTAATCTTTATATCTGGACCAATTGTCGTTAATTGAAGTGAGATTGGTGCTTTTTTATAGTGAATACCAATATCACCCGAAACGCTTTCAACATGTACATTCGGCTGTTCTGCAGCCTCTGTCATTTTGATTTGTCCATCAACCGTTTGTATCATATGTGTTGAGCCTGTACTATCTTTTATGGAAACATTACCTGCAGTTGAGGTAATCCCTAAGTTTTCGATTGCACTTTTAGCGATTGTCACATTGCCATCTTTTGTTTGAATGTCAGCATTTGAAATGGATAGTTTTTTTAGATGCGTCATGCCTGCAGATGTTTCTACTCGTACTGACTCGAGCATTAAATCCTGAATCGTGACATCTCCATCTGTACCGTTAAGTGTGAGTGTTGTAATTTGAGATTTGGGCAGTTGCATGATTATGGTTGGCGTTGAACGAAAATGAATATGATCTTTCCATTTTTTCTTACCTTGCTGTTCTTTAATAACGAATTTATCGTTTTCTTCAGTGATAGACAGCTTATTTTCATTTAATTTGTGCCCTTGTAATCGAACATGAATTTTATCATCGGGTGAGTTGGAAATTACCATATTTAACGCATCAAATGTCACATCAATATGCGGCATCGCTTCATAATCACCAATGGCCATTGTCTTAGCTGGTTGTTTCATAAAAAGAATAACCGTTACACTGATGATTCCAAGCAACAATATAAATAACATTTTTCGGATCATTCATCCCACATCCTTTATATCAATGTTGCGGAATGATAAATAGGCAATGCCAATGCCAAGGATTGCTAAAATGAGTGGAATCAGTACAATGTCAGCTAGGCTAAATGTTTCTCCGCCATCAGAGACAGTTGCATTAATTAAAAAGCCGATAATGACAGCAGATGTAATCGTGGCAGCAGTCGACTTTTTACGCATACCGAAGAATAACGGAATCAAAGAAATTGCTCCCATCGTTAACGCGTTCGTCAACGTTTTTGGTAATGTCGCAACTAAATCTTGAATCGATACTGTGCCTTCAAATAACCCAAGTGAAGGCTGTAAAAAGTAAGTGATTATTTGCATGAGCCAAACGCCAGCAAATAAGCTGCCAGCAGTAAATAAGTAAGCGAGCATTAACTTAGCAAATAACAGTTTTTTGCGCTTTATAGGATAGGTAAACAATACTTGCATCGTTTTCATACGAAATTCTGAAATAATCAAGCGAGATAAAATAACACTGCCCAAAATAATAAAGGTAATATTTGATAAAATATTTACCAGTGACATAAATTCTTGAAATGAACCCATAGCCCCGTCTACATCATTTTTTGAAGCTAATGAAATGAATGCCACAAAGCCATAAATGGCAACAACACAGAAGAAAAAGCTGATAAAATAACGTTCCATATGATGCTTGCGCCATTCTAATTTTATTAAACTAAGCATATTGTTTCCCTCCATTAATACTATTGACAAAGTATTCTTCTAACGATTGATGTACAGCTTCGACCTCATCTACATCAACACCATGCATAATTAAATGCTTTGTTAATGTTGATGGCTTTTCGTGTGTTTGTTGGATGTTCAGAGTTCTAGCATTCGTAATCTGCACTTTAGCGTTGAATTTTTCCTCTAATAACCGTTTCGCTTTTTTCGTGTCACTAACAACCATCTCTATCATTGATTGCTGTTTATCTCGCAAGGAATGCATCGAAATTTCCTCAATTAGTTCTCCATGATTTAATACGCCAATCGTATCTGCAATGGATTCGATTTCTGAGACGATATGGCTCGAAATTAAAATGGTCATACCATATTGCTGTTTTAGCATGATAAGCAACTCTCTCACTTCTTTAATGCCAATGGGATCCAGCCCATTAATGGGCTCATCTAAAATTAGCATTTTGGGTTTAGCAACAATGGCTCGCCCAATTGCCAGACGTTGACGCATACCGAGGGAAAATTCCTTTACTTTCTTCCTTTCAATTTGCTGCAGGCCTACAATGTCTAATACTTTCTTTATATGGCTTTGGTCTTTATACCCTATATAAGCACAGTGCATTTGCAAATTTTCATGTGCGGTTAGCTCCTCATAAAAGATTGGATATTCAATAAGGCTGCCGATTTCTTTTAAATATTTATACGAACCTGTTCTAATAGGCTGATTTTGAATGAAAATTTCACCAGATGTCGGCTTTACCAAATTTAATAGCATTTTCATCAACGTTGTTTTTCCAGCACCGTTTGGACCGAGAAAACCATAAATTTCGCCTTCTTTAATTTTCATACTTACTTGGTTAATGACAGGTTTGACTGTATAACGTTTTGTTAATTGATGTGTTTGAATCATATAACCCATAACATAAGCCTCCCGTTTAATTGCTAATTACAGTGTAAAAAATGAAAGTAAAAACAAAGTAAACAGGTGGGAAAATGTACGTAATTTTTCCTTAAAAGATAGGTATAGAAGAAAAAACTTGTTAGAATAGAAGTAAAAAAGAGGGAATCGCATGATAGATGATGCAAACATTTTAATTGTGGATGATGAAGTGGGTATTTTAAAAATGCTTGAAATCACATTGCAAAAAGAGCATTTTTCAAATATTACAACAGCATCAACAAAAGTGGCGGCACTTCAAGCTTTAGAGGAGCAGAATTTCGATATTATTTTATTGGACGTGATGTTGCCAGATGGTGATGGCTATGAGTTATGTTCTGGCATTCGCCAACAAACGACGGCTCCCATTTTATTCATTAGTGCTCGTTCCAGTGATTTTGATAAATTAACAGGATTAAGTGTCGGAGGAGACGATTATATTACCAAGCCTTTTAATCCACTTGAAGTTGTCGCAAGAATACGGGCAATTTTACGTCGTCAGCGCGTGTACGAAAAAAAGACTGATCAACCTGAAGTAAAGAGCTATGAATATGAAACGTTTATATTTTCACCAGATAAGGCTTTATTAACAGTTCATGGGAATGCTGTTCAAGCCACTGCAAAAGAGTTGGAATTACTACAGTTCTTCTGTAAAAATCCAAACCGGGTATTTACGACCTCCCAAATTTATGAACTTGTATGGGGGGAAGATGTGTATGGCGAGGAAAAAACTGTTACAATCCACATCGCAAAATTGCGTAAAAAGTTGGGAGATAATACGAGAAAGCCGAGTATTATCGTGAATTTAAGAGGGATTGGCTATAAATTTATTCCGCCAACAGGTGATGCTTAATGAAAATCCAACAACGCTTTATTCAACATTTATTATTAGGCTTTGTCTTTTGGCTATTGCTTTTAGCATTGACTGTGCCACTTGCGATGGAAGGAATTTTGCCGAAACTGGGGCTTGACGGCGAACGTTATGATTGGATGGTCATCGTTGTCATTGGCATTGTGACAGCCTTATGGATTATATGGTTCGGCTGGTACTTCGGGAGCCCTTTATTACTCGTAATGAAATGGATTCATCAACTAGGGAATGAAGATTTTTCCCCACTTATAGACCGTTATAAAATGTATAATCGCAAAGGAAAGTTTAAAATGCGCTTTCACTTATATCAAGAGGTTATTATGCAACTTGATCGCATGCAGGGGCAATTGAAAAAATCAAATGTCGAGCGCGCTCAATTGGAGGAAGCAAAGCGCGATTGGATTGCGGGAATATCACATGACTTAAAAACACCATTAACATATATTAAAGGCTATTCTACATTGTTATTAAATCCTGATTATGATTGGACTAAAGAGGAGCAGCGCAATTTCATACAGGAGATTGATGATAAGGGAACTCATATGGAGCAACTTGTACAGGACTTGAATTTAGCAATTCGTTTTGACAGTGCACAGTCAGCACCTATCCGTAAAACAACACAGAATATTGTAGCGTTTATCCAAAAAGTTGTGGCAGAAGTTAGCAATGATTTGGGTGCACAAAAGCATCACTTTGAATTACATACGGAATCACATGATTTAGCCATAGGATTTGATTCACATTTGTTAAAACGAGCATTACAAAATATTTATTTGAATGCAATCATTCATAATGAGACACCCGTTATGATTAAAACGAAGATTGAAAAACAACAAGATCTGCTAACCATCCGTATCCATGATAATGGGATTGGAATGACAGAGGAGACAAAACAAAATTTATTTAATCGCTATTACCGGGGCACTACGACAGAGCAGAAATCTGAAGGAACAGGTTTAGGTATGGCAATTGTGAAAAATTTAATTGAAGCGCATGATGGAGTAGTTGAGGTAGAGAGTGCATTACAGAAGGGGACAACATTTACAATATCGTTACCCATCTAATTAGTGTGGTATTACTTTTAGTACATCGTTTCACAATATCTCCTAGACTTTAACCTAGATTCTAAATGTTGTTCAGCAATCTGGCGCGATCAACAGTAGAGACCAAATAGATTGAAAGTTTTATCTTCTTAAGCGTATAGTTAAGCTTAAGAAACAGTCAAAGAGGAGTAGGTTTAATGGATATGAAAAGAAATTGGGCAGGAAATTTTCAATATAGCACGACTAACTGGCATGAACCTGAATCTGTTGAAGACGTACAACAGTTAGTCTCGAGGTTAACAAGTCTACGTGTGATTGGAACGCGTCACTCGTTTAATAGTATCGCGGATTCGAATGAGAATATAGTATCTCTGCAAAGAATCAACAAAGTGTTATCCATTGATTATGAAAAGGATACTGTAACTGTGCAGGGAGGAATCAAGTATGGCGACCTTTGTCATGTGCTTCAACAACATGGTTATGCCTTACATAATCTTGCTTCCCTTCCACACATTTCGGTTGCTGGAGCTTGTGCAACAGCAACACATGGTTCAGGTGATGGCAATCAAAATTTAGCTGCCGCTGTACGCGCTATGGAAGTTGTCACCGCCAATGGAAGTATTGTAACTTTTTCAAGGGAAAAATCCGAAGATGAATTACATGGCGCGGTTGTTGGGCTAGGTGGATTAGGCGTCGTCACACAATTAACACTCGATGTACTTCCAAGTTGTCAAATGAGGCAGGATGTTTACGAAAATCTCCCATTAGCACAACTAACTCATGATTTTGATGCCATTACTTCCAGCGCCTATAGCGTAAGTCTGTTTACGGATTGGCAGGACGAAACGTTTAATCAGGTGTGGCTGAAGAGCAAACTGACGGATGATGAGACTTTTTCGTTAGGAAGTGACTTTTATGGAGCAAAAGCGGCCAAAGGAAATCTCCATCCCGTCCGAGGGGTTGGGGCAGAAAATTGTACAGCGCAGTTAGGTGTTCCAGGGGATTGGCTAGATCGCTTACCACACTTCCGAATGGATTTTACCCCAAGTAAAGGCCAAGAGCTGCAAAGTGAATATATTTTTGCACGCGAGCATGCCTATGACGCTCTTTGTGCGATTAGTGAAATCCGTGAACAAATTGCACCACATCTACTTATATCAGAAGTGCGGACCATTGCGCAGGACGAGCTTTGGATGAGCCCATCCTATAAGCAGGATTCTGTTGCCATTCACTTTACATGGCAGGATAAATGGGCGGAAGTTCAAAAGGTGCTACCACTCATCGAAGCCCAGCTTGAACCTTTTCAAGCGAAGCCACATTGGGGAAAAGTGTTTACTACCGCACCCGCAAAAATACAAACACTCTATGAAAAGATGCCTGCTTTTCAGCAACTGCTTAAGAAGTATGACCCGAATGGTAAGTTTCGCAATGACTTTTTGAATAAAAATATATTTAATGAAGCTGAGTGAAATTTTTGGAAAAATAGATTAATAGTGTTAGATTTTTCATTTAGGCATCGCTTTACTTCTTCAACTCCTTTCTACATTTTTTATTGGTAGGATTAACACAATCCTACCAATTTCTATATTTTTTCTTTTTAAATCATTAATTTAAAAAGTCTACTTTTAATTTTTAGTTAATTTCTCATATTCTTTTTGATAAATAGTGCTTAAGCAAGTTTTATTTATCTCCAACCCATTTCAAATTTTTATATTGTGTATATCGATCTTAGTAAATTCCTTTAAACTAGGGAGGTATTGTCCTCATATCGTGCCATTTATGATTGGATAAAATGCTTACAGCGCATTCGTAATCATCAAGTCGTTCAACTGATCAACAATCAAAAATAATGATTGCAAATCGATTGCTGGCACTTTATAATGAATAAAGATTCACTCATTGTAAGGGAGGGGGCCGTATGCCACGAACAAAAGAACAGTATGAGCACTTACGCTCCATCACAAAAAACAAAATTCGCTCTGCTGGATTGCAATTATTCTCTCACAAAGGTTTGGGAGGAACAAGCGTTCAAGAAATTGCTGACGTAGCCGGTGTCAGTACAGGTTTGATGTATCGGCATTATAAAAAGAAAGATGATCTATTTCACGAGTTAGTCAATACGGCGATCCATGAAATGAAGACGATAGAATTATTGCTTGATGCCGACGAACGCCCGTCCAGTATTATCAAACACTTATCCGTCGCTATGGTGGATGAAATGAATAAGAATGATGAATCGGCGCAGTACCTAGTGTTAATCGCTCACTCCTTGCTGATGGGTGATTTGGACCCTGAGGTTGCGGAAAAGTACAATTCCGAATTATTCGAAAGAATGGTGAGTCTGATTCGAAGAGGACAGTCAATGGGTGATTTATGTTCCGGAGATCCGTATCAAATGACCCTGTTATTCTTCTCGACGATGCAAGGGTTAGCCATGATGAAGCTTTCGCTAAAAGATCGATTTGTTTGTCCAAATGCAGAAATGCTGACGGCTTACCTTATCAAGTGTCCAGACTAACTGGGGCAAGGCTGTTGCGCTGCCGGACTTAAAGATCCGGTGTAAAGGAGCCGGCTAAAATTGCCGAAGCTCTTTTTTTAAACGATTATTGAATGAAAATTTACTCATCCAAAAATTCGGAATGTCAAAAGGAGATTAAAACATGATAAACGAAACCTCCCCCCAATCGTTGCTTACAAAAAACGAGACCCTAGGACCTGTTCAAAAATCGGAGCGTGCTCTCGCTCCGGATTTGGCGAGAGGATCTATGCTATTATTTATCGCATTGGCAAATTGCGCCGGATTCTTCTTTGCCTCGGCCCCCGGCGTCGAGCTAGCCCCGCAAGGATTGGAGCGAATCTACAATTTATTTTCATTTATGTTTCTTCATGCACGGACATACCCCATGTTCGCCTTTATGTTTGGATATGGGATGATTCAGCTTGCAATGCGTCAACAGGCAGCGGGAAGAAGCCCTCTTGAAGCGCGTGCGTTATTGCTCCGCCGAAATGGATGGCTTCTCATTTTCGGTTTCTTTCACGGTGTATTGCTCTATTCCGGAGACATCCTCGGCGCATACGGCGTAGCAGGGCTGCTGTTCGCCTTCCTGCTTCTGAATCGCAGTGAGCGCATTTATAGATTAGTATTTTGGTATTTAGGGTTCCTAATCATCTATTGTCTGGTCTTGATGTGTTGGATTGCCGTTAACCTAGTCAACGAGTCTACAGAAGCGGCTGTGACTGTCACAAGTCCATTTCCCTCGAACTTGTCGCTGACTTATGCAGCCTCCCTTATAGAAAGACTGAGTGAATGGCCGATGCATACAGTTTATATGGCCTCCTCGATTATCGTTATCTGGTTTGGCGCCTGGTGTGCGAGACAGCGGATATTGGAAAACCCTGCGAATCATCTTCGGAAGCTAAGATGGTGTTCCGTGATCGGGATTGCAGCGGCTGCAATTGGCGGTTTACCTATGGGGCTGCTTAATCTTGGCGTTCTTCATGCCGATGCGGATACCGCGTCGTTGATCAAACTGCTTTACGAAACGACCGGGTTCTTCGGAGGAGTAGGATATGTCTCCGTGTTTGGATTGATTGCATATGTGATGACTAAGTATCCGACATGGTCTCAAAGTCGGATTTCACGCGCCATTATTGCGCTTGGGCAACGGTCGTTAAGCGGATACCTGTTTCAATCGATCGTATGGCTGGTCATCATATCACCGTTCGCATTGAATCTAAGATCTTACTTCGAGCGTTTGACCTTCATTGCGGCCGGAACAGCGGTCATCACTTGGCTCGCAAGCGTAATCATGGCTTATTATATGGATCGGTATGGGAAGCGGGGGTGGGCTGAAGTCCTGCTCCGGAAATTAACCTATGGTCGGTCTTACCGTAAAGGATAAAGTTGAATGATACGAAGAAGAAGAAGAACGAAACGATAGTTTAGTAGGTTATTATACGTTGAATTTTACTTATACATCCAAATATCGTTAACGATAAGTGAAAAAGGTACGGTAAATCAACATTTTGGATATTGTTGATGGCAACATCTTTAACGGGATTTACCGTTTTTTATGGGATGGCGTCAGCAATATGTTTGCATTTTACGGCTTAGGGCACTCCTATATCTGATTAATATCATTCAAGAAATTCCATCATGATTAGTAAGCTTTTTTTCTATTCTTTTGCTATCAAATCAATAAGTGGAGTTAAATTTCCTTCGTCAGCTGCTTCCAAAGCATACAAATAGTCTTCTCTTTCTTCTCTTCGAATCACAGCTGGGGGATACCCGAACTTCATTAATATCAAATTCATACTAAGCCTACCTATCACATTCCCTAATATATTTCATGAATTAATAAGTAAATTCGTAATCTCTTTTATTACGACACTTTTTACATTTTTTCGGATCGGAAAAGCCTTTTTTCTTATAAAACTGCTGCTCTCCCGTTGTAAAAGTAAATCGTTCTCCACATACCCAGCATTTTAAAAGCAGGTCTTGCGGCTCTAAACCCTCTAATGCATCATTGATAGATTCTGTTCTTTCCTTTACAATTGAATGATTAATCGGCACTTTTCCATTTAATACATTTATAGTTGCTCGAACTTCATCTCTTACCTTTTTATAATCAACTTTCTCCCATAATTCTAGATAAGGGATAAACGCTTGATTTCCAGATTCTTTAATCTTCTGTAGCAGCAATAGAATCATTTTCCTATTCCGATCCTTTAAATAGCTCATATCGGGATTTTGCTTTCCCTGCTTGGCCCATTCCTTCCATTCATTTAAAAGTTCATCAGCATATTGATCGGACTCTATGTGCCAACCACGCTCTGTATATACAATCAGTGGTAATTTTCCGTCATACTCAATATCTAGAAAATCATAATCAATCATCCAATCAATTTTTTGCATAATTTCATCTAGTTTCTCAGATTTAAAATAACCATAGACAGGACACTTATCCAGCTCTAGTTGTAATACTTTCTGCTCCCGAGACCCCTTTAAAATTTTGGCAAGAAGAGTCCTTCCTCCTTTGGCAATAATTTCATCAGCTGCTCTCAATATGACTTTTATTTCTTCATCAGATAATCGTTCGGCCTTAGATTTCATCAAAATGGCATGTCCTCCTCATCAACCCGGTGATCAGAAATAATCCGTTTTTTTTGCTTTTTAGGTTTTCTTTTTATTTCTTCACTAAGAGTAGGCTTAACTGCAAGAGTTCTATTGAACTTTTTCTCATATAGCTCACGAATCCATATTTTTACAGGTGCTTTCCATTGCTGATTAGGCGAGGGGATATTTTTAATTAAGCTCTTTGCTGTCATCCCCAACTCCTTAGCCATTTGAATATCTGTCTCATTCAAACGGCAACGTTTTTTGGCTTCTGCCCAAGCCTGTGAATTCTTTTTTGACACTAGCGCCATATCCTCCTTTTAAGTACGATAAATTGTGAAAGATATTCTGCAATATTTATCGATGTAAGGTATCCTTTTCGTCCGCCCTACTAAACTTTTATTTCATATTTATTTTTTTCCATTGTATCACGTATATGCTTAGATTAATCACTTGAAACTAGGCTTCTTAATCCTACAACAATAATTATATATATAAAATTAAAAAGAAGCTTGCCATAAGTTTGCTCAACTTATGAGAAGCCTCCGTTAATATTATTTATGTTAGGAAATTGTTAGCAATTCACTCTCATCTCACTTAAACAATCCTTTCATAATTTTTTAGTAAACGTTTTGCCCTGAAAAGTCTTGTTTTAACAGTTGATATATTTAGATTAAGGTATTGTTGGATTTCTTTTATTTTCAGCTCTTTTACACAAGAAAGATATAAAACCTCTTGATACTTTTCCGGAAGACCTCTTATGGAATCATGGATTTCCGTATGCGTTTGTTGAAACATCACTTCCGATTCAGGTGTGACTGAGGAGGAAATAAAGAATTCTGGAGTGGGGATCACGTATTGATGATACTTTGTTCTCAAATAGTCTTTACATTGATTTTTTGTTATCGTATATAACCATGCCTTCATTGAACGAATGTCCCCCAGTTTATCCAAGTGGATAAAACATTTCAGAAATACTTCTTGAATGATATCTTCAACAAGATATGGATCCTTAACATATCTCCACGCAAATCCTTTAAGTTCGGTACCATACGTATGTACGATGCTATTAAAATGTTCATTCTTTAGGTCTCTCATTTTGTGTGTCACCCTAAACATTTTTTTCTTTCCCATTATGAGAACGCTTTTTTATTCAGTTTACAGCCGGATATTACCTTTGCGGTAATATCCGGCTGCACAGTTTATTAGAATGTTTTTATCGATTCATTCCTCATTGACGAATATCAATCCACTGCGAAGAAACATCAAGGAAAATTGAATCTAGTTTATCCTCATCCACAAAATAACCTAAGTTAATGTTCATTGTTTGTCCAGGCTCGATGCTTCCGATATTATAATAGCTTTTTCCATCTCCATGAGGTTCTAGATAATCAACTTCTCTTGTCCTAATACTATATTCTTGAGCGGCCATATCATATGCTTCAGAATAGTACCATTCATTATTTTCTGATTTAAGCACTTTTAGAGGATGATACATGTAGGTTTCTTCTGTTGCTTTTTCACCAGTATTTTTAACGGTTGCTGTCAGGTAGACAAATTTTGGGCTAACTAATTGGGACTCCACTAATTCGTGAATCGAATCTATACCATTTCCGAATTTATATACATCTCTGCTATACGGTACTAATCTTTTTTTCTCATCTATCGCCTTGTTCGCATCCAATTTTCCTAGTGCAAAGTCATTAAAGTTCTCCTGTTTAAAATCTTTGATCGAATCAAAAACCTCAACTTTTTCTATAACGTACTCAAGTCCGCCAGATTCGTCGGCTACCGGAACCTTTTGACCTACGCTAAATAGCTCTGTACTGTCTATTCGTAAAGGAGTTTCAACAGGTACTTCTATTGATTCATTTGCTTTTTTGGAAAGCGTGACTTCGTCATAATCCAATATAGCGGATGCATATTCTTGCGATGTTGGCTCAAGTGAAATATTTTCCATGACATTCATCATTTGTTCTTCGCTTACATCATCTCCGACATAACTTTCTAGCATAATCCCCTCTTCCTCAAATAAGAGAAATACCTGTCTATCAAATCCTAATCTTTTGTCACCGGTGTCTCTACTCACGATTACTGCCTTCTTGCCATTTATCTCTTTTTCTTCATAGCTTTTTGAAAAAAGGGTTTGGAAATCTGAATTATTTCCTAATTTCCAAAGAATGAATGAAAATCCACCCTTTGCAAAGTTATCTTTAAATGAATATTTCATCTCAGTTTCATCAATTGCTTCCATATTTTCTGGTAAATAGCCAAGTTCCATCTTATACCAACTGTCGTTCTTCTTTGGGGCATCATTCGCCACTGAAACATTTACTTCATAATTTTGTTTATGGACCATCATGTCATAAGCTTTAACAGCTCCAAAGGCGGTTGTCGGCAAGGCAATCATTAAGCAGGCGGCAGCAATTAAAATACGATTTTTCTTTCGCTTGGCTTGTAGTTGGCCACCTTTCATCTTGATTTCATTCATAAATAATTTCTTTTTGTGCTTATAGGTATCTGAAAATGTATATTGCTCATTTAATTTATCAAAATCTTCTAAAGCAATTTTTTCAGCTAAATCCTCTAATTTTTTAGAGTGCTTTGAATTCATCATTCGCTGTACCTCCTATAATATTGAGTATTCGTTTACGAGCCCGTTCATATTGCTTGCGGACGTTGACTTCCGTAATCCCCATCAGCTTTGAAATTTCCCGATAATTCAAGTTATAAAAGACCTTGTACTTAAAAACTTGTTTGTAAGAATCATTTAACGTTGTCAGCAACGTATCTATTTGAACCTCAGACATTACATTCTGTTCCCATTTTTCAATATTTTCATCTACTGCTTCCGGCGATTCTCTTTGATATTCTTCTAAGAATAGTTCATGTCGTTTATTTTTCCGGTAGATGTCAATCGCCTTGTTTTTCGTGATTCTTAAAATGTAGCGTTTTAGCTCTTGGGTATTCATGCTGCGAACTTTTTCTAGATGCTGGTAAAGGGTAATGAAAGTCTCTTGAACCGTATCCTCAGCCTGTTGAATATTATTCAAAACAGAAAAGGCTACATAATAAATTTTTTGTTCATACAGCTCGTATAACTCTTCCATCTTTTCATAATCCTTATTTGCATCTTTCATGTAATACCTCCTCTCACTTAATATAACGAGCGGATGCAGAACTTTTGTGACACTTTATAAAAAAAGCAGTAGCTTCACATAGCTTTTTTGAGAGCTTGCTTTGTCAAGTAACTTCCTTTATTGTGTTTACAGTCTTTTAATCATTAGTTTTTAAGTTTTATAATGGTGGTTATCCACTAGCTAATAGGGATCTTTTTTCAACCTTTGCTATTAATTGATAGTAAGCGTTATAAATAATATTTAAGGTCATAATGAAAATAAATGGAATTACATTGAAGACTTAACGTTATAATAACACTAAAGATACTGAATAAGTTTCTTTTCCATCTATAGCAAAAAGCGCACTTCTAATAAGAGTGCGCTTCTTTTTGTTTCAGGCCAGATGTTTAAATAAAGAATATTGCGAATTGGTATACAGAACTGCATTGGAAGCAGGGACCGAAAAAATTCATAAAAACAACAAAATAGAAATCCCTAATACTAACTAATAGAAAGAGCCGCCTATATTTTAAATGAATAAATATAGGCGTTTAGGTTCACTTACCACAAAGCAAGTGGCTTACTAACACGTGGTTCTGGATAAACGGAATCTATTTTAGCTAGATCCTCTTCTGTAAGCTGAATGTCTGCAGCTTTTACGTTATTGACAACGTGTTCCGTATTACTAGATTTGGGAATCGCAATGGTCTGCCCATTACGAATACACCAAGCTAGTAAAATTTGAAAAACATCTGCATGATATTTTTTTGAAATATCTTGTAACACTCTTTGTTTCGTTAGATTAGCACCTAAACGATCTCCTCTTGCTATAGGGGCATATGCCATTAATGGTATGCTATTTTCTTTCATCATAGGAACTAAATCGAAATCAATTCCACGATCTCCTAAATTATAACGAACTTGATTCGTGGCACAGTGATGACCATTTGGCAATTTTAATAATTTAGTCATATCATTTACATCAAAATTAGAAACACCCCAAGATTTGATTTTCCCTTGCAATTTAGCTTTTTCCATTGCTTCGATTGTTTCTTCCATTGGAATACCGCCTTTCCAATGAAGTAAATAAAGATCTACATAATCGGTTTTCAACCTTTTTAAGGAATTATCTATACTGATGGGAATTTGCCTTTTTGAAGCGTTATTAGGAAGAACCTTTGAAACAAGGAATAAATTTTCTCGTTCAAAAGGTTCAATGGCGTAACCTACGAAACGTTCAGCATTGCCATCGCCATACATTTCAGCTGTATCAATCACTTGAACCCCATGATCAAGACCAGCCCTTATTGCTTCTACTTCTTGATCGAATTTATCTGCTTTGTCTCCCACATTCGAAGTGCCTAAGCCGATGGGGAAAATTTCTCTTCCAGCAATTTTTACTTTTTTCAATTTCTTCACTCCCCGTCTAGAATTCACTGAATATCTTTGACTATTACAGCACTCGGACTTTTTGTTCCGCCCCTTATTCCCTACTGTGATTGAATGTTAAAGTATACTGTTCCCAGGTCCGTTAACGTATCATGCAGTAGTTTTATACAATGAGTTCCGAAGTATAATACATATAAAGCCGATCACTAACGAAAGAACTCCTACGAATAAAATGTATTTCGTTCCAAATTGTGCAATGATAACTCCAGCAATACCTGATCCAATCGCGGTACCTAAGTTAACAGAAGTCAGAAATAACCCATTTTAAAAATCAGGAGCCTTGGATGCGGCAGACATAACCCAATATTGATTGATATTTGCACCAATCCCCCCCCAATACTCCCCAAACCAAAATAATAATAGCTGTAGGTATCGTAAATTCCGCAACAAAGAAAAAGATAAGATAAACAACTGTTAATACAATTGGGAAGATGGTTACAGAACGGATAGGATAGTCTGTAAGTAGTTTACCCGCAATAATGTTCCCTACAATATTCGCCAAACCGTAGACAAGTAACATGACACTAATGACGTTGGCCGACATATTCGTTACTACATCTAAATATTCAGCGAGATAACTAAATACCCCGAAAATGGCTGCGTTTAAGAAAAGAATGCCCAAAATAGAGAGCCAAATGACTCCATGCGTTAAAATTTTTAATTGCGAGCCATAAGAAAGTCTTTCTTGCACCGGCATGGAAGGTATGAATAGTATTGTCGCAAAAAATGTAAATATATTTACGATTGCGAAAAAGGACATCGCAATCTCAAGTGAAAACGTATTGGCCATAAAACTTGCCACTGGAACACCTAAAACCATCCCTGCGGAAACCCCTATAAATACTTTGGAAATCGCTTTTGGTGCTTCCTTTTACTGACAGAAGCAGCTGCAACTGATAAAGCCATCGAGACATAGACAGGATGAAAAAAACCTGGTATCACACGTGCTATTAAAGCAACTGTAAAATTGGTTGTAAAGATGGAAATAATGTTACCAATAATAAAGATAGCTAGTACTAATAACATTACTTTTTTTCGATTGATACGAGAAAACACTAGTGGCAATGTTGGTCCAGCAATGGCAATGGCTAGCGCAAAAAGACTAACCATTAAACCAGCCGTCGGAACACTGACATTAAAATGATCTGCCAAGGCAGGAAGTATGCCAATTACACCCATTTCGGTATTAAGAATACCAAAAACACCAACAGCTAAGATAAATATAAGTAAACATTTGGAATTCTTCATAAAATATTTGTTCCACTTCCTCTAAAGCAATAAGCACGAACTTGCGTTTCTACTAATATCAAAATCTAGTCTGTTGCACCTTAATAGAAGCAACAGACTTTAAGTCATTCACCTTACCATTAACATCATAAGACGATGTTATTCTAATAACAAATACCTATATCAAATACCTTCATATGCTTTTTAGGTATATGTATAAGAAGAAAATTTTAAAACGTCTCCATGTGTTAGAGTTAACTCATCTCAAAATTTGCAAGGTGTTTTGAAGTAGAAGAATTATATGCCACTAAGATATCGCAATTACCATTTTGGAATATGAAATGAAACAGTTGTGCCATGATGTAACTGGCTGTCAATCTGGATTCCTTTTCCGAAAAGCTGTTTAAGACGGCGATTCGTATTGGCGATGCCAATCCCGTGCTTATGTTTGTTCGGTTTTGATAAGATTTCCTCGACTTTTTCTGAGGTCATTCCAACACCATCATCCCTAATCGAAATGATATGCGAGTCATCGTTTGTTTCAACTGAAATGGTTACTGTCCCACCTTCATGTTTTTTGAGAATGCCATGGTTCAGAGCATTTTCAACAATTGTTTGAACTGAAAGGGGAGGAATGAGTATGTCCTTTAGATCATCAACTTTCCAAATGACATTAAGTCGACTGCCAAACCTTTCTTTTTCGATAAATAGATAGGAACGGACAAGTTCAAATTCATCTTCGATTGGGATTACACTTTGTGTGTTGTTCATATTGAAACTTTTGTGCAAGTAATTGCCGAACTCATGCAATAATTCAATCATCCGTTTGGAGTCCAATTCACCTAATGATGCGATTGTATTCAACGTGTTGTATAGGAAGTGCGGTTTAATTTGAGCTTGCAAATAAGCAGCCTCCAGACGGAGCTGTTCTTGGATTGCTTGGTTTTGTGTAAGCAGCGAATGAACACGGGCTTTTAGCTCAATCGCGTTTGTCGGCTTGGACACATAATCGTTTGCACCCGCAAGAAAGCCTGAGTAAATATCCATTGCTTGGTTACGGGCAGTAAGGAGTAAAATCGGAAGTTCTGCAATTGTATATTGTTTGCGAATTTCCTTGCACAATTCGTAGCCGGACATTTGCGGCATCATGACGTCCGCAATGATAAGGTCCCAATTTCCGAATTCAACCATTTCCAACGCTTCTGTTCCGCTTACTGCGGTCGATATATTGTAAAGAGCTTCAAGAGTGCTGCTTATAACTTTAAGATTGATAGGATCATCGTCGACAAGAAGAATATTGCCGGCAACTTTTGTTCCTTGTTTAATATTGGATGATTGTTTTTCTTCAATTTTATTGGAAGGATTCTGGAGCATCGAATAGGTAGTCTCTGTAGCAGCTACTTCCTCAATTGTTAGTAACGAATCTTTTGCTAAAGGTAATGTGAATGTAACCGTCGTCCCCTTATTCACTTCCGAATGAACGGCTATTGTACCTCCATGCAATTCAACTAACTGTTTGGAAATATTTAAACCGAGACCAATTCCACTTTGACTTGTATTTTCGGAATGCTCGTAACGATGGAAGATGCGTGCCAAAGTATCTTTGCTCATCCCAACACCCGTATCACGGATGCTAATGGTTGCTGTATTAATGTTATTGCTTGCACTAATTGTAATGTTTCCTTCTTCTGTGAATTTAACTGCATTATGCATCAAATTAAAAAGGATTTGGACTAGCCTGCTCTCGTCCGCATAGACGGCTGGAAAAGATACAGGAATAGTAGAAGTGATTGTCAATCTGCTCGTATTTTTCATGAAATGCATCATATCGATAATACCCGTAGTGAGACTTTGGATATCCAGTGGTTTTTGATTTAATTGAATTTGCCCATCATCTAATTTGCTTAAGTCCAATAGACCATTCAAGGTAAATGCCATCCGATTGCCTATTTGCAATAGCAATTCAAGATTTTCTTTCTCTTTCATCGATAAATTCGAGGAATCACTTTCTAGCATTGACTGTGCAATGTTGAGAATGCCGTGCAACGGATTGCGCAGTTCATGAGATGTATTGGCAAGAAAAATATCTTTCTGAATGTCGGCGTTTGCCAATTTGATGTTTTGCTCATCATTGAGCTGGACCACCTCCGTATGACGCCTGAACAGCAACAGGGCTATAACCATAACTGATATAACGTAGTCAATCGGGTAGTATGGAATATGAATGACAGCTGTCTTAATGGCGGTTCCCCAAATACCATTTGAAATGAAACATAATAAATAAAACAGGATAAATATTCCATCAGTATTTCCTTTTTTAACAGATGAAAGAGTAGGGATAAGGAGCTGGATGGCGATAAAAGCAGCATAGATGATTAAAAATAGCTTGCCTGATAGCCAGTGTAAAGCTGGTGTTGTTAATAAAATGATGGAAATCGGGATGAACATGATAAATAAACTATTTGATATTGTTGACTTGACTTGAAATAGGACATTTATGAATTTTAATGTTGAAAGCAGTAAGCCGATCAGCATCACAAAAAGTATTTTGAGGTAAAGGTCATTTTCTAATGGTAGATGCAGCAATACATAGTCATCTATTAAAATGACAAAACCATTAAGGAATGTCATTAAACTGAAATACAGAAATTCTTTTTGATAGTATCCTTTCCCGAAAATGAATATAGCTAAAGCGTAAAAGCTATGAAGGAAAAAAATCATGCCGACGAGCAATTGCAGCGACTTAGAAAAGGATGCTTCCTTTGAAATGGCTGATTGGAGCCCGAAACGGACTGAATCTTTTAAGCCACCCGAGTTCAAACTATCAAAATTGGACACTTGGATAACTAAGTCGATCTCTTTATCATCTGTTGAAAAGATGGAAGTCATCGGCCCTTGTTTTTTTATTTTTTTCACTGGCTGTTTGTCTGCAGTATTTTCTTTGTTTAGTAACTCTCCATTTACATAAATGCTTGCGAATGCCCCGAATCCGTTTAATTGAATACCATAAATCGTATCATCTTGTTCCGGAAGTAAAATCTTAAGCTTATAAGAGCCATAGCCTGAAGCATTTCCATTAAGAGGTTTCATCTCCGTTTTCCAATTCCCCGGTACTTTTATGTATTGTGGCACCTTTCTAACTGAGGGTGGATCGTCCATGATGAATGTTGAAGGATAAAACTCCCACTCTCCGTTTAAAGAAATGGAATCTTCATCGTTCAATGTTTCACTCCGCAAATCAACAACACCTTTTTTTGCTGTTTGCTGTTCGGCAGAATTGAAATAAAAAAACCACCCAATGCGCAATGCTGAAATGCATAATATAAAGCCAATAATCGTAATTAATATTTTTTGCGTCTTTGTACGTGTATTTCCAAACAAGATACATCCCCCTACCAAGATTCCAATTTCTACAAACCCATCCCATTCAGAATTATTATAACCGATTTGTTGCTGTGGAGCTTAGCCGTCAGAAGTGGAAAAATATCATTTTAATATGGCAAACGCCATCTCACACCATCCTTGAATGTCTTATTGATAGTAACGATATGAGTAAAAATAAGTTCCCTAAAAGCAAAAAACACGCCAAGGAATTGACGTGTTGGTTGCGAATTACTTTTTCTCCGATTACTTTACTATTTTGCTTTATTCGATAACGACAAGCAGTCAGAGGACGTTGAGGAAAAAGATGAACGATCCTGTGACTATAACAAAGTTCAGGATATTTATAAAAAAGTTTAATTAATCTTATTTGTAAATCACCCGTTATTTCAATTAGACAATGCTAATTATTCTCGAAAATGCATTGAAAACGTTCAACTCCAGGATACTTTTCTCCTAAACTTGTTATTTTGAATCCATATTGTTTATAGAAATATACAGCTTCTTTATCAGTCTCCGCCAATACGAAAGCTAATGAGTACATTTCTAAAATAAAATTAATCATTTTACTTCCTATGCCTTCTTTTCTATGATTTGGCAATACTGCAATATGCTTTATCTCACAACGCTTTTTAACTAAAAATTCAATTCCAATACAACCTACAATCTCACCATCAAGTTTATAGGCATATAATTTTCTGGTTGGTAATTCCATATATGCTTTATATTCTTTTTTAATGTTTTTTTCTGAGGTGGCAAAGGATAAAAGGCTCCACACATTAGGGTGTATTTTTATTGATTTTAATTCTTCCAAAAGAAACACCGCCTTATTGAATTAAAGCTACCCATTTAGTCAAAAAAAGACCCCCATAGTGAAGATCTCATTGTTGTGTTAAAGCCACCGTTAGTTGAGGGTGAATGTTATTTTTTCAAAGGAATATCCAAATACTTTTCATATTTTTGGGGTTCAACTTCTCGATATATTCTTATAAAATCAACTTCAAAAATTGGATAAGGACTTAGCTCTTTTTCTGCCAATTTTGCCATATCTTTAAGCTCTTGTTTTGACATACCGTAATAGGTCTTACCTAAAGTCATATGCGGTGTAAAATCATCAAGCTCAAAATATTTATTAATCAATTCTACGGAAGGGGCAATTTCTCTCACAATATTTTTATGGAGTTCATACAATTCTGTTGATGTAACACTCAGGTAAAGAATATCTTCACCAAAAAACATCGGTTTGTTCACTGAAACTTTAAATGAATGAAAATCCTTGCAAACTTCTTTCACTTTGGTAATCCATTCTTCATCTTGGGTCAAGCCACCTTGTGCCTTTACTGTAATATGAGGTTCGACGGCGTCAGTAATCCAATGATTTTTCCACCTTTTTTGGAACTCTATTATTTTATTTTTATAATCATCTAAAGGTACAATCCCGATAAAATATTGCAAAATAATCCTCCTACTCTTGGTAATTCTTCGTTCCCTCTCCTTACAATAACATGCTCCGTTAGTAGAAATAACTTCAGCAAAAAATGCGTTAGTCCTTCTTAATCAACGCACCGTTACTTTAAATCTCTTTACAAATTAAAATGAATTTAATTTTCTACAACTACTTCTAAATCAAGTGATAACTTAGACAATTCTTGTAAAATCACTTTCGCCTCATTGCTATATTCCGTTAAAGGCTTCCCATTGCATGTAGGTATTTTATTATATACCTTCCTTATGCTAATCTGATATCCACTTCCTGTTTTTTCATTATTGATTCGAATTTTATCTGGTTTATAAAGTATTGTATTTATTATTTTCTTTGCTTCATTTGACCTGGATGCAGTTAACATTGATAACACATCTGAATCTGTTAGACGTGGAAAAATTAGTTGATTTTTATCAGGTATGGTCTCCCAATGGAGTTTTAAAGCTTCAGCTAATAATCTGTCAACAGCAACCATATGAGGGGATAAAAAAAGCTTATGGTCTGATAAAATCAGTTGCATTAAATAAAGTCCGGTGTCAATATCAGTATCGATTCCAGCTGCTGTACATTTTATTTTTGTTATTAATTGTTTTGGAAGGATCTCTAACATGCCTGACATATACGTATCTCTAAAAAAACTATCCAAATGGTCAATTCCTAAAATATTTCCTACTCCCGTTATTACAGAATGCTCATTCAATATTTTAATGATCGCTTGAGAATCAATTTTAAACTTTTGTAAAATAGAAGATATTTCATCCTCTAGTATATATTGCTCTGTTAATTCGTGATGATTAAAACCTAAAGTATCTTCAACAGCGTGAGAAAATGGTAAGTGCCCAATATCGTGTAGTAATGCTGCAACTCGCAATTCAATATCATTAGGATAGAAAAATGCCGTTAACTTCCAGACACCTACCGTATGTTCAAATCTGCTATGTACAACAGGTGAAACTAATGAACCAGCGCCAAAATGGGCTAATTGTTTCAACCGCCTAACGGGCTTGCTTTTAAATAATTCGACTTCCCATATAAAAGGTTTTATATAAGGATAAAGTGGTTCCGAATATATTTCTATTTCTTGGTACAAATGTCTTCCCCCTAGATACTAAATATCTTTCCTTCTTCACTTGAATAAGAAAAAAGTACTATGCTCCTTATTTAAATATTGCCTCCGTTATATTCAGTAAACTTCTTTACATCCTTGTTATAATTTGACTCCATTTTTTTCAATTAACCATTCTTTAAATTGATTTAATGATTGAATATTGTCTTTGACGACTGCATCATAAATATCAACACTAAAAAAGACTTTTCGATATTTAGGATGGCCATGCAATTGACTTTTTTAAGTCTAATATTCTCTTTCTTTTTAAAGAATCAATTTGGCTATTTAATTTTTCAAACTCACTTAGTTTATTCTGAAATTTCTTTAGGTCATCTTTATTATTTCCACTGTCTACTTGACAGGGGGCAATTCAAAGTGCGATGACTCTTTACTTATACGTCTACTATTCCAAGACTATATTAAAACTGAATGTCTCAATCTTATTATCAATTGCAACATTTAATTTCCATTCAAATTCCTTTACAAATCCCTCATAATCCATTGTTATTTTAGCCTCTTTATTAGCAGGAATTTCAAACGGTACATCTTCAGTCTTTGTGGGAGAGCTTGTTGCACCATCATCAGCACTATATCCAATTAAATTGTGCAGATTATTTTCATCATCTCGAAAGTGATATGATAATGGAAATTGAATAGGATGATTTAGGTTATTTTGAATCGTAAATTCAACCGCGCTTACTTTATCTTTTTCGTTCATATATTCTTTCACTTGATTTAGGGTAACAATAACATTGGAATGCTCTACCGCTTTGTTAAATTCATATGTTTTCGGATAACCTTCATCAGAACAACCAACTAATGAAGCTGACAAAAGAAATGATACCAATATAAATATGAATTTTTTCACATCACTACACCTCTCAAGTCATATGGATAGTTTCTTGGAAATTGATGAACCTGGTGCCTTGCACGTCAGACCTAAGATCGACCTAGCAACTTATTTAAAATCCCTCATAAACTTTCGTAAAGCCATTTCAACAAGGTCATCTCGTGTAATTCGTTTTTTCTCCGAAATATTATTAGAAAATATTTCAAATTCCTCAAAAGTCTCTTCACTAATGGTATAGTTTGTTTTTTTATCGGGTTTTCGCGGAGGCAGATTATTATATTCAAATTCTAAACCTTTATCAAAAAGTGTTCGACGTTTATATGAGTCTTTTAAAAACCTAATTTCCTCTTTTGTTAAAAAATCATCTAAGTTTTCCCGCATTATTTTCTGATTTCTTTGCGAATTATTTTTGGCTTTATTCATATTCATCTTCCCTTCAATTAATTCATTTCGTAATGTCTCCTATTTTATTCATCGTTGTTAATCTTCTCTTCTATTTCCATCGTAAATTCCGCCCAACTAAACTATTAGAGATACATGAAAGACTGTCACATTAATCGGGAAGTTTTATAAATAATATTTAAGGTCATAAAAACTTGTAATTCTATCATTTTCATCTATATATTTATTATTTCTATCAAAAAGTAAGGAACGGATACCTAATTTCCTGGGTGCGATAAAGTCGTTTTGGTAGTCATCCCCGATCAATAATATTTCACTAGGGATAAGCAAAGATTTCTCTATTGCTTCTAGATAAATATTTGGATGAGGTTTTCTCCAGCCACAATCAATGGATGTAATAATAAAATCAAAATAATGAATAATATTATGCATCTCTAGAAGATCTTCAATTCCTTTTGTAACTTTAAAATTGGATATCACGCCTAGTTTATATCTACCCTCCAATAAAGATAATATCTCGGTTACATCCTCTTTTATGAAACATTTAGATGTGTAATTTTGCCAATAGTTTTTTAGTATTATATTTTTCACTGCACCTTTAAGCTCTTTACTAATAGAATTATTCATATTGACTGTTAAACTAAGAACTTGATCTAAACTATACTCTTTATGTTCCGGTAGTTTACAAACGCAATTCTTCTTAGCGATTTCATAGCATTTGAAAAATTCGTCAAAACTGTCCCAATAATGTTCTACATCCGAATTGTTAAACGCCCAGAAAGCATAATCTCTAGACGTTGGCAGTTCAGTAAGGTCAACAATTGTTTCCATTCAATCAAATAAAATGCATCTAATACTAGATAAATTATTATGGGACACTTTAACACCTCCAACCATTCTTTATCTACTACATAAAATACATAACGTATTTTTAATGGTACTATTGATATTCTGTTCGCAAAATACCATACATTTCAATATCCTCATTTCCCATTCAAAAGTCTATTCTGCCTTAATGTTCCTACTTTACGTAGTCCTGCTTTTTCTAAAACTAATATTGAAGCTATATTTCTAGTTATAGCTGCTGCACAAATTTTGTTTAAATTCAATTGGGAGCGAACCGTTTACTTGACGGGGTCAAGCCCCACGGACAGTTACGTTTTACCCTGCCTACTGAAATAATAAGACCATTTTAAATGTGTAAGATTTATTAATGATTTTGATTTTTTATGCTGGCGTTAGATTGTGGAGAGTCTGATTAACTAACGAAGCAGCAATAAAAGTTATTGTCGAACAATTTATAGTGTAAAAAACAGGTATTTTTAGTGGAAATAAAGAATTGGTTTATTTACCGAACAAATTTTATGGGAAGGTAGGTATTTGATTAAATGAGTAATGAAAATAATAAAAAAATCACTTTCATTGATGATGTTAGAGAATTAAATGTACGTTATGCAGATATTTCAGGGTCAAAATTTATTGAAAACTTATGTAAAAATCTATACTTCGAAAATGTTGATTTAAGTAGTACCAAAATTAATGATGCTAACCTTAGTAACCTCGAGATTGACGGTGCACAAATGGGAGGTGCATATTTAAGGAATATCGGTATGCCACGTGAAGGTCATCCTTTATATGACCCAAATAATATAAAACAAAGACCAGTAAAGTTTGAGAATTGTGATTTGAATAATAGTAAAATAACTAACTGTAATTTATCTAATGTCGATATTGAAGAAAGTAACATAACGGGAATGAAAATAAATGGAATAAATATTGAAGATCTACTTAAACATTATAATACCACTAAAGATACTTAATAAGTTTCTTTTCTATCTATAGCAAAAGGGGGGCACTTCTTGAATAAGAGTGCGCTTCTTTAAAATAAATCGAATTATTATATATAGCCATTTAAGATAATTCTCAATGGTGAAGCTTTATTAAATGGGTAGCTAAAGGGACAGTGATATTTAATAAGCAGTGTGAGTCGTATTTACTGTTGTAGGTAAAAGTATTTGTACAATGACTATTGGCGGAGAGAACAACCGAAAGATAGCTGCATTCTGGAAGATTCGAATCGGAATGGATTCACAAAAGAACTAGCTAAAAATGTGGTTCGCTTGGGTTAATTGGAATTTGCATAGATTTTGACAAACAACAAGAAAATCTAACCTATTTAATCGGTCCAGAAAAAAATATTGAACAAATCCCATTTGATTGGAAGTAAGACAGATTCCTTCAGCAACCTGGAAGTTTTTCCGGTACACGGCGCAATGCCCGATGCAATGCCAAGAATATGGGAGAAGGTTTTTTCTGAATGGTTTTCATCAACTGGGTATGAGCATACTGGTGGACCAGAAATGGAGGTATACATAAGTGATGCTGACTCTTCTTCAGAGGATTATTATAGTGAGAGATGAATACCTATTAAAAGAAATAAAAAAGTCACGTTGACAGCCTTTGTTAATGTTACATTAGGTAAACTGCTAGTTTTAAAAAAATACTACACAATTATTCCATTTAAAGTGGTGATTTAATGGAGGAAACATAATAGAAATGTTCAAACTTTTTTATAAAAGATGATTCAATAAAATATATGAAGAGCGTGTTTTGATCAATCTTTTTTCAAAACCACGCTCATTCTTTTATTTATCTAGATTATCAGTATAAATTTTAACAAACTTTATTCTAAATGTTGCCGCTTGTACTCGTGCAATCAATGTTTTCACGTTTTTAAAAGTTGGTTGTTTATTCATTCTCTGCAGAATCTCGCAACTTCACTTAAAATGCTTTTCGTTGGTAAATGATATTGGTTACTATCCAAGAAACAGCATAAAGTGTCATGATCACAACTGCCGCTCCTGTATATAAAGCCGAGACGGATAATTTGAGAATAAAATCAGTAATCGCTGTTAAATGTTCAGCTAAAAACATAACAATTGGCGGTACTATGCCTGCTAAAAGGATAAAGCTAATGAGAACAACCGTTGTAATATACCCTGGTTTGAATATATGAAATAACGGGAATGTAAACGCAGAAAATAATAAGAATAAGCCACAGCCAATCGCAATATCAGTCATCGTAAATTGTTTATTCAAAGCAAATAAGGCTAGACTTGTCACCCCAATGGCTAACACCATATAAACGATCGCTCCAAGATAGCGAGAAGCGATAATTTCCTTGCGTGTGTAAGGTAAAGAATTTAACAATATATTCGTCTCAGTTTTTTCATCGTAAGCATATGTGTTAAAGGGAATAAAAATACTGGCAACCAGAAAAATCAAAGCTGGATGTGAGTCCATTATGATAAAGAATGCGATAAAAGGAATAAAGATTAATAGCTGCCTTTTCTGTAATATGACATCGCGCCTGATTAAATTAAACATGATGTAACCTCCTTTGATTGAAGTAATACATGATATCTTCCAGTGATGCTTGTTCAATGACAACCGCATCCCCAAAAATATTTTTCACTGATTTTATGTTATCCGTTAATGCTTCAAATCCTGTTGAGGCACGATGAACATGAACAAAATCCTTTTCAGTGTCTCTATCTAGAAGTTCCATTCCTCCTTTAACGAGCGCGTAGTTTTCAGCTACATCATGAATGGATTTATTAAATATTATTTCCCCTCTCTGTATAAAAGCTATATAATCTGCGATACGATCTAAATCAGTTGTAATGTGCGTAGAGAAGAATATGGTACGATTTTCATCAACCATTAAATCCTGTAAAAGCCCCAGCAACTCTCGTCTAAACACAGGGTCTAAACCTGCTGTTGGCTCATCCATAATGATTAGCTCTGCATGATGTGATAGGGCTATCGCCAATGATGCCTTCATTTGCATCCCTTTCGAGAAAGTTTTCATCGCTTTATTAAGCGGTAATTCGAATTGCTCAATATATTGATTAAATAATGTATGATCCCAGTGTTTGTATGCAGGTGCAATAATGCGCTTTATATCTTTTAAGTTCAGCCCTTCAAAAAATACATTGCCATCGTATACAAACCCAATGCGCTCCTTAATCTCCTTTTCATGATTCTTGTAATCCAATCCGAAAAGCTTTACCTCCCCGGCATCTGGCTTTAAAAGATTCATCATCATTTTTATCGTTGTCGACTTACCCGCTCCATTAGCTCCAATAAAACCCGTTACAAAGCCTTTCTTCACCTGTAGATCAATATTTTCAACGGAAAAATCTTTGAATTTTTTCGTTACATTTTTTAATTCAACCACATTCTCCATTCATTTCACTCCTCATATAAAATCTTCAATAATTGCTGGAGCTCATCAAGCGGCAGGCCAATTTCCTTGCTATTCGTTATGACCGCACTCAACTGCTCCTCAATGACCTTCAACTTCTTCTCTTTTATAACCTCTAAATTTTGCTCTGCGACAAAAGACCCTTTTCCGACAATGGAATAGATAAAGCCCGCCTTCTCCAATTCTTCATAGGCACGTTTCGTCGTGATGACGCTGATTTGTAAATCCTTTGCGAGTTTACGCATAGAAGGTAAAGACGCGCCCTCCTGTAGTTCACCTGCTAAAATTAACGATTTGATTTGATTCGTAATTTGTTCATAAATCGGCTCCTTTGAACTGTTGGAAATAATTATTTGCATGCCGATCCCTCTTTCTTATTTTTTGGAAGCATACTTGAAATAACGTCCTGTACTGCTTGAATCAATAGAGCAATCACGTGAATGGTCATGAACATATTAAAAAAGGGAAAGGAATAAGGGGTTATCCATTCAGTAAAGAGCTTCGAATCCAAAATCCATCTTCCTGTCCTGGCAAATAAGTTATCACTATCGTTTATGTTAGGCTCCAGGAAAGTACCATCTACCGCAATAAAGATCAATTGAACAATTAAAAATATACCAATGGTGATCGTCCATCGTTTTGCTAGATTCATATTATGTGTTTTTTGTGTGTCTGACATTTGAGCTTTTCTCCTCTCAGCTTCACCTCTATAAGTATTTATTTAACTCGAACCCGAAAGCTTTCATATAATGTATATATACAATATATACACAAAATAAGTATCTTGCAACGTTTATTTAGTGTGAAAGGAAATTTTTTTCTGTACTATCCTTGAAACCAGGGTAAAAACTTTGAAGAAGAATGTTCTCATTCATAGAAAAAACCCCTCTTTTTTAAGAGTGGGGTTCATAGAATAAACTGATAAGGATAAGATCAACCAAGTGCTTACTAACCTTGTCACAAACACAATAACGCATGGTCAAACTACATCAAAATAATGATTGAAGCGCTAACAATCAAAACGAAACGATTATTTCTGTTCACTCTCATCTTACTCATAACCCCCTAGTATCAAGGAACCTGGCTTTATCACATCATGCCGCCCGTAAGGTGAAAGGTGTATATCTTTAACAAAGTGTCCTAAGAGTGCTATATAAAACGTTTGTAGAAATATAGAATTTGCATTCTATATGTGATCAAAACTAAAAAACCGCTCATCCTCCAAAAGAAGTAAGCGGGTTTTCAGCGTTCTATAACTCATTCCGACGTCGTCAGAGACGCCTGGACATCCGGACTGATTTTTGGGTAAGGATAGTTAATTTTTTCATCAAATTCCACCCAGTCGAGATTTGCCATCATTAGCAGGTAGCGTTTGCCGCTGGACGGGTCGCTGATGATGATGTGATCACGCCCAGCCGTTTCTATGCGCCCGTGGTAAACCATTGCATTCCACTTGTTGTTACCTTGATAAGTAAAGTAGAATGTACCTACCTTACCTTTGTTGATGCGTATGATATTTTCAATGAATGATTCTTCTATCGCGCCTCCCAGAAGTTGCTGCGTGGTCCCCATCGGAACCACTGGGGCGGCATATGAGGGTCCAGAAGGCATAGCCATCGGAGAGCCAGCAGCTTGTGCTCGACTGGTCCTCATCATGGAAGCTGGATAAAAGACAGGATAATAATTCATTGGATAATGACCAGAATCTCCACTAGTCATGGGAAGATCAACTCCTTTATTAATTTATCTATAAAACTCTGGGCAATAGCCCGGTACCCCGACATAGAAGCAATGGTTCCTGTGCGCAAAATCGAACTTCGTCATGGGAGATCTTGGCATCGTTTCGGTACAAGGAGCTCGGTACTTTTTCCCCGGACTAGGGTTAAAAAACCACAAATTCATTCTTGAACGAGGTTCCCTATGACCGTTTAATAAATTCCTAGCCCTCTGGAGGTCAGATTCTTTGGGACGTTGTGTATACAATGTTCCATTTAAAACAGGCTCGAAGTGAGGAATATCGGTTCCAGGTATGGTTTGATAGATCGCATGTCTGATATTGCGCAACCCTTTGAAGTCAGGAGAACAGTCTGCCTCGACTCGATTAGCCACAACTGTTCCTACCATGTTCATTCCTTGAACGCCTTCACCGATTGCTTCCGCAAGCATGAGCCTTGCTAACTCCTCCACGTCACGTGAAGTATGTTTTATTCGTCGACCCATTTTCTCACCACCTTCGCCATATACAAGTAATTTATTACCTAAAGCTGGTTTTGGTAACTTGCCTATCAGCCCAAATACTTTGCCTCTGAAAGTTCATGATATTAGGACATACGTTTGCCCATTTTCTCGAAAAGGCGAACATTGTACTTAAAATTAACCTACCTCTAAGCGTAACCTCGATTACACCCATATTTAAGACATTAACTTTGTTACCCGTTTAATCATATCGTTACAATTTGTTGCACAGTACAACACTAGATGAAAAAAGAAGAAATCCAAACTAAAAACCGGACAACACTGGTCCGGTTTTTGTGAAAAACTTAATGATTCTGATTCACCTCTGATCCCAGAGGTACTTCTTCCGGAAGCTTATACGAAGCGCTAGGAATTTTTCGTGGCTCATTATTAATGGTATCTGACGAATACACCAATATTCTAACGGTTCCACCGTAAACATTTGATCGAATCAATAAATATAGGCTGGTTGTAATTGTTCGTAAAGCGGAAATCGGGTCCATACCAGCTAACAGTAGCGTCTCTTCCTGAAGGTACATAGCCAACCCGTTTACTATGGGAGTATCGTTCCGTAATTGTCAACCCGGCTTTATCTACTGCATTGTACAACGTTGAAGAAATTTGGCATATTCCACCACCAATGTCCTCCGAATATTCACCCTTTACGATTACCGGTGCCCGCTTATAGCCCTTTTCCTTCGTTCGTTTTCCGACCACTTTATTAAAGGAAAAAGTCTCACCAGGAAAAACGACATGGTTATTGATTGCTTCACTTGCAAGTAAAATATTATGAGAACGCTCTCTGTTGTTTGAATTAAAATAGGTAGCATAATGTCCAATTCGATTTACTTTTATATGTGAGAGCAGTTCGCTATCCACGTTTGGAAATATTGTATGCATGGGAGCTTCTACGTAAGAGGAGCCTTTATTGAAAAAATATGTATAAAAC